>JBARNH010000018.1:0-87064 GCA_049802875.1 Thermoplasmata archaeon | reverse complement strand
GGGGCGCTCGCCGCCGCCCTCGGTGAGATGGTCCTCGCGTACTCGAACGACCCGGCGAAACCGGCGGACGACCTCCGGGAGCTCGTGCGTCGCCTGACCGAAGGTCGCCGTCGGATGCTCTCGCTGGTCGAGGAGGACGCCCGGTCGTACGAGGCGGTCCGCGCGGCTCGAAAGGCACGCAAGGGACGGCCGGGAGATGCTTCGACGGAGGCGGCCTATCTCAGCGCGCTTCGCGGCGCGGCGAGCGTGCCCCTCGAAACCGCACGGCTCTCCGAGGAGCTGTCCGTGACGCTCGAAGGAGCGCGGGCGCGAACGAAACCCGCGCTCGCGAGCGACCTCGTCACCGCGTTGGCATTGTTCCGATCCGCAACGGAGGGCGCGCTCGCGAACGTCGCGATCAATCTGGACGACCTGAAGGCGGCGGGGGAGCCGACGGCCGAGGTCGAGGCCGAGCTCCAGCGCCTCCGGGCAAAGGGGTAGACGCCCTTGGCCGAACCGACCCCGGAGACGCCCGCGGTGCGTCCGGCGGTTTGGGCGAACTGCGCCGCCTCGGCGGACGGGCGACTGGCCTACGCCGGAGGACGACGGGCGCGGCTCTCCTCTCCCGAGGACCTCCGACGGGTCCAACAATTGCGGGCGAACGCCGATGCGATCCTCGTGGGCGTCGGGACCGTCGTGAAGGACGACCCGTCCCTTCGCGTGCATTGGGACCTTCTCGGCCAGCCGGAAGCGAAGTCCCCCACTCGGATCGTGGTCGACTCGACCGGCCGGACCCCCCCGAACGCACGGGTGCTCGACGGAACGATCCCGACGATCGTAGCGACGACGGAGCGGTCCACGCGAACGTTCCCCCCTCACGTCCGTACGATCGTGGCCGGTCGGACGAAGGTCGACCTGGCCGAGCTGTTCGTCCGCCTCCACTCGCTCGGCATCCGCCGACTGATGGTCGAGGGAGGGGCGGAGATCCTCTCCAGCGTTCTTCGCGACGGGTTGTTCGACCGTTTCACCGTGTACTTTGCTCCCTCCCTCATCGGAGGCGCGACCGCGCCGCCGGTCGCGCGCGGACCCGAGACGAACGGTCCGGACCAGACCGTTCATCTCCGCCTTCTCGCGCTCGACCGCCTCGGCGAAGGCTACGTGGTCACGTACGGCCCGCGTCTGCGCGACGCACCCGTTATCCGTGACGGCGCATCCTCGCCCTCGGAGACCCCCCCGTGAAGCTCGTCCACTTCACCCTCGCCGACCAGTTCCACTTCGGCATGATGACCGACTCGAACGAGTTCATCGACCTGGACACTGCCTGTCGGGACTATTTCGGGGTCAACCCGGTGAAGGGCGCCGACCCGAGCCGGTTCCGCGACATGCAGCAGTTCTTCCAGGGCGGGGCCGACTCCGTCCAGATCACCAAGAAGATCCTGGAGTACATCGACCGGCGGCGCAAGATGGGCTGGACGCCCCGGGCCGCGACCGGGGCCCGGTTCCTCTTCAAGCCCGAGGAGGGCGTGAAGCTCCTCGCCCCGGTCGTACGGGGGACGAAGATCTACTGTCTCGCGATGAACTCGAAGAGCCATCTCGCGGAGAAACAGCAAGCGCCGCCGTCCCAGCCGTACGTCTTCACCCGATTCTTCAACAGCCTGGCTGGCCCGAGCGAGTCGTTGGTCTTGAACCCCGCCGGCGCGTTCCCCGACGTCGAACTCGAGCTCGCGGTCGTCATCGGAAAGCACGGAAAGCACATCTCGGCCGCCCGCGCGATGGAGCACGTGGCGGGGTACACGGTCGCCCTCGACATGGGGTACCGGGACCTCCAGTATCCCCCGCACGGAGGGGTCGACTGGGTGATGGGGAAGGGGTTCGATGCCACCATGGCGGTCGGGCCGTGGGTCGTACCCAAGGAGGAGGTCGGCGACGTCTACCCGCTCCGGATGGAGCTCAAGGTCAATGGGACCGTGCGCCAGCAGGGGGACACGAGCGACTACGTCTTCCGGATCCCTCAGATCCTCGAGCACTTATCGACCGGAATCACGTTCGAGCCGGGCGACGTGATCTCCCTCGGGAGCCTCGGCGGAGTCCCCGGCTTCGAGTTCGGGAAGGAGAGTCGGAAGCTGAAGCCCGGGGACGCGGTCGAAGGGGCGATCGAGAAGATCGGCCGGCTCGTCATGCCGGTGAAGGCCGAAGCACCGCTTCTCCCCGCAGCACCAGAAACAGCGCCACCGGCGTAGGCAGCTCGTCCTCCACCCCGGGCCGGCCGTGCACCTCGCCTCCCGGGAACGGGTAGCGGACCTCGGCGGTGAAGGTGAGCGCGGTCGGCTTCTGCGGGAGCGGACCGATCAGCGCGTCGCGGAACGGGTCGAAGTCCGGGACCGAATCCCGAGCGAGCGGCACCGCGCGAAACCCGGTACCTCCGTGGACGGAACCGGGCAACCGGATCAGCCGATGGATGTCGGTCGTCACGGGGGCGTCCGTCTCGCCCTGGACCTCGACCGCGGCCCGAGGGACGATCGCTTCGAGGAATTCGACCGGCACCCCGCCGGGAAAGACCTCGAGCGTTCGGCGAGTCCGGATCTTCGCCGCGCCTCCCTCGTCGACGAGGAGCTTCGCCCACCGACGGGCCTTCGCGAGCGGGAGCCCGGTAGCGACCATCTCCTTCACGGCGACGTCCCGTCCGGCCTCCTCCCAGCGCCGCAGTACCTCAAGGACCGCCCGCGACGTCCGTCCTGACCAGCCGGGTGCGTCGGGTTCGACAAGGTGCCGCGCTCTCGGGGGCCCCGACGAACGCCGGACCGATCCCGTGTCGTCCTCGCTCCGTCCATCGTCCGCGGAAGGCTCACCACCCCCTCGACGCGTCCGAACCGCCTGCATCGGGTCGACCCCCGTGCCCAGCACGTAGTCGACGAGCTCCCGGCGCTCGGGACTCGACAACGAGACGAACCCTTCGGCGCGCACGTGAACGTGATACCCCCGTCCCCCGGAGAAGACGAGCGAGATCGCGGCCGCGTCGACGCCAAAATCCCCGACCAGGAAGTCGTCGACGAGCTGGACCAGTCGCCGCTTCACCAGGCCCAGCTGTCCCGCATAGTCGAGTGATTCGGCCCCGCGAAGGTGGTCGGAATCCAGGTCGAAGATCAGGTCCGCGCCGAGCCACTCCTTCGCGGCCATGGTCGGCTCGGCGGGGTGGCGATAGTACGCGGAGGAGTAGTAGACGTGCCGGGGTACCTCTTCCGCGAGAAACCCGTTGAACTCCGCGCCGGTCCGGAGGGTCGCGTGCCGCCGCATGAACGACTCCGCGGCGAACGGGAACACGGCGAACTCCCGGCGGTTCAACCGGTCGGGCGGCTCGATCCGGGCGGAGCGGTAGTGCTCCGAGAATACCCCCTTCGCCCACGCCAGAGTTGGGGCGTCGAGCGGGACGGTCTTGGCCACGAGCCTACTCCGAATCGAGGTCGGGGAGAGCTTCCGGAGTGGTCGGTCCGACCAATTCCTCGAGGGCCGAATTCCGCCGCATTCGTGCGAGGAAGTGGAAGACCGTCGCGTGCTCGCTTCCCCTCAGCAGCAATTCGACGGCCCGCGTCGCCCGCTCCAGCTGGTCTTCCTCCCCGATCAGCGCGATCGTCGAGCCGTAGACGCTCATCGAGCAACCGGACAGCTCCTCGATACGGGACCGGGCGCGCCCGTGGGTTCCAATCGCCCGGGCGCGGATCCGTCGGAGCGCCGCCTTCTCGCGCTTTCCCGTCGTGAACTTGATGTCCAGGACACCGAGGTAGGCGTTGTCCTTGAGCAGTCTCATCGCGCGTGGCGGCGAGAACCCGCGACCGATCGCGATCACTATGTCGCGAGCTTTCATCGCACGGATCGGGTCGTCGTCCGGACCGGAGATGCGCACTTCCCCCTCCTCGGCGTCGATGTCGATCTGCGTCTCCGTGCGCGCCCGGATCTCGCGCTTTGTGCTGCCCCCCGGACCGATGAGGACTCCGATGCGGTCCTCCGGAATGCGGGCGTACAGGACCGGCATCGTCACGACCCTGCCGCGGCCTCACCGAGTAGATCGCCGCCGACCGCGCGCATGAACTCCGCCGTCTCGACTTCGACGCCGAGCCGCGCGAGAAACTTCGTATAGTGCTCGAGGTCCCGCTCCAGCAACTTCGCTGCCTGCGGATGATCGGTCGACATCGCCTGGGCGACGTCGATCAGGACGACCCGTCCCTCGGAGTAGAGCGTGTTGTACGGAGAGAGGTCGCCGTGCACGAGGTGGGCCGTGCGCACCATTCGGCCGATCTGGGTGACCAGGTCCTCGTAGAGGTCCGCCGGGTCGTCGATCATGGCATCCCGGAGCCGGGGGGCCGCCCCCATACCGTCCCGGATGAACTCCATCACCAGCACGTTGCGCAGATGCCCGTAGGGGTGGGGAGCGCGAACGCCCGCGTCCGCGAGCTGTCCGAGGATCGTGTGCTCCCGGCGGGTCCAAGCAATGATCAGCCCCCCGTAGTTCCGCACGCTGGTCTGCCGTCGCAGCTGCTCGAGCGCGTACGCGGGCAGGTGACGGAACGTCGTATTCCCGATGCGATAGACTTTGACCGCGCGAAACTCGTTTCCCTTGGTCGCACGGAAAACCCCCCCTTCCTTGCCAGTCGATATCGGGAAGTCGATCGACTCGAACTGACCTTGGTTGACGAGCCGGGAGACGGCGAGCAGGGTGGCGTGATCGAAGAATTCGTCGAGGAGCTTCCGGGCCTGCCGCTCCTTGAACCGTTCCTCCGTGCGCTCGCGACGACGGGGAAACACTACGTCCTCGGGACGGGGCATCGGTCCGGTGTACTCCCCCCATCTCATAGGCTCTCGGGCGAGCGCCGGCGGAACGGGGAGTCGGGGTAGGCACATGGCGCAGGCGTAACCTCGACTATATGCCCCGGGGCGCCCTAGAAAGGTCGATGGGGCTCACCGCTCTCACTCCGGGCGCCCGTTCTGCCCCGGACAGCGCACTCCCCGCATCGCGGGGCGTCGAGCGCGGCCCGTTCAATCTGTCGCGGACCCTCGAGGGGAACGCCGACTACGACGCGGTGTTCCGGGTCGTCCGTGGGGCGGTTCACCGGGTACTCGGAATCGAGCGACCCGGCCTGGGCCTCGGGCTCTCCAACCTGCCGCCCTACGTGGGCGCGTACTGGCAGGTGACGGGCAACCTGATCGTCCTCAACGAGGGCCTGGTACAGGCGATGCGCGCGAACGCTTCTTCTCCCCTCGAACTGAACAGCTTCATCTACGTCATCCTCGCGCACGAATACCTCCACTCGCTCGGCTACCTCGACGAGCGCGCGGTGCGCAAGGTGACCGCGTACGTGACTCGGAACGCCTTCGGGCCGGACCACATCGCCACCCGGATGGCGGAAGGTGACCTCTGGAGACTCTACCCGTTCCTCGCGTATGCTCCAGCCGGCAACGGCCAGCGGCTCAAGGTCGTTTCCCGGTTTGACCTGGCCAGCACCCAGAACTACATCCGTTAGGCCCTTCGGGGCGGCCCGAGAAATGGCGCCGAACTTATCTCCGCACCCGGTCTTCTCCCTTTCTCGCTCATGGTCGTAGTCAACGACGCCATCGGTGTCACGATAGTACTCGTGGGCATCGCGCTCCTCGCCTTCGAGCTGATCCATCCCGGGGCCCTCCTCATCATCCCGGGGTCGATCCTCCTGGTCGCGGGCTTCCTCTATCTGTTCCTTCCGACCGTCCTACTCGATAGCTACATCGGTCCGGTGCTGGTGATTATCGCGGCGATCGCGGGCGCGCTCATCGAGATCCCGTACTACCGGTGGGTCGCTCCGGTGCATCGTCCGATGAGTACGACCAGCGGCGGGCTCGTCGGCGAGGAGGCGGTCGTCACCGTCCCGATCGAACCGAACAACCTCCGCGGCAAAGTGAAGGTCAAGTCCGAGGTCTGGTCGGCGCGCGCTGACCAGCCGATCCCCGTCGGGACCCGGGTGCGCGTCATCCACGGCGAGGGCGTCTCCGTGACCGTGCAGCCGATCAATCGCCCGCCCCCCAGCTGAACGATGCGCGATATTCGGGTGGGAAAGGGTTACCTCCGCTCTTGGGTTTGCCGCGGGCGGATCACGACCAACGGGTGCTCGCGGAACGGAGGGTAGGCGATGGATTACACGGGCGTCATCATCGGCGTCGTTCTGGCATTCATCATCATTCTGGTGATCCTGACCCGGATGATCTACACGATCCAACCGTACCAACAGGGGATCGTCACCCTCCTCGGGTCGTACAAGCGGATGATCAACCCGGGGTTCAACCTCGTGAGCCCCCTCGCCCAGGTGCTCAAGATCGACCTGCGGACGCAGGTCCTCGAAGTACCACGGCAGGAGGTCATCACGAAGGACAACTCGCCGACCAACGTCGACGCGATCATTTACATCAAGGTCGTGGACGCGCCGAAGGCGATCTTCCAGGTCCAGAACTATCAGGTCGCTACCCTCGCCCTCGCTCAGACCACTCTCCGGTCGATCATCGGCGACATGGAGCTGGACGAGGTCCTCTACAACCGCGAGCGGATCAACACCCGCCTCCGCGACATCTTGGACGAATCGACCGACAAGTGGGGCGTTCGCGTTGACGCGGTCGAGATCAAGGAAGTCGACCCGGTCGGACCCGTCAAGACCGCGATGGAGGAGCAAACCTCCGCCGAACGCCAGCGGCGCGCGGCCGTCCTGCGCGCGGACGGGGAGAAGCGGAGCGCGATCCTCGTGGCCGAGGGCCAGAAGCGCTCTCGTATCCTGCAGGCCGAAGGCGTCCGGCAGTCCCAGATCCTCGAGGCGGAGGGCGCCCGGGTCGCGACGATCCTCGAAGCCCAGGGAGAATCCCAGCGCCTGCGGATCCTCGCTCTCGGTGCCGGTACCCTGGACGCGAAGGCGCTCACGGTGCTCTCTCTGGACACCGTCGCGAAGGTCGGGGATGGCCAGGCGACGAAGATCCTGTTCCCCTTCGAGTTCTCCCGTTTGATGGAGGGCGCGTCCGAGTATCTCGGGACGAGCCGCCAGGTACCGGATCGGGCGCTCAACACGCTCAACGACCTCGAGGCCCGGATCGGTACGATGGACGACATCCTCGGGCCGATCCCGAAGCAGGAGGAGCTCCTCACCGAGATCAAATCGATCGAGGACGAGATCAAGGCGGAATCGGAGGAGTCGACGTCCATGGTCGGCTCCTACGCGGGGAAGAGCCAGAAGGCGGCACCCGAACCGGACCTCCCGGACCCCGACGAGATCGCGCCGCCCCCGCCCGGGCCGCCAGCCCGACCCGCCGGGCCGAGCTCCCCGTCGACCACCAACACCGCCTCCTCGCCGACCGACCAGCGGCGTCGTAAGCCGAGCGACCCGACGGGGTAGTCTCCCCCGGCCGGGGCCCCGTCTGTGGTGATGGCCGCTCCTTCTCCTTCCGTCCCGATTCCGAGAGTGGGGACGGACGGGCGACCAGTCTCTGCGAGCCAGCCTGCTGCCGGTGACTTTCGAGGGCTCGATTTCTCGCGGATCTGGAAGGACCGGGGCCAGGTTACGACCCTCGAATCCCGAGTGCTCGCTCGGGCGCTCGCGACCACTGACCGACGGCGAGTGCTCGAAGCGGGGTGCGGCGACGGACGCCTCTCCACCACCGTTCAGGCCGGCGCGACCGAGTACCTGGGCGTCGACCTGGTGCCGGAGTTCCTGGCGAAGGTGCCGTTGCCCGGTCCGGCGGGCCCGCGCTTCCGCATGATCGTCGCCGACGTGCGACGGCTCCCGTTCGCTTCGGAGTCGGTCACCGCATGCGTCATGGTGCGGGCCTTCAACTTTCTCGCGGACCCGGGGCCCGCGCTGACCGAGATTCGTCGCGTGCTCGTCCCGGGGGGCCGGGCGGTCGTGACCAGCCACGTCCACCCGTCCCTCGGCACCCTGGCCGACGACGTCCGCTACACGCTCCGCCCCCCTTCCTGGAGCCCGTACCGTCGCGTCGGGCTCGACCAGACGCCCCGCCGCGGCGCGTCGCCCACAGTGTTCCCGACGTGGACCTGGTCTCGGAGCGCCCTCCGGCGGTTGTCGAACAGCGCCGGGTTCCTTCTCGTGGGAGAGCTGGCGACCGGCCTCGAGGAGTACCCGGGTCTCCGTCGACTGCCACCGAGAGTGCTCGAACCGTTCGCGGAGGCGGCGGGATCCCATTGGGGGCTTCCGATGCGGTGGCTGGTGCTGGAGCGACCGGGGCGGCTCCCCAAGTCGCTCCCGCCATGGCGGGAGGTTCTCTCCTGCCCGGTCTGCCATGCCCGCGCGGAGGGCCCGGTCGGGCGCGGTCTCCCGTCGGCGCCCTGCGACTCGTGTGGCTTTCGATTCCGCGACGCTGGCGGTTTGCTCGATGCACGCTACGAGACCGGCGGCGGTGCCCCCACGAACGGGCTCGCACCGGTCTCCGGCGGGGTCTGACCCGCCGGGCCAAACCAAAACCCGACGGCCCCGTCGGCGACCCGCGGGGAGAGGAGGCGCGCAACCCCCAGGGCGAGAAACGCCCACTGGGCCGCCAATACTCGCGGCGGAGCGGACCCGACGTACCGCCCGAGGTCGTGCAAAACATCCTTCCGAGGAGTCTCCTTGCGCCCTACCGCCAAGACCAACCGGTTCCGCGCCGTGACCGCTTCGATCGGTCGGCTCCATCGCCGGCCCGGGGGCAGTTCCGCTGCGAGGGAGCGCAGCACCCCCGCCTCGGCGACCAACGTCGGCGCCAGCGCCTGCCACCGCTGCCACGCGGAGCGTTCTCGAGGCGCCCCCGCCCCCGAAACGTTGCCCTCGTGGACGCGGTACAGGGTGAACGCCCGGGGGTCGAGGTAGACCGGTCGGCGGTGCGCCAGTGCAGCCCAGAACAGGAACATCGATGCCCCGACGTAGACCCGGTCCAGCCCCACGGGCTCCGTGAGCAGCAGCTCGCGGCGAACGACGACCGTGCTGGTGCAGTACGCCCACTCACCCCAGAACAGCTTCGACACCTCGCGGGGGCTGAGCTCCTCAAAGCGTCGGAGCCCGGTGCGGACCGCCGTTCGAGGTCGGTCCGGTGGGCGACGAGACAGCCCCTCCGCCTCGCTCGAGGTCCGGAACGGCGCCAGGGCGTTCCGGTAGTAGGCGACCTCGGGGTACCGTTCCGCGACCGCGACCACCTCCCGGAGGCGACCGGGATGGAACAGGTCGTCGTCGTCCAAGAGGGCGACGAGGGGTGCGCGGGCTCGCCGGGCCGCTTCGACGAGCGCTGGCCCCTGGCGCCCTCCGCCCACCGCGAGATGGACGATGTCGCGACCCGCGAGTTCGTCCTCCCATTCCTCACGCGGAAGAGGGGTGGTGACGATCGTCTCGACCTCCCCCTTCGGGAACGCTTGCTGCTCGACCGAATCGAGGGCTGATCGCAGAAACCCTCGGTGACGGAAGGCGCGTACGAGCACGGTCACCCGGGGGAGACCGGGCCGTCGGGCGGGATCCGCGTTCGGGGCGGTCATCCGGGAAGGGTCTCCGTCGGCGGCCCCAGCCGATCCCACGCCTCCAGGGGCGCCCCGGTTCGGAACCGGTACAGAAGGAGTTGGACCAAGGGTTGGGAGGGGGCAGAACCCCAGGGAAATTTCGCGGAAAGACGATCCACGTACTCGGGGTCGTCGAGACCGAGGTACGCGGTCACCCCTCCGCGACGGTGCAGCTCCCGGCTCACCTCGACCGCCGTGTGACGAAGCGATCGGGAGAGTCCCACGAAGTGCTGATACCGCGCCCGGACGTACTCCACGAAGTACGAGCTCGACGCCGCGGAACCGCTCCCACCGAGCCGTCGCAAGAGCCACGCCACCGCGACGGGCGGCGGCGCTGAGTCGGACCCGAAGGTCGAGAGCCGACACGCCCAACTGTGAAACTCGGACCAGGCTTCACGGCCGGTGAACGGTCGCTCGAACGACTCGATCGGAAGATAGGCGCCGCCCCGCCCTCGTTCGGCAAGGTAGTGGCCGTAGTCGGCGGTGTGCTCCAACCCCTCGTCCGGGCCGGCTCGGATGCTCGTCCCGAGCACTCGCGGCTCCTCGTGGATCCACCCTTCGTACCTCAGGTGACCCGGACGGTAGACGCGCGGGAGCCACCGCACGATCCCGATCCCGACATCGTGTCGAGGAACCAAGAGCACGTCCGCATCGATCGGTTCGGACAAGCGGCGGAGCAACCCGTCGGTCGGAAGTTCGTCCGTGTCGATCGCGACGATCCGATCCGACTTCACGAGGCGCGCGGCGTACTCGCGGAGGGGTTCCGTACAGCCGAGCGGGAGTACGTGTCGGAACGTGAGGTGGTCGAGAGCCTCGGCCGATGCCCGGAGAAGCGCGCTCTCGGAGGGCTCCGAAGAGTCGATCAGCAGCACTTCCGGCACTAATCCGCCGACCTTCGACAGCACGCGGAGCGCCCCCGCCCGGTCGTTCCGGTTGAATACTACGAGAGCCACGGACGGCATCGCCCCGGGAATGCGGCGCGGTTAAAAGGCGCGGCCGACGATGACTCGCCCTCGGGAGGAGCGCGGGGATCCGTCCCGGCTCGGGGGGACCGCGCTCCCCGATGCCCGCCGGGAACGTAATTAAGTCTGCGACCGGGATGTACGAGGGCGCGTATGAGCGGGGAAATCAAAGTAACCAAGCGGGGACCTGTCACGGAAATCCGGATCAATCGGCCCGAGCGACTCAACGCTCTCGATGTGCCGTCGTTCGCGCGGTTCCGGTCGGAACTTCAGGCCGCCTCACTCGACCCTGCGGTCCGCGCGGTGATCCTCACGGGGGAGGGACGGGCATTCTGCGCGGGAGGCGATGTGGCGGCGATGGAGGAATATCGCGCACGCGGAGAACTGCCGCTCCTTTTCCACGACCTCACCGCGGGTCAGGAGTTGGCGATTCGGGAGATCGTGGGGATGCGGAAGCCGGTCGTCGCGTCGCTCCCGGGCGTCGCCGCCGGCGGTGGATTTTCGCTGGCGCTCGCCGCCGATTGGCGGGTCGCGGCCGAGGGAGCAGTGCTCGTGCCGGCGTTCCCAGGTCTGGGGGCGGTTCCGGACGGCGGCCTGACGTACTTCCTTCCCCACTTCCTCGGGATCGGAACGGCCCAAGAGATCCTGTTCTCGAACGCACGCATCACCTCCGCGCACGCCCGGGGACTCGGCTTGGTCCACGAGGTCGTATCCCCCGCCGCGCTCGAGGCGCGGGCCTGGGAACGAGCCGGGGAGCTCGCCGACGGGCCAACGTTCGCCTACGGTTGGATGAAGCGGTTGATGGTCTCGGCGTTCAGCGAGAGCCTCGAGACCCAGATGATGCTCGAGCGACGGGGCGCCGTCGAAGCGGCCGAAGGGACCGAGCTCCCGGAGGGCGTTCGCGCGTTCGTGGAAAAGCGGCGGCCCCGCTTCCACGTGACCTAACTAGGGAGTCGTGGTCGGGAGCCACGGTCGAGCGAGCTGCGCTTCCAGCCCCGCTTTGACTCCGGGCCATTCGGTCGCGAGGATGCTGAAGTAGACCGACGATCGACGGTACCCGTCCCCGAGCAGGACGTCCTCCCGTAGGACGCCCTCCCGTACCGCCCCCAGTCGCTCGATCGCGCGCTGCGACCGTAGGTTTCGTGAGTCGGTTTGGAGCTGCACGCGATGGGCGGATTCGTCCTCGAACGCGTGGCGTAACAGGAGGAGCTTGCACTCTCCGTTCACGGGGGTCCGCCAGTAGGCGGAGTCGAGCCAGGTGCCGCCGATCTCCACCCCGTGGTTGTCCCGGTCGATCCGAAGGTAGTTCGTCATCCCGACGGTTCGGTGGCTCGGTATCAGGCGCGTCGTGAAAGCGAGGGCGGTCCCCTCGGACTGGGCCCCCAGCGCCGCCTCGATCAGGGCGTCCATCTTTTGCGGAGTTTGACCCGGGGGGTGGCGTAGGTATCGACCGATCTCCGGATCGCGCGCGGCACCGATGAGGGAGTCCCGCTGCTCCCGAGCGAGCGGAATGAGCTCGACGTAACGGCCCGAGAGGGTGAGCGGAGTACGGAAGCTCCCCGGCCCCATCGCGACGGACCACCCGGAACGCTACTTTAACGACACCGGGAGGGCGCCCTCGCCGGCGATTTCTTCTCTCGGCCGGTGGGAGTTAAATAACGACAAGAGGTCACAATGAGTGTACTGGGCTAGCGGTAGGAGGCGACGGTGGAAGCGGGCACCACGACGTTCCTTGCGTTCGTTGTTGTAGCGACGGCGTTCGGGTGTGGTTCCATCATCGCGAACCGCCAGTTGGGTGCGAAACGCCGCCAATCGTACCTTCAAACCACGACCTACGAGTGCGGGGAGGAAGCCGAAGGCGAGGCCCAGATTGACTTCCCGACCCAGCACTACACGTTCGCCATCGTCTTCGTGGCGGTCGACGTACTGGGGTTCATCCTGGCGCTCTGGGGACTCACTTTCCGCGGCGCGAACTCGGCCTGGTACCCGGTCTTCATCGCGGTCGCCTTCACCGGACTCGCGATCACGGGGATCTACTACGCCCTGAGCGGTGAGAAGCGGTGGGTCGTATGAGCGCCCCGCCCCAGACCGTAGCCCCGACGAAGCCCGCGTCGACCGAGGGCCTTCACCTCGAAGGGGAGCTGCCGATGGTCGGCCAGGCGGCGGTGCCGTTCATCGAGATCGAGACGCTCCGGGCCAAGGAGTTCCTGCCCGCCGCCCGGGAAGCTCTTAGTTCGCTTCTCCTCGAACAGGGACAGGCGAAGGTCATCCGCCCGGTCTTCAACTGGGCCGGACGGAATTCGCTGTTCCCGCTCCATTGGGGTCTCGCCTGCTGCGCGATCGAGTTTGCCGCCGCGTTCGGCGCCCGGTGGGATGCGGAGCGATTTGGCGTGGTACCCCGGTCTTCCCCACGTCAGTGCGACCTGATGATTGTGAACGGCACCGTCACCTGGAAGGTGGCGCACAAGCTCGTCACGCTCTACGAGCAGATGCCCGAACCGAAGTGGGTCATCGCGATGGGGAACTGCGCCACCGGTGGAGGACCCTTCCGAACGGCGTACTCGGTCGTCCCCGGGGTCGACAAGCTGGTCCCGGTGGACGTGTACATCGCCGGCTGCCCGCCACGACCCGAGGCGATGCTCGATGGGATCCTCAAGCTCGAGGAACTGATCCGGGAGCGCAAGGAATAGGCGGGAGACCGCTGCTCGCACTGGAAGGAGAACGCGGTGCAGCCGGACGATCTTTCCCGCCAGCTCGGCCCGAAGCTGGGTGACCGGCTCGTCGCGGTCGAACCGTTCCCGGGAACGGCAGGCCGGGTCCGATTCAAGCCCGAGGGGGCTCTCGACCTATTCCGAGCGGTCCGAGACGACCTTCGGTTTGGCCACCTCTCGATGGTCGGCGGGATCGACTGGGTCGACCGTCGCGAGGTCTTCTACGTCGTCTGGTCCGACGAACACACGGTCTACGCGATCCTTTCCGCCGACCTCCCATCGGAGGCACCGCATATCGAGACCGCGTCGACGATCTGGCCCAGCGCGAACTGGCACGAGCGCGAGGCGTGGGAGATGGTCGACATCACGTTCGACCATCATCCGGACCTCCGCCACCTCCTGATGCCGGACGGCTACACGTTCCACCCGCTCCTTCGCTCGTTCAAGCTGCACGAGCCGGAGGAACTGGAGGTGAAGTCGCGCCGTGTCTGAAATGTGGATCAACATGGGGCCTCAACACCCCATGACGCATGGTCTCTGGAACCTCCGGGTCAAGATCGACGGGGAGATGGTTCTCGACGTCGACCCCGAGATGGGGTACCTCCATCGAGGGATCGAGAAGATCAGCGAAGACCGACACTTCAACGAAGTCATCACGCTGATGGACCGGTGCTGTTACGTCGCCGGGTTCGCGTGGGAACATCTCTACATCCTGTCGGCCGAGGACTCGCTCCACGTGCGCCCGACCGAACGGGCCGAGTATCTGCGGGTGATGTGCGATGAGTTCCAGCGGATCGCCTCGCACCTAATGTGGTACGCCGCGTTCGTTCAGGACCTAGGGCTGATGAGCCCGTTCCTGTACGGAATGCGCGACCGCGACCTGGTCCTCGACCTGTTCCAGAGCTACACGGGCGCCCGAATGACCTACGAGTACATGCGGGTCGGGGGGGTGCGCAGCGACCTCCCGCTCGGCTTCACCGACCAGGCTCGGAAAGTGTTGAACTGGCTCGACGACCGCTTCCCCGAGTACGACCAGCTCTGTCTCGGCTCCACGATCTTTCGCGAACGATGCGACAACCTGGGCGTGCTGAAGGCCCCGGATTGTGTCGCGCACGGGGTGACGGGGCCGATGATCCGGTCGGCTGGCGTCAAGCGCGACCTCCGGAAGGACCGACCCTACGCAGCGTACGATCGACTGGAGTTCGACGTCGCCGTCGCGGACGGTGCCGATGTGACGGCCCGCTACCTCGTCCGAATGGAGGAGATGCGCCAATCGGTCCGGATCCTTCGCCAGGTCCTCGATTGGCTCGACCACCATCCCGGTCCGGTCCTCGCCGACCACCTCCCGCGGTGGCTCGGCGCCCCGTATGCCCCCATCGGCAACGAGGGGTATCTCCTCAAGCGCAACTACCCCAAGGGAGTGGGGTTCTCCGCCGTCGAGGAACCCCACGGGGAGGCTCAGGCGTACGTGGTCAACGACGGCGGCGAGCACCCCTACCGCGTGAAGTTTCGCTCGCCGGTGTTCGCGAACATCAGCGCCGCGCGTCAGTACTTGGTCGGGTACCACGTCTCGGACATTCCTCCGATCATGGGAAGCGTCGACGTCTGCGTTGGGGAGGTCGACCGGTAACCGCCCATGACCACTCTCACCCTCTACTCTGTCTCCAACAGCCTCGCGACCGTGTTGCTCGTCGGGCTCGGCTCGATCCTGCCTGGCCCGGCGCGGGCGGTCATCACGAACCCCGACCTGATCGTGGGCCTTTCCGTCCTGATCTTCGCCGTGATCCTCCTCGCCGCGAGCATGCTCAACACGATCCTTTTGATCTGGTGGGAGCGGAAGCTCCTCGGCCGGTTCATGGATCGCCGCGGAGCGATGCACGTGGGATTCGCGGGACTGCTCCAGAATTTTGCCGACGGGCTGAAGCTGTTCCGCAAACACACGTTCCAGCCTCGCGACGCGGACTCTCTCGGATTCTACTCCGGCCCGCTCGCGTACATGGTCACCTCGTTGGTCATCTTCGGGATCCTGCCGATCTCGACGGGGTGGAATTCGGGGGCGCTGCCGCTGACCCTGCTCCTCGCCCTCGCGATCTTCTCGTTTGCGCCGCTCTTCATCTTCGTGAGCGCGTGGTCGAGCAACAACAAGTACTCCCTGATGGGCGGAATGCGGTCCGCCGCCCAGATGATCGCCTACGAGGTGCCGATCCTCCTGGCGGTGGTCGCGGTGGTCATCGTCTCGGGGAGCTTTAGCCTCACAACGATCGTCGAGGAGCAGCAGAACTACTGGTACTGGGGCCCGCTCATCGTCGCGCTGATCGTGTTCGTGGCCGGCATGCTCGCCGAAATGGAACGGATCCCGTTCGATCTGCCCGAGGCGGAGGCGGAGCTGGTCGAGGGCTGGAACACCGAGTACGGCGGGATGCTCTTCGCGTTCTTCATGCTCGCCGACTATCTCCGGGCGCTGGTCGGGAGCATCCTCGTCGTCCTCCTGTTCCTCGGCGGCTGGACGCTCCCGACGAACTGGGGACTGCCTGCCGCCCTGACCGCGTTCCCGCTCGCGGGGATCTTCTGGTTCATGCTGAAGACCTACATCGTCTTCGGACTGTTCGTCTGGGTTCGCGCGTCGCTGCCGCGGGTCCGCACCGACCAGCTGCTGCGCGTCGGGTGGAACCGGATGATCCCGCTGAGCCTCCTCTCGATCTTCCTAGCGGCCGCCCTCGTTACGGTGAAGTGCCTGCCGGTGTTCGGCTGCGTCCCCTCCATGGGGGTCTAGAGGTATTCCCACTCCATGGCCGCTCCCATCACCGCCAAGGAAAAGCCGAACGAGAACCCGATCTTGTTCGTGGCGCGACCGATGGCGACCGCCGCGCGCCAGTTCGCGAAGAGCCTCTTCCGGCCATCGACGATCGTCTATCCGTTCGAACGTCTCGAGGACCCGAAGTTCCGTGATCGGGTCCAGGTCGCGTCGGGCAAGCCGATCGGCGTCGGCCACGTCTGGGACAACTATCGGGGCGTCCACGCCCTCAACGTCGCCACGTGCATCAGCTGCAACCTGTGCGCGTTCTCGTGCCCCGACCTTTGCATCGAGATGGTCACCGTTCCCGGGGGCGACCCGAAGCACCCCAAGAAGTGCCCCGAGATCGACTACGGCAAGTGCAGCTACTGCGGGTTCTGCTCGGACGCCTGCCCCGAAGGGTGCCTCACGATGACGACCCGCTACGAGCTGTCGACCCCGAAGCGCTCCGAGATGATCTACTCGCCGGCGAAGCTCTACGAGGTGTTCCGCCACAAGCTCCCGATGAACCCGATCCGCCTCGAGCGGCCGGCGAACGAGGACGCCATCCTGCTCGACCCCCCGATCTGCATCGGGTGCAATGCGTGCTCTCGCGACTGCCCCACGCAATGCATCACGATGCTCGACATACCGAAGACCGACCCGAAACCCGGCGAGAAGGGTCCGAAACGCATCTGGAAGGAACCGGTGATCAACGACTCCGACTGCGTTCGGTGCGGCACCTGTATCAGCGTCTGCCCCAAAGAGTGCCTGTTCTGGGGGACGCGGAAGTGAGCCTCGAGGAACTGGCGTTCCTCGCCCTCGCTGCGGTCGCGATCGTCACGGCCCTCGCCGCGCTCCTCGTGCGGGAGCTCGTCCACACGATTCTCTGGGTCGCCATCTTCTTCGTCGATCTATCGGCGATCTACTTCCTTCTCGACGCTCCGTTCCTGGGGGTCCTCCAACTCGGGGTCTACGCCGGCGCGGTGACGATCCTGCTCCTGTTCGGGATCATGACCACTCGCAAGCGGATCTTCTCGAGGGAGGCGGCGACGGGCATCGGTCCGGTCCCCGTGGGACTCGCGCTCGTCACCTTCATCTTCCTCGTCTCGGCCCTGGGAGAACTTCCCCAATCGACGACGACGATCCAGGCCTACGATCCGACCGCGCTCTCGCTGAACCTGTTCGGCCCCAACGGGCCGTGGCTGATCCTCCTCGGCCTCATCATGCTCGGGGGCGTCGCCGGAGCGATCTACCTCGTCCGGGAGGGGCGAGAGTGACCGAGCTCGCCCTGACGGGGTTCCTGGGGCTCTCGGCCGCGCTCTTCGGAATCGGGGTCTTCGGCATCCTCACTCGCCGCAACTTCATCCTCCTGCTGATCTCGATCGAGATCGCGATGAACGCCGCGATCCTGAACTTCGTGTACTTCGCTGCGTTCCCCCCCGGAGCGAACGGGCTTTCGGGCCAGTCGATCGCGGTAGTGCTCATCGGTTTTGCCGCGACCGAGGTCGCCGTGGGCCTCTCGATCGTCCTCGCCCTCAACCGCTTGAAGGGCACGATCAACGTCGGCCGGGCCAACGAGCTGAAATTGTAAGGAGGGGTCGGTCACGGGCTCGCTGAACTTCCTCTTCGACTGGGCGTTCGTCATACCCCTCCTCTCGGTGATCGCGTTCGCGATCGTCGGGTTCGCGGGTACCCGGCTCTCCCGGCTCGAGTGGGGGGGGTGGATCGCCGTCACGCTCTCGGGCGCCGCGATGGTCTTGGGCGTCCTGATCGCGGTGGGAGAGACGCTGACTCCCGGGACGTACACGAACGTTCAGTTCACTTGGCTGCATCTCCCGCCGGCGGGGCCGTTCCCGAACGGCTTCTCGCTCGTGATGGGGACGCTCGTCGACCCGATCTCTTCCCTGATGCTGGTCGTCGTCACGGTCGTCGGCTTCCTCGTGATGCTGTACTCGATCGGGTACATGCACCACGACCACGGGCTCCCCCGATACTACGCCGAGCTCTCGCTCTTCCTCGCTTCGATGACGGGGCTCGTGCTGGCGAACAACCTCCTCGAGTTCTTCCTCTTCTGGGAGCTCGTCGGGGTCTGCTCGTACTTCCTGATCGGATTCTACTACGAGAAGCCGAGCGCGGCGAGCGCCGCGAAGGAGGCGTTCCTGGTCACCCGGGTCGGTGACATCCTCTTCCTCCTCGGCATCTTCCTCTACTTCTCTACCTACGCGACCGCGGGTCCCGGCGGGGGGTGGGCCGCGAACGGGTTCGTGTTCGCCAACGGGAACATCCCGTTTCTCGCCGGCGTCATGGGAGGGAACTCGACCACCCTCACCATCGCCGGGCTCCTCATCCTCGGGGGGGCCGCCGGCAAGAGTGCCCAGTTCCCCCTCCACGTCTGGCTGCCGGACGCAATGGAGGGTCCGACGACCGTCTCCGCGCTCATTCACGCCGCGACGATGGTCGCCGCCGGGGTCTACCTGCTCGCCGTAACGAGCGTGTTTCTTGGATTCACCGGCACCGATCAGCTCGCGATCGTGGCGGTCGGGGGATTCACGACGTTCTTCGCCGCGACGATGGCGGTCGTCCACCCGGACATCAAACGGGTGATCGCGTATTCGACGATCAGTCAGCTGGGGTACATGGTACTCGCCGTCGGCGCCGGCTTCGCGATGGTCGGGTTGTACCATCTCTTCACGCACGCGTTCTTCAAGGCCCTCCTGTTCCTCGCGGCGGGCTCGGTCATCCACGCGGTCGGCACCCAGGACCTGTTCAAGATGGGGGGCTTGAAGAAGCACATGCGGGTGACCGCCGCCGCCTTCGCGATCGGTGGCCTCGCGCTCTCCGGCATCCCGCCGTTCGCCGGATTCTGGAGCAAGGACGACATCCTCTCGTCGGTCTACTCCCAGCTCGGGACGCACCCGCTCTACTGGCCGTTCTTCTTACTGGCGTTCGCCGCGGTCTTCCTGACGGCGTACTACATCTTCCGAGCGTGGTTCCTCGCGTTCTCGGGCACCGGGCCCCGGGACGCGACATTGCCGCCGGCGCATGAGGGGCCCTGGGTGATGCAGGTCCCGCTCGTCATCCTGTCGGCGTTCGCGGTGGTGGCCGGGCTGTTCGTCTTCCTGCCGGGGTTCCAATCGTTGCTGCTGAGCGGGGCGGGGGTCGCAGGGATCCCGCCCGTCTACGGCACCACCGACCTCGCGCTCTCCGCGGGCAGCGTCGGGCTCGGTCTGGGCGGGATCGGCCTCGCCTGGGTGATGTGGGGGAACGGACGAGTCTACGTACTCGCGCCGACGAGCGCGCTCCAACCGCTGCGCCGCCTTCTGCTCAATCGGTACTACTTCAAGGTCGGATACGACGCGATCGGGCAGAAGGGCGTCTATACGCTCGCCCGAGCGGCGGATTTCTTCGACCGGTTCGTGATCGACGGAGTCGTGCGCGGGCTCGAACGGATGTTCTCGTTCGCGAGCAACCGGATGCGCTCGCTGCAGACGGGGCTCGTCTCGGACTACGCCGCGTATGTCATCGGGGGCCTGCTCGCCCTCCTCGTCCTGCTCCTGATCATCGGACCGTACCTGCTCTCCCGGTTCGGAGGCGGCTGATCCGATGCTGCCGCTGATCTCGACCGTGCTCGCCACCCTCGCGGTCGGCACGGTCGCCACGTTCCTCGCCGGTTCGAAGGCGCGGTGGGTCGCCCTCGCGACCTCTGTCGTGTTCCTGATCGAGGTCGGATTCCTCTTGGTCGGGTACCCCGGCTGGCCGGGGTACTCGGGGGCCCTCGTTCCCGGATTCTCGGACACCGAGACGTACACGTGGATCTCGCTCGCCTGGATGCACGTCAACTACTCGGTCGGCGTCGACGGGATCTCGCTGGTCCTGATCCTGCTAACGGCGATCCTCCAGATCGCGACCGTCGTTTATTCGTGGGGAGAGACCCAGCGACCCGCGGGCTACTTCGGCCTCGTGATGATGACCTGCCTCGGCTGCTTCGGCGTCTTCGTCGCGCTCGACATCCTCCTGTTCTTCCTGTTCTGGGAAGCGGTCCTGGTACCGATGTTCTTCCTCATCGGGTATTGGGGCGGACCGAACCGTCGGTACGCGGCGCTGAAATTCTTCGTCTACACGCACGTCGCCTCGATCGTGATGCTGGTCGGGCTGCTCGCGCTCGTCTTCTATTCGGGCGCGACCTCGTTCGACTTCTCGTCGGTGTACGCGGCCGCGCGGGGACTCGCCCCGGTGGTCCAGACGTTCCTCTTCCTCTCGCTGTTCTTCGGCTTCGCCGTCAAGTTCCCGATCGTCCCGTTCCACACCTGGCTGCCCGACGCGCACGTCGAGGCGCCGACGGGCGGTTCGGTGCTTCTCGCGGGCCTGCTGCTCAAGCTCGGCGGCTACGGACTGATCCGCTGGGCGGTGGAGGTGCTGCCGAACGGCTTCCATTCGGCCCAACCGCTGCTCTTCGTCATCGCGTTCCTGACGATCATCTGGGGGTCGGTGCTCTCCCTCGCCCAGCGGGACCTGAAGCGCCTGGTCGCCTACTCGTCGATCAACCACATGGGGATCGTGCTGCTCGCGATCGCCCTCGACTCGTCGCTCGGTCTCCTCGCCGCGGTGCTCCTGATGTTCGCGCACGGCGTCGTGAGCGCGCTCCTGTTCATGGCGTCGGGGAGCGTGCACCACCAGTACGGGACCCGCGACATCTCCTCCCTCGGAGGGATCACTCCGACCGGACCCAGCCTTGCGACCATGATCATGGCGGGTTCGTTGGCCTCGCTCGGACTTCCGGCCCTCATCAGTTTCCCCGCCGAATTCACCGCGTTCCTCGCGACGTGGGACGCGCTCGGCTACTGGGTCCTGATCCCGCTGGTCGTGCTGGTCGTCACCGCGGCATTCTACCTGTGGATGATGCAACGGATGCTGTTCGGCCCCCCGAGAGCGGTGCCGCCGAAGGCCCACGACGTGCCGTGGTACGAGGGCGTCGGGATGGGGCTCCTGGTCGCCCTCGCCGTGCTGTTCGGGATCCTCCCGAGCCTGCTCGTGAACGTGATCGTGAATTCGCCGATCAAGGGGTGGCCGGGAACGTGACGCCATGACGATCGGCTCGTTCGTCGGTCCATTCCTCCCGGAGATCATCCTCCTGGCCGGTGTGCTCCTGATCTTCCTGCTGGATGTGCTGCACGTCCGTCGGATCGAACTGACCGCGGGCATCGCCGTCGCGGCGACGGTCGCCGCACTCGGCCTCGTGATGGCCGATCTCGGTTTCGCTCCGCTCGCGTTCCTCGCCACGATACCCTCGGGACAGGTCGACGCGGTGCCGGCGGCGGGAACCGCTCCGCTCTACTGGTTCACGTCCCTCGGGCTCGTGTTCCAGGGGATCTTCCTCCTCGCCGCACTCCTCGTCGGCCTCGCTTCCGCGAGTCGCCCCTCGGACGAACGGGGCGCCCCGATCTTCTACGGACTCCTCCTCCTCGCGACGATCGGGATGCTCCTGGTCGCGATCGCATCCGACCTGATCTTCCTGCTCCTCGCGATCGAGGTGACGTCGATCGCGTCGTACCTCCTCGTCGCCTACACTCGAAAGGACGTCCGCGGGCTCGAAGCCGCGATGAAGTTCTTCGTGATCGGCGCGCTCTCGACCGTCCTCTCGTTCTTCGGCGCCTCGCTCCTTTTCGGGGCGTACGGGACGACGAACCTCTACCTCCTCCGCGAGGCCGGCACCGCGGTCGGGTATCCGACACTGGTGCTCCTGGGCTACGGCTTCCTGTTCGCCGGTCTGGCGTTCAAGATCACGCTGGTCCCGTTCCACGCCTGGGCGGTCGACGTCTACGACGGCGCCCCCGACGACGTCTCCGCGTTCCTGGCCGGTGGGACCAAGAAGATCGGGATTTTCGCGTTCTTCCTGGTGTTTCTTGGCCCGGTCCTGGTCACCGGCATCGCGGGCCCGAGCGGCTACGGCCTCTCGGGCGGCTCGGTCGCACTCGGCGCGAGCTTCCAGATCGCACTCGCCGTGATCGCCGTACTGACGATGACGGTCGGGAACGTGCTCGCGTTGCTTCAGAAGGAGATGAAACGCATGCTCGCCTACTCTTCGATCAGTCAGGCCGGCTACATGCTGATCGGGATCGCGATCGGCTCCGCGCCGGCCCTCGGAGGGGCGACGCTGCAGGTGTTCGCCCACGTGCTGATGAAGACGGGGGCGTTCCTCGTGGTCGGGGCGGTGGCGGCGCTCGGCGTCGGCCCGCTGATCTCCGACTGGCGGGGCCTCGGCGTCCGTCGGCCGTTCCTCGGGACGTCGTTCGCCCTCATGCTCCTCTCCCTCGCCGGCGTCCCACTGACGATCGGCTTCGTCTCGAAGTTCGTTCTCTTCAGCGCCGCGGTGCAGGCTCAGGGTTGGTTCATCTGGCTCGCGGTGGCCGGTCTGCTCAACAGCGCCCTCTCGGTCTTCTACTACGCTCGGGTCCTCCGGGTGATGTTCTTCGACGCCCCGCCGACGCTCCAGCCCGCAGCGTCCGGTGCCGTGGTCGGCGCTTCGGGGCCTCCCGTTCTCCCGATCGGGGGCCTCGGCTACGGTCGCGCCGCTGCGATCGCATTGATCGCGGCGCTGATCGTCATCCTCGGCATCTACCCTCAGCCGGTCCTGGGAGCGATCCAGTCGGCTGCGTACCACTTCGTGAACGTCGGAGCTTGAGCGCATGGAGTCGTACGACGTCGTCGTCGTCGGCGCCGGTCCCGCGGGGTCCCTGGCGGCCCGGGCGGCCGCGGAGGGCGGCGCGACGACGCTCCTCCTCGACCATCGGCCGGAGCTGGGCCATCCGGTCCAGTGCGGTGAGTTCGTCCCGTCGGCGACCGAGCTGGCCGACCTGTTCGGCTGCTCCGAGTTGATCGCGCGGACGTTCGAGGTTCCCCCCGGAACCGTCCTGCGGGAGACCCGGTGGATGACCTGCGTCTCTCCCTACGGTCACCGGTTCCGGTTTCCGCTCACGGGCTTCACGGTCTCCCGGCGAGCGTTCGACAAGGCGTTGGCCTACCGCGCGGAGGGCGCCGGGGCCGAACTTCGTCACCCGGTCGGGGTCGTCGGTCTTCAGGGGGACGAGGTCCGGCTCGCCGGGGGGGAAACGGTGCGCGCCCGGGCCGTCATCGCGGCCGACGGACCCCTCTCCACGATCGGTCGGTCGGTCGGCTTCGCCCCCCGCCGAACGATGTTCCGGATGATCACTGCGACGATCGACGGTCCGCTGACCGACGAGATCGACCTCCACTTCGGGCACGCGGCCCCGGGCGGGTACGCATGGCGGTTCCCCCGAGCGACCGACGCGAACGTCGGGCTTGGGGTGACCCGAACAACCCGCGGGCGCTCGCTCGACCTCCTCCTCCAGGATTTCCTGACCTCCCAGGGGCTAGGTCCGGCCCGGGACCCTACCCACTGGTGGGTACCGGTCGGCCCGCCGCCGGCGAGCCTCGTTCGGGGGCGCGCGCTGTTCGCGGGCGACGCGGCGAACCTCGTCATGGCGACGAACGGCGGGGGGATTCCTACCGCGATGCTGAGCGGCTGGTTGGCCGGCGACGCCGCGGCGCGTCACCGGCGAGACGGGACCCCGCTGACGGACTACGACACCGCGTGGCGTTCCGCCCTCTACGCTCCTCTCGAGCGAGCCGCCCGGATCCAACGGTTCGGTGACCGGTTCGTCGGGGTCGACCCCCTCCTCGCACTGGGTATGCGCTATATCGGGGCGTCCGGTCTGGACGACATGATGCGGCTGCGCTGGCCCGCTCGGCTCGGAAGGCGAGCGTGACGAGCTCGACTCCCGCCGCGGAGGGCCTCGAGCCGTCGCTCGAAGCCCTCGTCACCGAGACGTTCGGGGCGGAGGCGCTGCCCCAGGTCTCGGACCTCGTACCGGTCCTCGTCCGGGACCTCGCGGACGTCGACTGGAGGCTCCATCAGGTCCTCGGTTCGACGTACGCGCAGTTGACGGAGGCCGCCCGGTACGCGTGCTCGACTGGCGGGAAGCGCGTGCGTCCGCTCCTGATGGCCGTGGCGCACCGAGCGCTCGGGGCCGAGTCGACCCGGCCGATCCACTCGCTCGCGGCGGCGTTCCAGCTGATCCACACGGCGACTCTCGTCCACGATGACGTCATCGACCACGCCGAGACGCGCCGGGGCCGCCCGTCGATGCCGCGCGCGTTCGGGATCCCGCTCGCGATCGTCTCGGGAGACTACCTGTTCGTCCGCGCCTTCGAGCTCGCCGCCGAGTACCCCCGCTCGATCATCCTGAAGTGCGGGGAGGCGTGCGCCGACCTCGTCGAGGGTGAGGTCCTGCAGGAGTCGTCCCGGTTCGAGCTCTCGACCGGCCGAGAGCACTACTTCCGTATCGTCGAGCGGAAGACGGCGGCGATCATCGCCGCGGCGCTCTCGTCGGTCGCGGAGATCTCGGAGGTGTCCCCGCCGCTCACCGACGCGCTCACGAGCTACGGGCGCGCGCTGGGGATCGCCTTCCAGATC
Organism: Thermoplasmata archaeon; assembly: GCA_049802875.1. Lineage (GTDB taxonomy): Archaea > Thermoplasmatota > Thermoplasmata > Lutacidiplasmatales > UBA184 > Lutacidiplasma. Next base: position 62,601 of record JBARNH010000018.1, on the reverse strand, counting down.
CGGGACGACCTCCTCGATGTCTACGGCGACCCGGACCTGCTCGGGAAACCGCTCTACACCGACCTGCGGGAGGGCAACCCGACCCTCGTCTCGCTCGAAGCATATGACCGCCTCGACCCGAAGCGGCAGGCGGAGTTCGAGGGACTGTTCCAGCTCCGGAGGAAGAAGACGAAGCACCTCCTGCGGCTGCGGGCGCTGACCGACCTGACCGACGCCGGGGCGGTCGTCGGGGCTCAGGCGGCCCAATGGGCGGACCATGCCGTCCGGGCCCTGGAGCCGATCCCCCCGGGGCCGTATCGTCGACTGCTCGAACTCCTCGCGCGAGGCGCGGCCGAGCGCCGCTTCTAGGTCCGCCGGTCGAACGAAAGCTACAAGTTCCCACCCCGAAATCGAAGTGGGCCCGGGCCCGATCCAATGAGCGGAACCTCCTCCGTGTCGAGCGCCGCCGCTTCCTCGGGCGATACGCCGGTCACCTTCGACCGCCTGCCCCCCCGCTGGGAACCCACGCCCGTCGTGCCTCGCCGACCGCTTGGGGTCGCCCTGCTCTCGGTCCTAATCGCCTTGTTCGCGGTCGTCCTGGTGCTCTCCGGCCTCCTGCTGCTCCTCTCGACGTACCTGGGGACCTTCGTCCCGACGTCCCTCGACCTGATCCCCTCGATGGACCTCTTGGGCGCAGCGATCGTGGTGATCTTGGGAGCCGCGCTGCTCGGGATCGCGACGTCGCTGTGGCGACAGGAGACCTGGGCCCTCTGGACCACGGTGGTCCTGATCTTCGCCACGACCGCCTATCTGTTCTTCACCGACTCGATCACGGTCCTCTTCCTGATCTTCGTCGTGCTGTTCGTCTATCTTATCTCGGTGCGCCGATACTTCTACTGATGAGACTTCTGCTCGCCCAGCTCGCCCCGATCCCGGGCGACGTCTCGGCGAACGTCGAGCGGATCCGGGCCGCCGTGGCCGCGGCGCCGAGCGACCTCGCGATCTTTCCCGAGCTGTTCCTTTCGGGCTACCGCGTGGGGGACCGGATCCATCGAATGGCCCTCCGGGAAGGCGACGCCCCGACCGCCGCCCTCCGTGCGATCGCCCGGGAGTCGCGCGCGACGATCGTGGTCGGCGCTCCGCTCGCGTCGGCCGAACGACATGGGGAGGTTCACAACGCGGCGATCGCGGTGCGCCCGGACGGGGAGATCCATACCCAGGTGAAGCGGTACCTCCCGACGTTCGGGCCGTTCGAGGAGGGAGCGCACTTCACCGCGACCGACGAGAGCCGACCGGTGCCGGTCGCGGCTCGGTCGGTCGGACTCGAGATCTGCTACGACGCGTTCTTTCCGGAGGTGTCGCGCGCGCTCGCCCTCGCCGGGGCCGAACTGCTTGTCGTGATCTCCGCCTCGCCCGTGACGAGCGGCCGACTGTTCGAACGCCTTCTGCCCGCGCGCGCGATCGAGAACGGGTTCCCCGCGGTTTTCGTCAACCGGGTGGGCGTAGAGGACGGCATCGTGTTCGGCGGTGGCTCGGGCGGGTGGGACGCGCGGGGGGAGAACTTGGAGATGACGGAGGCGCCGGCCGCGGGTCTCGCCGCCGAAGAGCAGCTCCTCCAGCTCGAGATCGACCCCCTCGAGGCTGCCCGATGGCGCCCGTTCCGTCCGGTGCTGCGGGACGTGGCGACGCGTCCGGGGACCGCGAACCCGGGCGCGGTCTGATCGCATCTCTCAATTCCAACGCGCTCCTTATAGCGAAGGGCGGGCCCCTCTTCGGTCGGTGGCGCCTCCGCCGACCATCGCTCAGCAGCTCGCCGCGAAGCAGCGTGAGATCTCGGTCGCGGAGTTCTTCGAACGGAACCGCCAGATCCTCGGTTTCGACAACCCGCAGCGCTCCTTGCTCACGACGGTCAAAGAGGGGGTGGACAATTCGGCCGATGCCGCCGAGGAGGCGGGCCTCCTGCCCGAGATCACGGTCGAGATCTCCAAGGAAGGCGAGGACCGGCTCCGCGTCGCGATCTCGGACAACGGCCCCGGCATCCTTCGCAAGGAAATACCGAACGTGTTCGCCCGGCTCCTCTACGGCTCGCGATTCCACTCGAATCGTCAGGCGAGAGGACAGCAAGGCATCGGCATCTCGGCCGCGGTGCTGTACGCGAACCTGACGACTGCTCGACCGGCGCACATCCTCTCCAAGGTCGAGGAGGAGGAAGCGGCGCACGTGCTCGACCTCGTCATCGACACGCAGAAGAACCAGCCGAAGGTCGTCTCCGAGGACCTCATCCTCTGGGACCGTCCGCACGGCACCCGGATCGAGCTCGTCCTGAAGGCGCGGTACGTTCGGGGCCGACAATCCCCGTACGAGTACCTCCGCGGCACGGCCATCGTCAACCCGCACGCGCGGATCGTACTGGTCGAGCCCGACGGCACCCGGGTCACGTTCGAGCGGGCGACGCAGGAGATGCCCCCGATCGCGAAGGAGTGCCTGCCCCACCCGTATGGCCTCGAGCTGGGCGAACTTGGCTATCTGCTCAAGTCGACCAAACGGTCGACCCTAGGGGAGTTCCTCTCGAAGGACCTCGCCGGGGTCAGCGCGCGCGCGGCAACGGAGGTGTTCGCGAAATGCGGGGTCCGCGCGGGGCAGTCCCCGACCTCCGTGATCGGGGAGGCGCAGGAACGGCTGCTCGCGGCCCTGCACGAGGTGACGCTCGTCGCCCCCTCCGCCGACTCGCTCTCCCCGATCGGCGCGATGCTCATCAAGCGTGGACTCCGCAACGTCCTCGGGGAGCTCCGACCCGAGTTCTACGCTCCGCCGGTGAGCCGCCCGCCGAAGGTCCGGGCGGGGTTTCCGTTCATGGTCGAAGTCGGTCTCGTGTACGGCGGGGGTCTCCCCCTCGACCAGCCGGTCCAGATCCTCCGGTTCGCGAACCGCGTCCCGTTGCTCTTCCAGCAGGGCGCCTGCGCGATCACGACGGCCATCGCCAACTTGGACTGGCGACGCTACGGCCTCGAGCAGAAGGGAGGTTCCGGCATCCCGAGCGGACCCGGTGTGATCCTGGTCCACGTCGCGTCGACCAAGGTCCCGTTCACGAGCGAGGCGAAGGAGGCGATCGCGGAGGACCCGGAGATCGACAAGGAGCTCACCCTCGCCCTGCAGGCTGCTGCGCGCCACCTCCGGGCGCATCTCTCCCGAAAGGGCCGCCGCGATTTCGCGAGCGACAAGTTCGCGATCATCCTCCGGATCCTCCCGAAGCTCGCCGAGAAGACGAGCCACCTCGTCGGGAAGCCGATCCCCGACCTTACTCCCGTCATCACCCGGATCATGGACGTGGTCAATGTGGAGACTCAACTCCTCCCCGGCGACGATGGGGTCCGAGTTCCGGTCGAGGTCACGAACTACACTCCGCGCCCTCGGGTCCTCGAACTGTTCGTCGAGATCCCTCCCGAGGAGTTCGGGCAGGCGACGTTCGACCCCGCACCGGAGGGCACCGAGCCGGCGCTCGGCCGCGCGTGGTGGACGCTCCCCAAGCTCGTTCCGAACGGACGCACCCGCCTCGAGGTCCGGTTCCCGGCGAAAGCGGACATTGAGGCGAGCGATTTCGACTGGTACGTCGCGGGGATCGACGAGTCGCACGTTCTGGGCGCCGACCCACTGCCGGGGGATTGGGACGTGCGCCTTCCGCGCACGATCGTCGAAGCCGCCGAGGCCGCGGCGGCCGAGTCCGCCGCCGGTGTCGACGCGGGGGAGGTGGACTACGATGCCGCCGAAGCGAGCGCGCACGCCAGCGACGAAGAGTGAGGACGACGCGGACCTTCCGAAGGTCCGAGCGGACGCCCTCCGGCCGACCCTCGCCCTGGCCGAACAGATCTACCACCAGCTGGACGAAGGGGAGATCCCGCGGATGCGGCTGCCTCTGCGGACGAAGCAGAACCTCTCCTTTCAGACGCGGGACGGGGTCTGGCGACTCGGCAAGTCGATGGGCACCCGGAGCGCCCGGAAGCTCGACGGCGCGCTGATGCTGCTTCGGACGTTCTACATCGTCGACTTCATCAATGAAATGGCCCGCGACAAGAAGACCTCGACCCTGCGGGAGCTCTACTACATCAGCGAAGCGTGGGAGGACGCCAAGTTCCACAGCGAGGACGAATCGAACCTCCTGATCGAGGACCTCGAAGTGATGTGCGAGCGCCTGCGCGAGGACTTCCGACTCCACCCCGAAGAGAACGGGGCCTCGGTCATCGGAGACCTCACGATCAAGGAGAAGAATCGCAAAGGCGTCGTCAAGAAGATCAACTGCAAGGACGATGTCGGCGACGGCGGTTACTCGCTGCCGTTCAACGTCGAGAAGGAAAAGATCGAGTTCGTCAGCACGAACGCGAAGTTCGTGATCGCGATCGAGTGCGGCGGGATGGTCGACCGGCTCGCCGAGAACAATTTCGATGAGGACCAGGACGCGATCCTGCTCCACCTGAAGGGCCAGCCGGCGCGCTCCACCCGCCGGTTCCTGAAGCGGATCACCGAGGAGCTGAAGCTGCCGGTCGTCGTATTCACGGACGGGGACCCCTGGTCGTTCCGGATCTACGCGAGCGTCGCGTACGGCGCCATCAAGACCGCCCACCTATCGAGCTACCTGGCCACCCCGTCGGCCGAGTTCCTGGGGGTCACGGCGTCGGACATCGAGAACTACGAGCTCCCGTCCGACAAGCTCTCGGAACAGGATGTTCGCGCGCTCCAGGCGGAGCTGACGGACCCCCGGTTCGGCACCGCGGAGTGGCGGGCCGAGATCGAACTGATGTTGAAGAACGGCAAGAAGGCGGAGCAGCAGTCCCTCGCGAAGTACGGTCTCAACTACGTCACGGAGCACTACCTGCCGGAAAAGCTCACCGAGATGGGCGTGATCTGACCTCGCGATGCCCCCCGGGGGGAGCCCCCCACGGCTCGGACGTAAGGCTTAACAGGCTCGAACTCTCGTCGCCGGCCGATGGCGTGGTCGCTCGGCCAGAAGTGTCTCGCCGAGTTCCTGGGAACCTTCGGACTGCTCGCCTCGGTCACCGGCGCAGCGATCTTTACTCTGACCCTGACCACCTCGTTCGACCCGCTGTCGCGGGTGATCCTGATCAGCTTCTCGCTCGGGTTGGGAGTGCTCGGATTGGCCTACGCGTTCGGCGACATATCGGGTGCCTCGTTCAATCCGGCGATCACGATCGGGGCCTGGGCCGCCGGCCGGATGAGCGCGCGCGACGCCGTGGCGTACGTCATTTCGGAAGTATTGGGGGGGATCGTTGCCGTGGGGTTGATCGCCGGGATCGCGTACGGCTCGTCGACCCTCTGGTCGAGTGCGATCTCGAGCCAGGTCGCTCTCGCCGCCCAGGGATATTCCGGGAACGGCTCCCCCTACGGCGTCGCCTGGGGCTCCGTGTTCTTGCTGGAGGTACTCTTCACGTTCTTCCTGGTCACCGTCGCGCTGTTCACCACGCGCGGTGGCAACACCTCGAAGAATCTCGCGCCCGTGGGCATCGCCCTCACGCTGCTGATGACGAACCTGGTCGCGATCCCGATCGACGGGGCATCGATCAACCCGGCGCGGAGTTTTGCACCGGCGCTATTGTCGGCGTTCTGGCCGGGCAACCAGTGGGCCATCGAACAGGATTGGCTATTCTGGGTCGCCCCGATCGTCGGGGGACTGATCGCGGCTGCGGTCGAGCGATTCCTCCGGGACTAACCCTTCGCGGCCGGTCCCGACGCAATCCCGAGCGCACGGTAGGCCTCGGCGGTGAACAGACGGTCGGCGAGCTCCGACGGGGCGTAAACGTACGCGCCGGAGGGACCGCCGGTCCGCTTCCACGAGATCCCCTGCTCTGGGAACTCGGTCCGCTCCGCGCCTACCTCGACGACCTGCTCCGCGAGCCGCACGGGGGGCGTCGTGCCGTCCCGGGCGATCAGCAGCACGTCGTTCGGCTCGTCGAATACGACCCACTCGACGGGCACGAGGAGGTGGAGATGCACGAGCTTCGGGCGAAACTGGCTCTCCGTCTCGGTCTCGGTTCGGGAGAACAGCGCGATCTCCCGTTCCGCGACCAAGGCGATCCGTTGGAATTGGAACGATCGCTGCCGGAACTCGAGGACGTTGACCTCGAGCTCTCCGGCGGTCAGCACGGACCGACGAGCGGCCGCGGGTACATAACGGACGGCCGGACCGGCCGCTCTCGCCGGTGCGGCGGCGGGCAGCCTTATAAACCGTCGACCCTACCCGCGCCCGTTCGGACGCGGGTGGAATGAAACGGTCTTCGCGGGTTTGGAAGAAGCGCGGCCACATGCGCTGGAAGTGGCGCAAGAAGCGGATGCGCCGGCGCATGCGAGCCCAGAAGATGCGCAAGCAGTGAGTCCGGTGGCACGGCACCTCGTTCCCTACCCCCGCTCCGTCACCGTCCGTTCATTGGCCGCCCGGCGGCGTCCTACGGACTTTCGAGCCGCGTCGGAGATGCCGGTACGCTGGGTGATCTCGAATCGAGGGTCCGGGATCAGTCAGTCGGGGTGGGCGCGGAGGCAATCGCCGACTTCACCGCGAGTCCACGAATCATCTGAGCCCCGATCGCGACCAGCCAAATCACTAACGGGACCACGATCGCCCGTTCCGACCCACCGGGGTAGACCGCGGCTATCCAACTGGGAACGTTCGCGCGCCCGGCGAACGTAGGAATGACGTAAAGCGCGAGTGCGATCGCGCTCACCAGTCCGCCCACGACGCTCAGCGCGCCCCACGTCCGTCCCCACCGAGGATCCCTCCGGGCGTACGCTCCGAATACGATCATCGCGACCCATCCCAACCCGAACGCGATCAGGGCGCTGATCGAATGCAGGGTCAGGTAGTCGACCTCATTCCAAACGGCGACGCCGATGCAACCGAGCGCGACGATCGCGATGAGAACGATCGTGAGCTGGCCCGTGCGCCGGTCCCACAGGAGCGGTCGGAATCCCACGAGTCCGATCAGGATCAGGATCGCCATCAGGATCAGGGAGACCGAGAAGACCCACCATAACGAAGTTCCCGGAGCAAAGTGGGGGGCGTTGTTGGGCGGCGCCCCCAGGTCGCTGATCCAGTGGGTGATCAGGCCGTATCCCGGGATCAACGCCCCTTCCACGAGGGTCGCGATTACGAACTGGATCGGTCCGATCACGAACGCCCAGCCCGAGACCCTCCTCCAAGCGGTGCTGGTCATCGCGACGAATCCGACCCCGGGAGCCCGAGCTCGGTTATTTGGCTTCGGTCCCGGACGTCGGGGGGGTCGGTGAGCGGGTCCTGCCGCGTCCTCCTCGAGGACCCGGGACCGCTTCACTCCTCGCCGATCACCCGGCGTTACCCACCCTCGCAAGGGCTACCGGTGGAGCGAGAGATCTACCAGCCCAACCGGTCGAGTTTGCGTGCCTCTTTCGTCGCCTTCTTCCACTCGCGGTAGTGGTCCCGACACAATGGGGCGCGCCGGCCCTTCTCGGGCAGTTGGGGGAATGCTTTTCGCGCCTCGGTGAGCGCGAGGTGCCGAAGTGACGGGGCTCCGCACCCCGGAACGATGCACGGCTCCTCGGCCTCCTCGCCGGCTCGAGCCGGTCGGTCGGTCGCGGGGCTCATCGCCGAGCCTGTTTCGCCACGATCTCGGCGACGAGGTCAGGGATCTCGTACGGGAAACGGGCGACCTGTGCTCCCGCGGCCGACAGCGCCGCGAGCTTCGTCTCCGCGGTCCCCCGCCCGCGCGAAATGATGGCGCCCGCGTGTCCCATCCGCTTGCCCGGTGGCGCACTGCGACCTGCAATGTACGCCACGACGGGTTTGGTCACGTGGTGCCGGATGTACTCCGCCCCATCCTCTTCCGCGGTCCCCCCGATCTCTCCGACCATGACGATCACGTCGGTCTCGGGGTCCGCCTGGAAGTAGGGGAGCGCGTCGACGAACGACGTTCCGACCACCGGATCGCCGCCGAGACCGATGCAGGTCGATTGGCCGAGACCGTGGTCCTTGATCCCGTTGACGATCTCGTAGGTCAACGTGCCGCTCCGGGAGATGACGCCGACCCGCCCCGGTCGAAACACGATGTTCGGGATGATCCCGACCTTCGCGGCTCCGGGGGCGGCGATCCCCGGGCAGTTCGGGCCGATGATGCGGGCGTTCTTCGATCGGGCGTAATGGTACATCACGAGCATGTCGTGGAACGGGATGTGCTCGGTCACGATGACCGAAAGCGAGATCCCCGCGTCAACCGACTCGAGGAGCGCATCTTTCGCATACGGGGCGGGGACGAAGATGCACGACGCATTGGCGTTCGTGCTGCGGACGGCGTCCCGGACCGAGTCGAACACGGGAACGCCCTCGACCTCGGTCCCCGCCTTTCCCGGGGTGACCCCCGCGACGACCGCGGTGCCGAACTGCTTCATCTGCCGGGTATGCACCGTGCCCTGGTGTCCGGTGATCCCCTGGACTACGACCCGAGTGTTGGCGTCGACGAGGACGGTCATTTCGCGCCTCCCGCCGCGGCCACGGCAGCCTGAGCGGACTCCTTCAGCGTGGGAATGGAGACGATTCCCGCCGCGCGAAGAATCTCGATCCCCTCCCGCTCGTTGTTGCCTCGGATCCGGGCCACCAGCGGGAACCGGTCGGCCGTCGGGACCTGCTTCATCGCCTCGACCAAGCCGGTCGCGACGGTGTCGCACCGGGTGACGCCCCCGAATACGTTCAGGAAGACCGCCTTCGGCTGGGCGAGGGCCATCATGAGGAACGCTTCGGTGACCTTCTTGGGATCGTCGGTGCCCCCGAGGTCGAGGAAGATTCCCGGGTTGCCCCCGAACTCCTTGAGAACGTCCAGGGTCGCCATCGTCAGCCCGGCGCCGTTCGCGATCACTCCGATGTTCCCATCGAGTTGAACGAAGGCGATCCCCTTCTCCCGGGCGATCTCCTCGAGGGGGGTCCGGTCGTCCCGGATGTCGTTGTACTCGGGGTGGCGGAATCCCGCGTCGTCCTCGATGATGACCTTGGCGTCGAGCGCCACCAGACCCTCGCCCACGAGTGCGAGCGGGTTGATCTCGACGAGCTCGGCGTCCTCGCGGAGGAAGAGACGCCAGAGCGCGTCGAGCACGCGGTCGAGCTCGGCCGCCGGTTTCCCCGTGAGACCAAGCGCGTGCGCTGCCCTTCGCTTCTCGTAAGCGGCGAGTCCCGGGAACGGATGGACGGGGGTGCGCTCGATCGCGGCGTCGTCGACCGACTCGATCTCCACTCCGCCGTGCGCGCTGGCGATGACAATGGGAAGCCGGAGACTTCGGTCGAGCGTTAACGAAAGATAGAATTCCTTCGCGATCGGGAGCTTCTCTTCGAGCAGTAGCTCCCGAACCTTCTCGCCCTTGAACTCGAGTCCGAGGATGCTCTCGGCGGCAGTTCGTGCCTCTTCCGGCGTGGAAGCGAACTTCACCGCGCCGCCCTTCCCCCGGCCCCCCGACAGGACCTGAGCTTTCACGACACACGGGAGGGGGACGGTGCCGCCGCGCGTGAGCGATTCGGCCTCCGCGGCGGATCGGGCGACGTGGCCCTTCGGGAGCGGAATGCCATACTTTCGGAACACTTCCTTGCCCCGCCACTCGGCGAGCTTGACCATTGGAATCCTCCGCGCCGCGAGGCGGACCGTCTATTAAGGCCGCCGGTCGGAACGGGCCCGGCGCCCCGCTCCGGCCGCCGAGCGGAGACCCCGTCCGGGGGCCCGAGTCGAGATCCGGGAAAAATTCACGTTGTGAACTAGTGGCCGTCGATGTTCACAGAGAGACTTAAGTACCCCGCCGTACCGCAACTCTCGGGTAATCGATGTCCAACCTCCCCGAACTCATCGTCCTCTCCGCAGTGATGGGCCTCTCGATCTTCCTGTCGATGCCTATCGTCCTCAGCAAGACGATGCGGTCGCGCACGGTGATCGTCCTCAACGCCGTTGCGATCGGCATCCTGGTATTCCTCCTCGCGGACGTCTTCAGCGACGTCGCGCCGATCATCTACTCGAACTCCAGCAACGCGGGCTACATCGCAGTCCCCCAATACGCGGTCGCGTTCACTATTGCGGTCGTCGGGTGCTTTCTGGTTCTCTTCTTTAGCGAACACCGGGGGTCGACCACCGCCGCCAGCCCCAACCTCACCGCCCTCATCATCGCGCTGGCAATCGGCTTCCAGAACCTGACCGAGGGGTTGGTCTTCGGCGCCAATTGGGCAGCGGGGGCGATCGGGCTCGTCTCGGTGATCTTTGTGGGGTTCTTCTTGCAGAATGTCACGGAGGGATTTCCGATCACTTCCCCACTGCTCGGGCGCGATGACCGCCGCCTCGGCCTCTTGGCCGGGTTTTTCCTCATCGGGGGGCTACCAACGATCGCGGGCGGGATCGTCGGGTACTTCTACAACAACGCGCTCCTCGACGTGATCTTTGACGCGCTCGCGATCGGGGCGATCCTCTACTGTATCCTCCCCATGCTGCGCGTCGCGTTCCGTCCCGCCGACACCCCCGAAGCGAGCCGGTTGAAGCAGCGACTGCTCTACCTCGGGTTGTTGGTAGGCTTCGTCGTCGGTTTCGCGACCAACTCGATCTGAACAACGAACCCGACGCGCCCCCCGAGACGAGCTCAGAACACCCGCGCGTCAGCGCCGCGACAGTCGATGGCGGACCCTATCTCGGGTACGCGAGCGAGGGGCTCCCGGGGAGGCGGTGGCCGGAGCTACGAGTTCCTTACCGAGGTCGTCCAGAAGCTTTCCGGCGAACTCTGGCTTAGGTCCACGGATCCAGTACGGTTCGCCGCTCCCGGGCACGATCAACGCGTCGGTGGATGGGCTGCCCATCGTCGCGACATCGTTCGCGACGACCCAGTCCGCCCCGGTCTCCTCGCGCAGTTTTCGAGCGGCTGCTAGGAGCTGTTGCGGCTCCTCCCCCGCGAGGAGCTTGAACGCGACCAGCCGCGCCGGCGGCGGGGCCAGCCGCCGCAGGTCGGGGAGAACCTTGGGAGCGCGGTGAAGGGTGAGCGAGAGCGTCGGATGGTCGTCCGAGGAGATCTTTCCGGGGCGACGCTCGACGGTGAAATCCGAAAGCGCGGCCGGGACCAGAACGGCAGCGACGGTGGCGAGCGCCGAGCGCCGAGCCCTTACGAGTGCCTGCAGGTCCTGGACTCCCTGCCAGGGGGTGGTGGAGAGAAACGAAGGGACGGCCGCTTGGAGGGCCCCGGTCCAGAGTTCGACGTTCGCGCCCCGGAAGTACGCCTGGGTGGCGAGAGCGATCGCCGATGCTCCGGAGCTCTCGTTGGTCAGCGACCGGACCGAGTCGAGGTGCTCCCGCGCCGCCCCTCCGATGACCACGACCCGGCGACCGGCCCAGGGCCCTCCGGCGATCCGGTGAAGGACCGCGGCGGCGACTTCCTCGGGCGATGCGATCTTCTCTTCCCCCTCGACCGATGCACCCGAGATGATCCCTACCCCCCACGACCGAAGTTTGTCGAGACTCTCCCGAACCGCGGGGTTGAGCCCCATATGGGCGTGCATGGCCGGGGCGAGCAAGATCGGAACCCCGCCCCCCAACGCCACCGATGCGCAGGAGGTCACCGGGGTATCGTCGATGCCATGAGCGATCTTCGAGATCGTGTTCGCGGTCGCGGGCGCGATGAGGTAGAGGTCGGCACGGCCCTCGCCGGGCCCGAGGAGGGTGACGTGTTCGACGTTGCCGGTCAGTTGGACGACCGCGAGGTGGCCGGTCGCGAACTCCATCGCGTCCGCGGTCAGGATTCGGGTCGCTTCCGGGCTCATCACCGCGGTGACATCGGCGCCGTGTCGGATCAGCTCCCGAACGATCTTCGGGACCTCGACCGCGGCGATCGACCCCGACACCCCGACCAGGATCCGGCGGCCTTCCAACAGTCGGGTCGTCCGTCCTCGAATCACGTGGCTCGGATGCACGACCTCACCGTACCGGGGGCGCCGGCGACGCGGGAGTGACGGCCGGTCCCGTATTAGAGGGGCGGCGGCCGGCTCCGCTTCTTAAAGTGCCCCTTCTCCTCGACCGAACGATGCCGGAAGCGCCGCTCTCTCGAGGAGCCGAGGGTCAACGACCCGACGTTCCGGGAGAGATTCCGTCCGAGCCGGTCGAACTCCCGGCGGTCTCCTCGACGAGCCAGTTTGCCGAGGTCGGTCACCGAATCGGCCGCCCGAAGGGCGAGGTGCCGCCGATCGGGGTGGAGCGGGGGGTCGTCGTCTTCGATCTCGACGGAACCATTCTGGACGACCTGGCGCTGATCAGTGTCGTCGCGGGCGACGTTCTGCTCCGGGCGTTCGGAACGCCTCCGGACGAGGGCCGAATCCATTACCTGGCGACCACGGGAATGCCGTTCGAGGCCCAGCTAGCCCAGTTGTACCCCGAAGCGCCGGCCCCACTCCGGGCAACCACCGCCCGCACCTTTCATCAGCGCAAAGTAACCGAAGCCTACGCCAAGGCGAAGCCGTTCCCCGAGATCCCCAAGCTCCTGAAACGGCTCGGTTCGGAGCGCTGGACCCTTACGGTCTCGACGGGAGCGGAGACCGAGATGGCCGACCTCTTGCTCGAACGTGAGGGGCTGCGTTACTGGTTCGACGAAGTGCTCGGATCGGCCGAAGGGACCAAGCGCGAGCACCTCACCGAATACCGGAGGCGTTATCCCGGGGTACCCGTGTTCCTCGTCGGGGACTCCCGATTCGATATGGAGGCCGCGGGCTCGGTCCCTGGGGTCGTGCCCGTCGGACGAGCCTCGACCCTGAAAGGCTGGGCCCTCACCCCGGCGGACCTCGAGAGCTGGGGAGCGCGGTGGGCGGACTATTCGCTGACCGGGCTACCCGAGGCGCTCGCCGAGATCGAGCACGCGAAGCCTTCCGCGGCTCGACCGCACCCCCGCCGCCGAGCGAAGCGGTCGTAGGGCCGGGACCGAGAGTCTCAGGGTGCGGGGTTCGGCCCCGCGCCGCTTTGAACCCGGGTCGAGGGATCCACAGTCCCCCAGGATAGGCCAAGCTACCCCATCCCGGCCACGAGGCGCAGAGGAGGAGGCCGGGAGAAAAGGTTTCGCCCGGAGGACGGCCCCCGATCGAGGTTCGCGGCGACGTCAACGATACGCCCAGACGACGGCCTGCCCGAAGAAGCGCCACGGCACCCCGACGTGCTGGAATCCCGCGCGTTCCAGGGATGCTAACTCCGCGGTGAGGGTCGATGGGCGATCGAATTTCTCGTGATCGTGCCAGACCGCTTGGGGACTGGTCCACGCCGCGGTACGTCCTCCATGGGAGGGCAACGTCGAGGCGATCTGGGCGTAGCGCGTATCGAAGATCGGGTCCTCCGGCAGATGGTCGTCCGCGTCGCCGAAGTATCCGCCGGGCGGAAGGCAGCGGAAGATCCGGCGGAACAGTCGCCACTTTTCCGAATCCCGGAGATGGTGGATGGCGAGGGCGGAGACGACCACGTCGTAGGTACTCTCGTCGAATGCTCCCAAGTCGCCGGCGATCAGCTCGACGCGGTCGCGGAACGGCCGAAGCTTCGTGCGCGCCCGGATGATCATCCGGGGCGACAGGTCGATACCGGTCACTCGCGCGTGGGGGAATCCTTCGAGGATCTGGGCCGTGAGGGTGCCGGTGCCGACCCCCAATTCGAGCACTCGGAACGACCGCGTGGGCACAAACGGGATCCCCCAGATCAGGGTCCGATGAAGGTCACTGTACCCCGGCATGGACTCCCGCGCCGTGCGGTCGTACCCGGAAGCCTCCCGGTCGAACTCGTGGCGCATGCCTCGGGCCGCGTCCCGCGGGGTCATCTCAAACGCTCACTCGCCCGAGGGCTTAGGGTTTGGCGACGGGGGCTCTCGGGCCGGGGTAAGGGTAATGAACTCCGTCGGTACGGAACGCGCATCCCTTCGGGGCCAGGGAAATCTCGCGATGTCACTCGAAAGCGACCGCCGCCTCGCCCTGGTCTTTGGGGTCATCGCGGCGGTCCTGCTCATCGCCGACGCCGTCCTCCGCTTTCTGGTCGGGATCGCGTTCCTCGCGACGGGGCGCGGCCTCGCTGCGCTCGGGTCCGTGGACGAGGCGTTCATCTTTCTCGTCGTGGGGCTGGTGATCGGTTTCTTCACGGTCCTAGGTCGAAGTCGAACCGCGGAGCGAAACCTTGCCGTAGGGATCGTCCTGGTCGTGCTCGCAATTGTGGGCTGGCTCGCGCTCGGGTTCTCGACCAGCCTGCTCGCGATTCTCGCCGCCGTCTTCACGCTGATCGCGGGCATCCTGTTTCTCGTGGCCGGACGCTGACCACCCACGGATCGCCGGGCTCGTTGGACCAACCTCCGGTGGAGGGCCGGTGGGTCCCGTTTTGGGGCGGCGAACCGAGGGCGGTGTCCCAGCCCGTCTTGCGGTCTTTTATAGTCGGATGATGATGTATAGATGCGCATTTGACGTTGTCCGATGCGGGGATGGGAAATGGGACAAAAACTGCGCCGGAGAAGCGTCTACCTAGCGACAATCGTTGCAATCTTGGCGATGGTGGGAGGGTTCGCCTTGGCGTCCGGTCTTTTCGGAGGCTTCGGAACCATCACCGTTAACGGAAATCAGGGGGCGGTGACTACGGCGGACACCATCTACGAGCCGGGAGTTTCGGCGAGCCTCTTCACGGTCGGCGCGGGCGGTGCCGGCGGGACCTGCACGGCGCCCGTTTCCAGCGGTTCGAGCCCCGTCGTGGTCACGGCCTGGCTGCAGGGCGGCCCCGGCGCCTGCACTGCGACCTCGGACTACGTGCTCCAGCTGACCTTTACGAGCGCGTCGCAGTCCGTCGCGAAGACCTACACGGACAGCTTTGTGATCTCCTCCGAGTTCGGCTCCGCGGTGAGCTTCACCACGGGCTCGGCGGTCATCGCGTGCACACTCACCGTGGCCCCCACCGAGTGCCAAGCGGTCATCAACATCGACACGGGCGTCCCCGCGACGGCCGCACAGCCGGCGCTCGACGCCGTCGACGTGACGGTGACGGGAAGCTAGGTCGTCCAACACTCCTTCACGGGAGGCGCTCGCGCCTCCCGACCCCCCGGAGTGAAGTAGCGTCATCCCCTTCCGTTCTCCCCCGACTCCTCCGTCATGAAGCTTCTCGCCGAAGGTCCGAAGCTGCGGCAGAATCGGGGAGCGTCGACCGGCCGCCCAAAAGTAGTATTGCTGGTCTCGCGCATTCATTTTGAAGGTCGAGGAGCGTCGACGAAGCACCAATGAACCCGTCCGCCCAGCCTGCTCCCGACCCGGATCCCGTCTCCCCTTTGGTCGGTACTCTCCCGCTGATCGGGCTGACGGCGGCGCTGCTCGGCGGGGCCTACCTCATCCACCTCGGGTTTCCCCGGCTGGGCCCGAGCAATTTTCCGCTTTGGGGGCTCCTGTTGACGCTGGGGTTCGTCGCGGCTTTCGGAGCGGTGGTCTCCTTCTTCTTCGCTACCGACGAGACCGAATCCTCCGTACCATCGGCCGAGGCGGAGTCGCCCAAGGGACGTACTTCCCGGAGCGATTTCGGCCGACCTATCCCCGACCTCACTCCCAAGACCCCACCGAGTCCACTGACGAGTGGCACCGGCCTCGCGGCCGCCGCCGGAGGGGCGCCGCCGGCCCCTTGGGACGAGGACGTGCTGCCACCGGTCCCTGCTCGGGGTCCGCGGCCGGTCTTGACGACCCCCGATGACCCTGGCGACATCGGCCGTGCCCTCGAGGAGATCGCCGATATCCAACGAGAACTCTCGGCCCGGCGCGCCAGGGCCCTCGCGACGGGGGAGGCCCCGGCGCGGGCTTAAGACCCTCTCGAGCGCTGGGACTCGCGATGGGTCTCGCTTCGTTCGACTCGGTCGACGTCACCTCGCTCCGATGGCTACGACGCACCAAGAGTCCCCTCGAATTCGAGCTCCTTGCGGGCGAGCAATCGCTCATGACGTTGACGTGGAAAGGCGGGAATGCCGGGTCCCTCACGACCGCCCGGGCGGCGGTCGGAACGTGGACCTTGAAACGGACGGGGTTCCTCAACCCCCGAGTCGACGTTCGGGTCGAGGGAGCACCGGCGACGGTCGCACGACTCTCCGTCCACTGGAACTATCATCGGATCGACGTGCCCGGCGGACCGTCCTTCCGTTTCCATCGCGCCGGGATCCTCCTGCCCGCCTGGCAGATCACGGACCCGTCGGGTCGGGAAGTGCTGCACATCGAACCGGTGCGAGAGGGGCGAAAACTGGTCGGCGGAGCGGTCGTCGCACCTTCCGGCGCGCGGCCGGCAGCGTTTCCTCTCCTGGTCGTCGTCAGTTGGTACTTTATCGTACTGGCCTGGTTCGAGGACGAGGCATTGGTGCCCCTCGAAGGGGCCGATGTTCCTCGGGCAATGTAGATCGCTCGCGGGCTCGGCTATCCGCGGGAGATCGATTGTTTCTCCAGAGCCACGAAACAAGCTGAGCACAGGTTGTGCATCTTTTCCCAACCCTCGGCCGGCGCTTGAGTGATCCGCGAGATCACCTTCTGGCACCCGTCGCATACGAGTTGCCCGTCTCGGATCATGAGCTCTCCCCGGCCTCCGAGTTCTCGAGGATACTAAAGCCGCGAGGCTCCACGACCCGGCGCGGGGAACCCTATCGCCGCCAGCAGTCGGGGAATCATCACGTCATACCGAGGCCCTTTGTCGAAGTGGCCGGCGTCGAACTCCTCGAACTCGACCGATGCTCCCTGGCGCCGCGCCGCGGCGGCGAGAATGCGCGCGCTCACGTCGAGACCGAACTCGTCCCGCAGACCCCCGTCGACGTAGAGATAGGCGAGGCGCCGTGCTGCGTCCGCGTAACGCGAGACCTCCAGCATTCGTACGGGGTCGCACGTGAGCCATCGCGACCAGACGTCGTCCCGGAGCGCGCCGGTCTCCAGGTCGAACGGGAGTTCGAACCGTCCCGGGTCGCCGTCAATCGGCGAATAGCAGGAGGCATAGGCCATCGTGGACAAACCGGTGGCGAACGGGCTCTCGTGGGTGAACCGTCCGACCGGACCCCGCAGAACTCGCCGCAGGAACGCCTCCGGCCCCCCCTCCCGGCGGATCGCGCGGAACGCCCGGGGAAAGTCGGATATGTAACAGTACTCGAAGTAGGCGTCCCCGGCGTTCGACGCAAGAGCACGGAAGACCTCAGGGTGTCGCAGCGCGAGGACGAGGGCTCCGTAGCCGCCGCTGGACGTCCCCAGCACGGCAACCGGTCCGGTCGAGTACCGTTTCTGTACGAACGGAACGATCTCTTCGACCACGTAGTCCTCGTAGCGACCCGTCGCCGCCGAGTTGAGATACTGGCTTCCGCCGAGTGTAGTGATGCAATCGGGGGCCACCATCACCGTCTCGGCCGCGCCCCCCGTCCGGACCAGTCGGTCGAGTCGGCCGACCAAGGACTCCTCGAGGTACTTCGGCCGCTGGAATTGCATCCACCCCGATCCGCTGTAACCGGTGAGCAGCACGAGGAGAGGACGGCCCGCGGTGTCGCCCGACGGCGGTACGTAGACCGGAAGGTCCCGCTCGATCGGATCCCCCCAGGGATTCCCCTTCAGGACGCGACTCTCGTGGTGGTGAACTTCCACCCTCCCGGCGAGCGCCCGAGGGAACTGCTCCTCGCTCCGCTCGTCGGTCGGCACTCGCCACGGCTCCATGACCCTCGGACGGCCCACGCGGGACGGCTTCAAGTCGGGCCGGTTCGTGTCCCGGTCGGCGCACGACACCGCCAAGAACCCTGGGTGACTCCGGGGGGCGCGGTCGTCGCCGACCGGCTGCCCCGCCGACGCGACCTCCTAGGCGAAACGATGGATCGAATCGGGCCCGAGGCCTTCGAGGGTGACCGCCTCCTCCGCCAGGGCACGTGGGCGATCGCCTTCCTCGCGGACTGGTGTCCGTTCTGTCGCTCCTTCGCCCCAGAGTTCGAAGCACTGGCCGTCTCCCAGGACTTTCAGATCGCCGTGGCGGACCTGGCCGACGAGGATAGCCCGCTGTGGGAACGATTTGACGTGGCGGTGGTCCCCACGATCATCGCGTTCCGCGACGGGCGGTCGATCTTCCGGCGGGACGGCCACCTCGGGGAAGGGCTCTCGACGGCGGACCTGGCCGCGCTCACCCAGGCGCTCGGCCCGACGTAACGGCCCGCGGCACGCATTTAGAGCCCCGCGGGCTCCGTTCGCCCGTGACCTCCACCGCCGCCGGACCGCGTCTCGATGCCAAACCCGTCGCGCTCATTTCGGGCGGGGGGACGGGGATCGGACGGGCGATCGGTTCGGCCCTTGCCCAGGACGGGTTCAACCTGGTGATCGCGAGTCGCTCCGCCGAGCATCTGGCGGCCGGCGCCGGCGATCTTCGAGGGCGGGGGGCGCGGGTCCTCGAAGTTCCGACCGATGTTCGCGACCCCGCGCAGGTCGACCGCCTCCTAGAGTCCGTCAAGAAGGAGTACGGCCGGCTCGATGTGCTCGTCAACAACGCCGCCGGCAATTTCGTGGTTCCCGCGGAGAAGCTCACTCCGAACGGATGGCGCGCGGTCGTCGGTATCGTGCTCGACGGCACGTTCTTTTGCTCGCGCGCGGCGTTCCCGCTGTTGCGAGCGTCGCCGACGCCCTCCATCGTGAACATCGTCGCGTCGTACGCCTGGATGGCGGGCCCCGGCACGGCTCATTCGGCGGCCGCCAAAGCCGGCGTTCTCGCCCTCACCCGCACTCTCGCGGTCGAGTGGGCGCGGTACGGGATTCGAGTCAACGCGGTGGCGCCCGGACCGGTCCGGACGGAGGGGACGGACCGACAACTCTGGGTCACCGACCAGCTCGTGGAAACGATCCGCCGCGGCGTCCCCCTCGGCCGGTTCGGCACCCCGGAGGAGATCGCGGAGAGCGTGCGCTTCCTCGCGAGCTCGCGTGCGAGCTACATCACCGGCCAGGTCCTCGCGGTCGACGGGGGCCAGTGGCTCGGCAAAGGAGTGCTCGATCTCCTGGAGCCGGCCGCCCCACCCGGCCCTGCGCGGGGCTAAGGCGGCGCGGAATTCACGGCCCGCTTTCGTCAGGTCCCCGGCACGTTGCGCTCGAGGAGGAACGTAACGAGCAGCCCGACGTACTGGTCGGGCCGAGTGAGCTGCGGAACGTGCCCGGCGTCCGAGATCTCAACGAGGTGGACGTTGTGGAGCAGGTCGCCGAGGTCGTGAACGATCCTCCGGAGGAACGGAGGGCTACGGCTCCCGTAGGTCAAGAGTGTCGGCACCATCAGCTCCCTGCTCGCTCCCCGGTCCGGGACGACCGCCTCGGGGTCGTCCAACTCTTCGGCCCACCGGTCCGCGCCGAGAACCATCGACGCCCGAACGGGTTCCGGCAACCGGCCCCAGGCGCCGGGCTCCGTCGAAAAAGTGTCGACGATCTGTTCGACCGCGAGCGCGCGCTGCCCGGAGCGGATCTGCTGCTGCAGGAGGCGGACTCCGGCGAGGAGGCGTTCCGCCTCGGCCGCCGTCGCCGGGTCGTCCGTCAACATTCCGATCAACGGTGGTTCGTGGATCGCGAGGCTGCGTACCATCTCCGGGCGGTCGATCGCGAGCCGCAGGGCGACGGCGCCGCCGTAGGAGTGCGCGATGACGTGCGCCGGGTAAAGGTCGAGACCTTCCAAGAGACCCGCGAGGTCCGCCGCATCGTCGCGGACCGGATGGGCGCGCGGCGCCATACCGCTCGCTCCGTGCCCTCGCCGGTCGTACGCGACGACCTCCATCATCGTCGAGAGCCCGGAGACCGTCCGGTCCCAAAGGTGACGGTCCTGCAACGAGCCGTGGACCAGGACCGCGGGATCGCCCCGGTTGCCGTGCACGTCGTACGACAGCTCGACCCCGTTCACCCACCGCTTTGGCATCGTTCCCTCTCGACGCCGGGGGGCTGACCACCCTCCCGATATCCCGAACGCGCCACCGAGCACCGGACACGGACTTAGCTTCGAGGGACCGCGGTCTGCCCGCTCGCCTTTATCTCGGCCTCTACTCTCGTCCGCCGACCCGATGAGCGCGATCTTCCAGCGGCCGCTGTGCGACATGGGCAAGGCGTACGACTTCTCCTTTCGGTCGTACATCGGGGACGCTGACCCGGGGGCGGGCGGCCCGTGCGACGACCACCCCCATCGCGCGGAGCTCTACGCGTCCACGACCGACCCGAACTCTCCGACGGCCGAGCGGCGCGTCTTCTCCCTCTGCCCCGAGCACGAATCCCAGTTGCGCCGATACGACGAACGCCTTCGGCCACTCGGAGTCTCGACCCGGTTCCGAGCGACGACGCCGCTCTCGCGGAGCTGAACGTCGCCGGGGCGTGGAGGTGGGCCGTGGGGTCGCTACCGCTGAACGGGTTATCGAGCCGCGTGCGCCTCGGCGCGGGAATCGAGATGCCGGTGCTCGGCCTCGGGGTTTTCCAGAACCCTCCCGGCGCCGAAACCCGTCAGGCCGTCGCGTGGGCATTGGAAGCGGGGTACCGACTCATCGACACCGCGGCGATGTACGGGAACGAAGCGGACGTCGGAGCGGCGGTTCGGGGGAGCGGGATCGCCCGGTCGGAGGTGTTCGTCACCACGAAGCTCTGGCACACCGACCAGGGGTACGACTCCGCGAAACGAGCGGCTCGCCGAAGTCTCGAAGCGCTGAATCTCGACTACATCGACCTCTATCTGATCCACTGGCCCCGGGCGAACTCCCCGTCGGACCGGCTCGACTCCTGGCGCGCGCTGGAGGAGCTGCAGCGGGAAGGGCGCTGCCGGGCGATCGGGGTGAGCAACTACGCGATCCGCCACCTCGAGGAACTGGCGGCCCACTCTCCCACCCGGCCCGCGGTGAACCAGGTCGAGTTCCACCCGTTCGTCTACGACCCGGAGCTCGTCGAGTACTGCGACCGTCACGGGGTGCAGCTCGAGGCGTACAGCCCCCTGACCCGAAACCGGCGGCTCGACGACGCTCGGGTCGCCGCGATCGCCACGACCCACCGCCGGTCGCCCGCCCAGGTCCTCCTCCGCTGGGGACTCCAGCACGGCGTGGTCGAGATCCCCAAGTCGGTACGCCGGGAACGGATCCGCGAGAACGCGCAGGTGTTCGACTTCGAGCTTTCGCCCGAGGAGATGCGCTCGCTCGACGCGCTGCGGGACCGGCGCCGCGTGACCCAGTGGGACCCGTCGGAGATCCCCTGAGCTCCCGACCGGACCACGCCGAACGCGCCGGTTTCCCCCGACCGGCGGTCGCCGGCGGCGTGAGGTAATATACCCTGCTTTTGTCGGCAATCCGGGAGCCCGCATGGTCACCGTCGAGGTCGCGCTGGAGAAATGCACCGGCTGCGCGCACTGCCGCGACGTCTGCCCGGTCACCGTCTTCGAGATGAAGCCGCGAGACAACTGGCCGGACGTCGTCGACGACCCCGCCGTCGCCGCGAAGTTTCAGTTCCGGGGGGAGCGGTCGGCCGTCATCCACGGTCCCGACTGCATCATGTGCGAGGCCTGCCTCTTCGAGTGCGAAGGCGAGTGCATCACGATCGTCGACGACGAGGGCACGACGCACCTCTCGACGTACAAGTAGGCGCCGCGAGGTCGGACCGGCCCGATCGGGGTCGGAACGAGGGGCTCGTTACACGGCGCGGTGGATCGGCTTGTAGAACGCCGACTTGACGACGGGTCCCTGACCCGAAGCGGGGAACGCCACCCGTACCGCCGCCGCGCGGCCGAAGGCGGAGAACTCTAACGAATACCAGACCGCGACCCATTCGCCGGCGGCGCTCACGAACGCCTCCCCGAAGTGGTACGTGGTTTCGATCACTCGGCTCGCCCGGCGCGCGAGCCCGTACGACCAGTCGAGGGCTTCGGTCGCGGAGGTCGGGGCCCGCGAGCGCGGGGGAGGTTCGAGCGGCGCCTCGACCGAGTACGGTCCGTCCACGACCCCGCGCCCGAAGACGTAGCGCGCCCAACGGGTCCGAACGCGGCCACCGTCCGTCTCCTCGGAGAGCAACACCCACTCGAACGGGTTCCCGGTCGGGACGACCGCCCGGTACCCACCGAGCTCCGTCAGCCGGCGCCCGACGACGACCCGGCCCGCGAGACGGATCGCGAAGTACGCGGCGAAGAAACCCATCAGACCATAGACCGTCAAGAGGTACCACGCGAACGGCACGTGGTTGCGTTCGACGCCGAGGAGCAGATAGAACGAGGCCACGGAGACGGCCATCGTCAGGAAGTTGATCGCCCGGTCCGCGTCGAGGTGCACCAACCGCTTCGAGAACGGCAGCAGCGGAGGCACGGCAAAGTTCGTGAAGCCGTCCTGGAGGATGTGGCAGCACCCGCCGACCTCCATGACGAGGAAGTAGATCCAGGGAGACCCGGGGGCGAGCATCGGCCCAACGATCGCGCCCACGACCGCGATGACCGTGACTCCGAAGAGGGAGTGCGTGATCCCGTGATGCTGGAGGATCGGGAAGCGCCGGGCGATCGGGAAAAAGAGTGCGTCGGCGTCGGGGAGACCTCCGGCCAGGGCTCCGGCGGCGAGGTACGACGGCTGGAACCCGACGATCCCGAAGGTGACGAGGTAGGCGACGAGGACGTGGGTGAACAGGTCCACAGGAGCGGAGTGGGGTCCGCCGACTACAGCAGACCCTCCTCCATCACCTCGACGGATTCGACGTGCGGGACCTTGGCGAGGGCTTGTTCCGTGGAGTCGAGGATCCCGCCCGTATCGTCCATGATCACCGAGATCAGGAGCGACTTCAGCCCGTACGCGATGTCCTTGACCTGCATCCCGCGGATCGTCACCCCCGACGGGAGGGACGCGGGCACCTGCCGGGCGACCTCCTGGAGGTCGGTCTCCACGCCTTGGGGCATCAGGCGAAACAGTACGGCGACCTGCCCCATCGGACGGACCTCAGGGACCCACGAAGCCGCACTTTCCGCAATGGTAGGGGACGCTCTGGTCGCGGCATCGGGCGCACCGTCCGATCGTCACGTCGCCGCAACTGGGGCACGGGAACTGGGTCGCACCGTCGGCCGGGACCGCGCGTCCGCACGAAGTGCAGCGCAGATCGACGCGTTCGGCCAGCATGAGTTCGACCCCTTACCGGCGACTGGGGGCGCGCCGGCGCGCGGCCACCCGGGTGACGAATATAAAGATGGCCCCGAAGAACGCGACCGCGCCCGCGACGTACCACAGCGTGTAGCTCGTGGGGGGTCCCGGCACGTAGAACGTGACCGAGTACGTGCTCGCCCCGCCCGCGAACAGGACCAGACCGTGCTCGTTCGCGAGCGACACGGTGAACGTGTGCTCGCCGGAGGAGAGCCCGGTGGTCGCGTACTGGAAGTTCACGACGAGGCTCTCCTTCGAGGTCATGTTGGGGACGTTGATCGTCCCCACCGGGGTCCCGTCCAGGTCGACCGCGAGCGGGAACGCGGCGACCGTGACGGGGGAGTCGGAAACGAGGTTCAGGCTCAGGATGTACGGTTGGACGATGTTCACGGAGTAGGTGAAGTTCAACGAGTCGTTCTGCGTCCCGAAGACGGAAGTGATCTCGACCGCGAGGGTGAGGACCTGCGTAATGCTGTTGACCGTCAGCAGCGGAACGGTCGCGGTTCCGTTCGTGAAGACGGCGGTCGCCGGAGAGATCGTGATACCGGTCGTGTTCGAACCGGCGAGCCCGATAAAGTAGGTCAAGTTCCCGACCTGAGTTCCGTTCGAAGCGAACGCCGGTCCGCCGCTCGCCTGGATCGGATAGTCGCTGCTCGCACCGTAGGCGAGCACGGTCGGCCCCGTGATGTTGCCGACGACCGGTGTCGAGGCGGACCCGGAGGCGGCGGCGCCCCCGCTCAACCCCAGGGTGACGACTCCCGATAGGATCAACAGCGCCGCGAGGGCGACGGTACCGGGGGCTCTCATCGACGGGTCCACCTCCGGCTGCGCCACCAACGGATCGTGATCACACCGACCACTAGTGCGATCGCGGGGACGAACGATAGGAGGGGAATGACCCAGTCCGGCAGTGCCGAGGGAGGCGCGGCGATCGACGGTCCGGTCACCGTCGCCGGGGCGGTCCCGTTCGAGGAGGTAGTGGGATGGATGCTCGCGGTGGGGACGGAGAGGGTGGCGAACGCCTGAACCGAGCCACTCGCGTTCACGACCGTCGCCTGGACGGTCACGGTGCCGACCGGCACAAAGATCGAGAGCGGGGTCGTGAGGTTCACGTCGTACGTCGCGTTCGAGAACGCGGTGAGGTCGACCGAAGAGCCGGTGAGTGGGCCGCTGGGCCCGCGGAACCCGATCGTCCAGCCGAGGCTCGTCACCCGTGAGGAATCGACGACGCTGAGCGCGACGGTCTCCGCCGTGTTCCCCGTGTCCGCGAGATAGAACGGGATCAGCGCGCTCGTGACCCCGATCGTGGGCGGGGCGGCCGTCGCCGGACCCACGCCGACCCCGTAGTACGGCACGACGTTGACCGTCGGCGAGAACGAACCGACGACCGTCCCGTTCGCCAGTTCGATCTCGATCACGACGCCGGGGTGGGCGGTGGGGATCGTCGCGGGGACCTGGATCACCACGCTGGCGCGGACCAGGGAGTTCGGCCCGACCGGCGCGAGGGTGACGTTCGAGAACGAGAAGTCGAATCCCCAGTACGCCGGGCTGCCGACGGCGTGGACCACGAGCGGGGTGTTCCCCGTGTTCTGGACCGAGAAGGCGAACGTGGCCGTTCCCGGCGACGTCACGGTGGCGTACGGCGCGCCGACGATCGCGGCGACCGTTCGCTCCGTATAGTGGTACGCGAGGAGGAGCGTGGTTCCGACGTTCCCGTTCACGACCCTCACAGTGCTCGTGGCCGTGGCGTTCGCCGGAATCCCGTACGGATCGCCGAACGACGTGGCGCTGACCGTGTAGGAACCGACCGGCAGGGCGAGCGCGAGGGGGGAATAGGCGGTAACGCCCGGGTACAGCGCCTGAGCGCCGAAGGCGTTCGTGATGGTCACGTTGATCGCACCGAGCAGCGGAGCGAGGTCGGAAGGTGGGACGGAGGTAATCGCCACCGTCCAGGTCGGTGCGAGCACGATGGGAACGGGGTTGATGGTGGAGAGCGACGCCGAGACGGTGGTCAGGGCAGCGAGTGGCGAGCTGCCGCCGCCGCCGGTCGCGTAGACCGAGTACGTCCCGGGCAATACCTGGACGGAGAACGTTCCGTTCGCCGCGGGCACGGTCGAGAGGGTCGGGGCGGTCGAGGGCCCGTAGAGGCGCACGCTCCCGGCGACGAGTCCGGGAACCCCCGGCGCGCTCAGGGTGCCGTTCAGCCAGACCAGTTGGGTGGTGCTCACCATCGTAATGGGGCACCCGGTCGCGGCGCTCCCCACGACGCAGACTGCGCCCGGACTTTGGACCCACGATTGATAGTACTCTCCGCTGGCGGCGCGGGCCAGCACGGTGGTGGACGCGGTCACGTTGTACGTTTGGTTCCCCGGAAGCTCGGTCGAGAACTTGCCGTCAGTGACGGGTACGAGGGCGCTCGCACCGGACGGCGCGGTGAGGGTCACGGTCGTGGTGGCCGCGAGGAGCGCCCCGCTCGGTTGGTCCAGCGTTCCCGTGATCGAGTACCCGGGCACCGCTAACGAGAGCGCGGGCGAGATCGCGCCGCCCGAGGCGACCGTGACGCGCTCGAGTCCGGTGAACTCTCCCATCCCCACGGGCACGGTGGCGAGGGCCGAATAGGACCCGAGGGGAGCGAAGAACCCTTTCGAGTAGGTCGTCCCGTTGACCGTCGTGTTGAACGCGGAGGAGGAGAAAGCGACCTGGACGTTCGATAGCACGCCACCGGTCGGGAGCGTGATCGTGCCGGACGATTTGGTCTGCGAGACCAGCGACAGGGTGAGGCTCCCCGAGGTCGCCCCGAACCCGACGGTCTCGTTCCGGACCCCCGCCGGCAGGTAGATCACTTTCCCGCTGCCGGTCGGAGCCCACCCCGATACGCCGTACTCGCCGGGCGGCAGGACTACATTCCACGTCGGTCCGCCAGTGAGCGTGAGATTGACCGCCGTCGTACTGAGCGCGGTCAGGTTCACGGTCGAGACGGTCCCGGTGGGTATCCCCAGGGTCCGGATGGTCACGGGTACCTGCACGAGCGCAATCGGGAAGTCGACCAATGCCGCCAGCCCGTTCGGCGTGATCCCGCACTCGGTGGCGCTGACAAAGCCGGGGGCGGAGGCCGAGATGCAGTAGGTCGACGCCGGGAGGGGCACCGCGGACGGCAGGAACGTCACGGACCTCCCGGTGCCGGAGGCGATCGTCGTGACGGTCGGCCCGCCACTACTGGGACCGGCGATGACCGTCACCGTCGCCCCGACCGCGGGGAAGAAGACGTCCCGTGGGAGTTCTGACCCCACGTTCAGTCGGGCGGCGACCGAGACCGACGGCTGGAGATTGAGCGCTGTAGGGGCCGTCAGCGCGACCGACGAGAGCGCCGAGTAGTACGTGCCCGTCGAGTTGCTCGGGCCCTGAAGGGCCAGCACGGTGTACGTGCCCGCGGGGAGGTACAGCGAGTAGGCTCCCCCGCTCGCCCAAGCGTTGGCGGGGTCTCCGTTCGCTGCGTACGCGATGACGGCGGTCGTATTGGCCCCTGGCCCGCCGGTCGACACGGTGCCGTAGAGGCGGACCGCGGGACTCAACGGGAGCACCATCGAGAGCGTGGGGGGGAGCGAGGTGGTGATCAGTTCGCTGAGGCCGGCGTACAGGGTCGAGCCGAGGAATCCGAGCGCGGTGACCGAGTAGTTCCCGAGCGGCAGGCTGATGGTCGCGATCCCGTTCCGACCGCTGATGGCGGTCGAGCTGTTGCTGCCGGCCTGCTCGAGGGCGCGTATCGGCGAGAGGGAGACGTTGTCGAACGACGCGATCGGAACGAACTGGACCGGGATCCCGACCGCCGGAACTCCGCCCGATTCGACCGTCACGGCGACGACGGTCGTCGGCTGCACGGTGAGGTTCGTGGTGAGACCGCTGCTCGGACTCGCGATCGCGACCGCGACCCCGACCGAGCGCTCATTCGTCCCCGTGATCGCCGCCGTGAGCGTGTAGTTCCCCGGGGGGTACCCCGAGATCTGGAAGGCCCCGCTCACGTTGGTCGTGTTGGACTGAACGACCCCCGAAGCGCCCCCCAGGGTCACGATGGCCCCTGAGACGAACCCCCCTTGGGGATTGTGCACCACCCCGTTCACCGAGCCAACGGTGAGGCCGACCGTCCCGTTCGTGGGTGCGGCCGGCGGAGGGGAGATCGTCAGGGGAGTTTCCGTGTAGTTGTAGCCACCGTGGATCACGTTGTAGTTGTAGACCCCGGGGGGCACATTGGTCAGCTCGAACGACCCGCTCGCGTCCGTGGTCGTCGTGATCTTGGAGAGGTTCCCCGGGCCCCAGAGGACGATCTGAGCCCCGGGCACCACCGGGTCGGTGGTCGGCGTGTACGAGGTCGTGTTCGCTACGTTCCAGTAGACGAACCCGGACGCGGATCCTGCGGGGACCGTGATCACCTGCTGAACGCTCGGAGCGTCCAACGAAAGGCCGACCGAGTTCGGCACGCGGACGCTGACCGAGGCGAGCGTCACGCTCCCCTGTTGCTGCAAGCCTTGCACGGTCCCGGTAGTGACGTTCAGCGTGTCGTTGCCGGGGGGGAGTACGATCGTGAACGAGCCGTCCGGGGCGGTCGTCACGGTCACGTGCGGGATCCCCCACTGGTCGAAGACGGTGACATGCGCCCCCGGCACCGCGTTCCCGTCCGGCAGCTGCACGTCGCCGTAGAGGGTCTGTCCCGGGTAGTACTCGAGCATCGATTCGCCGCCGCCGAAGTACGAACTGGAAGAGGTGTTCGCTGTGGTGTTCGTCCGGGCCGCCAGCGCGACCGCCTGAGGCTGGTTCATCGCGACGAAGCAGTTGGGGTTGGCGCTCGCTTCGGCCGCGGGCAGCGGGCAGTAGTACGCCGTCTTGTAGACCACCTCGAAGTGTTGGAGCATCCACCCGGGCTCGATCGGGGAGGCGGACGCCGTCCCCTCGAGGCCGGGGATCCCGGTAAGCCCGACGTCGGTGCCGTTGTACCCGAAATACGTCCGGTAGATCATCGAGTTGTAGAACGGCGAGAAATAATTGATGTAGTAATCCACTGAGGATACATCGGCCGGCACCTGGCCCAGAGGGTAGTAGTTCCCGTCCGACCCGAGGACGGTGACGTTGAAGTACGTCGACGGGAGCCCCGCGGCGTCGAGGACGCGGCCCGTCAGGTCCGCGGGAGCGTAGAAGATCCCGGTGTCCTGTCCGCTGAACGGGATCAGGCGGCTGTCGGTCATGTCGTAGCGGATCGACCAGCCGGTGTACGCCTGGACGTCGTCGTAGATCTTGGCCACGCCGCTCAGGGTCTGCGAGGTCGCGATGAAGTACGAGACCGCGAGGTACATCGCGTTATCCACCGTCAGCGTCGACGGATTGACGGGGAGGTACCGGCCGGGATTGTTGACCACCAGCGGAACGTCGGCGCTCTGGTTCACGAGGAGCTGGTGGAGCTGGGGAAGATTGAGTCCGTCCTGGGCGAGGATCGCGTTGAGCGCGGGGGGGAGGTTGAGGCTGCCGGAAGCATACTGTTCGCCCTGAAGTAGGGTCGTGATCAGGACGGCGATCGCGCTCGACTCGTTCTGGGCCAGAAGGAACTGACCGGCAGGGTCGATCCCGTTCTGGAAGTTGTCGGCTACGCTCGGGTGGTCCCCCTGGTCGATCGCCTGGAA
This sequence comes from Thermoplasmata archaeon, assembly GCA_049802875.1. Classification (GTDB taxonomy): domain Archaea; phylum Thermoplasmatota; class Thermoplasmata; order Lutacidiplasmatales; family UBA184; genus Lutacidiplasma. The sequence goes on along the minus strand of JBARNH010000018.1, from coordinate 33,814 downwards.
GCCGTAGTCCCACCAGCTGACGAAGGCCGGGCGCTGGGCGGCCGCGGTGGCGGTATCTTGCTGGGCGAGCCAATTGTATCCGGCGCTGTCGTACTGGTTGGAAGTATCGAGCGACGTGCCGGCGGCCCCGAAGTAGTTGTTCTCGGTACTGCTGTTCCCTTTGAGGAACGACGGGAGGGTGTCGTAGACCTGGGTGGAGACCTGGTCCTTCGTGTTCCCGGGGATCGAAGCGTCGATCGATATCCAGACGTTCGGCAGCACGATCACAAGGACGAGCAGGATCACGAGGACGTGGCGGGCTTTGAACGCCTTACGGAACGCCGCCGCCTGGCTGCGCCGGTCGGAGAGGGAGGCGACCGTGCGACGGAGCTCGGGGTAGCCGCCGACGTCCAGCGCCCGTTTGATCGCCTCGGCCGGTAAGAGGGCGAAGACCGGCGACCCGAGCAGGAAGAACTTGGCCGCGGAGATCGGAAGATAGATCGAAAGTATCGCGAAAACGAGGAAGATGATGTGGTGGCGCTTGAACCGGCCCCGGGCGAGCGTGTAGATGAAGATCGCAACGCCCACGAAGGCGAGGAAGAAGGTGACCACCCCGTACCCGACGACGAGCTCGTCGATCGAGGGGGCTTGGGCCTCCGCGACCGTCGAGTAGATCAACGTCTTCGCGAAGTACCCTTGCCCCGTGACGATGTTCACGAAGTAGGCCGGCTCGACGAAGTACAGGAACGCCGCCGCCCCCAAGACGAACAACACGAGTGCCGGGATCGAGAAGACCCACGGGATGTCCCGCATGAGGAGGAACGGGAGGAGCAACGCCAGAACTCCAAAGAACAGGAGGAGCGGGAGGTCGAACCAGGCCGCGAACTGGTGCTGCACGAGGTAGTAGGGGATCGCCATCGGAAACCCGACCAGCCCGACGATCCAGGTCGTCACGTAGAGACCGAACGAATCGACCCGTCGGATCCGCTCGACGATCATCGCAATGACGAGCGAGAGACCGATCACGACGATCGCGTAGGTGTATCCCTGCCAGGCGAGGGCCAGGGCCCCGAGCGAGACTCCGGTGAACACCGCCCACTTCACCGCGGTCCGTTCGGTCCGTAAGAAGGCGCGGAGCGCCGGAAGGTACTGACGCGGCCGCCGATAGTCCTCGACCCACCGTCGAGTACCGACGGCCTTCGACGTCCGGATGTACGAATAAACCGTGATGAGAATGAAGAAAGTGTAGAACGAGAGATAGTTCGCGTAGCCGAAGATCGAGGAATCGATGTTCGCGCTCAGGAATGGGAAGATCACCGCGGCGATCAATCCCATCCGCTTACTGCTCACCTCGCGGCCGATGAGGTAGACCGGGAAGACGCCCAGCGCGGCCCAGAATGGCCCCTGGAAGTCGAGGAACCACGCTCCGGCCGCGACGGCGTTTCCGCCAAACAGCGGGGCAAAGACGATGCCCAGGATGGCGTTCATCCAATCGAAGAGCGGTTCCCGCGGATTGTAGGCCCCGACCGGGTAGTGGAGCAGCGGGTCGAACACCAGGTTCTGGTGATTCAGGATGATGTACGTGGTGACGCGCGAGTGATAGTAGGAGTCCGACCCTCCCGCGTAGCTGAAGAGGGGGCCGAACTGCTGGATGAGCGGGTACGTCCAGATCGTCCGGATGGCGAACGCCATCCCGAACGCGCTGAGCAGGATCGCGACCGTCCACCCGTGGCGGTGCCACCAACCCGACTGCGACGACTCCATCCTCGCGGCTCTCCCCGAACCGGCGGCGCGCGAGACCTGGGGCGGGTATAAATAGGCTGCCACTCAGCAACCCAAACTGTCGTCAGAAATCGGCGCGATTTCTCGCCGGCCGGCTCGGTGAGCGGCGGAGGTTACTCGAGCGTCCGAAATCGGTAGAAGACTCGCCCGTCTCCCACGTCGTACGACTCCGTCCGGACCGGGTCTCCGACGTGCAGTTCCTGCCAGGGCCGACCTTCGATTCGACCGAAGAGCCGGAGCGGGACCCCGTCGAGGTCCACCAGGCCCACGGCGAACGGAACGTCCGCTTCCATGCCGAGCGGAGCCCCGCCAAGCACCGCGCTGAACGCATAGACCGTTCCACGCTCCGGCAGGTCCACCCAGTCCAGCTCGGTCGCATGGCACTTCGGACAAGCCGTCCGAGGCGGCCAGAGCCAGGCCCCGTCGTTCGGGCACCGGGTCGTCGAAAGCCGTCCTTCTCGCAGACGGTCGTAGAACCGAGCGAGTCGGGTCTGATCGGGGCCCTCGAGGGGAAAGAAATCGAGAAGGAACGGGCGCTTTTCGAGGGGTCGGCCGGCCCGGGGAGCCGCCGGCCGTTCGGTAGGGGACTCGGGGGTGGGGGAGGCGGGTGGACCCGCGGATCGCCGGAGCTTCACGTCCGCGCTCATGAGGCGCCTTGGTCCCCGTAGACCATCACCGAGTGCACGTTCGCGCTACCCGAGAGGTTGTGGACCATCGCCCATCGGGGGTCCGGTACCTGGCGGGACGAGGGGACCTCCTTCGCGAACTGTTGGTAGACTTCGACCGCCTGAGCGATCCCGGTCGCCCCCAACGGATGGCCGCAACCGAGGAGCCCGCCGCGAGGGTTGACGACGAGGTCGCCGCCGATATCCCCCCGCCCGTCGGCCGCGAACTCCCCTCCCTTCCCGGGAGGGCACACGCCGAGCGCCTCGTATTCGATGATCTCGGAGATCGTGAAGCAATCGTGGACCTCCGCGAGGTCGAGGTCGCCCGCCTCGATCTTCGCCCCGCGCAGGGCCTCCCGCGCCGCGACCTTCATTCCGGCCCACTCCGTGAGGGACCCGGCGTTCGCAAGATTGTGAAAGTCCGAGTACTGGCCCGTCCCCCGGATCCATGCCGGCGTCTCGGTGTATCTCCGGGCGAACTCCTCGGCGACCACCACAACGGCCGCGGCCCCATCGGTCATCGAGGAACAGTCCCCGAGGCGCAGCGGGGGAGCGACGATGGGCAAGTGGAGGAGTTTCTCCTTCGAGAACTTCTTCTCGTAGAACTGCGCGTGGGGGTTCGAGTTCGCGAACCGGTGGTTCTTCTCGGAGACCGCCGCCAGTTGCTCCTCCGTGGTACCGTACTCGAGCATGTGCCGCTGGGCCACCATCGCGAAGAATGGCGGTGCGGTCGCCCCGTGGGGTCCGTCCCACGGACGGTCCATGACGCACCCCATCGCCGTGTTCGCCTCGGCCATCGAGGGAAGGTTCATTTTTTCGACGCCCACCGCGACCGCGATGTCGGAGAGGCCCGCGGCGATCGCCGCATACGCCGATCGGATCGCCGCCTGGCCGGAAGCGCACGCGAGCTCTGTACGCTGGATCACCCGATGGGGCTTCAGCCCCATCTGCTCGGCGGCCAACGGCGCCACATGGGATTGGAACGCGAATCGCTCCGGCTCCGCGGCGCCGACGAACAGGGAATCGACGTCCTCGACCCGGAGTTCCGGGACCGCCCGGAAGAGCGCCGCCCCGACCTCTTGGGCCATCTCCGCCCACGTCGACGGACGGACGCCGAACGGGGTCGTGACGCCCCCGACGACGGCGACCGAGCGGCCGTTCATCGAGCCTCCGAGCGGAGCGCGACCGAGAGCAGGTCGCCCGCTCCGCTGGTGCTGACCGTACCGCCCTGGTCGTAGGTTCGGGCCTGACCGCCCTTCAGGACGGTCGCGATCGCCAGCTCCAGCCGGTCCGCGCTCTCGGCCAACCGACGGTCCGAATGACGGTCTCCGATCCATCGCAGCAACTGCTCCACGGCAAAGAAGGTCGCGAACGGGTTCACTTGATTCTTGCCGGCGTACTTCGGCGCACTGCCGTGCACGGGCTCGAACATGGCGTGCTGGCTGCCGATGTTGCCGCCGGAGGCGAACCCCATCCCCCCCTGGAGCACCGACGCGAGGTCGGTGATGATGTCGCCCATCATGTTCGTCGCGACGACCACGTTGTACCGTTCGGGGTTGCGGATCATCCATTGAGTGAACGCATCGACGTACGCGTAATCGCGTTCGATCTCGGGGTATTCGGCCCCGACGCGGTCGAAAGTCTCCCGGAAGAACCGACACCCCTCCATGACGTTCGCCTTATCGACGCAGGTGACGCGCCGAACCCCGTCCTCCGGGGCTCCGCGTCCGCGCGCCCGCGCGATGTCGAACGCGTAGCGCACGACACGCTCGGCCCCCTTCCGGGTGATGACGCGAGTGTCGATCGCGACCTCGGTCTCGCCTGCCCGCCGAAGCCGGCCCCGCGCGGGTGTGTAGAGGTCCTCGGTGTTCTCCCGGACGATCACCATATCGACGTTCTTCGGGGCCCACACCTCGCGGTATTCCCCGCTGATCCGGTGTTTCACTCCCGGATACAGTCGACACGGTCGGACGTTCGCGAAGAGGTCCAGTGACTCGCGAAGCCCGAGCACGAGCGCGCGCCCCGCGATGTCCCCGTTCGAGAGCATAGCACCGGGCCATCCGACGGCGCCCAGCAGTATCGCATCCGCCCGGTGGGCCGCATCCTCTCCCTCGGGTTCCCACTCCCGCCCGGTCTTGAGGAAGTACTGTCCGCCGCCCGGATACTCCGTGACCCGCCACGGGGCGGGCCCGCCTTCGGCGAGCACGTCGAGGATCTTGATCCCCTCGCGGACGACCTCCGGTCCCGTCCCGTCGCCGGGAAAGACCGCGACCTCGTATCCGGCGTCCTTCATGGAGGGGCCGCGGCCGACGCCCGGCGGGCTTCGAGCTCGGTGCGCACCTTCTCGACCAGCCCGCCCGCGTCGAGGAGACCCAGGAGGTGAGGGGGCAGCGGAGGGAACGTCACCGTCGCGCCGGTGCGGAGGTTCGTGATCCGGCCCGCCCGCATCTCGATACGGGCCGTATCGCCCTTCTCGAAGATCGCGCGCACCCCTCTCGCCTCCACGGTCGGAAGGCCGAGATTGATCGCGTTGCGGAAGAAGATCCGCGCGAACGAATCCGCAACGACGGCCCCGACCCCGATCGCCTTCATCGCTTGCGGGGCGTGCTCGCGGCTCGAGCCCGAACCGAAGTTCTCGTCGGCGACGAGAATGTCTCCGGGACGGGCCTCCTTCGCGAATTCCGGGAGCGCGATCTCGAAGACGTGCTTCTTGAGCTCTTCGGGATCGATGATCGTGAGGTACTTCCCCGAGATGATTCCGTCGGTGTCGACGTCACGTCCGAGCGTCCAGACCCGGCCTTCGATGACGTCCTTCACCCCAGCGCCTCCCTAGAGGAACTCCCGGTGGTCGGTGACCTCACCTCGAATCGCCGCCGCGACCGTCGCGGCCGGGGACATGAGGTAGATTCGGGCCTCCTTCGCCCCCATCCGGCCGGGGAAGTTCCGGTTCGACGAAGACGCGCACACTTCGTCCGGGGCGAGGATCCCCATATTGCCGCCAAAGCACGCCGAGCAGCTGGAGTTGGTGAACACGGCCCCCGCGTCCGTGAACGTCTGAATGATCCCCTCCTTGAGGCACTGATCGTAGATGGCGGTCGAAGCGGGCGAGACGATGAATCGTACCCCCTTCGCGACCTGGCGTCCCTTCATCAGCGCGGCGCCCTCCCGGAGGTCTTCGATCCGCGCGTTCGTGCAGGACCCCAGGAACACCTGGTCGACCTTGACGTGCTCGCGAGCGACGTCGGGGAGCGGCCGGACATTGTCCGGCGAGTACGGGCACGCGACCATCGGAGGCATCCCATCGACGTCGATGTCGATCACGCGCTCGTACTGGGCGTCGGGGTCCGGCTGGAGCGGATGCATCGGGTGCTTCGCGATCTTGGCGAGATAATCGAACGTCTTCTGATCGGGCGCGACCATGCCGCACTTAGCGCCCATCTCGGTCGTCATGTTGCAGATCGTGAACCGCTCCGGCATCGAGAGGGCCCCGATCGCGGGTCCGGAGTACTCGACCGCCTTGTACGTCGCGCCCGTGGTCCTGATCTCCCCGAGGATGCGCAGCACGAGGTCCTTCGCCGTGACCCCGGGGCCGAACGTTCCGTGGACCCGTATTTGGATGGTGGGCGGAACCTTGAGCCAGAGTCGGCCCAGCGCGAGCACCGCGGCCATCTCGGTTGGACCAATCCCCGTCGCGACGGCGCCCATCGCCCCCAGCATGTTGGTGTGGGAATCCGTGCCGACCGCGAGGTCGCCGGGAACCACCCAGCCGTTCTCGGCCAGGATCTGGTGACATATGCCGTGCCGTCCCACATCGTAGAAGTGGGGAAGATTCGTCTCGGCGGCGAATTTTCGAAGGATCCGGTGCAAGACCGCCGCCCCCTCGGTGGAGGCCGGTACCCAGTGATCGATCGCGATGACCACCCGCTCGGGGTCCCACACCTTCTCGGCCCCCATCTGATGGAACGGCCCGACGGTCTGAGCGCCCTGCTCGTGCATCATCGCGAGGTCGACGTTCCCCTCGATAATCTCCCCCGGAACGACCCGCTCGGAACCGGAGGCGCGTGCGAGGACCTTTTCGGCGAGCGTGAGCCCGTGGCCGTTGGAGCCGCTCATGCCCGGACCGCTCCGATCCCCACCGCGTCGACCATCGTCCAGAACTCCTCATCGGATAGGCCGGGCCGCTCGAAAAGCTGTCGGTACTCCCGGAGGAAGCGGTGGAGGTCGGCTTTCGAGCGCGACTCGGTACCGGTCTTCACCCGCTGGAGCAACTCGAGGAGGAGCGGGTCAGGTGCGGTGAGGCCGCGTTCCTTCAGTTTCTCGACGACCGCGGCCTTCCCGGTGTGCTTGCCCAGGATCATCTGGCGACGCGCCCCGACGACGTCGGGCTGCAGCGGCTCATACGTCAGCGTGTTCGCGAGGATACCGTGAGTATGGATCCCCGCCTCATGGGAGAACGCGTTGTATCCGACGAGGGCCTTATTCGGCGCCACCGGAATCCCTGAGAGTTCCTCGACCAATCGGGAAAGCTCGGTCAGCCGCTCCGTTCGAATTCCCGTAGGCACTCCGTAGAGGGCCTCGAGCTCGACGACGACCTCCTCGAGCGAGGCATTCCCCGCCCGTTCCCCGAGCCCGTTCACGCACACGTGAGGCGCCCGGGCCCCGCATTCGATCGCCGTGAGCGTGTTCGCCGCCGCGAGGCCGAAGTCATTGTGGCAGTGGACCGAGAGGTCCTTCGGCCGTACCCGGCGCTGGAATTCGGTGAGATACCAGCGGAACGTGAGGGGGGTCATGATGCCGACCGTATCCGCGACCACCAATCGGTCCGCGCCGGCTTCTTGGACGTCCCGGTAGAGTCGCTCGACGAAGTCGAACGGTGCACGGACGGTATCTTCCGTCACGAAGGCGACGTGGAGGCCCGCGTCCTTCGCCTGCCGAACCGCCGCGAGGGAGGCGGTGCGTACCTCCTCCTGGGTCATCCGAAGTTTGTACTTCAGGTGGACTTGGCTCGCGGCGACGAAGATCGCGATGTGCGTGACCCCGCTTCGAATGACCGCATCGACATCCGCGGGCACGGTACGAGCGGCGGCCAGAATGTGCGCCTTGAGGCCGGCGGAGGCGACGAGACGAACGGCTCGCGCCTCTTCCTCGGAGACGACGGGGATCCCCGCGTTCACCACGGAGATCCCGATTTCCGAGAGGACCGTCGCGACCTCGAGCTTCTCTTCCGGAGAGAAATGGACGCCGGGGGTCTGTTCGCCGTCCCGAAGGGTCTCGTCCCAGAACTCGATCGACCCGGGGATTCTTCGCTCCCCCGCGGTTTGCGGATGGTAGTTCTCGACGAGGCGGGGCTCCGCCATTCCGGGTTCTACCCGCTCGCCCGCAATAACGTTTAGGCGACCCCACCGGGACCCACCGGTCCCGACACCGTCGTTCCGGCGTTTTCCCGGCGTGACTCCTTAAATACGCTCCAGTTCTCAAACCGGGTGCACGGCGCTTACGATCCGTTTCTGGTGACCTATGACGACCCCTGCTGCACGCACCACCACCCTCGCCACCGAGGCCGGGCCGGCGGGCCAACACCTCCCCGCAGAGCTCTCCGACCTGAGCGTCATGATCGGCGGGCAGGGCGGCGACGGGACCCTGACCGTCTCGGACCTGCTCGGCCGGTACTTCCGGAAGTGCGGCCTCTATGTGTACACGTCGCGCAATGTGCTCTCTCGAATTCGGGGGGGGCATGCCGACGCTTCCGTCCGCGCGTCGCGGGACCCGATTTCCACCGTGAAGCCGGAAGTCGACGTCCTCGTGGCGTTCGATAACGAGGCGGTGGAGATGGGGAAGACGGAACTCGCGGCCCACGGCTACGTAATCTATGATTCCACGAGTTTTCACGTCGACCTTCCCAATTCGTCCGGCTTCCCGTTCGCTACGCTGGTCGGGGGGCCGCTCGGCCAACCGATCTTCAAGAACACGGCGGCCTACGGCGCGCTCTCGGTCCTGCTCGGATTTGACCCCGCGAAGACTCGCGAGGTCATCGAGGAGCGGTTCAAGCGCCGAGGCGGCGAGGCCCTCGAGAAGAACCTCAAAGCGTTGGAGATCGGTCGCAAGGCGGCGCTCGAGACGCCGGGGGTCGCGGGGCGGTTCTCGGTAGTCGAGGGCGACGCCCACGACCTGATCCTCACGACGGGCAACCAGGCCGTCGCCCTCGGATTTGTCGTGGGCGGCGGGCGATTCTTCGCCGGTTATCCGATCACACCGGCCACGGAGGTGATGGAGTACCTGCAGCGATATCTCCCCGCCTTCGGCGGCGTCGTCCGACAGGCCGAGGATGAGCTGGCCGCCGTCAACATGATCATGGGCGCGGCCTACGCCGGGGCCCGCGTGATGACCTCGACCAGCGGCCCGGGACTCTCCTTGATGACGGAGGGAATCGGCCACGCGGGCACCGCGGAGATCCCGATCGTCGTCGCCGACTGCCAACGGGTGGGACCCAGCACCGGCCAGCCCACGCGTCACGAGCAATCCGACCTCTCCCACCTCGTCAATCTCGGTCACGGGGAGTACCCGAGATTTGTGATCGCCCCGGCGACCCCGGAGGACTGCTTCGGCCTCACCGTCGACGCGCTGAACCTGGCCGAACGATGGCGTGTCCCCGTGATCCTCCTGCTCGATCAAGCGCTCTGCCAGAACACCACCACGAGCCCCCGGTTCGACATTGGGCCGGTCCGCGTCGATCGGGGAAAGCGCCTGACCTCGGAGGACGCGTCCACGCTCACTGAATACAAGGCGTACCGGTTCACCGACGATGGGGTGAGCCCGTATGCGCCCCCCGGTACCCCCGGATTGTGGGCGGAGATCACCGGCAACGAGCACGATGAGTGGGGACATGTCTCGGTCAATACCGGCAATCGGATTCGGATGATGAAGAAGCGAATGGGCAAGATGGTCCAGGCGCAGGAAGAGCTTCCTCCCTCCCGACTGTTCGGTGACCCGGACGCGAAGATCGGGTTCATCGGTTACGGAAGCACGTCCGGACCGATCCGCGAGACCCAGTCGATCCTCGCCGCGCGGGGTGTCAAGACCCGATATCTGCAAGCCCGTACGCTCTATCCAGTGCCGGTCGCCGAACTCGACCCGTTCTTGAAAGGGGTCGACGTGGCGTACGTGGTGGAGCACAATTATACCGGGCAGTTCGCACGGCTGCTCCGGGAGTTCCTTCCCTGGCACCACGCGAAGCTCCGCTCGATCCTCAAGTACGACGGATACACTTTCCGCACCCCTCAGATCATTTCCGAAGTGAAGGAGGTCGCCTGAGATGGTGCAATCGGCGAAGCCCGTTCCGCCGATCTGGTGCCCGGGGTGCGGCGACTTCAGCCTCCTGGCGGCGGTCAAGAAGGCGGCGGCCAACCTCAAGATCCCGACGCACGACCTCGTGCTCGTGGGTGGGATCGGATGCTCCGGATCGATCCACAACTTCCTCGAGGTGAACGGCATTCACGCCCTGCACGGACGACTCCTCGCACAGGCCGTGGGGGTCAAGCTCGCCAACCCCTCGTTGACCGTCGTCGCGGCGGGCGGGGACGGCGACGGCTACGCGATCGGGATGGGCCACTTCATGCACGCGTTCAAGAAGAACGCCTCGATCCTTTACATCGTCATGAACAACGAGACGTACGGGCTCACGAAGGGGCAACCGTCCCCGACGAGCCAGATCGGATTCGAAGGGAACGTGGAGTCGCCGTTCGACGCGATCTTGAGCGCGCTCTCGATCCCCGCGCCGAACTTCATCGCGCGCACGTTCTCGGGGGACCCGAAGACGATGACGACGGTCTTGGAGGAAGCGATCCGGTTCAATCACGAGAACCGCGGATTCGCCTTCGTGGAGGACCTCTCGCCGTGCGTGACGTACAACGACACGTACAAGCTCTGGCGCGAGAAGGTCGTGGACGTCTCGAAGCTGGACGGGTACGACCCGACCGACCGGAAGACGATGTTCCGCCTCTACCTCGATACGACGGAGGCCGGGAAGATCCCGATCGGGGTAATGCATCGGCCCAAGGAAGTGATGAGGGCGGGTCTCGAAGCGAAGCTGCTCGGCGAGATGAAGGGCCCCGCTCGTTCCGAGATCTCGCTCGAACCCAACCTCGCGGCGTACCAAAAGCTCCTCGCCAGCGTCGCCTAACGGTTTCCGCTCCGTTCATCTCGGACCCGGCGTTGGGCCGCCGAGGAGCGTGGGACGATCTGGGTCGGGATCGACGACACGGATAGCCCCCAAGGGGGCTGCACGACCTGGGTCCTCAGCGAGCTCCTCGTCGAGGCCCGCGCGATGGGGGTCGACCTCATCGGCGAGCCCCGGCTGGTCCGGTTGAATCCGAACATTCCGTGGAAGACCCGGGGCAACGCCGCTCTTTCCGCGCGATTCGGCGTCGGAGTCGGGCGGCGACGGCGGATCGCCGAGATCGACGGCGCGCCGGTCTGGTCGTATGCTCGAGGTCGAGGGCTCTCGACGGGGCGAGCGAGCCGTTGGCGGGACCGAGCGTGGACGCGACTCCTCGCCGCTTCGCGCACGGGAGAACCAGGAACCGACCCCGCCCTCGTCGCCGTCGACCGACCCCTTCCCGCTTCACTCTACTGGGCCGCAGTCCGAGAGGTCGTCGCGGTCCCGACGGTTCGCGACGAGCTGCGGCGGCACGGCGCGTTCGTCCGTACGTCCGGCAGCGAGCGGGGGATCGTGGGGGCCGCGGCGGCGATCGCCTGGCCGGGCCTCCGCCCCACCTGGGAACTCATCGCGTATCGCTCTCCCGAACGATGGGATCACCCCCGGGTCGTGGACGCGGAGAGCGTCCGGGACGCACGGCGAGAATACCCCGACCTCTTTCTCTGCGATGACCGTCGCACCCGCCGGCTGCTCGTGGCTCCGCATACCCCGTGCCCGATCCTCTACGGCCTGCGAGGAACGCGCCCCGCCGCACCCCTCGGCGCCCGACGCCGAGTGCGCTCGGAGCCGGTGGATCGCTGGGTCCTCTTCCGAACGAACCAGGGAAGTGGGGATCACCTCACGCCGCGGCCCGTCCGGGAGCTCTCCGCGTTCCGTTCGGCGATCGTGGACGGTACGATCGACTCGCTGCCCGTGACCCTGACGGGGGGGCACGTCCGCTTCTCGGTCGTGGATTCGGCGGGCTCCGCGATGACCTGCCTCGCCTTCGAGCCGACGAAGACCCTTCCCCAGGTCGCCCGAACCCTCCTCCCCGGCGACCGAGTCCGGCTCTGGGGGGGGCGAAACGCCGAGCCGTCGTTCCGGATCGAGGGGATCGAGCTCCTGGCCCTCGGCGCCCGCCGAACTCGCCCGCGGCCTCCCCGCTGCGACGTCTGCGGCCGGTCGACCCGATCGATGGGCCACCTCCGCGGGTATCGGTGCTCCGGCTGCCGCCGTCGCTGGCCTCCGGAGGCGGCGTTGGTTGCGGAGGCGCCGACCGCCTTCCCGGCGGGGGTCTATCACCCGACTCCGTCGGCTCGACGGCATTTGGCACCGCGCGGGCCAGAACCCTGACCTGCGGCGTCTGTCCGAGAGCTTTTGAGCCGCCGCCCGGTATCATCTTCGGGCACCGGCGGAACACGCCCCTACCGCGATACGCGGTTCGGACGCACGGTCTGACGGGGGCGCCCGTAGGGAGAACGATGGTCGCGTGCCCTGCCTGCGGCGCCGACTCGGTGGACGAGAACGGGGCGTGCCCGCAGTGCCACCTCTCGGCGTCGCTGTTCCCGGCCGTTCGCGAGGCGGCCAGCGTCACGAGCGACACGGACCCCACATATCTTCGTACGATCGGCGAGCTGTTGGCCACGGTCGACCTCACCAGACCGCCCGCCGCCGGGACCGAGCCGGCCCATGCACTCTTGAGCCGGCCGGGCCCGACCGCGGAGCAAGGGCGTATCGCGTCGACCCTCCCGTCTCGCCACGCCCCCACCATCGCCGCGGACCTGGATCTTCCCCCGGTCCCGACCGGTTCGGCCGGGCTTCCCGAGCTACAGCACCGCCTCGCCGAGTACTTCCAGGTCGGTCGCCGGCTGGGCGTCGACTTCACTGACTTTACGTCGCGCGCGAACTCTGCGACCCTCGCCGGTGATGTCGATTCCCTCGAGATCCTCGCCCGGGAGATGTTCGTCCATCTCTCCAGTTCGATCGTCGAAGAGTACGAGTCGCTCCTCGGTCGACGCAACGAGCTCGCCCAGCTGCTCCCGACCGCCAGCGCGGACGTGGAGCTCACAGCCGTGCGCCGGTCGATCGGGGTCGGCGATCTGGGGGGGGCCCAACGTCGACTCGCCCACGTCCGCGACGCGCTCGCGCACATCGAGGAACAGTGGGAGGTGGGACAGATCCTCGTCGCCGAAGGCGAGGTCATGGTCACCACGATCCGGGAGCTGGGAGGGGACGCGAGCCCGGCGACCGGCCCGCTGGAAGAGGGGCGCACGCTGTTCGCCGAGGGACGGCGAGCGGACGCCGAACGCGTGCTCGCCCGGGGTGCGGTGGCGTTGTGGACGGTGCTCGAACCCCGACTGATGGCCGACCTCCACCGACTCCGCGACCGGATGATGGAGGAACGGTCGGCGGGAGTCGATATCGAACCCGCCGTGCAAGAACTCCGCGCGGTATCGGTCGAACTCCGGAAACGCAACTTCGTCGGCACGATCGGCGCCTACCGGCGCTTGAAGTCCGTCGTCGAACACTCGGCTCCGCCCGGGGTCGAGGCGGTGAGCGGAGAGCCGCTCGCCGCCGAGATCCGTACCTCTCCGCCCGCATAATGTAAAGAACGGGGACCTTGTCCAGCGGGCATGCCCCCCTCGGTCCTGCGCGGCTTTCGGGATTATCCCCCACCGGAAGCGGGCGCCCGCTCGGAGATCCGCCGCCGTATGCGGACCGCCGCCCGACGCGCCGGATACTCGGAGCTGGAGACCCCGTGCGTCGAGAGTTTCGAGCTGTATCAGACCAAGAGCGGGGAAGGGATCGCGGCCGAGACCTGGTTGTTCCACGACAAAGGGGACCGACCGGTCGCGCTGGTCCCCGAGACGACTCCGTCGCTCGCGCGGGTGTTCGCGGACCGCGCGAAATCCGAACCGCTCCCGGTCAAGTGGTTCACGGTCTCGAAGGCGTGGAGGTACGAAGAACCCCAGGCGGGCCGGACCCGCGAGTTCCTCCAGTTCAACCTCGACCTGATCGGGGTACCGGGGGTCGAAGCCGAGGCCGACCTCCTGTCCACCGCGGCGCTGCTGCTCGACGAGGTCGGGGCCGAGGGTCTCTATGCGTTCCGCATCAACGACCGCGCGATCGCCGAAGGGCTCGGACGACGGTTCGGCGCGGGCGAGTCGGCCCGCTTCTTCCGCGCCGTCGACCGCTTCCACAAGATCCCGCCCGCGGAGTTCGAGGGGGAACTGGCCGCGGTCGGCGTCGGGGCCGAGGCCGCGAAGGAGCTCACGGAGCTGTTCCGCTCCGCCGGGGCGGGCGTCGTCCCGGCCGAGCTCGACCGATACCTCGCCTCGATCGTTCCCCCGGGGTCGGACGCCGGCGCGCTCGCCGGCGTCTCCCGGATCACGGCGCTGTTCGGTCTGCTCGGGCGCTCCGGACTCGGAGACCGGGTCGTCTTCGACCCAACGGTGGTGCGCGGGCTCGCGTACTACACTTCGACAGTGTTCGAGGCGTACGCCCGCGCGGACGGGGGGCGCGCGATCTTCGGCGGCGGCCGGTACGACCATCTGATGGAGCTGTTCGAAGGCCCGCCGACCCCGGCGGCCGGGCTCGCCATCGGCGACCAGACGCTCGAGATCCTGCTGAAGGGCGCCGGTCGATGGCCCGAAGGCGAGCCTCCGCTCGATACCTACGTCGTCGTGGTCGCCCCGCAGTTCACTCCGGAGGCGATCGGACTGGTCCAGGAGCTCCGTCGCGCCGGGTTGAGCGCCGACTGTGACCTATTGGCCCGCACGATGTCGCGCCAGCTCAAGGAGGCGGCGCGCCGACGTTCCCGGCGTGCGCTGATCCTGGGTCTGAAGGAGGCGGGACCGGGAGCGGTCGTCGAGCGGGATCTCGGGAGTGGTGCCCAGCGGGAGATCCCTCGGAGCGAGGTGGTACGATCGGCGTGATCCCTTCGAAGGTCTCCCCGTCCCAGAGCAGGATCCCGTCCGGGGATTGGGCGCCGTCGACGTACCCGTACCAGTAGACGACCGCGCCCTCGCCGAACAGTTCGGTGTACGGACCGAGCTGACGCTTCAGGTTCTTGCGGAGTTCCACGTCGTCGCCGAAGTTTGCCTTCGACTCGATCCACATGATCTTCTGGCCGTAGAAGATGATCGGCTGGTCGAGGAGCGCGTCCGGGGTCTTCGCGTACTTTCCCCGGAGGTCTTTCTCGGTGCGGAACCCGATCCCGTGCTTGTCGAGCCACCGCTGCATCCGTTCCTCCCCTTTGCGCCCCCGCTCGCGTTGGAGGTCCATCCCGCGGGGGGAGTAGATCATGTCGGCGGCGAGAAGGTCCTCGACCTCGCGCCGCAGCCGAGCGTCGGGGGCGGTCTCCGGGTGGAGGAACGTCCCCCAGACCTTTTTGCGGGGGATCCCGAGCTCCCCCAACATCTGCTGGCCGAGGAGGACGGGCGGGAACTTCCACTCTCGGGAGATGTCGAGCATCGTGCGCCCGCGCTTCCATTGCGCGGCGAGCTGCGGCATCTGCCGCTTCAGGACGTAGAACCGGCGGGTCGCGTCCCGCGTGACGCGGTGCGTGTGGATGACGAAGAGGAGCTCTTCGTCAAAATGCTCCGCGTGGGCGACGCGGTGGACGTCGTCGTACGTGACGAGGGTGTCGAGAAGTCGCTGGTAGGTCGCTCGATCCATGGGAAACGTGCGCGGTCGGATGGGGCGGAGCGAGCGTTCGTCGCGTAAAAGGTTGGGGAGCGCCCGCCGGGCGCTGCCCCGCGTCCGGCGACGGCCGGCGGTTCACTCGCGCCAGTCGATCCCGACCGTCCGGAACCCGACCTTTGCGACCGGGGCCGGGCGGCGCTTGTGACGGCTCCGGGCGACGCGTTCGGCGACCTCGTGGACCCGCGCGAGCGGAAGCTGGGTCGCGTCGGCGATCTCCTCCTCGGTGCGGAGCCGCTCAATTCCGTAGAGGATCCGGTCGATCTCCGAGTACGGCAATCCGAGCTCGCCCTCGTCGGTCTGGCCCTCCCATAGCCCGGCGGTCGGCGCTCGCTCGCGGATCGCCGGCGGGAGCTGAAGAATGGCGGCCGCCTCCCAGACCTCGGTCTTGTAGAGGTCGCCGATGGGCAGCAGGTCGACACCTCCGTCCCCGTACTTCGTGAAGTACCCGAGCAGGAGCTCCGACTTGTTGCCCGTTCCGGCCACGAGTCGCCCGCGCTCGCGCGCGAGCGCGTGCAGTACGGTCATGCGGATCCGGGTCGATGTGTTCCCGACCGTGACCCGGTCGCGGACCTCAGGGAGGAGTGCGCCGAACGCGCGCTCGACCGGGTCGATCGGGATCGTGACGGACTCGATCCCGAGAGTTCGGGCATACTCCTCGGTCTCGGTCCGCAACGCCGAGGGGAACCGCGCCTCGGGGAGGAGCACCCCGAGGACGCGCTCGGGGCCGAGGGCGTCGCGGGCGAGGCGCGCGGTGAGTGCGCTGTCGACGCCGCCCGAGAGGCCGAGCACCAACCCGTGGGCGCTGCCCGAGAGCGCGTGCGCGCGGAGGAACTGATGGATCGCCGGGATGGCGTGTGGGGGTAGTTTGGGGACCCACGCCGTCATCCGGCCTCGACTCCGAGAGGTTCGAGGGCGCGCCCGGCCTCCCACTGAGAGCGGCACGCGCAGTCCAGGTCTCGGAGCGGCTCGAACGACTGGGAGAGGGACGCCTCCTCGATCGCCGCGAGCACCTGCGCGTCACACTCCCCGCAGTTGTGCGGGCCCCGGGCCAGACCGCCGGCCGTCGGGAAGGAGACGAGCCGGGAGGTCCCTCTCCGTTCGGCTCCCCGGGCGAGGACTTCGACGACGCTCCAGAGCCAGGGGGGCCGATACCGACCCCGATGGTAGAGCCACTCGACGACCGTGCCGTTCTGAATATGCACCGGATTGATCGAGAGCGCGTCAAAGGCGGGGGCGGCCTCCTCCACCGACCGGACCACATCCTCGATCGACTCCTCCTCGGTGAGGTAGGGAGGCTTCAGCAGCAGGTACGCCTTCGCGCGAAGTCCGAGCCCTCGGACGCGGGCGGCCGCGGCCAGGTACTCGCTGGGGGGGGCGTTCTTGTGCACATACCGGGCGAGGACCGTCGGGTCGGTCGACTCCAGTCCGAGCGCGACCTCGACCTCTCCGGTGAACGCGCTTCGGAGCGGTACCAACGCCTCGGGGGTCGCGAACTCGGGGAGCGTTTCGAACAGGAGCCGACGCGCCTTTCCCGAGAACGCCGAAACCAGTCGCTCCCGACTCCCTGCATCGACTTCCCGGTCATCGAGGAAGCTGCCGGAGGTGTAGATCTTGACGTACGGTTCCCCCCGATAGCGGGCGAGCGCTCGGTCGGTCTGCTCGGCGAGCTCGTCGGGGGTGGCGGAGCGGCCGAGGGTGTCCTTGGCGTAGCCGCACATCGAGCACCCCTTCTGATCAGCCCAGTAACATCCCCGCGTCTTCAGGATCAGGACGAACGCGGAGACCCGCTCCCCGCCGATCGCCTCCGATTCGACCCACTGGTTGACGAACCGGCGGGCAGCGTCCGGCGCGGCCGGGTCGGGACGTCGGTCGTGCGCCACGGACCGCGCGACCGATTCTCGCGTCACGGCTCCTCGATGTCGATCTGCACCGGATCGTCGTCTCGGACGCGCAGCGCGTCGCGCAGGCAATCGGCCGCGACGAACTCGACCACATCTTGGTAGTGGGTGCGATCGGGATGGATCAGGTGACACGGGTGACCGTTCATCCGCGCCGGAAAGCACGTCGCGCCCCCGAAAGTACGGCCGGTCGCCTGGAACCCGTCGATCCGCAAACCCGTCCAGTTCCCGACCAGCTCGACCTTTCGGAGTGCCGAACCGTCCACGCGGACATTGAGCGTCCCCGGATACGGTACGTAGCCCAGGCGCTCGGTGAACTGCACGACGTACCCGGGCTGGCTCAGGTAGTATCGTCCTTCGCCCAACCCCGAGGCGACCTTACCCGAGAACGAGATTCGGGCCGGCCCCTCGAAGATCCGGTGGTAGGCCTGGTACTCGGCCCGGAGCAGCCCCATCGCCCGGGGGGTGAGCACGAGTCGCTGCCGGCGTTGGGCCAACGAGCGAGTGAGCAGCCCTTTCTTCTCCAAGTTCATGAGGTATCGGTCCGCCGCCTGCTGGCTGACCCCGATCCGCTCGCCGAGCTCGCGCGAGGTGACCACGACCGGTGTCTGGTCGGCGCCCGCGAGCGCGAGGAACTTCAGGACCGCGAGCGTGTCGCCCTTGGGTCTAGGGCGGCTCCGATCGGGGGAGGATGAGGGGGAGGGCACGGGGTCACGCCGTCTTCGCCGCGCCGGCCTGGGGAGCGTGGAGGGTGACGACGTTGGAGCCGCGAAGGACCACCCGGCCCAGATGCCGCGTGACCTCGGCGGTCGATTCGTCGGCGTCGTCGAGGACCAGGTTCATGTGCTCGTCGAGGCCGAGCAGCTTCCCCGTCAACTGACGGGCGTCCTTCAGCACGAGCGTGACCCGTTGCTGGAGCACGCGCTCGAGGAGGTGGGTCGGAGCTTCAACCATCGGTCGAACCACCGACCGTGGGTCTTTACGTTTTCCCGGCGGCCGGGGGCGTCGAGGCTATGCGCGCGAGTCGATGTGTCCCTCGGGATGGCTGCCCCGCCACGGATCTCCAAGGGATTGGACGACGTGATTATCGGCCGTTCGTCGATCAGTTGGGTCGGAGGCGAGGCCGGCGAGCTCGTGTACCGCGGGTTCGACGTACGCGACCTCGTCCCCGGGGTCCCGTACGAATCGATCGTCTACCTTCTCCTGTTCGGAAACCCGCCGACGGCGGACCCGTCCGGAGAGGTCGGGCGAGAGCTGTCCGCCCGCCGGAGCGTCCCCGCCGCGGCTGAGCGGGTCGTCGACGCTTTGCCCGCCGGGCTCCCTCCGCTCGACGCCCTGCGAACGATCCTCTCCTCGTTGGGCACGGGCGCCTACGGATATCCGCCCACGCGCGAGGAAGGCTTCGACCTCATCGCGCGCACCCCCGTCCTTCTCGCTCGATACGTCCGGAGGTCTCATGGGGCCGAGCCGATCGTTCCGCGCGCGGACCTGGGACAAGCCGCCAACTATCTCTGGATGCTGTTCGGCACGGCCCCGGAAGCGCGCCGCGTTGCGGCGCTGGAAGGGTACCTCGACCTCCTCGCCGACCACGGGATGAACGCCTCGACGTTCGCCCTGCGGGTCGCGATCTCGACGCAGTCGGACCTCATCAGTGGGGCGACGGCCGCCCTCGCGACGCTCAAGGGCCCGGTGCACGGCGGTGCGCCCAGCCGGGTCTCGGACATGTTGGACGCGATCGGTACTCCCGATCGGGCGGAGAAATGGATCGCGGACCGGTTGGCCCGCAAGGAGGTACTCTACGGATTCGGCCACCGCGCGTATAAAACCGACGACCCACGAGGAGTCGTACTGCACCGGATCGCGCGGGAGATCGCCGACCCCCATCGATTCGCGCTGGCGGAGGCGGTCGAACGAGCGGCGCTCGACGCATTGCACCGCGCCAAACCGGGGGCGCGGTTGTTCACCAATGTGGAGTACTACAGTGCCGTGGTGTTGGAAGGGGTCGGCCTCCCTCGAGAATTGTTCACCCCGACGTTCGCGGTCGCCCGGACCGCCGGGTGGACCGCACACGCCCTCGAGCAGGCCGGGGACAATCGGCTCATGCGCCCCGATGTCGAGTACATCGGTCCGCCGAAGGGCCGGGTCTGGCCGCGACCGCTTCCGGGGCACTAGGGGGACCGCCCCGAGGGCTGCCTACGAGGGGCCCTTCTCGTCGCCCGTGTCCTTGTCGACGACCTTGAAGTCGGCGTCCACAGGGCCGGAACTGCTGGAGGGGCCCGGGTCGGCCGCCGATGCACCCTCGTCCGACGTCCCGGAGGCGGTCCCACCCGGCGGCGGCGCCGCCGATTGGTAGAGCTTCTGCGCAATCCCGTGCAGTGCCTTCGTCAGGTCGTCGGTCTTGGAACGAATGTCCGCGGCGCTGGCGTCCTTTCCTTCGATCGCTGCGCGCAGGGCCTTGACCTTCTCGCGGACCGATTCGGCATCGGCGGCATCGATCTTGTCCTTCGAGTCCGTCAGCACGCGGTCCGCCTCGTACGCGAGCGACTCGGCCTGGTTCCTGGCGTGGACCAGTTCGGCGCGCGCCTTGTCGGCATCCGCGAACTGTTCGGCCTGCCGGACCATCTTCTCGACGTCGTCCTTCGAGAGCTTGTTGGACGCCGTGATCGTGATTCCCTGCTTGCGGCCGGAGGCGAGGTCCTTGGCCGAGACATTCAGGAGCCCGTTCGCGTCGATGTCGAAACTGACCTCGATCTGCGGTACTCCCCGGGGGGACGGCGGGATGCCGGTCAGGAGGAAGCTTCCGAGAGCGACGTTGTCGCTCGCCATCGGCCGCTCTCCTTGGGAGATCTTGATCTCGACCGTCGACTGGTTGTCCGCCGCGGTCGTGAAGGTCTGGCTCTTGTGGGTCGGGATGGTCGTGTTCCGCTCGATCAGCCGGGTGAAGACCCCGCCCATCGTTTCGAGGCCCAGGGAGAGCGGTGTCACGTCGAGGAGGAGCACGTCCTTGACCTCGCCCGCGAGTACGCCGCCCTGGATCGCCGCGCCCATCGCGACACACTCCATCGGGTCAACACCGCGCTCGATCGGTCGTCCGACCGTGGTCTCGAGAAACTTTTGAACGAGGGGCATCCGCGTCGGGCCGCCCACGAGGACGATCCGGCTGATGTCGTCCTTACCGATCTTCGCGTCCTTGAGCGCCTGCTCCACCGGCGTCCGGCACCGGTCGACGATCGGTCGGACGAGCTGCTCCAGTTGGGCCCGAGTCAGGGTCAGGGCCAGGTGCTTGGGTCCCTCGTTCGTCGCCGTCAGGAACGGGAGGTTGATCTGCGTCTCGAGCGTCGAAGAGAGCTCGATCTTCGCCTTCTCGGCCGCGTCCCGCACGCGCTGCATCGCCATCTTGTCCTTGCGGATGTCGACGCCCGACTCCTTTTGGAATTCGGCCGCGACCCACTCCGTGGTGGCGGAGTCCATGTCGGTCCCCCCCAACTGGGTGTCCCCGCTCGTGGAGAGGACTTCGAACACGCCATCGCCGAAGTCCATGATCGTGACGTCGAGGGTTCCGCCACCGAGGTCGAAGACGAGGATCTTCTGGTTCTTGCCGGCCTTGTCGAGCCCGTAGGCGAGCGAAGCGGCCGTCGGCTCGTTGATGATCCGAATGACCTCGAGCCCCGCGATCGCACCGGCGTCTTTGGTGGCTTGACGCTGGTTGTCGTTGAAGTACGCTGGAACGGTGATGACGGCCTTCTCGATCTTCTCTCCCAGGAACGCCTCGGAGTCCCGCTTGATCTTTTGGAGGAGATACGCGGAGAGCTGCTGCGGGGTGTACTCCTTTCCGTGGAGCTTGTACCGATAGTCGGTGCCCATCTTGCGCTTGAATGCCGTGACGGTACCCTCCGGATTCGAGACCGCCTGACGACGGGCGGGCTCCCCGACGATCAGCTGGCCATCCTTGGTGAACGCCACATAGGAGGGGAACGCCTTTCCGCCGCCCGTAGTGGTTCCTTCGGCGCTGGGGATAATTGCCGGTCGGCCACCTTCCAGCATCGCGGCGGCCGAGTTGCTCGTTCCGAGGTCGATTCCGATGATTTTCGGCATGGGGGGATCTCCGGGGGCCCGCCCCACCTCAAGGGTAGAAACGGCCCGATTTCCGAATTAGTAAGATAACCCTTGTATAAAAAGGACGCTCCCCTGAATTGGGGGATTTCTGGCGGAGATTCCGGAGCGGGCCGAGGCTCGGCTCCGAACCCTCGGGCGGGGCCACCGGCAGCTTTTCTTCACCCCGACGCTGCCCGGTCGCGTGCCCCGGAGCGATCAGCGGACCCGCCGGTCCCTCCCGACGATCCTGCCGAAAGTCGTGCTGTTCGACATGGACGACACGATCTTCGACCACTCCCTCTCTTGTCGGGCGGCCCTAGGGCGCCTACGGCGCGGCCACCGGTTCCTCCGCGCTCGTTCGCTCGACGACCTCCAACAGGAGTACCTCCGACTGCTCGGAGTAATGCACCGCGACGTCGCGCTCGGTCGTCGAACCCGGGAGGAGGCACGGGCGGAGCGGTTTCTGCGACTTGCGGACTGGCAGGGCCATCCGATCGACCCGCGGACGGCGGTCGGACTCGCGGAGGAGTACCGCGAGCACTACCTGCGCCTCCGGCGACCCGTTCGCGGTGCCCCCGAGTTCCTCCGAGCTCTGAACGGCCGGACCCGGATCGGCATCGTCACGAACAGCACCACCCTAGAGCAGACGGAGAAACTCGCCTTCCTGGGGCTCGACCGGATCGTCGAGTTCCTCGTGACCTCGGAGGAAATCGGTGCCGCGAAGCCGGAACCGGCGATCTTTCGAGCGGCGCTCGATCGCGCGGGGGCCCTCCCGAGCGAGGCCGTCATGGTGGGAGATTGGTGGGCGGGCGACATCGTCGGCGCGCGCGACGTCGGTATTCGGGCGGTCTGGTTCAACCGATTCGGCGCGACCGCTCCGTCGTCCCTTGCCGCCCCCGAGTTCTCGAGCTTCCGCCCCGTGCATCGGCTCGAACGACTGTTGGAGATACCGGGTCCCCCGTCTCCCGGGTCGTAATCTTCAAGCTCGAACAGCGCGCATTATATCGCGCGGCCGGCTGGACCGCCGATGGCACGGACCCCCGAAGCATGGACGCCGGCCGCCCGGCGGGCGCTCCCGGCGATGCGGGCGTGGCGGGTTGCCTTTCATCAAGAGCCCGAACTTTCGATGGAGGAGACTCGAACTCGCGACAAGATTGTCGCCGCGCTGGCGGAACTCGGGATACCGTGCAAGACCTTCGAGGGATTCACGGGCGTGGTCGGACTGATTCCGGGCGGCGCGGACCATCCCGTGGTCGCCCTGCGGGCCGACATGGACGCACTCCCGGTGACGGAGCAGACGAGCCTGCCGTACGCTTCGCGCTTTCCGGGTCGCATGCACGCGTGCGGGCACGATGTCCACATGGCGTGCCTGCTCGGGGCGGCGGCGATCCTCACGCACGGTGGTCGTCGGCCCGTCGGTCCCGTCAAGCTGCTGTTCCAACCGGCCGAAGAGGAGGGGCATCGCGGCGGGGCGTTGCCGATGATCGAGCGCGGGTGTCTCGAGCGACCGAAGGTCGACTACGTAGTCGGTCAGCACGTAGAACCGAATCTCGCCCTTGGTAACGTCGGCTGGAAGACCGGTCCGTTCATGGCGGCGGCCGACTATTTCCGCCTCACCGTGTACGGCCGAGGTGGCCACGCGGCCACCCCGCACCAGGGACCGGACGCGATCGTGGTCGCGAGCGAGATCGTGAACGGGATCCAAGCGATCGTGAGCCGCATGCGCGACCCGCTCGACCCCGTGGTCGTAAGCGTCGGGTCGATCCATGGGGGCACTCGCCACAATATCCTCCCCGCCGAGGTCGTGCTGGAGGGAACGGTCCGGACGTTCCGTCCCGCGACCCGAGACCTGATCGACCGGGTGTTTCACCGGAGGGTACGTGCGCTCGCGGCCAGCATGGGCGCCCGCGTGCGGATCGACTATCAGCGGGGGTACCCGACGTTGGTCAACACTCGGGACGCAACGCTCGCCGTAGCGCAATCGCTAGGGGTCGAGTTCGGACCCTCGCACTGCGTGGAGGTCGCGGACCCGGTGATGGGAGCGGAGGATTTCTCCCGCTATCTCGAGCGAGTCCCCGGTACCTTCCTTCACCTCGGCGTGGGGATCCCTCACTACCCGGCGAGCCTGCACAGCGCGACGTTCGCGCCCGACGAGCGGGCGCTGGTGATCGGGGCGGCGACCCTCGCCGCCGCCGCGGACGGCCTCCAACGGGACCCCCCGTGACGCTCGAGCAGTGCCGTCGCGACTTTCCCGCGCTCGCTCCTCGTCGGGACCACCCGGCGGCGGTGTATCTCGACTCCGCGTGCATGTCCCTGGTCCCGACCGCCGTCCTCTCCGCGATGGAGGAATACTACCGGGATTTTCCCGGATGCGCGGGGCGGAGCCTCCACCGATTCTCGGAGGAGGTGGGCCGGCGATACGAGGGAGCCCGCGCCGGCTTTGCCCGGTTCCTCGGTCGAGCGGACCCGTCGGGCGTCGTGTTCGTTCGGAACGCGACCGAAGCGATCAACCTGGTCGCGCAAGGACTGACCTACCGCCGGGGCGATCGGGTCCTGATCTCCGACCGCGAGCACAATTCCAACTTGATCATCTGGCAACGTCTCGCGGCCGAACGAGGGATCCGGGTCGAGACCTTGCCACTGCCCGATGAGGGAGGCTTCGACGGGGACGCGCTCGAAGCGCAGCTCGCCCGGGGGGTCCGCGTGGTCAGCTTGTTCCACACGTCCAATCTCGACGGACGCTCGCTACCGGTCCGGGAGATCACCGAGCGGGCCCACGACCGGGGGGCCCTCGTCCTCTTCGACGGGTGTCAGGCCGCCCCGCACCTGCAGGTCGACCTCGACACCCTCGGCGTCGACTTCTACGCGGTCTCCGCGCACAAGATGCTGGGGCCCTCGGGGATCGGCGTCCTCGCCGCCGCGCCCGGACCGGTCGCCGAACTGCGCCCGCTCCTCTTGGGCGGGGAGACCGTCGAGTGGAGCACGCTCTCGAGCCACGAACTCCGGCCGCCGCCGCATCGATTCGAAGCGGGCCTGCAGAACTATGCGGGCGTCATCGGCGCCCACGCAGGGATCGAGTACCTGACTCGGGCCGGCCTCGCCGAGATCGAAGCCCATCAACGGGAGCTGAATGCCCGAGTGACCCGGGCCTTCGCGGGACAGCCTCGACTGCGCCTCCTCGGACCCCCCGACCCCCGCGACCGGCCGAGCATCTTCGCGTTCGCCCTCGAAGGGATCGACCCCCACGACGCCGCGGTCTTCCTCGACGAAGCCTACGACGTCATGGTGCGCTCCGGAATGCACTGCGTGCACTCGTTCTACGAACGACGCGGCCTGACCGGCAATGTGCGGGCCTCGTTCTACCTCTACAATGACCGCCACGACGCGGACACTCTGGTCCGCGGGGTCGAGGAGCTGCTCGATCGGATTCCCGGCCGCCGGGTCAGCGGTACATCGGCTGCGACCCTTGGGTCGGCGCGTCGGCGCGGCTCCGGTCGGCGGCGTGCCGCTGGATCGAAAGGAGCTGCTGCTCGATTCGCTCGGCCTCCGCGTAGAGCGGCACGGGGTCGAGGGGCGTCCTCAGCAAGATCCGGTTGATCGTCTCAATGACCTTGGCCGCGGCGCGCGCGTCGGGGTAATCCGACTGGGCCTCGGCGAGGAACGTGAGCACGTCGAAGCCTCGGCGGCGGCCCTCGTTCAAGAGTACGCCCGCGATCCCGGTGATGACACCCTCCGCGAACGGCGTCATGTTCGGCTCGATGTAGAGCTCGCGCGCCTTGCGGGTGCTGGCCACCCCGTAGACCTTGACGTCGTTCAGCCGAGGACCCCGCGCTCCCTTGCCCCCGTGCGGAGCCGCCTCGACGACGAGTCCCTCCGGCGAGACGAGCAGCGAACACCGCTGCTCCTGGACCCAGTCGATGATCGCGGTCGCGAGCGGGTGGATGACCGTCGGTGCCGGGTGAAACTCGGAGACGAACGCCACGATCTTGTCGGCTCCCCGACCCGCTCGGTCCGCCGGGGGTCGGCCCGCGTAGATCCGCACCGGATGCTGGGGGTCGCCGTTCCGGATTAACGAGACCGTGGGGAACGCCGGGGATTCGACGATCCCGATCTGCTCCATCTCGAGCGTGTCGATGAGGTAGTTCGCCACAATCGAGCTGACGAGGCCGACCGACGGGAACCCGTCGATCACGATCGCCCCCTCGACATCGACCCGCTTGATCTCGTAGATCCGGACCTGGTCCGGGCTCATCGTCATGGGTTACAGGGACCTCTCCACGATCTGCCCCAACTCTTTGGAGACCAGGTCCACGAGATTCTTCGTCAGCGCGCGCCGCACCTCGGGAGGAAGCGCGTGGAGTCCGAGACGTGCCGTCGCCGTCCCGACGCGGACCAGGGCGGCGTACTCCGACGCTCGAGCCGCGAGGAGGTCGCGCACGGCTTCCCGGAGGTCCGCCTCGAGCTGAGGGTCTTCCTTGAGCGTCTTCTCGAGGTGGCGCCGGATCTCGTCCTTGACGATATCTCGGGTCGCTTCGCGGACGAGCTCTTCCGGGCGGAGCAGGTCCCGCGTGCTCTTCACGAGCAGGTCGATCGGCTCGCCGGCCGACGATTCCTCCGCCATCGGCCGGCGGAGCCGGGTCCGAGGCATAAGCGTTTGGAGGGACGGGAACGGCGAATCCGCTCCAACGAGCGATAACCCTTATCTCGCGTCGCCCCTCGGCGGGCAGCGTGGGCCGGTAGATCAGCGGAAGATCGCTACCTTGGCAAGGTAGAGGTCGCGAGTTCAAAGGGGCGGGAGTCGCTCCCGCCCGGAAACTCTCGCCCGGTCCACTCCTCCGAGAAACCGGCGCGGTCATCGGCACTTGTCGAGCCCTCCCACCGACACGAAGGGTAGCGATTTATACCTCGTTCCGACTCCCGCGAAATCGTGGAAGCCGAGATCCGAGAGAAGATGGCCGGGGAGGTCGTGCTCTCCCCCCACCCCGGCCGCACGCTGAGAAAGTGGCGGGAGGATTTCGGGATCTCCCAGCGCGATCTCGCGAAGCATCTGCAGACCGTTCCCTCCGTGATCAGTGACTATGAGTCCGAGCGACGCGTCAGCCCGGGGGCGGGGTTCATTCGACGATACGTGGATGCCCTGCTCGCCGTCGACGCCGACCACGGCGGCAAGGTCGGCCAACGGCTCGGGGTCCACCCGCATTCGGACGGGATCCTGGGCATGCGGGAGTTCGCCGTGGCGATCCCCCTGAAGTCCTTCGCGGACCGTCTCGAGGCGCGGGCCGTGAGCCGAGTCGACCTGCACCGGGACATCCACGGGTTCACGATCCTGGACGCCCCGCGGGCGATCCTCTCGATCGACGCCTCGCACTTCGTGGAGGTGTACGGCTGGACGACGCAACGGGCCCTGATCTTCTCCAACGTGAAGTACGGCCGGTCCCCGATGGTCGCCATTCGAGCCCATCCACTGAAGCCCGCGGCCGTCGTCTTTTCGAACCCCGGCCGGATCGACCCGCTCGCCGTACGCCTCTCCGAGGTCGAGAACATCCCTCTCCTCACCACGTCGCTCGCCGCACCGGCGGTGCTGGAGCGTCTCGAGGAGCTCTAGTACAGAAGGGGAAACCAATGGACGCAGGGATCGTGAGCTACGGGGCGTACGTCCCCCGATATCGCATCACCCCCACGGAGATCGGCCGGGTCTGGGGGGCCGACGGGGAGAGCATGGGAGAGGGGTTGAACGTGCACCGGAAGAGCGTTCCCGCCCCGGACGAAGACACGATCACGATCTCGACCGAGGCGTTGCGCGTGGCGCTCGTCCGCGGCGCGATCGACCCCCAGCAGATCGGGGCGATCTACGTCGGGTCGGAGTCGCACCCCTACGCGGTCAAACCGACGGCGACGGTCGTCGCCCAGGCCGTCGGGGCTACGCCCAATCTCACCGCGGCCGATTTTGAATTCGCTTGCAAGGCGGGCACGGCCGCGATCCAAACGTGTCTGGGCCTTGTCGGCGCCCAGATGGTGCGGTACGGAGTGGCCATCGGGACGGACACCTCCCAGGGGGCACCCGGCGACGCGCTCGAGTACTCGGCCAGCGCCGGTGGCGCCGCGTTCGTGATCGGGCGGGAACACGTGATCGCGAACGTCGAACGGACGGTCTCCTACACGACCGATACTCCGGACTTTTGGCGTCGCGAAGGGCAACGGTATCCGAGCCACAGCGGCCGGTTCACTGGCGAGCCCGCGTACTTCCGACACGAGACAGAATGCGCTCGACGGCTCATGGAGGAGTCGGGAACGACCCCCAAGGACTACCGCCACGTCGTCTTCCACCAACCGAACGGGAAGTTTCCTCAACGCGTGGGAAAGCAGCTCGGCTTCTCCGCGGACCAGATGCGCTACGGACTGGTCACGCCGTACCTCGGCAACACCTACTCCGCGGCGGCGCTGCTCGGCCTCGCCAACGTGCTGGACCACGCCGGCCCCGGCGAGCGAATCCTTCTCGTCGGCTACGGGTCGGGGGCCGGCTCCGACGCGTTCGACCTCTCGACCACGGACGAGATCGCGAAGTACGACCGGTCCTTTGGGCGCCCCGTCCAGTTCTACCTCGACAGTGGCGTGGAACTTTCTTACGGAGTCTACGCGAAGTATCGCGGCAAGATCCACATGGGAGGGAGCTGACCGTGCGCGAGGTCGCCGTGCTCGGCGTCGGCATGACGAAGTTCGGGGAGCTCTGGGACCGGTCGTTCCGCGAGATCGGTATCGAGGCGGGCCTCCAGGCCCTCGTCGACGCCAAACTCTCCTCGGCCGACCTCGGAGCCCTGTTCCTCGGGAACATGGCCTCGGGCTCGCTGATCGACCAAGAGCACATCGGACCGCTGATCCTCGACTACGCCGGCCTCGGCGGGCGGCACTTGCCGGCGGTCCGAGTGGAAGGTGGCGGGGCGTCCGGTTCCCTGGCCCTCCACCAGGGGTATCTGGCCGTCGCGAGCGGACTCTACGACTTCGTGGTCGTCGGCGGGGCCGAGAAGCTCACCGACGTGCCGGATGCCACCGGCAACCAGATCACGAGCTCCGCCGCGGACCACGAGTGGGAGGTGGTGTTCGGCGCGACCATGCCGGCACTCTGGGCGCTCATCGCCCGTCGCCACATGCACCAGTATGGAACGACCCGCGAGCAGCTCGCGCGCGTCGCCGTCCACGCCCATGAGATGGGCTCGAAAAATCCGAACGCCCACTACCGGAACAAGATCACGCTCGAGCAGGTCCTCGCCGCCGGTCCTGTGGCGGAACCGCTCGGGGTCTTTGATTGCGCGCCGCTCTCCGACGGCGCCGCCGCCGTGGTGCTCGGACCCCTCGAGACCGCTCGGGAACACACCGAACTACCGATCCGGATCGCCGCGAGCCAGGTGGCGTGCGATACGATGGCCGTACAACATCGACGCGACGTTACGACGCTCGACTCCACGGTGATCGCGGCCCGGCGGGCGTTCGAGCAGGCCCGCCGAGCCCCGGCCGACGTCGACATTGCGGAGATCAACGACGCCTACACGATCAGCGCGCTCGTGGCCCTCGAGGACCTCGGGTTCTCGGAGAAGGGACGAGCCGGCCCGGACTTCGAAGCCGGAAAGTTCGGCCCGGGCCGCGACGTCGCCGTCAACATGTCGGGGGGACTCAAGGCGCAAGGTCGGCCGTTCGGTGCGGTCGGCGTCGCTCAGGTCGTGGAGCTCGTCCGACAACTGCGGGGGACTGCCAAGGACCGCCAGGTCCCCGACGCGAGTTTCGGTCTCGCCCACGACGTCGGGGGCACGGGCGCGACGAGCGTCGTGACCTTGCTCGAACGGGGGGATTAGGAGCCGACGATGTCGATCGCACGATTCTGGCGGGAAACGCCCCGACGGTACAACCTCGGTGGGTCGAAGTGCACCATGTGCGGAACGGCCTACTTCCCTCCGCGGTCGGTCTGCCCGACCTGCGCGCACCATCGGGAGTCGATCGGGAAGATGGTCCCCTTCCAGCTTTCGGGCGATGGCGAGGTCTTCTCGTACACGATCGTTCACGAAGCCGCGGAGGGGTTCGAGATGCAGGTCCCGTACATCCTCGCCCTCGTGCGGACCGTGGAGGGGCCCACCCTCACCGGTCAGATCGTCGACCTCGAACCCCCCGACGTCCGAATCGGACTCAAGGTGCGCGCGACGTTCCGTAAGCTCCGGGAGGAAGGGAAGGCCGGGGTGATCCATTACGGCTACAAGTTCGCCCCCGCCGAGGACCTCCCGATGCGACCGCACGGTGGACCGGCCGCCGCGGCGCGGTCCACCGTGCCCGGCGAAACGGACCGGGCGTCCGCGTGAGCGCTCCCGAGCGGCGCAACGGCGCCGCGCCGCCCCCCGAAGAGGAGCCTCCGGCCGACGAGGAGTACGCGCGGACCTACGCCGCCGGCTTCGAAGAGGGATTGCGCAGCGGACTGCGTGAGGTCCTTCAGCACACGTCGCGCGGGCATACCGCGCAGGAGCTGCGCATCCTGGTCGAGAGCCGGCTCGCTCGCCTCGACGAAGAGGTCGAACTGAAGCGACGAAGCCTGCTCGCTCCGCCACGCCGGCCGGCGTGGAGTTCCCTCCTGCGACCTCCGCAGCCGGCACGGGCCTGGGTTCCGACGATCGGCGCCGCCGTCCCCGCCGTGACTCACTTGGGCCCCGGCCGGAGCCTGCTCGTCCGGGAGGACCGGCCTTCGCGCGCGGTCGAGATCCTCCGCGCCAACCTCCACGAGTTCCCGCGCGCCGCGATCGTCTCTCTCCGGCCCCCGGAACTTTCGGGACTTTCCAAGGAACGAAGGGTCGACATCGTCCCGAGCGGCTCCGAACCTCCGGGAAGCCCGCGCCTTTCTCCGGGGGAGATCGGCGGTCATCTGCGCGAACCGACCGAATCGCCCGGCGGAGCGCTCGTCTACGTCGATGCCCTCGAGTATCTGGCGGGAGAGTACGGATTGGAGATGACGCTCAAGTTCGCGCACTGGCTCGTCGGGCAGATCGAGCAGACCTCGTCCGCGCTCGTGGTTTCGTTCGACCGGCGGTCCCTCGACACCCGAGAATTGAGCCGCCTCGAGCGACCGTTCCAGACCGTCCTTTGAGGTGACCCGGCCCCGCCGGCCCTGCCGTCGGGGAGTGCCGACGGACCCAAAAGCATACGACCCTTCACG
Organism: Thermoplasmata archaeon; assembly: GCA_049802875.1. Lineage (GTDB taxonomy): Archaea > Thermoplasmatota > Thermoplasmata > Lutacidiplasmatales > UBA184 > Lutacidiplasma. The sequence continues at coordinate 3,307 of JBARNH010000018.1, read as the reverse complement.
GTGCCCATCGTCGGACGGGAACGCTTCATGGAGGTGGTCTTCTTCACCGATTCCTACGTCCCGATGCGGGATGGGGTAGCGACGGTCACGAACGACCTCGCGCGGTCGCTCCATCGTCTCGGTCACTCCGTACGGGTGTTCGCTCCGAATCCGGTGGCCGGTGCGAGGACGGCTCAGAGCGAGGTGGACGGCGTGGCCGTCACTCGGGTGCGTTCGCTCCCCGTGCCGCTCTATCCCCAGTATCGATGGCCCCTCAACCCCTTCGCTCTCCTTCGAGAACACCGCGGCGTGCGCACAGCGGACGTCCTCCACATTCACTCGCCCGGCGGGGTCGGGAGCGCCGGGTTCCTCTCCTCCCGCCGCTTTGGACTCCCGCTCGTGGGGACGTTTCACACCAACATCCGCGAGATGCAATCGAGCGTCCCGCAACGTTTCCTCGTGCCGACATTCTTCCGGGTGGCGGCGTGGTACAACCTGGGAACGTACTGGCGATGCGATGTAGCGACGGCCCCGTCATTCGCCGCCCGGGACGTCCTCGTCTCTTCGGCACGGAAGCCGTTCCGGCGACCGGTCGAGGTCGTGCCGAACGGGATCGACGTCGACCGATACCGCCCGGGGATCCGCGTGCCCGACTGGCGGGCCCGCTGCGGTCTCCGAGATGACCCGCTCGTGACGTACCTTGGCCGACTCACGATGGACAAGGGGGTGCACCGGTTCCTGGACGCGCTCTCGGAATCGCTGTCCCACGGCGACCTGGTCGCCGTGATCGGGGGCTCGGGCCCCGAAGAGGCGGCAGTACGCGAGCGGATCGCGCGCGAGCCACGGCTCTCCGAGCGTGTTCGGTACGTCGGGCCGGTCGCGGAAGAGGAGAAGCCGGCCCTGCTCTCCCAAACGGACCTGTTCGTTCTTCCGTCGACCAGCGACACGTCCAGCGTGGCGCTCCTCGAAGCGATGGCCTCGGGGTCCACGGTCGTCACGCCGGCGTCGGGCGGAGCGGCCGAGGTGGTGGAGGACGGGATCACCGGACGGCGGGTGCCGGTCCTCGAACCGGGGGCGCTGTCGGCGGTGATCACCGACCTTCTCGACCGCCCCGACGAACGACGCCGCATCTCGCGCCAAGCCGCCGAGCGGGTCCGCCGGACGTCGTCGCTCGACACGATGGCCCGTCGCTTTATCTCTCTCTACGAGCTAGCAATTGATACGAGGCGCGCTCGTGACGGACGTTACCCCCGCGGAGATTGACGCCCTCGCCACCCGATTCGCCGGGGGTCGGCATGACGCGTACTCGCAGCGGGCGCTCTCCCGAGCGACCGAGGAGTATCTCTCTCGGCGAAAGGCCCCGCTCGCCCAGGTCGCGGTCACGGCGGACGGGAAGGGATATCCCAACCTCTACGCCGCCTTGGCCGACCCCGCCGCGAAGTTCGAGACCGCCGAACTCCGGCTCGACCCGGCCCCGTCCCTCGGAGCGGCGTGGCGGTTTCTGCTGCCGTTCGAACGGCTCACGTTCCAATCGGACGGCGCGATCGATGTGCATCCGCTCGAACCCGGTTTGCCGATCCGTGCTATCGGCCGTATCCTCGTGCGCGAGCACTACCTGCTGCGCTCCCAGGCCGACGAGGAGCGCGGAGCGTCGGGCGGGGCCCGGGTCGAGCTCCGGGGGATCGGCGGGTCGATCGCGGAGGCGGCGGCCGCTTGGCGGGAAGAGGCGATGCTACCGTTCGGGGTCGCGGTCCTCGCCTACCTGCCCGAAGAACGGATCCGGTACGAATTCGATGTCATCCATTCCACGCTCCTGCCGGACCCGCGCGCCGGCCGTCTGGCTCCCGGCCAGCGGGTCCGACGCAGCTCGAGACTGGATTGGGCGCTCGACCAGTACATTGCCCGGAGCGACCTCTCCCTCCTGGGGGTCCGGTGTCTCGAGATCCTCGTGGAGTCCCCCGGCCTCACTTCGGTTGAGCTCTCGCACGTCTTCGGTGGGATCCGCGAGCTGGTCGATTCGGCGCTGCAAGGGCTGGTGCAGCATCGATTGGTGACCTTCGATCGGCGCACGGGGCTCTACCGAGCCCGTCTCGACGCATTCCTCCCTCCCGCCGGCGCCATCGCGCCGCGTTCCGAGGTCGGCGGGTCGGTGGGGGACCCGGCCCTTCGCACGAGCGTCCAGGAACTGATCGCCGCAGCGGATGCGAGAGCGACGTGCCCGCTCTGCGGCGCTCCGCTCCCGCCCGGACCGAAGTCGATCCTTTGCGACAACTGCGCGGCGCAAGTCGGCCGCGCGTAAGGGGAAAGGGCACGGGCCTGTCGGGAGTCTCCGCTCCGGGCGGGAGGCGCCCGGGGCCTTTGAACCCGAGATTGCTGGCTTAGAAGGCCAGTACTTTGTCCAAGCTAAGCTACAGGCCCGTTCCCCGGACGGTCGCCCGTTCCTTAATCCCTTGCTCGCGAACGGGGCGACGCCCCCTCCGCGGAGGCGACGAGATGCGCGAGCCGCAGCGGCTCCGGCCAATACCCGCGTACTGCGGTCCGCCGAACCAGGGTCGCCGCGTCCGCGGCCCGGCAGCCGACCGCAGCGGCGAGGATCGGTTCCTCCCCCGTGGGGACTCGAACGAGACGGTGCGCTCTCAACAGGCGCCACCGCCGCTCCGCGTCGGAGCCGAACCAGGTTCGGAGCGCGGCGTGGATGCGTCCGAAGTCCGGCGCGCGCCGGGTCACGGCGACGACCGGGATCCCCAGGGCTTCGTGGATCCGATCGAGGTCGAGGACGTTGAACCCTCCGACGACCGCCCCGTCGAGGAGCACGGCCCGGATCCCGTCGGTCGGACCGGTCGACCGTACGAGCCGGATAACGGCGTCCGTCCCGTCCGTTCCGTCCACCCGTACGCGCGAGCGGCGCACGGAGTCTATGTACGACGGAGACGAGACGACCACCGCGGCGATCGGCGCGAACCGGTCGGTCCGTCCGAACGCTCCGTCGTCCACCCCGACGACCCGGGGATGGCTCTTCGCGAGCGCTCGCCGCAACGCTAAGACCCCGGACGCTCTCGAACTCGAGGAATGGCGACGTCGACGGTGTACCTTCGTTGCCCCGCGTGCGGTGGCGACCTTCGGGTCGTCTTGGCGTCGGAGCCGGCGACCCAGTGGTTTCCTTGTCCGCACTGCCGAACTCCGGTGCCGGCGGTCGTGCCCCGCGACCCGCCTCCGCTCTACAGCTGGGAAGTCCTGCCGGGCCTATATCCCGCGCTCCCCCGTCCCCGCGTCCCGCGTTGGCGCGCGCGACGGGCGGCGGCGGCCGCGCTGTTGGTCGTCGCGGTCG
>JBARNH010000017.1:0-22197 GCA_049802875.1 Thermoplasmata archaeon | reverse complement strand
CGCGTGAAAACGCTCCACCCGGCCCTCCTCGGCGGGATCCTCGCTCCGCGGACGGAGAGCGGCCGCGTCGAAATGGGCCAACGGGGACTCCGGCCGTTCGACCTCGTCGTGGTGAACTTCTACCCGTTCGAGCGCCACGTCGCCGAGCAACCGGCGGCCGCGGACCACGAGGAGTTCATCGACATCGGCGGCGTCACCCTCGCCCGCGCGGCGGCGAAGAACCACGCGTGGGTGACGGTCGTCACCGACCCCACGGACTATCCGGCCCTCCTCACCGAGATGCAGTCGAACGAGGGTTCGGTGAGCGCCGCGACGCGCGGGCGTTTCGCGGAAAAGGCGTTTCGGCGGACGACCGCCTACGACGCGGCGATCGCGCGGTCGCTCGCGACCGCGTCGCCCGAGGGCGAGCTGTTCCCGGACGAGGTCACGTTCCGGCGGGAACCGCTCAAGCTGCGGTACGGGGAGAACCCCCACCAGCGAGCGGCGACCTACCGCCTGGTCGGTCCGCCCGGCGCCGACCTCGCGCCGCGGCCGTTCACCGTCCTCAAGGGCGACGCGCTCTCCTACACGAACCTGCTCGACATCGATACCGCGCTCGCGATCGTCGCAGAGTTCCCCGTTCCGACCGTGGCGATCGTCAAGCACGCGACTCCCTCCGGCGTCGCCTCGGGCGCCAACGTGCACGACGCGATCGAACGCGCGCTCGAGACCGACCCGGTCGCGCGGTACGGGTGTGCGGTCGCGGTCAACCGCCCGATCGGTCCGGACGACCCGGGCGCCTTGAAGGGGGTGTTCGTCGACCTGCTGGCCGCCCCGGAGTTCGACCCGGCAGCGCTCGAGGCGCTCGCCCACCGACCCAAGGTGAAGGTCGTGAGGACCGAACACCGTTCGTCCGCTCAACGCGGCTGGGAGGCGAAGAGCGCGCTCGGTCGACTCCTGCTCCAGGAGGGGGACCGACGGGAGCTCGCCCCGTCCGATTTCAAATCCGTGACGACCCGCACGGTCTCCCCGGAGGGCGCGTGCGCCCTTGATTTCGCGTGGCGCGTCGTCCGCCATGCGAAGTCGAACGCCATCGTCCTGGCCCAAGGCTCTCGAACCGTGGGGATCGGTTCAGGTCAACCGACGCGGGTGAAGGCGGTCGAGCTCGCGTGCGAGGTCGCGGGCGACCGGGCTCGCGGCTCCGTCCTCGCCTCGGACGCCTTCTTCCCGTTCCCGGACGGGATCGAGGTCGCCGGCAAGGCCGGGGTCACCGCCGTCATTCAACCCGGCGGCAGTCTCCGCGACCCCGAAGTGATCGCCGCGGCGGAACGGTACGGGATCGCCATGTACTTCACCGGGTGGCGGGTGTTCCGCCACTAGCGACGACTACGAGAAGTGGCGTTTCAGGATCGAGCGGAACTCGACGGGGTCGACCGGCCCGACCTCGCGACCCCGTTCGTGACCCTGACGAAGGAAGAGGTACGTCGGGATCGAATGGATCCCGTACGACCGGGTGACCCACGCGGCCTCGTCCACGTTGACCTTCGCGAACTTGACACGGCCCGCGAGCCGTTCGGAGAGGTCGCGGAACACCGGTTCCGTGGTCCGACACGGAGCGCACCAATCGGCGTAGAAGTCGACGACGACCGGTAACGGGGACCGGATCACTTCGAGTTCGAACGTCTCGTCATTCACGTGAATCGGCTCCGAGCGATCGGACACGGAGATTTCCTCGGATTTTTTCGAGTTCGCCCGGCTCTTTAAACGTGCGGTTCCTCCCGCGGGGCCGGTGGTCGCGATCGAGCGTCCGAGCTCGCGTCGACGGCGTCGTTTGCCGTCCGCGCTCCCGCCGGCGCTCCTTCGGTGGTTTCGACACCACCGACGCCCGCTCCCGTGGCGGCGCGACCGCGATCCCTATCACATCTGGGTCGCCGAAGTGTTCCTGCAACAGACCCGGGTCGAGCAAGCGGTCCCCTACTACGAGCGGTTCGTCCGTGCGTTTCCCTCGATCCCCGCGCTCGCCGCCGCTCCGACCGACCGAGTCCTCAAGGTCTGGCAGGGAGCCGGATACTACGCGCGCGCCCGCCACCTCCATCGGGCCGCCCGCGAGTTGGTCGCCCATCATCACGGCACCCTTCCGCGGACGGTCGCCGAGCTCGAGGAGCTCCCTGGGGTCGGCCCCTACGTCGCCCGCGCGATCGCCACCCTCGCCTACGACACCCCGGTCATCGCGCTCGAAGCGAACGGCCTCCGCGTCGCGGCCCGGTGGACCCGGGAGGAAGGAGATCTGCGCACGGCGTCGGTTCGGTCACGCCTTGCCGAAACGCTGGCGGACGCGATGCCCCCCGACTCGGCCGCCGAATACAACGAGGCGGTCATGGAGTTGGGGGAGACCGTGTGCCGGCCCGCCCGCCCCCGATGTGGCGACTGTCCGGTCGCCGCGGTCTGCCGCGCGTACCTCGAGACCGAGGATCCGGGGCTCCTCCCCCGCCGCTCGCGACCGAAGCGCCGACCGCACGTGCGGGCGGCCGTCGTCGCCCTACGAGCAGGGGACCGTTGGTTCGTCCAGCGGCGAGCCCCTTCCGGTCTCCTCGGCGGGTTGTGGGAGTTCCCCGGGGGAAAGATCGGACCGAAGGAACGACCGGAGGACGCCGCGGTGCGGGAACTTCGAGAGGAGACCGGGTTCCGTGCGGGGACACTCCGCTATCGCGGGACCGTGCGCCACTCGTACAGTCACTTCACCGTCGAGCTCCACGTCTTCGAGGGTCCGTACCCCCCGGGGCGCGCTCGTGCCCCCGGTCCCGGGCAAAGATGGGTCACTCCCTCCGAACTTCGGCGACTCCCGATCCCGAAGGCGACGGAGAAGGTCGTCGAACTCCTCGCTCGGACCGGACGAGGCCCCCCGGGTTGAGACGACCGTCTCCCCGAGGGCGATTCGCGCCGTCCGGACCGTGGCCCAGCGCCACCGGCCCGCCGGAACCCCGCATCGACCACCTTCCAGGGGTCTGGATAACTATATAGTCAGTCGATGGCTTACGATGTTCGGCCTCGGGCATCGGTGGAAGCGCCTCTTGGTGGCACCGTCCAAGAGACCAGGGGTCGCACCACCGATGCCTTCCCTTTTGATTCCACTGCGGCGATAGGTTCTTTTGCGGCCCTAACGAACTTCGCCTCGATGGCTTCCTTCTTCGGGCCTTCCGAACAAGACTTGGAACGCCTCCGCTCGACCGTTCATTCGCTCGGGACGACGAGCGTGCCGGGGCTCGCCGCCGCGCTCTCCTGGCGAGAGCGAAAGGCGGAGCGTCTCCTCGCCCACGAGCTCGGCCGCCCGGGGACCCCGCTCCTCTACGATCCCAGCCGGCGGACCGTTCGATGGGCCCGCCCGCTTCCGTTGCCCGCCACGGTCCCGGTCACCGCCCCGGCCCCAGGGGCGCCCGCCGCCTCCCGGTCCGAGCTCGGCCGACCCCCCATAACTCCCGCACCCGTATTCACTCCGTCGGGAGTCAAGACGCTCTGTCCCAGTTGTCACGTACCGCTCCAGTCCACGGGGACCGCGAGCCTTGCGGTCTGCCCCCAGTGCGGGCGCCTCTCCTCCGCGCGCACCGGCGCGGGTTCCCCGACGACCGTTCGCTCGGTGACCCCGCCCTCGACCCCGACGGTCCCGAGCTCCCCGCCCACCGCGACTGCCCCCGCCTCGATGGGGGACCGTCGTTCCCAGGAACTGTTCGCCGCGTGGGTCGGCGCGAAACCAATCCCGTGCCCTAAGTGTCGCACGCCCCTGCGCCATCGCGGCGTGAGCGAGTACGCCTGCCCTGCCTGCGGCCAGATGGTACGATTCCCCTCGACCGCCCCCGCCACGGCCGGCGGGCCGGTCTCCGCGCCCCCGACTCCCTAGAACGATACCGAAGACCGTACCTCACGGACCAGCGATCCGTCCTCGATGAGGGCGGCGACCCGTTCGATGTCGGGCGCCGGGCTGCGGTCGGCGGTCCATGCGGCGACCCGCGACCGAAGGGCGCGGAGCGCCCCTTCGCTGCCGAGCCCACCGGACTTCGGGCGACGGAGCTCGAGCGCCTGGCCGGCCACGATCCACTCCACGGCCACGACCTTCCGGGTGTTCTCCAGCACCCGCCGGAGCTTTGCGCCCGCCCACGGTCCCATGCTCACGAAATCCTCCTGGTCCGCCGAGGTGGAGAGGCTCGCGGCGCTCGCCGGATGGACGAGCGTCGAGTTCTCGTTGACGAGAGCAGCGGCGAGGTACTGGGGGATCATGAACCCGGAGCTCACGCCCGGTTCGGGGGCAAGGAACGCCGGCAACCCACGGTTCAGGGCGGGGTGAAGGATCCGGGCGATCCGTCGCTCGGAAAAGGCCGCGACGTACTGCGTAGCGAGCGCGAGGGTATCCAGCGCGAGCGCGAGGGGCTGGCCATGAAAGTTGCCCCCGTTCACGAACTCGTCTCCCTCGAAGATCACGGGATTGTCGGTCACCGCGTTCAACTCGCGCACGGCGATCCCCTCCGCAAACCCGAGGGCGAGACGAACCGCGGCGAGCACCTGCGGGACGCACCGGAGCGTGTAGGCGTCCTGACCCGTCCACGACCGTCGGCGCACGGCCAGCTCGGTATGGGCGAGAAGCTGCCGGACGGCCGTCGCGGCGTCCCGCTGTTCCGGAGAGTTCCGGACCTCGCCCAGTCGGTCGTCGAGCGACTCGGGGTCCCCCTCGAGCGCGTCGAAGGAGAGCGCGATCGCGATCGTGGCCGCGTCGTAGAGGCCTCGCAGGTCCGTCACGGCGAGCGCGAGGTACGACGCCATCAACGCGGTCCCGTTGAGGAGGGCCACTCCCTCCTTTTCCACGAGCTCGAGCGGCGGGATCCCCTCTCGCGCCAACACGTCGCGGGCCGACTCCGGGAGTCCGGAACGAGCGCCGACGAACGTTCCCTCTCCGGTCATCGCGAGGGCGAGGTGCGCCAGCGGAGCGAGGTCTCCCGAGGCACCGACCGAACCCTGTTCCGGGATCCAAGGCACGAGGCCTTGATTCAGGAGAGAGATCAGGCGGTCCAGTACCTCGGCTCGCACCCCCGAGTGGCCCTGGGCCAGCGAATTCAAGCGGAGGAGCATGAGGCCCCGGACGACATCGACCGTCAGCGGCGGGCCGGTCCCGCTGGCATGGCTGCGGACCAGCGAGGTCTGGAGCTCTCGCACTTTATCGGGAGGGATCGTCGCGTGCGAGAGTCCGCCGAAGCCGGTGGTGACGCCGTACACCGGTCGGCGCGCTTCGACCGCCCGCTCGACCACTTGACGGCTCGCGGTCACCGACGCCCGCGCCCCCCGGGACAAGGCGATGGGCCGGTGTCCTCGGACGACCGCCAGGAACTTCTCGAGGGTCAGCGACCGACCGTCGAGCGGTAGGGTCTCGATCACGGCGGGGTTCCCAAGCGAGGCAGCGACCGGGCCGGCGGCGTCCGATTCCGCCCTACGCCGGGACCTGAACGACGAGCTCGCCGCCGGATTTTTGCATCGACGGGATGCGGTGGGTCTTCGCTCCCTTCGACTGCCAGAACAGCTCGGCGAACTCCTGCACGAGCTTCACGAGCTCCTGAGCGTCCGCGATGCCCGTTCCCTGACGGGCCTTGGACGCTTGCTTCAGGATCTTCCAGCTGAGCTCGGGGACCTGGGGGTATTGTTTCACGTGGTCCGGCGTGAAGTAGTCGCCCCAGATCACCCGTACTTCCGACTTCACACGCTCGGCGTGCGACTCCTTGACGGCCGTGTAGCGGGAGAGCTTGGAGACGAACGCGGTGCGGTCCTCCGGCTTTGCATCCATCGCGGGCGGGGTGAGCTCCCCGATCAGTTGGTCCATCCGGAGAACGGTCAATGCCGAGATCTGGGCGTCGTACGGGTCGTAAATACCGCAGGGGATGTCGCAGTGCGCGTACACGCGACGGGGGGGATGCACGGCGTCCAACAGGCGTTCCATCAATCCGAGGGAGGGGCTCTTCGCGCGCATGTGCCGCCGAGCGCCGAGGGTCGGATAAGGATGCCGGGACCTCCGACCGGAGGAACGGCGCCGATCCCCGACCCGGCGCCGTCGCCATTTCGTCGTTGGTGGAGCCGGAGGGTCGTGGTCCACGACGAGAGCATGCTCCCGACGTTGCGGCCCGGCGACCGGCTGCTGGTCGATCCCCGCGCGTACCGGGCCCGCTCCCCTCGCGTCGGCGAGATCGTAGTCGTCACCGATCCCGAGGCCTCCGACCGGTGGATCGTGAAGCGCGTGGCTTTCGTGCACGCCGCGGAAGGAACGATCGACATCCGCGGCGACGCAGCGGACACGGCTCGCGACAGCCGCCAGTTCGGACGGGTATCGACTCAGGTGATCGTGGGTCGAGTGTACCGGTTATACTTCCCTCCCGCCCGGCGGCGCGATTTCTGACCGCCGCCCGACACTCCCGAAACCTTAAGCGATGTGGCAATTTCCCACATCGATGTCGGCCAGCCCGACGCCCACTACCCCCGCACGAAGGATGGGCCTAGCGACTCCCGTCTGGACGGTCGTCGTGATCGTGGTCGCTGCTGCCGTCGGCGGCGCGGGGTTCTTCGCGGGGTACGAGTACCGCGGATCGCCGGCGGACACCGGCTCGACCGCCAACGATACCCTCTCCATTCTCGGTGCCGGCACGCTCACGGACACATTCCCTGTGGTCGCGAACGAGCTCGTCAACGAGACGCCAGGGATCACCGACCCGATCGCAGCGCAGACGTACGAGGGATCCCTGGATGTTACCGGCGACATCACCTCGCTCGCGGGGACCGCCGACGTGGCCGCGCTCGCGGACTACCGCCTGATCCCGCAACTATTGGAGCCGAAGTTCGCGAGCTATGAGCTGGTGTTCGCCGCCACGCAAGAGGTACTCATCTACAACGCGAGCCTGCCCGCGTTCAACGGAGTCAACGAGAGCAACTGGGGCCTGGACCTTATCAACGACGTCACCACGAAAGGCAACGCCCCGTTCGGTTACTGGAACGCCTCCACCGATCCCAACGGCTACAACGAGATCTTCAGCCTGATGCTCCAGGGGATGATTTACGACGGCGGGAATCTCTCCGCGGTCTACGGGCACTTCTATTCCGGTGCCCCCGGGGCATATGCGGTCGCGAACCCCGTCACGACGATCTTCGAGCACGAATCCGGTGCCGCCTTCGATGTCGAAACCGGACTCGTTTCGGCCGTGATCACGTACAAGGCAGTCGCAGTCCAGAACCACCTGCCGTACGTCCTCCTGAACCCGATCGTCGGCCTCCTCGCCAACAACTCGACGGCACTCGGGGACTACGCGAACCTCTCGACCGAGATCTATTCGTCCTCCCTGACCCTCGAATCGGTCGTGCCGGCGCCGATCCTGTTCGCGGTCACCGTTCCGTTGAACGCGCAGAACCCGGGGCTCGGAGCTGCCTTCATCCACCTGCTCGTCTCGCCGCAGGGGAGCGCGATTCTGGCGAACGACGACGCGTGGATCCCGATCTTCCCCGCATGGAGCAATGACCCGGCCTCCGTTCCCGCGGTGCTCGCTCCCGACGTGGTACCGCTTCCCGGGTGGGCGGCGACGATCCTCGGATGAACGGAGGGGGTTTCGCCCCGCCGGCGACGGCTCCCCCGCCGCGGCGACGGTGGCGTACCGGCCGGCTCTGGCTCGCGCTGCAGATCGTACTCTCCGCCTCCCTGCTGCTCCTGTTCCTTCTTCCGATCTACGGACTCTTCACGTACGCTCCATTCTCCCGTATCGTCGTCGCCGCCGGTAGCGCCCCGGTATGGCAGGCGATCTGGCTGACGTTCTACGCTTCCGCACTCGCGGTCCTCGCCGCGGCCCTCCTCGCGATCCCGCTGGGGTACCTGCTCGCGCGCCACGCGTTCCCCGGGCGCAGCATCGTGGAGTCGGTCGTCGCGCTACCGGTCGTCATCCCGCACCTGATGGTCGGGCTTGGGCTCCTTCTGCTCCTCCTTCCCGGAACGCCGCTACACCACTGGACGGTCGCGTTGGGGATCCCGATCGTGGACTCGATCTGGGGCGTCGTGCTCGTCATGGTGTTCGTCAGTGCCCCGTACACCGTGCTCGCGAGCGACCTCTCGTTCCGCGCCGTGGACGCGCGCGTGCTCGAGGCCGCGCGCTCGCTCGGCGCGGGGAGCGCGACAGTGTTCCTCATGGTGACGCTGCCTCTCGCTCTCCGAGGGATTGTCGCCGGCCTTCTCCTCACGTGGGCGCGGGCGGTTAGCGAGATCGGCGGCTTGTTGATCCTGACTGCCGCGGTCTACCCCGGGGGCCCGTACAACGGACCTGTCTCTTCGACAATCTCGGTGTACGTCTACGATCTGTTCCAATTGGGGGACTTTGCCGACGCGGCCGCGGTCAGCTCGTTCTTCCTGCTCATCGCTTTCGTGCTGTTCCTCTTTGTCCGGCTCGGAGAGCGGTCCGGGTGGTTGCCGTGGCGCCGCGGGGAGTTCGGGCCGTGACGCAGTGGCAGGTCGACGGGGTCGAGTCGCAGCTCGACGGGTTTCACCTCGGACCGGTCGACCTCGAGCTGCGACCGGGCCGGGCCGTCGCGGTGCTCGGGAGGTCGGGTGCCGGCAAGACGACCTTCCTGCGCACCCTCGCCGGATTCTTGCCCGTACGCTCCGGGCGCATCGTTCGGGACGGGGTCGATATCAGCGACTGGCTGCCCGAGGAACGGGGTCTCGGCTACGTCCCGCAGGGATTGGGGCTGTTCCCGCACCGCACGGTCGAGCGGAACGTGCAGTTTCCGATGGAGCTCCGCTACACCCCCGACGCCCGAGCTCGCACCCGCGCCCTCCTCGACCGCTTTCACCTGACGGAGCTGCGCCGCCGGTACCCGGCGCGCTTGAGCGGCGGGGAACTGCAGCGCGTAGCGCTCGCGCGGGCGCTCGCCGCGGAACCGGAGCTGATCATCTGGGACGAGCCGTGGCAGGCACTCGACGTCTTGGCGCGCCACGAGCTCGGAATGGTGCTCCAGGAACTCCGCGAGACCGACCGCGTGCCAGTGATCGTCGTCACGCACGACCCGGGGCTCGCGTTCTCGCTCGCCGATGCCTTCCTCGTGCTCGACCACGGTCGAACGGCATGGCAGGGGGACGCCGTCGCGCTCATCGACCGCCCGTCGGACGCGTTCGCGGCCCGGTTCGTCGGATTCGAGAACGTTTACGACTGGACCGGCCTGGAACCGATCCGCGACGACCCGTTCGCGTCCTGGCTCCGCGACCGTGCCGGGAGCGAGGGGATCGCTTTCGCCCGCCCGACCGTGGAAGCCTCCTCCCCGCGGCCGTTGCCCTGGGAGGGCGCGGTGCAAGGGGTCTGGCCGGCGCCCGAAGGAATCGGGGTCCGGCTCCGGGTCGGCGGGCTCGTCGTGGCGGCGCGGCTCGACTGCCCGTGGACCGGTCCGCTTCCTTCGGTCGGGGCCCGGTTGGGATTCGCCGTGGACGAAACGACGCTCCGTCCTCTCGGGGGACCGTGGGTCTCGCCTTCGGAGCGGCCGTGAGGCGGGCCGCGTACGTCGTCACCGACCGGGACGTCGCGTTGCTCCGCTCCGTCGGTCGGGAAGGCTCGGTTGTCGGCGCGAGCCGACGGGTCGGGATCACTCGCGATCGGGCGGTCTACCGGCTCGACCGGCTCTCCAGGGCGTTCGGGGGGCCGGTCACGACGAGCGTACACGGCGGTCGTGGCCACGGCGGCACCCGGCTCACTGAACTCGGGGACCAGGTCGCCCGCGGGGGCTTCGACTCGGTCGAGCTCCTCGGGGCCCGTCCGTTCTCCCCGCTCTCCTCGCCGAACGTGTTGCGCGGCGTCTATCACGCGGCGCGCGCGCCCGAGGTCGTCGTGAATGACGAGCTCCACTTGCGCGTCGCGTTCGCCGCGGACGAGGGGGAATACGTCTCCCTGCTCCTCGACCCAGAGGCGGTGCTTGTCGCACGGCGGCGGTTCGCCTCGAGCGCCCGAAATGTCCTCTCCGGAACGGTCGTCTCGGTACGGTCGACCGGAGCCAACGGGCGCACACTTCTCGTGCGAGTGGGCTCGGTCCGTCTCCGGGCCGATGTCACCCCCGAACCCGTCCGGGAGCTCGACCTACGACCGGGCGCGAGCGTCGTCCTCTACGTGAAGGCGACGGCCCTGCGGCGGGTCGAACTACCGAGTCCCGGCGCTACTCACGGATCCCTTCGGTCGTGAGCGAGAAGACCGCCTCTCCCTCGGGAAGGTTGGGCGAGTCGATCAGTCGTGCGATCCGTCGGGGCGGCTTCGACTTGCGGAGGTAGACCCGGTACGTCGCCGCGTGCGCGACGATGTTGCCGCCGATCGGGCGGGTCGGGTCCCCGAACAGCACGTCCGGCCGGGACGAGACCTGGTTCGTGACGACGATCGCCGCGTTGTACGCGTCCGAGAACCGGAGGAGCTCGTGGAGGTGCTTGTTCAGAAGCTGCTGCCGAGGCGCGAGCTCTCCCCGACCGAGGTACTCGGCGCGGAAGTGCGCGGTCAGGGAGTCGACGACCAGCAGGCGGATCGGTTTCTCACGAGCGAGCTCCTGGGCCTTTTGGACGAGGAGCATCTGGTGGTTCGAGTTGTAGGCGCGGGCGACGTGGATGTGGCCGAGCGCTTCGGCCGGGTCGAGGCCGACCCCCTTCGCCATGTCCACGACCCGCTCGGGGCGGAACGTGCTCTCGGTGTCGATGTAGACCACCTCACCCGACAGCCCGCCTTGGTCGACCGGTAGCTGAATGTCGACCGCGACCTGGTGCGCGAGCTGGGTCTTGCCGGTCCCGAACTCCCCCGAGAACTCGGTGATCGCCTGGGTCTCGACCCCGCCGCCGAGCAGCTCGTCGAGCGCTTTTGAGTTGGTCGTGATCCGACCGAGCTTCTTCCGTCGCTCGAGCAGCGTCGTGCCGCTCTCGAACTGACCCACGTCGGCTCGGCGCCGGGCTTCTCCGATGATCTTCTGCGCGCTCGCGCTCCCGATCTCGGCCGCTTCGGCGACGTCGCCGGGCGACGCGACGGCGAGCTCCATCAGGTCGGTATACCCGGCCTCTCGGAGCTTATCGGCGGTCGTCGAGCCGACCCCGGGCAGGTCTTCGAGGGCGATCTCGGGCTTGGGGTCGGGGGGACTTTCGCCTCCGGCAGATGCGCGATTCGGGGTCTTGGGCGGCACGTCCGGACGACCGGGACCGGGAGAGATAAGCGTACGGGAGGGGTGGTGAAACGGTGAACGCTGCCCCCGATAGCCGTCGGGGGCGAGGCCGGGTCCTAACCCCCCGACCGACGACGCGCGCGGGTCCGTCGAACCGGGCTTGGAACCCCGGGGCCCGAGGGTTTCTCCAGCATCACGACGTAGTGGTACGGACCGGCATCCCACTCCTCGACGGCTCGGAGTCCGTATCGCTCCAGCGTCCGTCGAGCGACACTCGCCGCCAATCGGTGCGCGACCGGCGGTCCCCGCGAGGTCGGTTCCTTCTTCCAATCGAGGTCGATGAGCCGCCCGCCCGGGCGCAGCAACCGCACCGCCTCCTTCACCGTCGCCGGTGGGATCCCGTGGAGGACGTTCGCGAGCAGCACCCGGTCCGCGATCGCGTCGGGCAGCGGGATTCGCCCGGGCTCGGAGAGCCTCACCTCGAGGTTGAGGCGATGCTCGGCGCGGGCCCGTTCGCGCATCATCTCGACGAGCTCGGCCGAGACGTCGATCGCCACGACTCGGCCCGAGGAGCCCGCGAGGTCGCTCGCCGGGAACGAGTAGAACCCCGACCCCGCTCCGACTTCCGCGACCGACATCCCCTCGGCCAGCCCGGCGCGTTGCCAGAGGGCCTGCGGGTCTTCGCTCGCCGACCGCGTCGGGTCCTCGAGCGCGGCGATCGCCTGTTCCCGTGTCCAGACCGCCTCGTGCATCTTCCGGTGGTCCGGGTGGCCGTGCGGTCCGTGGGGGACACGAGGAGGAGTCATCGGTACTCGAGGCACGCCGTCGGCTCGGTGCCGGGGGCCCGCTACGCGGGGCTCACGACGGTCGCGAACGGCTGGCCCGTGAGGCGCTGATACACGGTCGTATAGAGGCGACTCACCTCGTCCACGAGCAGCGGCGGCAACGGCGGGATCGGCGGTTCGGCGGCGTGGGCCGTCCGCGCGGCCTGAAGTTGGTCGTAGTACCCCGTCGACCGGTAGTGCTGTCGAACGAACTCCTTCGAGAAGTCGACCTGACGGCCCCGCTCGTAGGCGTCCTTGTCCCAGAATCGGTCTTCGTCGGCGGTGCCGAACGTATCGACAACCATGAGGACCCCCTCGGGGTCGACTCCGAACTCCTTCTTACCGTCGACGTGGATCAGCCCGCGCGGGCCGATCTCCCGTTGCATCGCCTCGTCGACCTTGAGGATCGTTTCGCGGATCCCGTCGAGCTGGCGCTTGTCGAGGGCCGCGAGCTCGAGGGCCTCGGGGATCGTCAGGAGCCGATCGACCGGTTCGAGCTTGGTCGTGACTTCGAAGTGGGGTTGGGGCAACCGGACGCCGTACTCGAGGGGCTTCCCCGCCGGGAACCCGAGCTCCTCGGAAGACACCTTCCCGGCTTTCACGCGGTCCCACATCGAACCCGCGAGGTAGTACCGGACGATCAGCTCGAGGGGCACGAGGTATCCCTTGGGATGCGGGCCGAGGGTCTTGGGCTGCGGTACGACCTGGACGCGCCGGACCCGCATCGCGGTCGGGCCCGAGAGTCCGAGGTAGTGGTGCGGTACCTTGAGACGGCCCAGGACGTCGAACCAGTGGGCCGCGGTACGGGCGAGGGTCTCGCCCTTGTGGGGGATCTCGCTCGGGACGTGCTTATCGAAGACCGAAATGTCGTTGGTGAACCGGAACTCGAGTTCGGTCGGCGAGACCTCGTAGACCTCCTTGACTTTGCCCCGGCGCAGGTACTTGGGTTCGGACGCGCCCACGGGGGTCGACATCTTCGGCATCGGACCGTGAGGAGGCTCGGGTCCCTTAACGTTCGCGGCGTTCTCTCGTTCCCTGCCGTCGGCGTCGCGGACGTCAGAGCGAACGCGCCTGGAGCTGCTGGATCGCGCGGAACCCGCGCTTCGCGTAGAAACGGGTCGCGATCTCGTTCTGCGCGGGGAACTCGGCGGTGACGATCCCCGCACCCTTCGCCTTCAGGGCGGTCGAGACCTCGCGGAGGACGTACTCGCCGACGCCGCGCCGCCGGTAGAGTGGCAGGAGATAGATGTCGACGATCACGCCCTCCCACTCGGGGGTGTAGAACGGGCGCTCCCGGACCAGGGCGCGGACGAACCCGACGACCTTGTCCTTGTCGGCACCGACCCCCTCCGCCGCGAGGATGACCGCCTTCGGGTCGGCGAGCTGCGCCCGGAGGACCTCGTTCGCTTGCGACTCGGCGTCGTCCCGGACCTTCAGCAGTGGGTCGAACTCCTCGTTGAGCCGTTTCAAGCGGAGCAGGAGCGGCACGAGCGCCGGCACGTCTCCCGCCCGAGCGGGCCGCAGGTGGATCGGGATCGTCGGGGTCTCGTTCGGCCCGCCGGTGCCGGCCTCGTTGCTTGCGTTCATGGTGGAGTCTTCCCTGCGAGCGCCTTCGCGCTCGGCATCCGGGGCGTGAGGTGGGCGCGGGAGAGCGCCCGCACGAGGCGCACGGACCGCTCCATGAGCGTCCGGGCGCGTTCGAGGAATTCGTCGTGGGAGAGCGGATGCCCCGCGATCCCGAGACGGACGGAGGCGTCGCCGACCGCGGCCGCGACGTGAGGGAAGACCTCGGTCTCCTCCATCGTCGGGAGCAGATGGGTCGCCGAGAGTCCGCGGTCGTGCGCGTGGCGGGCGAGCTCGGTCGCCGCGGCGAGGACGATCTCGTCCGGGATCGAGCGGGCCCGCGCGTCGAGCACCCCGCGGAAGACGGCCGGGAAGATCAGGGAGTTATTGACCTGGTTCGGGAAATCGCTGCGCCCCGTGGCGACGATCGCCGCCCCGGCGGACGTCGCGACCTGGGGCCAGATCTCGGGGACGGGGTTCGCGAGCGCGAAGACGATCGGGTCCCGCGCCATCGAGCGAACGAGCTCCGGGCGAATCGTGTTCGGGTCGGGCGTGGAGGCGGCGAGGAGGACGTCCGCGCCCTCGAGGGCCCGGGCGAGGTCGCCGGTCCGGCCCCCTCCGTCCGTCTGGAGCGCGACTCGGTACTTCCACGGGTTCCGCAGCATCAGTTCGTCGACGTCGTCCCGCTCGGCGTGGAGGACCCCGCGCTGGTCGACGACCGACAGTCGGTGCGGGTCGTGACCGAGCGCGAGCAGGAGACGAGCGGTGACGAGGTTCGCCGCCCCGGCACCGAGGAGCACGGTCCGGATCTCGCGGACCGATCGGTGGGTCAGTTCCAGCGCGTTCAGGAGTCCGGCGATCGTCGAGGCGGCGGTCCCGAGCTGGTCGTCGTGCCAGACCGGGATCGGCAGCCGTCGCTGCAGCTCCTCGAGGATCCCGAAGCACTTCGGCGACGCGATGTCCTCGAGGTTGATCCCGCCGAACGCGGGAGCGATCGACTCGACGGTCGCGATGAACGACTCCGCCGATTTCGCCTCGATCGGCAGCGGCACGGCGTCGACCCCGCCGAGCCATTTGAACAAGAGCGCCTTCCCCTCCATCACGGGCAGGGCCGCCCGAGGTCCGATGTCCCCCAGCCCGAGGACGCGCGAGCCGTCCGTGACGATCGCGATCGTGTTCCAGCGTCCGGTGAGGTCGAAGGAACGGTCGGGGTCCGCCCGGATCGCCCGGGAGACCTCGGCGACTCCCGGGGTGTACCACAGCGCGAAGTCGGCGAGCGAACGAACCGGGACCTTCGGTACGGTCTCGACCTTGCCCTGGTAGAACTGGGACAGTTCGACCGCGCGCCGGCCGAGCGCTCGGGTCTTCCCTTCGCTCTGGGACGCGACGGACCGGCGGGACCGGGTCCGTCGTCGACCGTCGCGGCCCTCGACGACCGGAGCTGCCGTGCTCTCCGCCATGGCCTGCGCAATCACCGGAACGCCGTTTATTAACGCTTTGGCGGAGACGTTCAGGGGGTTCGGCGATTGACGCATTTCGCGGAGATCGGTCGGCGGTGCTCCAAAATCGCGCCGGGACCCTCGCATAAATACCCGGCCGCCCGTCGCGCGACGGTCGGAGTTGGTCGTGGCCGCCGATCCCCTACCGCATCCGTACTTCCGCCCTCCGCGCGTCGGGTCGGTACCGCTCATCGCGCCGCGAGCCCTCCGGCAACTACTCGAGGGTCCGACCCCACCCTACTTGCTCGACGTCCGGTCCTCCACCGAACGCGCGATCGCTGCGTTGCCGGGCGACCACCACACCCCGCTCCACGCACTCGCCGGTGCGCTCTCCTCGTTGCCGCGGGACCGTCCGATCGTGGCCTACGACCACTTGGGCTTCCTCGCCCGGGAGGCGGTCGGGCTCCTGCAACAGCACGGCTTCCCGTTCTCGGCGGCCCTCGAGGGGGGACTCGACGAGTTCTCCCGCATCGCCGACCCCGGCATCCCTCGGTATGACCTCGGCGACCAGCGCGTCGATCTCGTGGTCCGGCAGATCCCTCGCCTCGACTCCGGCTGTCTTGCCTACTTCGTCGGAGACCCGCTCGAGCACGTCGGCGTCATGATCGACCCCGGTCGGGAGGTCGAACCGTACCTCGCGTTCTTGCACCGGGAGGGTTGGCAACTCGCGGCGATCGTGGAGACCCACACGCACGCCGACCACTTGGCGGGTCACGCGGCCCTCCACGCCGCGACGGACGCCCCGATCTTCCTGAGCCGTCGGTCCCCCGCACAGTACCCGCACCGCCCGCTCTCGAGCGACGAATCGATCCGGTTTGGCCGCGAGGAGGTGCAGGTCCTGGAGACGCCCGGCCATACCCGAGACCATCTGACGCTCCGCGTCCGCGACAAGGCGTTCACCGGCGACACCCTCCTCCTCGGGTCGTGCGGACGGACCGACCTCGCGGACGGATCGCCCGACCTCCTTTGGGAGAGCCTGACCGACCAGCTCCTGCGACTTCCGAACGAAACCGAAGTCTACCCCGCCCACTACGGCCGACTCCATGCCCTCGCTGACCGGTACGTCTCGTCGATCGGCTTCGAACGGGCGACGAACGAGGCACTGACCCAGCCGACGCGCGAAGCGTTCCTCGAGTACATGACCCACGGTTGGCCTCCGCAACCGAGCAATTTCGAGCAGATCGTTCGGACGAACCTCGAGGGATGATCCGCGACGGTTACCCCCGACGCAACCTCGTTTCTTCCCTCGCACCGCGGCACCGTTAAGGCGGTCGACGGGTCGCCCCGTCGATGATCGTTCGCACCGGGCTCACCGGCCCGTTCCCCCGGTCGGAGGCGCTCGTCGCCGCGACGCGGGACCTCGACCGGGGGCGAGTGCCGGCGGAGCAGGTCGAGGAGCTGTACGGCCGCACGGAGGGCGAGGTCGTCGCCCTCGAGCGGCGACTCGGGTTCGATACGGTCACCGGCGGGTACCTGCGGTGGGCCGACCTGTTCCGACCGTTTGCCGAAACATGGGAGGGGTTCACGGTCGGTCCGCTCACGCGGTGGTTCGAGACGAACACGTTCTACCGCCAACCGATCCTGCACGCTCCCCCCGGTCGAGTGGCGGGAGCGATCGCGGCGCGACTGCCGCCGCCGCTCCGCGCCGAGCCCGGACGCGCGGGCGTGATCCTCCCGGGCCCCTACACGTTCGCCGGCCTGCTCGAGAACCGCTCGGGGGAGGCGGAGGAGGCCCTGGTCCATCGACTCGGCCGTCTGTTGGGCGAGGAGACCCGGGAGTTGGCGGGCCTCGGGTTCGCGTCGTTCCAGTTCTCGGAGCCGCTGCTCGTCGACCGACCCCCCGAGAAGTCGCTCGCCGAGGCGGTCGTGGCCGCGTATCGATCGATCCAATCCGCTGCGGGGGCGGCGACGTCGCTCGTCTGGACGTACGGAGGGGATGCGAAGCCGGTATTCCCCCTGCTCGACCGGCTACCGGTCTCGGCGGTGGGAGTCGACCTCGCGGAGACCGACTGGGAGTCGATCCCCTCCACCTCGGAGCGGCGCGGACTCGGGCTCGGAGTCATCGACCCGCGGACGACGCTCGTCGAGGACGCCTCCGACGTGGTCCGGATCGTGCACTCGCTCAAGGAGCGGCGACGCCCTTCGACGCTCTGGCTCGGGCCGGGAGGGCCGCTGGACCTCGTCCCGTGGGAGCCCGCGACCCGCAAGCTCCACCTCCTGCCCGCGGCCCGGCAGGCGCTCGCCCGGGAGGACGGAGGTCGGCCGTGACGCGCGCGACGTTGTTCCCCGCCCAGGAGATCGGGAGCCTGATGAAACCCCGCTGGCAGATCCTCGGCCAGCACGGCGAGGCGCTCGACGAGCGGGCGCGCACCGAGTTCCGTACCGCAAACGAGCGTACGCATTTCGCCGACGGGGCCACGGGGTCCGACGCGCTGCTCGGCGGTCGCTCCCGGGAGCTCGGACCGGACGCGGTCCGGGACCTGGGGGCGCTCTTCGCGCTCCGCTTGTTCGAAACGGCGGGGCTCGACCGCGTTTACGACGGGGAGGCCCGTCGCATCGAGATGTACGAATACCCGATCCGTCAGATGCGCGGGTTCCAGTTCCAGGGGCACGTACGCTCGTTCGACAACAAGTACTACCTCAAGGCCGCGGTCACCGACGAGATCCGTCTCGAGCGCCCGTACCACCTGGAAGAGTTCGACTTCGTCCGCGCGCACGCGCGCGCCGAGCCGAAGCTCCCGATCACGGGCCCCTACACGCTCGCCGACTGGTCCTACAACGAGTACTACCTCGCCCGACATCCCGGGTGGAAGGGACCGAGCGCCCGGAGGTCGGCCCAGCGGGAGTTCGTGGTCGACCTCGCGAAACGTGCGATCCGCCCGACCCTCGCCGCGCTGATCGAGCACGGATGCCGGGTGATCCAGATCGACGAGCCGGCGGCGGGAACCCACCCCGACGAGGCCGACCTGGTGGTGGAGGGGTTCAACGCGGCGACGGACGGGCTGGACGCCGAATTCTCGATGCACATCTGCTACTCGGATTATCGCGACCTCCTTCCCCAGCTGCTCGAGGCGAAGCGATGCCGACAGTGGGCGTGGGAGTTCGCGAACCGGGACCGCGAAGGGCGGGACGGCTACGAGGTGCTGAAGGCGCTGAGCGAGTATGGCGACACGCGCGAGGTGGGGCTCGGGGTCGTCGACGTCCATCGGGACGAGGTCGAGCCGCCGGAACTGGTCGCCGACCGGATCCAGCGGGCGGTGAAGTACCTCGGGGACCCGGCGCGGATCTGGGTCAACCCCGACTGCGGACTCCGCACTCGGAAGCTTGACATCGCGAGCCGCAAGCTCGAGTCGGTCGTTCACGGCGCCGCGCTCGCGCGCGCCGCGTTCGAGAATCCCCAACGCTGACGGCGGCTACCGGTCGAGCGGTGCCGAGAGGACCTCCGCGCCGTCGGGCCCGACGAGCACGGTGTGCTCGGCTTGCGCGACGAGCCCGTGGCCTCGCTCGACGAACACGGGATACGCCTGCAGCGACCGTCGCGCCCGGCGCAGGGCCTCCCGCTCCGCGGGGGCGTCCGCCCACCGTGTCGCGAACGGAAGGGTGCGGAACCGGCCGTAGAGCGCGGCGAGCTCCGGGTCGCCGTTCCCGGGGTCGCGGCGGAACCTCAGGATGTTCCCGAACGGGCCGTTCTCGATCGAGCCGACCCCGTTGGTGGCGAACGGTTCGATCGCGATCACCTCCCCTTCGGCGAGCGACGCGTCGCTCTGTCCCGGTACGTTCGGGATCGATTTTCCGGCGTGGAGCAGGTACCGCTCGATCGAGTGGCCGGTGAGGTCGACGACCGGACGCATTCCCCGGCGACGGATCGCCTCCGCGATCGCCCGGCTGATCTCGTCGACCCGTACCCCCGGCCGAACTCTCGCGATCCCGTCCCGTACCGCGTCCCGTGCGGCCCGGACAAGATTCTCGTGTCGGTGGGAACCTCCGACCTCCACCGTATCGGCGGTGTCGGCGATCGCACCGTCCAGATGGGCGCCGACGTCGACCTTCACGAGGTCCCCGACCTCGAAGACCGCGCGGTCGTCGGGACTGGGCGTGTAGTGGGCTGCCTCGTCGTTCCGCGAGAGGTTCGCCGGGAACGCCGGCTGCGCACCCTCGCCGCGGATGAACGACTCGATCGCCTCCGCGACGGTCCGGCGCTCCGCGCCGGGCACGGTCAGACGAACTCCGAGGTCCCGGGCCCTCGAGGCGATCCGAGCCGCCTCCCTCCACCGAGGAAGGTCGTCGGGGTATCGCGCCACGGGGTTCACTTGCGCGCCACCACGACCGGCGACCCGCCGGTGAGGTCAACGAGTTCGGACGGTCGCCCGGTGGGTCGAGGTCCTCCGGTGAGGTAAACCGCTACGTCCGTCCCGAAGGTCCGTCGCGCCTCCGCCAGGGTACGGCACGGGGCCGCTCCGTGCCGGTTCGCCGAGGTCGCCGTGATGGGTCCGACGCGGCGCGCGAGCTCGCGGGCGAGCGGGTGGTCGGGCACCCGAATCCCGAGCACTCCGGAAGGACCTACAACCGCGCGGGCGAGCGGGACCGGCGCACGGCGGGAGACGCTCCGGGCCAGGACCGTGTACGGTCCGGGAAGATGGGTCCGGACGAATCGCCGCGAAGGGGGAGTGAGGGAGGCGACGGATTCCAACTCCTCCGTGGAACTGAGGGCCACCGAGACCGGTTGGCCGGGCGGGCGGCCTTTGGCCGCGACGAGTCGCTCCACCGCGTCGGCGTCCCGTGCGCGGACGCCCAGCCCGAGGAGAGTGTCCGTGGGATAGACGACCAGCCGACCGGCCTCGAGTGCGCGGACCGCGTCGCCGATCGAGGAGCCCATCGCGCTAGGAGTACTCCTCGCCGGTCCGGGAGTAGCTCAGGAACTCTTCGGGGGTAAAGTAGAGCGGGAGCTCCCGCGCCGCCGACTCGGCCGAGTCGGAGGCGTGGAGGAGGTTCGCGGTGATCCCGAGGGCGAGGTCGCCGCGCACGGTCCCCGGAGCCGCGGTCTGGGGGTTCGTCGCCCCCGTGAGCAGGCGCACGACCGCGATCGCGGACCGGCCTTCGAGGGCGAGCACGACGACCGGCCCCGAGGTGATGTGCTGGATCAGCGATGGGTAGAACGGCTTCCCCTGGTGCTCCGCGTAGTGACGTTGGGCGTGCTCGGGCGTCACGTGGAGGGTCTTGGCCGCGACGATCTTGAGGCCCTTCTGCTCGAACCGCCCGATGATCTCCCCGACGAGGCCGCGCTTCACGCCGTCGGGCTTGACGAGGACCAGGGTTCGCTCGAGGTTGCCTTCGGCCATCGGTCGGCCGAATCCCTCGGACGGGTAAGCCTTTCTGGCTCGCGCGAGACGGTATAGCGGAGGGTGGCTCGGGGGGGGGAGGTCGGTTTGTCGCGCCGCGTCCCCCGCACGCATCCGGCGGTCCGCGGGTTCGACCGGGCCGCGGCGACGTACGAACGCTCGCGTCCGGATTATCCGATCGCAGCGGTCCGCCAACTCGGTCGCGACCTCGGGATCGGTCCGCGTCGGACGGTCGTGGACCTCGGGAGCGGCACGGGTAAGTTCACCCGGGCGATCGAGCGACTCGGCGCGGCGCGGGTCGCGGTCGAGCCGACCGCCGGTATGCGCCGGGTCTTCGCGGAGGCGGTCCCGACGGTCCCCGTGCTCAACGGAACGGCCGAGGCGATCCCGCTCCCGGACGGATTCGCCGACGCGGTGGTGTCGGCCCAGGCGTTCCACTGGTTCCGCCCCCGGCCCGCGTTGCGGGAGATCCGACGGGTGCTCCGACCGGGCGGGGGACTGGGCCTCGTGTGGAACAGCCGCGACGATTCCGTGCCCTGGTCGTTCCGGCTCACCGAGCTCCTCGAAGTCCACCGCGGGTCGACCCCCCGGTACCGCGAGCGCACGGGCGGCGCGTTCCGACGAAAGGTCCTCGCCCGATTCTTCTCGAAAGAGGGAAGCGGCTACTCGCCCCTCCGTCACCGTGCGTTCCCCCACGCCCAGACGGGCTCGCCGGCGATGTTCGTCGACCGGGCTCTCTCGGTCAGCATGATCGCTGTGCTGCCGGACCGGGAACGGCGGGTCGTGGCTGCCGAGGTTCGCCACCTTCTGGCGACCGACCCCGACACCCGGGGTCGCGCCCGGATCGTGCTGCCGTATCGGACGGACGTCTACTGGTGCCATCGTCGCTAGGCGGCGACGCTTACGTGCCCGCCGCGCGCGCGTCGCAGACTGCGCGCCAGGGGCAGTGCGCGCACTTCGAGCGCGACGGGGTCGCGCGACCGTCGTACGTACGGTCGACCGCCGCGCGGAGCGCGATCAACTGCGCCCGGGCGCGGGAGTCCCATCGAACCCGAAACTCCCCTCCGTCGGCGTAGCGCAGGACCCCGAACGGGGGGGTGGCGCCGGTCGTCTCCTCGACCAGGAGGCAGTACGCGCGGACCTGAGCGACATGGGATGGGGGCGGCCCATCCCGCGGAGTGGTTCGACTCTTCACCTCGACGGGAACGACCCGGCCGTCGGGCAGACGTCGAAGCACATCGGGACGGCCGATGAGGCGATACCGAGCCGAGCGGAGCACGACTGCCTCCCCGGCGTCGATCCCGACCAAGGTGCCGAATCGCCGATCCTCCCGTCGCGCGAGAAGTCCACGCACCGCGACCCATGCGAGACCGAGGCCGATCGCCGCGACCGCTGCCGCGAGGAGCAGGGGGCTCAGTGCAGGAAGACCCACGCGGCGCCTCCCACCGCGAGCAGCGCGCCGACCGCGAGCACGATCCAGTAGCCGCCGCCGAGCTCCTCCCGCCGCCGTTCCGCCCCGAGGACTCTCGAATGATAGCGGGTTCCCGCGGTCGCACGGTCGCGGGCGTCTGGGGTGGGCCCCCCGCGCGGCGGATGGTCGTGATACCAGTGGGCGCGCGGGCAGTACTCGTAGTCCGCGAGGTCGCTCGCGGACGCCCACGAGGCGTCGTCGCCCATTCGAAGGGGACGGGTCGGTCGGCGGCTTACCGATTTCCGTCCACGCGAAAGCTGAGGGTCTATTCGGTCGCGGGGGCGGCGCCGGAGCTCGGTTTCTTCGGAGCCTTTGCCCGCGGCTTCGGAAGCTTCTTC
>JBARNH010000016.1:0-59268 GCA_049802875.1 Thermoplasmata archaeon | reverse complement strand
GCCGCGGGGAGCGCGGGGGCACCGGCCGCCGTACCCTTGGTCGCGGCCCAGCTCGTCGGACACGGGGCGATGCACTTGGTACGTCACCTCCCGGCCGCGGGGAACCCACCCCAAGCTCCCGGCCGCTGGCCGCCGATCCGCGGGGGAGGGCCCGGATGAAATGGGAGACCCTCCGGACGGCCCTCCCGTCGTCCCCCTGCCGGAGCGGTTCGACCGACGACTGCGCCTCGGTCCGTTCGCCTCCGGGCGGGACGCGCTCAAGTTCGTCACCTACGCAGCCGTCGGCGCGTTGCTGGTGCCGTTCACCTCTCCGTACCTCTGGCTCGCGGTCGTGGGGGGTGGCTTCGCGGTCTCCGTCGTTCGACCGGACGGACAGGGACTCGACGAACTGGCCCTCTCCCTCGTCCTCTGGCGCCTGCGCAGCCAACGTGGAGCTCGGCGCATGACCGTGCCTTCGACGAATCCGTTGTCTCGGCAGGGGGTACTCGCCATCGGGCCGGGACAGTACGCCGCGATCGTCCGGTCGGCGGGCACACCCGTCGCCTACCTTCCTCCGGTCGAACTCTCCCGGCGGTTCGAACTGTTCCGCGACCTCCTGCGCGGATCCCGCGGGGGGATCGCGTTCGCGGTTTCGTCGGCACGGATGCGCGCGGAGCCGGTGGTCCCCGCGCCCCTCGAACCACTCCGCCGGGATCGGAACGCCGCGGCGGGGTACGCTGAACTGGTCGAGCTCCTGTGCCGTCGACGGCGACTGCGCCGGGTCGACATCGTCCTCGCCACGGAAAGGACCGGACCCGACGGGATTTCCGACCTTGAGGCCCGCGTGGCGACCCTCCTCGAACGGCTGAGCGGACTCGGACTGCATGCCGCCCGACTTCGGGACCGGGGGTTGGACGACGCGGCGCGACATTGGGGGTGGTCGTGGACGCGGTCCGCGACGTGAGTCCACCGCTCTCGGCGGGCCTGCCGACCGACTTCGACCCGTTCGGCGTGGCGGTCGGGCTCGCGGTGATCGCGGGAGCCCTCGCCCTCTTGGCTCCGTACCTGAACGCGTTGACCGCGGCCCTCGCCGCATTGGCCGGCGCGGGCTGGGTCGCCGGTCGTGCGGGCGAGCGGACTCGAGGCTCCGGGTGGCTCCTCTACGGCCGAGCGGCGGCGATCGGATTCGCGACGCTGGGCACCGGGGCGTTCTTCCTACTTCCCGAACCGTTCACCTCCGGCCGGGGACTCGCACTGGCGCTCTCCCTCGTCCCGCTCTGGGTGGTCGAACGGCGCCGGCGGCCCGCGGGGGAAGCGCGCTCCCGGAGGCTCCTCTGACGGCTGGGGAGCCGCACGGAGACGAACTCGAGGCCGCGTCGTGGCTGCGGGTCGGACGGTGTTACCGGGCTCCGCTCCTCGTCCGGCAATTCCCCCCCGAACTGCCGTTCGGTTTCTTGGGGCGCCTCCTGCCGACCACCGAGTCGGTCGAACTCACGGTCGAGCTGTACCGAATTCCACCCGGCCGTGCGCTGGAGATCCTCCACGGGGCGCGCGCCGTCGCCGAAGCCGAGCTGGCGACCGGCGATACCGGGAACCATACCGCGGAGCTGGAAGTGGAGCGGGAGACCGCCGAGCAGTTTGGTCGGGCGGTGGCACGTCGGACGCAGGAACTCTGGAAGGTCGGGCTCCGCCTCGTGGCCTTGGGGCCGTCTCGCGTACGAAGCGAATCCGTACGGAGCCGGCTGACCGAACGCCTCTCGACCCTCGGCTTTCGCACCCGGATCCCTCGCTACGAGGTCCGCTCCGCCCTCGCGCCCCCCGGACTCGCCGGCGCCGAAACTCGGCCGTCCGGCTATTGGCAGACCCTCCCGACGGACGGGGTCGCCGCATTGTTCCCGTTCGTCGATGAGAGCATCGTGGAGCCCGGAGGCATTCTGGTCGGTCTCGCGCTCTCCGACGCGAGCCCCGTGTTCCTGAACCGATGGGCGCACGCGAGCTACTCCTGGGGTCTCTTCGGGACGACCGGGGCCGGAAAATCGTTCGCGGCCGGGTTGATGCTCCTGCGGACCCGATGGATGCGACCCGAGGTCGGGATCACGATCCTCGACCCTCTCGGGGAGTTCGCCCCGTTCGTCCGGGCGCTCGGAGGTTCCGTGATCGAGATCGCCGGCGGTCGCGGGGGACGGCTCAATCCCCTCGACCCAATCTCGACCTGCGGTGACCGACGCGAGAAGGCCGCCCGAGTGGGGACGATGCTCCGGGCGCTGTTCCCGAGCCTCGCGGACGCCGAGACGGCCCTCCTCGATTCCTCCGTCACCCGGCTCTACGAACAGGGCCCGGCGGTCCCGACGCTCGACGACCTCCTCGCGGAGGTCGGACGCGGCGGTGCCGCGACAAGTCGATTGACGACGATGCTCGACGTGTTCCGATCCGGCTCGCTGCGCGGAGTGAACGGACCCACGACCGTGGACGTGGGGCCGGGACCGGTGGCGGTTGACTTCCGAGGGGTCCCCGACGACCATCTCCCGTTCCATCTCTCCTACGTCCTCGATTGGGCGTACGGTCGACTGCGGGAACCGCCCGGACCCAAGCTCCTCCTGGTGGACGAGGCCCATCTCCTGGCCCGCCACTCGGCGACCGCGGAGTTCCTCGACCGTGTGGTCCGGCACGTCCGGCACTTCGACGCGGGCGTGCTGCTCGCGAGCCAAACACCGGAGGACTTCCTCGGACGGGCCGAGGGTCGCGCGGTGCTCCGCAACCTCTACGCCACCGCCTTCCTGCGACTCCCGGAGATCTCGGAGGAAGCCCGGGCGTTCTTCGGTCTCACCTCGGCGGAAGCCGCATGGCTGCCGAAAGCGCGGCTCCCACGAGAGGCCGGCTATTCCGAGTCGCTGTGGCGGGTCGGCGAACTCCACCTGCCGCTCGCCGTCATCGCGTCCACGCCCGAGTATGAGTTCCTTACCTCCACGCTCGGACCTCCCCCTGACCCCCCCACGCGTGCGTCTCCAAGGGGAGGTTTATGAGGCCCCGGCGAAAGGAGCTGGCGTGGGTGCCGAAGCCTCGGTCGACGGTCCGCCACGACGGCGAACGAGTTGGAATCTCAAGACCATCGTGGAGGATGTCGCGGGCCGTCCGATCGGTGAGCTCCAAGAACCTTCGTCGGAACGACCGCCCTGGGCGTCTCCTCCGCGCCGACCTCCTCCCGAGGTCGTGACCTACGACCCGGTGGGTCACGTCTACCCGCCCTTGACCGGATCGATGGGTCGGTCGTACCACGGTGCCGAGCACGAACACCATCAGGAGACGCTCGAACGACACCGTCCCGAAGCCGAACTGACCCCGGGCAACCCCCCGCGTCCGGCGGGGCCGTCCCATCGCCCCGAGCGGATCTACCTCCACTACCTGCTGCTGCACATGGATCGACTCAGCCCGTCCGCGCTCCAATACCTCCGGCTCGCCGTCGACGAGGAGGTCGCCCACCGGGCCCGGTCGTCCCCTCCCCCCTCGGAGTGAGCGTCGTCCATCCGAGCGCTGTCCCCCGGGCGAGTAGACCGGCGAACAGCTCGGGGTCCCATTCGACCCCGATCGCATCCCGCCCCCATCGGGCGGCGGCCACCAGAGTCGTGCCCGTCCCGGCGAACGGGTCGAGCACGGTGTCTCCCGCCAGAGAGAACATCCGGACGAGCCGCTCGGGAATCGCGGCGGGGAACGCCGCGCTCCGCCCCCCGGCACTCCGTTGAGGAGCGCCCCGGATGTCCGTCCAGACCTGGCTGAACCATGTATCGCGCTCGGCTCGCGAGAACCGGCTCTCCTCTCTCCGACGGTCGTGCGGGGGGATCCGCCGGAGACCCCCTTTGCGGAACAGCAGAATGAACTCGCAATCGAGGGTGACGTACGCGTTGGGGGGGAGGAACCCAGAGCCGAGGAATGCGTTGGGCTTGTTGGTCGGCTTTTTCCAGAGGAGGTACGGCAGCGGTCGGAACCCGACGCGCTCGGCCGCGACCATGGTCTCCCCCGAGTTCGGCCAGAGCCGAAATTCTCCGTCGGTCGTCCGGAGCGCGTCCCCGATGTTGATCGCGAGAATCCCTCCGGGAACCAGCACACGGAGGCACTCCCGCCAAGCGTCCTCGAGAACGCGCAACATCGCCAGATAATTGCGGGCGCCCAGCCGATTGAACAGCCCGTCCCACTGCGGGATCATCGGGTACGGCGGGGAGGTGACCACCAGGTGCACAGAGCCTCCCGGGAGCTCGTCCAGATGGCGCGCGTCCCCGTGCAGAAGTCGGACCGACCCGACCCTCGACCGCGGCACCGGGCCTCGCCACGGCGCGACCGTTAATACGGCGCCACCCCCTCCGAACGACGATGCGGCTCGAGCGGCCCGTTCTCCAGGTCGCCCTCGACTTCGAGAACCTCTCGCGGGCGCTCACCGCGGCCCGCGAAGCGGTGGAGGGCGGCGCGGACTGGGTCGAAGCCGGTACCCCGCTCATCAAGAGCGAGGGGCTCGACGCCGTGCGGGAACTCAAGAAAGCGTTCCCCGACCGACGGATCGTCGCCGACATGAAGATCATGGACACCGGCGCCTTCGAGGTCGAGATCGCGGCGAAGGCGGGCGCGGACCTGGTCACGATCCTCGGGGCCGCGGACGACGACACGATCGCGGACGGGGTGCGGGGGGGCGAGCTGTACGGGGCCGAGATCGTCGTCGACCTGTTGGGCGTCGCCGACCCGCTCGCTCGCGCTCGACGGGCCGCCGAGCTCGGCGCGGCCGCGGTCTGCTGGCACGTCGGGATCGACATGCAGATGCAGGCGAAGACCCCGTTCGCGATCCTCGCCGAGCTCGCGAAGGCGTCGCCCCTTCCGGTCGCGGTCGCCGGCGGCCTGAACTCGGAAACGGTCGCAGAGGCCGTGCGCGCGGGCGCGCAGATCCTGATCGTCGGGGGCGCGATCACGAAGAGCCCGCAGATGGCCGACGCGACGCGGCGGATCCGAGAAGCGATCTCCACCCAACGCGAGGTGACGACGGAGCTGTTCCGACGCTACACGGGGACCGAGGTTCGGGAGGCGTTCCTGAAGGTCTCCACGCCGAACATCTCCGACGCGATGCAGCGGCAGGGGGCGATGCACGGGATCACCCCGCACCTCCGCGATCCCGCGGTGCGGATCGCCGGTCCGGCCGTTACGGTCGTTACCCGGGACGGCGACTGGGCGAAGCCGGTCGAAGCGATCGACCGCGCGGGGCCCGGCGACGTCATCGTGGTCGACGCCGGCGGCGGGGTCACGGCAATCTGGGGGGAGCTCGCGAGCTGGAGCGCCCACGGACGGAAGGTCGCCGGCGTGGTCATCGACGGGGCGGCCCGCGACATCGACGCGATCCTCGACCTCGGCTTCCCGGTGTTCAGCCGGAACTTGAGCCCCAACGCCGGCGAGCCGAAGGGCTTGGGCGAGATCGGCGTGGAGGTGGTGGTCGGCGGCCAGCGCGTCCGCCCGGGCGACTGGGTGGTCGGCGACCTCTCCGGCGTCGTGGTGGTTCCGCGGGAACGTGCCCAGGAGATCGCCAACCGGTCCCTGGACGTTCTGGAGCACGAGAACCGGGTCCGGGAGGAGATCCAGCGGGGGTCGACCCTCAGTACGGTACAGAAGCTCGAGCGTTGGGAACGGGTGGGGTGAAATATCTCCGCGGTGCGTAGCGCCCCGCTCGGGGCGCCGGTGGTGAGATGACCGCGGCATTATCGAACGCGACGCTCTTCAGCTACCTCCTCGTCGTCCTCATCGGGTTCATCATCCTACGTCGGGCCTATCGACTGACCCAGGGAGTGCCGATCGGGATCGGTCGGCTCGTGTTCCTGCCGGTCATCTACCTCGCCCTCTACGTCGCCGAGATCGGGGAGCTCGCCGTGGGAGGCTCCGGTCTGTCGTCCTCCGTCCCGCTGTACGCCTCCTACGGAGTGGACGCGGCGCTCGTGGTGGGGGGTACGCTGGTCGCGTTCCGATACACTCTGCAGCACCTCGAGATCTATCAGAACCCCGGGGAGACCGCGTGGAATTATCGGATGACCACCCTCATCCCCCTGATCTACGTCGTACTGTTCTTCGCCCGCATCGCGATCGAGACGGTCGTCCTGAACGAGACCCCCTTCGCGTTCCCCGCGGCCGGAGCTCTCGCGAGCATCTCGCCCTTCGCGTTGTACGCTCTGTTCACAGTGGATGCGCTGTGGGGCCTCTCCACGGGGTTCTTGCTCGGCCGCAGCGCGGGCGTCTACCACGAGTGGCAGCAACGGCTTCGGACGCCGGCATCCTCGGCGTCCCCGCTCCCACCCTAGTCGTCCGGCGCGTTGAGGGCGTCGAGGACCTGGGCTCGCGTCCAGAGTTCCGAGCGTCGACGTACGGCCCCGCGGGCCTGAGGGTGGTTCGGTCCGCGCCAGAGGACCGTCCATGGGAGCGCGTACTCGACGCTCCACAGCACGAGCGGCTCGGGTTCCGCCATGGGGAGCGTCAACCGCAATTTCCCCTCCACGGCCGAACGGAGCCGGGTCACGGAAAGCCGGTCGGCTTCGACTTCGCGCACCGCGGCGACCACCTTGCGGACCATCCCCCACACGAACGCGGGGGCGCGGACCTCGACGACCGACCCGCCGTCGACGGGTCGGACCGTCACGGATTCGATCGGGCGCCGGGCGGGTTCGCCGGCCGGCACCGACCGACCGAACGACCGCACGTCCACGGAGCCGACGAACAGGGCAGCCGCCGCCGCACGGCGCGTAAGCTCTTGACGGGGCGTCGCATCAAAGTAACGATAGATGCGCTCGACCGCACGTCGAACTCTGAATTCGTCCGGAATGGGCCTCGCCGCGGTGAAGAACAGGTCGGGGTGGATCCCGTTCAGGGCGCGCAGGAGGCTCGGCCCGGGAAGGGCGGTCCGAACGGCGAGAGCATTTCCTCGGGCGCTCACGCCTCGGTCGGTGCGGCTCGCCACCTCCAGGGAGAGCGAGGCCGCATCACGGACGGCCCCGGCTCGGAGGAGCCCGCGACGGATCTCCCCCTCGACGGTGCGTAAGCCGGGTTGCCGCGCCCATCCGTAGAAGGCGGAGCCGTCATACCCGAACCGGACCAACCAGCGCGACGTGGCCGCGGCCATCCCGCGGCGCCTCTAAGACCCCTCCGCGGGGTCGCTCGGTCCTCCCCTCCGGCAGTGTGCGAACCCTTACCATATATCGAACTATTGTGAAATATACATTCTAAATGGATTTCCTATATATTACTCGCCGTCGTGCCACCAGCGATGGTGACTCACCTCAGAGAGCGGCGGACGGGGAACGCCTCGCCGCCGGTCGACCAGCCATTGATGGACGAATCTGGAGAGAAATAAATGAGCGCGCAGAATACGAGCGGGACGCTGCCGGCGACAGAGAAACTTTCGACGCCGGAGCGGCGTCGGAGCGGGACGGTCGGCACCGCGGCCGCGATCGGGATCGCGGTCGTGCTGTTGATCGTGGGACTCGCGGGGGGGTACTTCCTCGGGACGTCCCTGAACAAGTCGACCACGTCGAGCAAAGCGGTGCAGATCACGGAAACCGGGTCGAGCCTACTGTATCCGCTCATGACTCGCTGGGCCGGCAACTATTCGGCCGCGACGGTTTCGGCGGCTTCCACGGGTAGCGGGACCGGCCAGAGCGATGCCGAGCTCGGCCTCGTGAATATCGGGGCCTCGGACGGCTATCTGTCGAACGCGAGTGCCACGGGACTGATCAACGTGCCGGTCGCGATCTCCGCGCAGCTGATCTACTACAACCTCCCCGGCATCTCCGCCAACTTGAACCTGAACGGGACGATCCTCGCGATGATCTACGAAGGAGCGATCACGACCTGGAACAACCCGCTGATCCTCGCCGCCCAGCCCACGGGAGTGCAGAGTGAGCTGAACGCGCTGTCGAGCCAGACGATCCATCCGATCAAGCGGTCGGACTCGAGCGGTGACACGTTCCTGTTCACCTCGATGTGCTACATGTCGTGGTCCGGGTGGACGTATGGCAACTCGACCAGTGCTCTTACTGGCGACACCCTCGCCACGGGAGCGACGGGGAACTCGGGTGTCGTGAGCGCGCTCGGGTCGACCACCAACTCGATCGGGTACGTCGGGATCAGCTACGAGTCGAGCGCGAACGCTCTGGGCCTCCACTACGCCGCCCTCGGGGACAACAACGCCCTCTCGGCAGCCGGTGGAGTCGCGGCGGCGAACTACATTCTGCCGTCCGCCCAGAACATCTCGTACGACGCGAACCTCGGCCTCGGCCACCTCGAGTTCTCGACCTACCAACTGGCCGTCAGTCTGATCCTCGGCGGCAGTGCGGCGGGTGCGATCGACCTCGTGAAAGGCGCGGGCGGGACCGCCCCCACCACGGCGAGCCCGACTCCCTACCCCGACGCGAACCTCGAGTACACCCTGATCAAGACCGCCCCAACGGGGTCCACGGTCACGAGCGCGGCGCTCGCCGCGACCGTCGCGTTCCTCGAGTGGGCGATCACGATCGGCAACTGGGCTCCGGGCAGCGTGCCCTCGGCGTACATTAATGCGGTCAACTTCATTCCGTTGACGCCCGAAGTGGCCGGGTACGACCTCCAGGAGCTCGCCTCAGTTCAGCCGTGAGCGGTGTAGGTCGGTAGGGATTCCGTGCAGCCGACCCCGGACCCCGGCGACGCCGGAGCCCGGGAACCCCTTCCTTCTCCTTCTTCTCCGGCGGAACCGCGACCGAGCGGAGGCGCTGGGTGGCGACGGATCTGGCAGTTCGTCCCGTACGCCCCGGCGTTGGTTCCGGCCGGCATCGTGGTCGGGATCGCCGTGACCCTCGTCGTCGCGAGCGGGTTGCACAACTTCGGTGCGGGCTTCTTCGGCTTGACGTTCAACAGCAACCTGAACCAGTTCGGGATCCTCGTGTTCGTCGTCGGTTCGTTCCTCACGGCCGTCCCGGCGCTCTTCTTCTCGATGGTGATCGGTCTCGGGATCGCCATCGCCTCGACCACCTACCTGCCGCCGTTCCTCTCCCGGATCCTGGACCCGTTCGTCGACCTGCTCGCCGGGATCCCGAGCGTGGTGTACGGGATCTGGGGATTCCTCGTCATCGCTCCGATCTTCGGGATGCTGATCAACCCCTGGGCGGTGGCGCACCTTTCGTTCATCCCGGGGTTCGCGGCGAACGCGTACTCTCCAACCTCCTCGGGGGTCGGCCTTCCGATCTCGATCTTCGTCCTGACTCTGATGGCCCTCCCGATCACGACCCTCCTCATCCGGGACGCGCTCCGGTCCATCCCCCGGGACCTGTGGGAGAGCGGGCTTGCCCTCGGCGCGACGCGGTGGGAGGTCGTCCGGCGCGTGAGCCTCCGCTACGGCAGCCGGGGGATCTGGAGCGCCGGGTTCCTCGGGTTCGGGCGCGCGATCGGGGAGACGGTCGCGGTCGCGATGGTGATCGGTTCTACGACCAAGCTTCCGACGAACGTCTACGACGTGACGTGGACGATGTCGTCGTTCATGTTCCAGATCCTGGACGCGGCGTTCGGCAACTCGCTCTATCTCGCCGCCCTCGCCGAGCTCGCCCTCATATTGATGGCCATCACCCTCGCCGTGAACCTGCTCGGGCGCCGCCTGGTCTCTCACCTTTATGCGCAGGAGGTGCCCGGCCTCTAGGCCGCCACCATGGCCACGGTCACCGCGTCGATCGGTCGGTTGGAGCCGTCCGAGGACCTCCGGCGGGGGGATACCTGGGGCCTCCGGTGGAGGACCGGCTTTGACCGCTGGATGGGGCTCATTCTCCCCTTGTTGTTCGGGGTGGCGGTCATCCCGATCCTCGACCTCGTCTACTACGTCTCTTCGAAGGCGCTCCCGACGCTGACGTGGACCGTCCTCACGAGTACGGCGAACTACCAATCGCAGGACGCGCTCGGGGTTCCGATCGAGACGACGTTCCTCTTCGTTCTGGCCGCGACGACGATCGCGGTCATCCTGGGGTTGTTCGGCGGAATCGCCACCGCCGAATTCTTGCCCGATAAAGCCGCGGGGTGGGTGCGGATGTCCGCGAACCTCCTGGTCGGGATGCCGTCCGTCATCGTCGGGTACTTTGGCTACTTCACCTTCGTTCTCTACTTTGGATGGGGGCTCAACTTCATTGCCGGCGTGTTCACCCTCGCCTTCTTCATGACCCCGTATGTTTTCCGCACGGCCGACCTTGCATTCTCGTCAATCCCGCGACCGATCCGAGAGGCCGCCTACGGGTCCGGGGCCAAACCGGTACAGTACATCCTTCGGGTCGGCACCCCGGTCGCCTTCCCCCAGATCTTGACGGGCGTCTTCCTCGCGATGGCGATCGGAGTCGGGGAGACGGCCCCGATCATCCTCACCGTTCAACCGGGCCTCCTTGTCCCCAGCGGGCTCTTCCAGCCCGCGGTCTACATGACCTACCTGATCTGGACCGGGTTCAGCCAGCCGCCGAACTCGGTGGCGCTCACCCTCGCCTTCCAAGCCGCGTTCATCATTATCGTCGTGGTCCTCGCGTTGAACATCGTGGTCCGCATCGTCGCCGCCCGGTACCGAAAACGCCTCGAGGGGTTGTTCCAATGAACGCGGTGTCCCCCTCCCCGGACGGCGCGGTCGTGAGTGTCCGGGCACTTTCGGTCACCTCCAAAGACCGTACGATCATCGACAATGTCGATCTCGACTTCGCCCCTCACAGCCTGACCGCCGTCATCGGGCCGTCGGGGTGCGGGAAGACGACCTTCGTCCGAACCCTCAACCGAATGGTGGAGCTGACGCCCGGGCTTCACGTTCAGGGGTCCGTCCTCTACTTGGGGCAGAACATCTACGACCGGGGAATCAACCCGGTCCTCGTCCGCCGACGGATCGGCATGGTGTTCCAGCGGCCGACCGTCTTCCCGATGTCGATCTTCGAGAACGCCGCGTTCGGGCTTCGGCTGATCCACGAGTCGGAGGACGAGATCGACAAAGCTGTCACCGAAGCCCTGACGCGGTCCGGCCTTTGGGAGGAGGTCAAGGACGACCTTAACCAGTCGGCGTTCTCCCTTTCCGGCGGACAGCAGCAGCGACTGTGCATTGCCCGGGCGCTCGCAGTCCGACCCCGCGTCCTCCTCATGGACGAACCGACGAGCGCGCTCGACCCCATGGCAAGCCAACGAGTCGAAGCCACGATGCGGCGGCTCAAGGAGGAGATCGTCCTGATTCTCGTCACCCACAACGTCGGCCAGGCCGCGCGGGTCTCCGACCGGGTCGCCTTCCTCCACACGGGACATCTTGTCGAAGTCGGGGCGACCGCGGAGATCCTCGAGCGTCCGCGCGAAGCGCTGACCCAGCAGTTCGTCACGGGAAGATTTTCATGAACGCCACCGGAGGGCCGCCGAATCCGCCGTCACGCGCCGACCCGATCGAGACGTTGAAGGGCCATGTCGGAGCGATGTCCGAACTCGCTGTCGGCATGGTTGCCGACGGGACCCGGGCCCTCCTGACGAGCGACGCGGCCCTCTCCGCCAGCGTCACGGTCCGGGACTCTCCGCTCGACCGGTTCGACATCGCGATCGAGACGGAGGCGATGCGACTCATCGCGACCCTCCAGCCCGAGGGCCGCGACCTCCGCACGATCGGCGCCGTCCTCAAGATCGCGAACTGCGTCGACCGAGTCGGCCGGCTCGGCTACGACCTCGCGAAGAACCTCACGACGGCCCCCGAGCCGGTCGACCGGACCCCGGCCGACCTCTTGCGGCAGATGGACGAACGCGCCCGCGTCATGGTTCAGCGGTCGGTCGAGGCGTTCTTGAAGGACGACACGGAACTCGCGAAGACGATCTTCGCGCTCGATGATGACGTGGACGAGCTCCATGAGAGGCTGCAGGCCCAGGTCTTCACCCTCCTCCAGAAGGGAGGCTCTTCGAGCGAGCGGCTGGGGCGCTACCTTCTCGCCGGGCGGCATTTGGAGCGCGTCGGCGACAACGCCTGTAAGATCGCGGAGAAAGCGGTCTACGCGATCACGGGGGAACGTCGGCCGGAGTACTTCCCGGCCCTCGCTCACCGCGCGACGACCGGCGTCCGCCCTCCGGGCCCGACCCACTGACGTTCGGAAGTTGCCGCGCGTGCCCACCCCGCCGGTGTTGGGGCCCCCGGGGCGGATACGAAAGCTCATTAGCCCGGGGGAGGCGATTCGAGTCTGGAGTCCGGGTCACGCTCCCGTAGTCTAGTCCGGTCAAGGATTCGGCGCCTTCGACGCCGTAACGCGGGTTCGAATCCCGCCGGGAGCATCGCCCTGCGGGATCGGAGCGCTCGCGTACGCCCCGAAGACCGCGTCGGTCCCCGGGCGGCGAGCGGGTCAGGGCGCGGTCCCGTGCGACCCCGTCCCGCGGGCGAGCTCCTCCGCGACGAACTCGTCAAAATCGCGGACCATCGACTCCCGACCACTGTACCGACCTCCGGTCCAGACGCGGGATCCGGTCCCTTCCTGGGCGCGCTCGCACATCGCCCAGTCCTGCCGGTTGATCTCATCCCAAAGGTCCACCGCGTCGCTCGGATCGAACCCGGGGGCTTCCACCGCGGCGCGGGGGAAGTAGAACTCATTCTCGACCCGCGAGAGGGCCGGGGCGGTCGGCCAGCAACGATGGACCATGAGATAATCCGGGTGCAGGCTGAAGAAAAGGTTCGGAAAGACGACGTAGTAGTAGACGCGCCGTCGATCCTCGACGGTCGAACCGGGGAGGGACGCGCGGTTCGTGTACCCGGAACGGGTCATCGATTGGTAGTCCTTGCTGAACTCCATGTATCCGCCCGCGAACAGCGAACGCCCATCCCTCGGGTGGAACGAGGCGTCGTTGTCCCCTGACAAATAGGGAGTTAACCGGTTCAGGTTCGGGTGCACCGGCGCGCAGTGGTAACACTCCGAGAAGTTCTCGACGAGCACCTTCCAGTTGGCTGCGACGGTGTACTCTTGTCGGGCCCCGCGCCGCAGGTCGGCAAAGGAGAAGCGGGCGAATCGGTCGAAGAACGAGCCCAAGCCCTCGTGCAACGAAGGTCCCTCCGGGTCGAGCTTCGCCCAGACGAAGCCGCCCCACGAGTCCACGCGCACCGGGAGCAACCCGAGGTCCGTGCGGTCGAAGTCGGGCTGGCCCTCCATGTGCCGGGCCGCGATGAGACGGCCGTTCAGGTCGTACGTCCACGAGTGGTACGGGCAGACGAACGAGTGCCGCCCCTGCCCGTCGGGTTCGGAGACGACCCGGGTACCTCGGTGGCGGCAGACGTTGTAGAATCCGTGGAGCGTCGCATCCGGCGCTCGGGTGAGCAGGATGCTTTCCGGGCCGACCCTCCGAGTGACGAAATCCCCGGGGCGGGCCAGCTCCTCCTCGCGGGAAACGCAGAGCCAGTTGCGATAGAACAACCGCTCGAGCTCGACCCGAAAGAGCGACGGGTCCCAGTAGGCGGCTCCGCCCGGCGTCCGCGGCGCCGCTTCCGTCAAGGGCCGCGAGTTCGGAGGGATCCGCGCCCGGTCGGGATCGCTGACGGGGGACGGCATCGAACGACCCTACGATGCTCGGGGTTTTGGCGTTGCCCCCGGGCGTCCGACGAGCGGTCGATATCGCTCGCGCCGGCCCGGACAGATGTTATCCTGCCACCCGCCAAAGCGGGGTCGGCATGGCCGCGTCCGAGTTCGATGCGGTCGTCATCGGCGCGGGCTTCGCGGGGCTTGCCGCCGCGCTACGGCTGGTGGCGGCCGACCGGCGCGTGATCGTCCTGGAAGCCCAGGACCGTGTCGGCGGCCGCGCCCTTACCGACTACCGGCTCGCCGGTGGCGTTCCGCTCGAGCTCGGCGCGCAGATGGTCCACGGACGAACCGCGGTCACCCACTCCTGGATCGCGCGCGAAGGGCTCGGCACACGCCCGCTCCCGCTCTACCAGCGGAGCCGCCTCGTGGTCGACCGCCGGTTAGCGAGTTTCCCGTGGCTCGCACTGCCGTTCCATCCGGTCGCGGGAGTTCGGGCCGCCTACGACGGGTTCGTTCGCCTCCCACGACGTATTGACGCTGCGCGATCGCCGGATCGTTCTCTCGACCGGTTTCTCTCCGAGCAGCCGGTCCGACCCGTTGCCCGCTCGATGATCACTCTCCTCTACGCTCACGCGTACGCGGCCGACCCCGACGCGATCGGGGTCACGGGCCCCGCCGAAGAGTACCGAGAAGCGCGTGAGCCGTACGGCTTTCGGAACTTTCAGTTGACCGAGGGGTACTCGGCGCTCGCCGAACGCGCCGCCGCTCGATTGGGCCAGAGAATCCTACCGAGTTTTCCGGTATCCGAGGTACAAGTAACGCCCACCGGGGTTCGCATCCGCGCCACGGGTCCGGCCGGTACGTCCGTCGACTTCCGTGCTGCCGGGGTGATCGTCACCGTGCCGCTCGGGGTCCTCCGGGCGGGCGGTATCGTCTTCGACCCACCGCTACCGAAGGAGAAGCGGTCGGCGGCGGACCGGATCGAGTTCGGCGATGCGTACGCGCTGCAGCTCCGTGTCCGCGGTGGAACGATGCGTCGTCGGCTCGGGGACTTTGGTCTGGTTTGGGGAGGCACGCCGACCTCGTTCTATCGCCCCCGCGTCGGCTTAGGGGAGCGGACGGAACTGGTGACGGCCTTCACGGTGGGTCGCGAGGCGCGTCGACGGGCGGCCCTCCCGGACGACGAGCTCGTCGCGGCGACCGTGGCCGAGTGGGATGCCGTACTGCCTCCGGAGGCGACCCTCGGGACCGTCGAGGGGTGGGCGGTGCATCGTTGGCCCTCGGACCCGTGGGTCCGGGGAGGCTATTCGTTCCTTCCCCCCGGGGTCGGTCTCGCCGAGCGACGGGCCCTCGCCGCGCCGGTCGAGGGGCGTCTGTTCTTTGCCGGGGAAGCGACCGACGTGTCGGGGCAGTCAGGGACCGTCGCGGGCGCGATCGACACCGGGACGAGGGCCGCGGATGAGTTCCTCACCGCGGGTCGACTCCGCGATACGTGACGGGCGATTCGGTCCTCCCCGCGCCGCTAAGTTCCGGAGGCGATTCTCGCGCGCCGAGGTTGCTCCGTGACGTCGATCGAGACCGAACTGCCGAGGGCGAAGCAGGCGGGCGGATACGCCGAGTTCCTTCGAGTTCCCACGATGAGTGCGGGGGTCTACGTTCTCGCTGCCGGCGCAGTCGACCGACAGACCCCGCACACCGAGGACGAAATCTACTACGTGGTTCGGGGTCACGCTCGTTTCCGGAAAGGCGACGTGGAGACCGTGGCCGGTCCCGGAGCTGTACTGTTCGTCCCCGCTCATGAGGAGCACCGGTTCCATTCGATCACGGAGGAGCTGGTGCTCCTGGTGGTCTTCGCCCCGGCCGAGCGGCCACCCCGCTGACCCCGCGGGCAACGTTCCCCGCGGGCGCGGGGGGTGCCGGCTAGACCGACTCCTCGATCTCCCCCGCCTGGGGGGAGCCGACGAGCTGTTCCGCGACCGTTCCGAGGACCTCGAGGTGTCGGTCGACATCCCGGTCCGTGTGCTGGACCGAGATCGTCCACTGCTCGTCCGGTCCCGTTCCCGAAGGGATCAGTCCTCGGTTCAGGCAGTGGTAGTAGTAGAGCATCGACCGGTCCCCGTCCACGGTGAGGAAGTCGCGCCAGTTCCGTACCGGATGATCGGCGAAGTACACGGTTCCCGAGGGACCGTCGGCCGACACGTGGGCGGTCACCCCCGCGTCCCGGAACACCTCGGTGTACCCCTTCGCGAGGCGCGCGTTGAGGCGCGCGGAACGCTCGAGCGCCTCGTCCGTCAGGATGTGCTCGAGGGACGCGAGACACGCGACCATCCCGAGCGGGTTGGAGTTGAACGTCCCGGCGTGCGAGACCTTCCGCGGCCCGACCTCATCGAGGATCCCCGGACCCGCGGCGATCGCCGAGAGGGGCACTCCGCACGCGATCGACTTCCCGAGCGTGATCAGGTCGGGATGGACCCCGAGCCGTCCGGCGCCCCCATGGGGGTACTTCGCTCCGGTCTTGATCTCGTCGAAGACCAGGAGCGCGCCGAGCTCATCGCACAATTCCCGTACGCCGCTGAGGAACCCGTCCTCCGGGAGGATGAACCCCATGTTCATCGGGATCGGCTCCGTGATCACGGCCGCGAGGTCCTCCCGGTGGGCGCGCGCGATCTTGCGCGTCGCCTCGAGGTCATTGAACGGGGCCACGAGGGTGCGTTCAGAGAGCTC
Organism: Thermoplasmata archaeon; assembly: GCA_049802875.1. Taxonomy (GTDB): domain Archaea; phylum Thermoplasmatota; class Thermoplasmata; order Lutacidiplasmatales; family UBA184; genus Lutacidiplasma. The sequence goes on along the minus strand of JBARNH010000016.1, from coordinate 43,036 downwards.
GGCCAGGATCCCGGGAGAAGCCGGCGCCGAGTTCGGATGGTCCGCCGCGCCCGCGACTTGGAGGCGGGGCTTCACCCCGACCAGCAGCTCGTCGTGGGAGCCGTGGTACCCGCCCTCGAACTTGAGGACGTACCGCTTCTTTGTTTTGGCTCGGGCGAACCGCAGCGCGTGGTGCGTGGCCTCGAGCCCGGTCGTGCTGAACCGGACCTTCTCCATCCCGTACCGGCGGCAGATCCGCTCCGCGACCTCGGGCGTCCGCTCCCACTCGTAGCCGTAGATGCTGCCCAGTTCAAGCTGGTGGGTCAGCGCCTCGACGAGCTTCGGATGGGCGTGGCCGCTCTGAAGGGCGCCGAACGCCATGTTGAAGTCGAGGTATTCGTTCTCGTCTGCGTCCCACAGGTGGACGCCCGACGCGCGGTGAACGAAGAACGGGTACGGGTCGAGGAACCGATAGTTCGAGTGGACGCCCAGGGGAGTCCACCGCACCCCGTGCTCCCAACACGCCTTCGAACGGGGCGTACGTCGTTCGTATTCGGCGAACGCCGTGTCAAACCGGGGGTCCAGAATCCCATCTCCCGTGAAGGCCCCGGAGCCTCCTCCCGGACCGGCGGGCTTCGGAGCGGCACGGGTTACTAAAGGACCACCGAGGGGGACCGAAGTCCGGCAGGTGCCGGACTCCCCTCCGCGACCGTCATTACCCGGCAGGGCTCCGGGGGCCGGGACGGGACGCGGATGGCCGGAGAGTTGGTCCTGGAAAATTACGTCGGGGGGGCCTGGGTGCGACCGGACACTCTCGGGCTCCTCGACGTCCCGGACCCTTCGACCGGTAGGCTGATCGCCCGGGTCCCCCGCTCGAACGCGTCGGACGTCGACGCGGCGGTCACCGCGGCCCGGGCCGCGTTTCCTGCCTGGCGGGAGGTCCCGGTGGCGGATCGCGCCCGCCGCGTTCTCAGGCTCGGTCGGCTCCTCGAGTCCCACTTCGATGAGCTCGTGCGGAGCGTGGTTCGCGAGAACGGGAAGACCAACGACGAGGCGAAAGGCTCGGTGCGCCGGGGGATCGAGGCGACGGAGTTCGCCGCGTCGGCGCCCACGACCCTGCAGGGGTCGTACCTCCAAGATGTCAGTTTGGGAGTGGACACGACCATGCTCCGGCAACCGCTCGGGGTGGTCGTCGGGATCACCCCGTTCAACTTTCCCGTCATGATCCCGCTGTGGATGGCGCCCCTGGCGCTCGTCTGCGGGAACTCGTTCATCCTCAAACCGTCCGAACGGGTTCCGCTTTCGGCCGCGATCGTCGCCCGTCTCGTGGCGGACGCGGGGTTCCCCCCGGGGACGTTCAACCTGGTCCACGGGGACTCGGCGGCGGTCGACGCGCTCCTGGCGCATCCGCTCGTCGACGCGGTTTCGTTCGTCGGTTCGGCTCCGACCGCTCGCCATGTGTACGCCACGGCCGCGGCGTACGGAAAACGGGTCCAAGCGCTCGCCGGCGCGAAGAACCATCTCGTCGTCCTACCGGATGCCGACCTCGAGCGGTCGGTGCCGGCGATCGTCTCGAGCGCGTTCGGGCAATCCGGGGAGCGCTGCCTTGCGGGAAGCGTCGTCCTCGCGGTCGACCCCGTCGGCGACTCCCTCGTCGCCCGGCTCGCGGACGCCGTTCGCTCCCTCTCCGTCGGACCGGCCGGAGCGGCCCCCACCGAGGTCGGTCCCGTCATCCGGGCCGACCACCGCGCCCGCATCCTGAAGTGGATTGCCGAGGGGGAAGCGGGGGGCGCGATGGTCGCCGCCCGCGGCGTCACTCCTTCGACGGCGGACGGTTACTACGTTGCCCCGGTGCTGTTCGACCGCGTCCGTCCCGACATGGCGATCGCTCAGGAGGAGATCTTCGGCCCGGTTCTTTCGGTCGTTCGAGTGGCGTCGCTCGACGAGGCGATCCTCGTCGCGAACCAATCGCGATTCGGCAACGCCGCGGCGATCTTCACGCGGGACGGGAAGGCGGCGCGCGAATTCTCCCGCCGGATCGAGGCCGGGATGGTCGGGGTCAACATCGGGGTACCGGCGCCCGCCGCCTACTTCCCGTTCGTCGGCTGGAAGGGGTCGTTCTACGGGGACCTGCACGTGACCGGCCGTGATGCGATCGATTTCTATACCCACAAGAAGGTCGTCACGAGCCGCTGGTTCTGAAGCGGCGCGTCGCCCCTGGGCCAACACCTCCCGGGCGGTGAGTACTTCCCGTCCCTGCCCTCCCCGGAAGACGATGCGGGCGGGAGGCCTCGGTGGATGAGCGCCCACGACCTGCCCACGTCCGGCTCGGCATGGATCGGTGGGCTGACCCAAATCGACCGGCCAACGATCGACTGGGTCGCGTCGACCCGGTCGGCGGCGATCCTCGCGATACCCGTACTTGCCGCCGTCGCCACCGGGTTCGCGCAAACCGGGGTGTTCGTGGCGCTCGGATGCTTCAACGTCCTCTTGTTGCAGTTCGTCGGGACAGCGAACGACCGGCTAGTCCGGAGCTTGTGGGGTGTCGGGCTGAACGCCGGCGCCATCGGGCTGGGCACGCTCGTCGGAACCCTGGGATGGGTCGAGTTCCCGCTGATCGCCATCGGATTGGTCGTCGCCTCCCTCGTCGACCGGATCCCCCGCCCTGGCTCGCTGCTGCTCACCGTATCGGCCCTGTTCGTCATGGGCGTCGGCTTCCCCGGGGCTTCGGTTGCGGAGGCGGCGGGCCGGGTGGAGTTCGTGCTCGTCGGCGGGGCGCTCGCCCTCGCCGGCTTCGCGATCCACATGGCGGTCCTCCGGCGGATTGGTCCGTCGCCCGCAGCGCCGCTCAGTGCCGCTACGTCCGTCACTCCCAGACCCGCCCCGCGTTCGCACCGGGGGTGGGCGCACGCCGTCGCCGTGGGAGTGGTCGCTGCGACGGGGTTCGCCCTGGCGCTCGGGCTTGGCCTCGCGAGGGACTACTGGGTCATGCTCACCGTCGTTGTCGTCCTGCGGGCGCACTTCGGTCAGACGTTCACGGCGGGAGCCGCGCGCATGACCGGGACCGTCGTCGGAGCCACCCTCGCGGTGGTCCTCACTTGGGGGGTCTCCGAGCCACCGCTTCAGGGTCTGTTGATGGTGGGGTCCGTCTTCGTCACCTTGCTGATGGTCTCGGCCAACTACACTCTCTACTCCGTGGCGCTCACCGTGTTCGTCATCCTCCTCATCAACCTCGCCTACCCCGGAGGGCTGGTGCTCGCGGAGACGAGGGTACTCGACACCGTCCTCGGGGGTGCGCTCGCGATGCTCGCCGGCGCCATCCTCTGGTCGATCCAGTCGTACCGACCCCGTGCCGACAGACCGCGCGCCGCGGTGTGAGCCCGCGGAGCGCTGGGGCGCCTGTTCGGCCCTTCCGAGACCGTTACGCCAGAACGGCTCCACGCTCGATCGGGTCGGCCAGCGCGTCCGCGACGCGGAGCGCGCGGTCCAGGACCTCGAGACCGTGGTCCAGTTCCTCGCGTGTGACGATGAGGGGCGGGGCGACGATGAGGTGCGAGACCCAACTGACGCAGTAGACCCCGTCCTTCATCATCGCCGCGGCGACCTGGTCGGAGACGAGCGGGCGGCCCGCGAGCTTGTCGTCATCGGAGTTGAACGGGGCCTTCGTCGCGCGGTTCTTCACGAGTTCGACGGCGGCGAACAGTCCGAGCCCACGGACCTCCCCCACCGACCGGTGGCGTTCCTGGATCTCGCGCAGTCGAGAGAGGAGATACTCCCCGTCCCTCCGCGACTTTTCGAGGAGATGGAGGCGGCGATACTCCTCGATCGCGGCGACCGCGGGAGCGAGCGTCAGCGGGTGCGCTTCGTAAGTGTGCCCGTGCGGGAAGTACGACTCCGCAAACGTGTCGTGGATCGCGGCCGTGGTCGCGGTGAGCCCGAGCGGAATGTGAGCGCCGGTGATCCCCTTCGCCGTGGTCAGAATATCCGGAGTCACCTTCCAATGGTCGACGGCGAACCACTCCCCGACGCGACCCCAGGCGCTCATCACCTCGTCGGCGATGAGGAGAACGTCGTGCTTCCGCGTGATCTCCCGGATACGGGAGAGATACTCCGGCACGGGAACGATCACCCCATTCGTCCCCACGACGGGTTCGACGATCATCGCCGCCACGTCCCCCTCGTGATCGAGCTGGTAGTCGACGTAGTCGGCACACTCCACGTTGCAGTCCGGGTAGGTGAGACCGAACGGACAGCGATAGCAGTAACAGTCCGGCGCGAAGACGGTCCCCGGCACGCGCTGGACTCGCTCGATCGGACGCCGCCGGAACTCTCCGGTGACCGAGATCGACGCGGCGGTAGAGCCGTGGTACGATCGGTAGCGGGCCATCACTTTGGTTCGCCCGGTCGTCGCCCGGGCGATCTTGAGCGCGGCCTCATTGGCCTCGGTTCCCGAGGTGCTGAAGAAGAACCGGTTCAATCCTTTCGGGAGGATCTCGAGCAACGCCGCGCTCAGTCTCGCGCGTGGTTCGGTGGCGAACCCCGGTACCGCGTAGGAGAGAGTTCGGGCCTGCTCGGCAATCGCCTCGACGACCTTGGGGTTCGCATGTCCCAGATTGGTCGCGATCAGTTGCGAGGAGAGATCGAGATACTCCTTTCCGGCGCTGTCCCAGAATCGGGACCCCTCCGCTCGGACCACCACGAGCGGCTTCCAACCCCCCTGGCGCCGCCAGGTCACGTAGTTGGTCTCGCGAACGATGCGCTGGATCTCCTCCCCGTCCATCGTCTCCCTCGTACCGCGGGTACGGCCCCGCCGAGCCCCCTCGGGGTTAAGACGACCCGGCCGCGGAGCGCGGCCGTTCGGGGAGCCGGAAGAGGCGCGCCGCGTTGGCCCCTAAGATCTTGACGCGGTCCTCCTCGGGGAGTTCGAGTTCGTCGACCAGGGCGACCGCGACGCGGAGCTCCTCGAGCGGCCAATCCGACCCGTAGAGGATACGGTCGGGCGAACCGATCGAGATCACCGCCCGGAGCAGACGACGCCGGCACTGGTCGACCATCCGCTCAAAGTACGGCGCGGACGGATGAGCGAGGAGACCCGAAGTGTCGGCGTACACGTTCTCGTTCTTGTAGACGACCTCGGCGGCCTCCTCCACCCAGGGGTTCCCGAAGTGGCAGAGGACGAACCGGACGTCGGAGTAGCGAACGGCGACCTCGTCGAGCTCGATCGGCCGGGCGAACTTCACGAGCCCCTTCCGGTCGAGAGTGTCCCCCTGGTGGACAAGGACGGGAAGTCCCCGGCGGTGGGCGAACTCGTACAGCGGGGCGAGTCGGGGGTCGTGCGGATAGAACGGAAGGTAGCCGGGGAAGAGCTTGATCCCCGCGATGTGAGGGTCGGTCTCCCAGAGAGCGATCGCCTCCCGGACCCGCGACTCCTCCCGGGTGGGGTCGACCGTCACGACCGGTCGCAGTCGACCGAGGCTCTGCTCCCTCAGGGATCGGCTTTCGGTGAGGGCCTCCTCGGCCGTCGGCGACTCGTGGACCTGGATCACGAGACCGAAGTCGATCCCGTTCGCATCCATCTCCCGTACGAGCCCCTGGGGAGTGAAATCGAGGTCGGCACGGTAGGCGGTGAGCGACAGGTCGGGCCACCAACGCGTCAGGTGAAGATGGGTATCGACCCGCAGCGCACGATCCATCGACGACCCCCGGTAGGTAGTCGACGGAGAGTGACTAGGGCCCGCCGAGGGATTTCGAATTACAAGTATCGCAGCACGCGAGCCCGGTCGAGCAGCACGAGCAGCACTTACAGCAACCCGCACACGAGCAGCACGAGCAGGCGATCGGAGGGGGCGCGGAGGCCGACGGCATGCCCGCCCGGATGCTCCCGGGCCCATAAATCTCGTCGCCGCCGGAGACGGGCGCACCTCCCGTCTCTCCCGAGAATTGATATGGCGACGCCCGGTGGACTAGGACGGAGCGGCGCGTGACCGACCGATCGAGTTGGCTGAGCTACCCCGATGCTCCCCGGATCGTCGTTCCACCTCCGGGACCCCAGTCCCGCAAACTGCTCGCCGAGCAAGCGCGGTGGGAGACCGACGCGATCGGGTATCCGCACTACTTCCCTATGGCCCCACGAGCGGCCCAGGGCTCGACGATCGAGGACGTGGACGGGAATCGGTACATCGATTGGGTCGCCGGAATATCGGTCCTCAACCTCGGCCACCGCCACCCGCGGCTGGTCGCGGCACTCGAGGCGCAGTCGAAGTCGATCTGGCACGCCCTCGAGCTCCCGACCGAGGCCCGCGTTCGGTTCCTGGAAGGGCTCCAGAGCGCGTTGCCCGGGACCCTCCGCAACCATGCCCGGGTGATCTTCTGCATCAGCGGCGGCGACGCGATCGAGACCGCGGTCAGCCTCGCGGATTTTGCCCAGCGGAAGCGCGGCACCGTCGCTTTCTCGGGGGCCTACCACGGAGTGCACGGCGGCGCCGTCAGCCTGACCAGCGGCCGCCGATACCACTCGACCTCATCGTTCGGCGGAGGCACGGTCATCCGCGTGCCGTTCCCCGACCCCTATCGACCCGTGCTCGGCGCGGACGAGAGCGCGGCCGGGACGATCGCCTACTTGGAACACCTCGTCAACGACCCCCACTCTGGCGTCGACGAGATCTCGTCGGTGCTCGTCGAACCGATCCTCGGGGAGGGCGGGTACGTCCTCCCCCCCGACGACTTCCTCCCGGCGCTGCGGGAGTTCTGCGACCGCCACGGCATCCTGCTCATCGCCGACGAGGTGCAGACCGGACTCGGCCGGACGGGTCGCATGTGGGCGGTCGAACACTCGGGCGTAACGCCGGACCTCCTCTGCATCGCGAAGTCGATCGGGGGCGGGATCCCGCTCTCGATGGTCGCGTACCGCGCGGACCTCGTCAAGGAGCTCCCGCGGGGATTTCACCTCGGAACGTTCCGGGGCAACCCCCTCGGGTTCGCGGTCGGGACCGAGGTGCTGAAGGTCCTCCGGGAGGGTGACCTCCTCGAACGCACGCGCCATCGTGGGGCCGCGGTCGTCGAACGGTTCCGTGCGATCGGACAGCGACACCCGACGATTGGGAGCGTCCGGGGTCGCGGGTTCATGGTCGGGGTCGAGTTCGTCCACGACCCGGCGACGCGCGCGGCGTGGGGAGAGCGGGCGAAGGCGATGCGCTCCGAACTGTTCCAACGAGGGGTCCTCATGCACACCTGCGGGTCGTGGGACCAGGTGCTCCGGTTCATGGCCCCTCTCGTCGTCGAGGACGAACTGCTCGAGCGGGGGCTCGTCGCCTTCGAGGACGCGATCGAAGGGCTGGACGCTTCCCCTCACGCGCGCCGCGTGCTCCCCGCCCCGTCGGGCCGCGTCAGCCGGCCGGAGCCACTCCTCCCGGCGTCGCCCGGAATCCCGGGGCCGGTTGTCCCGCCGGTGCCCGGTCGGACGTTTCCGGACGCCGAACCGTCGTAGCGGCTCACGGGGACGCGTAGTTCACCGAGATCAGCTTGACCTCGGTCATCTCTTCCATCGCGTAGCGCAACCCCTCACGGCCGAGGCCGCTCTCCTTCACGCCGCCGAACGGGAGCGCATCCCAGCGCAGGTTCGTCGGATCGTTCAAGTGGACGCCGCCCGCTCGGATCTGCTTCGCCAGGCGAAAGCCGCGGGCGATGTCGCGAGTGTACACGGCCGCTTGCAGGCCGTACGGAGTGGAGTTCGCGATCCGGACAGCGCTCTCGAGGTCGGAGAACCGGGTGATCGGCGCGAGCGGCCCGAACGGCTCCTCCCGCAACACGCGGGCCTCTTCGGGGACCTCGTCGAGCACGGTCGGGGAGTAGAAGTTTCCTTCCGACCGGCCCTCGGGGCGACTCCCGCCCGCGAGGACCGTGGCGGAACGCGCGCGCGCGTCCTCGACCAGCGTGTCCATGCGGGCGACCGCCGCGGGGTCGATCAGCGGTCCGACCTCGGTGGTCTCGTCGAGCGCGGGGCCGACCCGGAGCGCGCGCGCTCGCTCGGCGAGTCCCTTCGCGAACCGATCCGCGATCCCTGCCTCGACAAGGAATCGCTTCGACGCGGTGCAGACCTGCCCCGAGTAACTGAAGATACTGCGGGCGGCCGCGGCGACCGTTACGTCGAGCGGCGCGTCGTCGAGCACCACGAACGGGTCGAGGCCGCCCATCTCGAGGATCACGCGTTTCGCGTGGCGACCGGCCTTTCCGGCGATCGCCTTTCCGACCTCGGTCGAGCCCGTGAAGGTCACGAGCCGGGTGCGAGGGTGCTCCACCAACGCATCCCCGACCGACCCGCCCGGGCCCAAGACGACGTTGAGCACGCCGGGCGGGATCCCGGCCGCGCTGAGGTGCTCGGCGAGACGGAGCGCCGTGAACGGCGCGGCGCTGGTCGGTTTGGCGACGACGGGATTGCCTGCCGCGAGCGCCGGTGCGACCTTGTGCGAGAGGAGGTTGAGGGGAAAATTGAACGGGCCGATGGCGACCACGATGCCGACCGGCTCCCGGACGGAGAAGAGGAATCGGTGTTCATTCCCCGCCGGGCGCTCGTAGGCGTCGGCCGGGTAGCTCTCCCCTCCGAGGTGACGGATCTCCTCCGCGGCCAGTTCGTAGACCCCCGCCGCCCGGTCGGCCTCGACCCGGGCATCCGTGATCGGCTTCCCGACCTCAGTGGCGATCAGCCGGGCCATCGTCTCGCGGTCCGCCCGAAGGCGCTGCGCGGCCGCCCGGAGGATCCGGGCCCGCTCGTGTCCCGGAACGGCCCCCCACCCGTCCTCGGCGTCGGCGGCGGCATCGACCGCCGACCGCGCCTCGTCGGCGGACGCGACGGGGGCTTCGCCCACGGTGCGACCGGTCGACGGGTCTCGGACCGTCGAGTACTTTCCGCTCGAGGGGGCTCGCCAGGTGCCTCCGATAAAGAGGGACCCTTTGCCGCCCTCCGGGATTCCGTCGGCCATACGTCCCTAGGCCGGGTCGCCGTACGTCGTGTAGTGCCAGGCCTTGCGCGCCAGGCCCGTCAGGTCGATGTAGATGTTCTTGACGACCGTGTAGTCGTACAGCGAATCGGTGCCGAGGTCCTTCCCGAACCCGGACTGCTTGAAGCCGCCGTGCGGTGTCTCGGAAGCGAGTGGGAGGTGGTCGTTCACCCACACGTCCCCGAACCGCAGCGCGTTCGCCGCTCGCATCGCCGTTCGGAGGTCGTTGGTCCACACACTCCCCGCCAGACCGTACTCGACCCCGTTCGCGATCTCGATCGCCTCATCGAAGGTCGAGAATTGGAGGACGTCGAGCACCGGTCCGAACACCTCCTTTTGGGCGATCGCCATGTCGGGGGCCACCGCGTCGAAGACCGTCGGGGTGACGAACGCGCCCTTCGGGTAGGCGGCGCGGTCGTCCGTGCCACCGGCCACGAGCTTTGCGCCTTCGGCCGACCCCTGGGCGACGAGTTCGAGCACTTTCTGCTGATGGGTCGGGTGGACGAGAGGGCCGAGGTCGGTCGTGCGCGAAAGCGGGTCGCCGAGGCGGATCGTCGCGACTCGCTCGAGGAGTCGGCTCAGGAACTTCGCCCGTACGTTCTGGTGAACGATAAGGCGCGTCGCCGCCGTGCAATCCTGTCCGCCGTTCACGAAGCCCGCGACGATCGCTCCCTCTACCGCCGCCCCGATGTCGGCGTCCTCGAACACGACAAACGGGGCTTTCCCACCGAGCTCCAGTTGGGTGCGCTTGACCGTCCCGCTGGCAGCTTCCATGATCTTGCGTCCGGTCTCAGTGTCGCCCGTCAAGGATACCATGTCGACCTTGGGATTTCGCGACAGTTCGTCCCCGACCTCGCCGCCGGGTCCGGTGATGACGTTGAGCGCCCCCGGGGGCATTCCGGCCTCCTGGAACGAGCGTCCGAGCTCGAGGGTCGTGAGGGGAGTCCAGCTGGCAGGCTTCAGCACGACCGTGTTGCCGGTGATCAGAGCAGGGCCGATCTTCCAGACGGCCATCATGAACGGATAGTTCCACGGGGTGATCGACGCCACGACGCCGACGGGTTCCCGGCGGAAGATCGTCGTTCCGTCCCCCGTGAACTCACCGGGGTTCTTCGACTCCATCGTCCGCCCCGCGCCGGCGTAGAAGACGAGGTTGTCGATCGAGAACGGCAGGTCCGCGTCCGCGGCCTGCTTGATCGTCTTTCCTTGGTTCCGGCTCTCGAGCTCGGCGAGCTGGGGAAGGCGCACGCTCAGGAGCTGGGCGGCCTTTAGGAACACCTCGCCGCGGGCCCGAGGGGGCAATCTCGGCCACGGACCCCGGTCGAACGCCTCGCGAGCGGCGTCGATCGCACGGCGAGCGTCCTCCCGGCTGGCCTTCGGTACTTCCCCGAGTGCGCTCCCGTCGAAAGGGCTCGCGACGGCGATAGTAGCCTCCGAGGATGCCGCCACCCATTCGCCTCCGATCAGCATCTTAGCGACCATACGCTCCCCGCGTTCGAGCGAGCCGAAACCGGCTCAATAGGCTGCCGCCGGGAGTCGATCCGGCGCCGCGGAGTCTCCCCATGGCATACCTTAACAAGGCGGGAACGCCTCGGGCGCCCGGTCGGGGTTCTTTTCGATGAAACCGAGAACTCGAAACATCGTCGCGGTCTCGATTGTCGTGGTTCTTGTGGTCGCCGGAATCGGCGCCTACGTCGTCCTCCGCCACTCCACCACCTCGAACTGCGGCCCGAGCCAGACCACGTACATCTGCATCGACCAGGCAGAGATCCCCGATTCGCTCGACCCTGCGGTGACGTTCTCCACCCCGGGGTGGGCCGCGGTCCAGCAGGTCTACCAGGGCCTCGTCAACTACAACGGCTCGAGCGTCACGAGCTTCTCGGGCGTCCTCGCGACGAACAACGGGACCGAATCCTACAACCCGAACACGAACTTCACGACCTACACGTTCGACTTGCACCCGGGCGTGGTCTTCTCGAACGGCGACCCGTACAACGCCTACGTGCAGTGGTACAGCTTCTATCGGAGCCTCCTGCTCGCACAGGGACCCCAGTTCATCCTCGAGGAGAACTTCTACTCCACCAACTTCACCCCGTCGAACCCCCTCAGCTACTACTCGCCCGCCTCCGTCGACCAGTCGGCGAACACGACCCTTGCCAGCGACCTGAACACTTGGAACTTCGAAAATCCGACCGGGGTCGAGATCGCCCAGATGGAGCTGCCCAACCAATCCTTCCAGGTCATCAACAACGAAACGATTGCGCTCAACCTGGGCTACGGGTACCTCGACAGCAACTACACCTACCTCCTCGCGTCGATCTCCGCCCCGAACTCCTACGCAGTTGACCCCGCGTGGGTCGACGCCAACGGCGGGGTGACGATCGGGCAGCCGAACACCTATCTGGCCAGCAATACCCTCGGCACTGGGCCGTACGTCCTGAACGGATACAACGGCGTCGGAGGGGGAGGATACACGCTCACTGCCAACTCGAAGTACTGGGCGGCCTCGGCGGCGGCGACTGAGCCGTGGAACGTCAACCTCCAGCCTGCGAACACGTCCGTTGAGGTGATCTTCCAGGACACCATCGACATCACGACCAACGACCTCGTCACCGGCCAGGTACAAGGCGCGTCGTTCGCCTACGTCGGTCCGTCCACGATCGCAACGCTGGAGGGCCATTCGAACATCGTGGTGAATGCGCTGCCCATCATCTACGGGGCGACGAGCGGCTCCTGGTGGATCTTCCTGAACCAAAGCGTCGCGCCGTTCGACAACCTCTCGGTCCGCGAGGCGATCACCCACGCGATCAATTACAACCAGATCATCACCGAAGCGTTCGGCGGGTACGCTTCCCAGTGGGTCGGTCCCGTCCCCCCGGCCTATCCCTACAACAACAACGTGACGGCGGCGGAACCCTACTACGACTACAACCTGGCCCTCGCACAGACGGAGATCGCCGACTCTCCCTGCGCGAACAATGCGTGCGCGGGCAACTCGATCAACTACATGTACCTCAACGTCGGGGCCGATTGGGCCGAGACCGCGCAGCTGCTCGAGCAGGACCTCAAAGCGATCGGGATCACGATCAACCCGGTCGGCGTGAGCCTCGACGAGCTCTACGAGGAGCAGGGCGTCGACACGAACGGTGCGTGCGTCTCCTCCACGAGCGCGAACGGCGGTCCGTTCTACATGGGCCAGGAGTTCTACACGTCCGACTACATCTCGCCGGACGACTGGACCCAGAACGACGCGGTGAACTCCGGTAGCGCGAATGTGTGCATGGCCGGCTTCAACAACGCGACCGTGAACAACGACACGTACCTCGCCGCCAGCGACTCGAACCCGGCGGACCTGACGGCGTACTACACGAACATGACCCAGATCATGTACGACAACTACTCCGAGATCTGGCTGGTCGTCCCGACGTCGTTCGCGGTCTACGCCTCCGACCTCCACGGGTACGTCTTCAACCCGATGGCGAGCGCCGAGCCGTACTCGATCGGGTTCAACACTCAGTGGTTAAGCTAGCGGCCGGGGCCCTCGGGGCCGTCGGTCCTACGAGGGCGCCGTCGAGAGGGGAGGCGCCGGATCGGGGCCGGTCGCGAGGAGGGTCTCGGGCGCGATGTCCCGGACCTCCTCCGCCCGGTGGCAGGCGACAAGTCGGTCGCCGAGACCGCTCACGGTGAGGAGCGGAGGGTCCTCGACCCGACACCGCTCGATGACGAACGGACAGCGCGGGGCGAACCGGCACCCGGGTTTCGGGTCGACGAGGGACGGGATGTCGCCGCCGATCCGGTAGCGGGTCCGCCGCCGGTTCGGGTCCGGCACCGGCACCGCGGCGAGGAGCGCCTTTGTGTACGGATGGACCGGGTGCTCGAGCACCTCGCGGACACGCCCGACCTCGACCAGGCGCCCGAGGTACATCACCGCGACCCGGTCGGCGACGAAGCGGACCGCCGCGACGTTGTGAGTGATGAGAAGGTAGGAGAGCCCGAGCGTGCGCTGGAGCTCGACGAGGCGGTTCAGGATCTGCGCCTGGACCGCGACGTCCAGTGCGCTCGTCGGCTCGTCCAGCACGATCAGGCGGGGGCTCACCGAGAGCGCACGCGCCATGGACAGGCGCTGGCGGCCACCCCCCGAGAACTCGTGGGGGTACTGGTCGAGGCAATCCGGCGGTAGGCCGACGGTCGGCAGGAGCTCCTGGACCCGGTCGCGGAGCGCCCGACCCCGAATGCCTTCCTGGGCGCGGACCGGTTCCCCCACGATCTGCCAGACCCTCAGGCGCGGGTCCAGGGAGCCAACCGGGTCCTGAAAGACGATCTGAACGTTCTTCCGCCACCGTCGGAGCGCGGTACCCCCTAGGTGCGTGATGTCCTCGCCGTCGAATCGAATGACCCCGCCGGTCGGTTCGTGAATGCGGGAGATCAGCCACCCGATCGTCGTTTTCCCCGAACCCGATTCTCCGATGAGGCCGAGCGTTTCCCCGTTTCCGACCGTGAGCGACACCCCGTCGACCGCGTGCACCGACCGCTCCGCCCTCCGACGCACGGTCTCGGTGATGCTGCGGGTGAGCGGGAAGAACTTCTCGATCCCCTCGGTCTCGATGAGCGGGGTGGGAGCGCTCACGGGAGTCCGGGCACCTCCGAGGAGAAGTAGCACGCGCTCCGGTGGATGTGCCGCGAGTCCGCGGGGGCGTTCGGGTCGATGGGCGCGAGCGGAGGGCTTTCGCCCCGGCAGACGGGCCGGGCCAGCGGGCACCGGGGATGGAAGCGGCAGCCCGGCGGCGGCCGCGAGAGGTTCGGGACCGACCCCGAGATCGAGCTCAGCGGGCCGTCGGACTTGTAGTGGGCCGGGGCTGCTTTGAGCAGCGCCTTGGTGTACGGGTGTCGGGGGTCCTTGAAGACCTCCGCGACCGGGCCGTACTCCACGATCCGCCCCGCGTACATCACCCCGACCTCGTCCGCGGTCTCGGCGATCACGCCCAGGTCGTGGCTGATGAACAGGATCGCGGCGTCGACCTCGTCGATCAGCTCCTTCATGAGGGTCAGCACCTGGGCCTGGATCGTCACGTCGAGCGCGCTCGTCGGCTCGTCCGCGATGAGGAGCGACGGCTTCTCGGAGAGCGCCATCGCGATCATGATCCGCTGGCGCATCCCGCCCGAGAGCTCGTGGGGGAAGAGGTTCAGAATCGTATCGGGGTCGTTGATCCGGACGAGGCGGAGATAGCTGAGCACCTCCTCCCGGTACTGGGACCGCGTCTGGAGGCGGTCCCGAACCACCTCCTCGGCCGCCCCCGAGGGCACGATCACCTTCGAGAGCGAGCCCGCGACGGTCGTGATGTCCGGCGGTCTCGAGTAGTCGAAGGGGGTCGACCCGCCCTGGAACGACTTCACCCAGCCCATCTCGCGATAGTGGCGGATCCGGATCGATTCCGCGATCTGGTCGAAGACGCGGTACGCCGGGTTGAGGGAGTTGAGCGGCTCCTGGAAGATCATGCCGATCCCGGTCCCGCGGACCATCGGGAGCTGGCGGTGCGGCACCTTCACGAGGTCCGTCCCCCGGAACACGATCTTCCCGGAGCCGATCGACGCCGGTGGTTCGGGGAGGAGCCGGGGGATCGCCTTCGCGAGCGTGCTCTTGCCGCAGCCGGTCTCGCCGACGATCCCGACGACCCGGCCGGGCTCGATCTCGAGCGAGACGTCCGAGACCGCGTAGAACGTCCCGGCGCCCACGGTGTAAGTGACCGACAGGTTGTCGAGCACAAGGACCGGTGCGGCCATCACGTCCCTCCGGGGTCCGGTAGGCTCAACGGGCTCCCGGCGCCGGTCTCGGGCGCCTCCGCGTCGTCCGACTCCACCGCTTCGGGCGTGGGTCGCTCAGCGGGAGGCTCGTGCGCGGCACCGCGGACGAACGCCCGTCGGGTGCGAGGGTCGAGGATGTCCCGGAGGCCGTCGCCGAGCAAGCTGAAGGCAAGGACGGTCACGAAGATCGCCGCGCCCGGGGCGAGGACCAGCCACGGGTAGGTGGTGATGAGCCCCCCGCTCTGATAGTAGGCGAGCATCGCCCCCCATTCGGGCTGGGGCCCGGGATACTTGCTCGCGACCCCAATGTAACCGATCGTGGAGTAGGTGACGAGCACCGTGCCGATGTCGAGGGTGAAGTAGACGACGAGCGGCTCGGTCACGTTCCGAAGGACGTGCCGGAGCAGGATCCGGTTTTCCGACACCCCGGCCGCCCGCGCGGCGATGACGTACGGCAGGTGCTTTACCGCCAGGACCTCGCCGCGGACGAGGCGCACGTAGAACGGCCACCAGGTGATGCTGATCGCGATCGCGACATTGACGACCCCCACCCCAAGGACGCGGGTGATCGTGAGCGCGAGGATCAGGCTCGGGAAGGACAGGAAGATGTCCGTGAGCCGCATGATCGACACCGACGCGTAGCCCGAGAGCTTCCCGGGGGTGTCGTAGAAGCCGGCGACGAGGCCGAGCGCGCCGCCGACGAGCAGCGACACGCCCGCGATCCCGATCCCGATGCCGAGGTCGAGCGGGAGCGCGAGCATCACGTTCGAGTAGATGTCGAAGCTCAGCCCGTCGGTCCCAAACGGGTGCTGCCAGGACGGCGGGGCGTTGATGGGACCGGTCTCCTGCTGGGGACCGTAGGGGACGAGGAGGTGGGGGGCGGCCACGACGAGGAGCGCCGCGATGCAGATGACCGCGACCAGTAGGAAACCGAACAGCGAGAGAGGGTTCGCCCGCAGCACCCTCCAGAACACGAGGAGCGGATGGTCGGTGTGCCGTCGCACCGGGGGCGCGGGAGGGGACGCCACGGGTCGTTACCTCCAGTCGACGCGGGGGTCGAGGACCCCGTAGAGGATGTCCGCGATGAGGTTCGCGACCACGACCGCGATCGCGAAGATGATGACGACGGCGATCGCTCCGTCGAAGTTTGCCGTCGAGCCGCCCCCGCCGATGGCATCGTAGGCGTACTGACCGATCCCGGGCCAGTCGAACACCTCCTCGACCACGACCGTCCCGGCGAGGAGCCCGCCGGCCGTGACCCCCAGCACGGTGGTCGTCGTAATCAGGGCGTTCCGTAGCGCGTGCTTGTACATCACCCAGAACTCGCCGAGGCCTTTCATCCGGGCCGAGCGGACGTAGTCGAGGGGCAGGACCTCGAGCATCGAGGCGCGGGTCATCCGGGTCGCGATCCCCATGTTGATGAACGCAAGGACCGTCGCGGGGAGGATGAGGTGGGAGATCGCGTCGACCGTGTACGGAAAGTTGCCGGCGATAATGGCGTCGACCACCGACATGTGCGTATACTGCGGGAACGGGGGGACGACGGTGGAGTACTCCCCCCGGGTCGGAAGGCCGAGCCACGGGCCGATGAAGACGGCGGCAATCACCGCACCGAGATACGTCGGGGTCGCCCAGCCGCTCAGGTAGAAGACCCGGACGAGGTGGTCCGCCCATCGCCCGCTGTACTGGGCCGCGATGACGCCGAGCGGGATCCCGATGACGATCATGAGGAAGAGCGCGGCGAGCACGAGCTCGATCGTCGCCGGCAGGTCGGCCGCGATCTGCGGGAAGACGAGCACGCCGAGCGTCGACTGCCCCCAGTTCCCCTGGAGGAGGCTCGTGATGTACTGGACGAACTGGGTGTCGAGCGGCGCGCCGTACTTCGCGTTGCACATGGCGATCGTCTGCGGCCCCGCGTGAGGATAGACCGCGTTGCAGAGTCCCTGGAGTCTCAGGTGGGTGCAGATGAAGGTGAGGACGATCACGCCGATGAGGACGGGAATCAGCTGGAGCAGGCGCTTTCCGATGAAGATGAAGAGGTCGCCCGGATTCCGGCCCATCTCGCCCCGAATCTCCTACCGGGGGAGCGGCCGACCGGCTCTCCCGCGCATCTCGAGGCTTACCGACTTCGAGTACTTAGGACCCTACGAAGGGGGCTCCGAGCCCGGCTACGGAAGGTAATCGCGGGGGAGCGTGCGCAGCTCCTTGAACGTCTCGTGCGCGACCGAGACGAACTTCTCGATGTCCTTCTCGGTGTGCGCGCTCGAGAAGGTGATCCGCTCGTAGTTGTCGGGGTGGATGTAGATCCCTTTGTCGAGGAGGAGCTGGTGGTGCCGGAGGTACAGGTTCCAGTCGATCTGCAGCGACTCTCGGTAGTTCTGGATCTTCTTGCGGCGCGTGAAGAAGAACTGGAGCATCCCGTTGACCGACTGGACCACCACCGAGACCTTCGAGTCCCGGCCGGCTTCCTCGAGCCCCTTCTCGAGCTTGTCGGTCAGACGCGCGAACCGCGCGTAAAGTTCGTCCCCGCCGCGGTAGAGCATCTTCAGGTTCGCGAGCGCACCCGCGAGCGAGAGGTTGTTTGCGAAGTAGGTCCCGCCGAACGAGATCCGCCCGGGCGCGATCATGTCCATGTACTCCGCCTTCCCCGACACCGCGGAGATCGTCACCCCACCGCCGAGTGCCTTCGCCCAGCAGGAGATGTCCGGCTCGACACCGTAGAGCTGTTGCGCGCCGCCCGGAGCGACGCGGAATCCCGTGAACACTTCGTCGAAGATGACGAGCAGGTCGTTCTCGTGCGCGATCTCGACGAGGCGCTTCAGGTAGTCGGGGAGCGGAGGGATTACACCGGCATTCGCCATGATCGGTTCGAGGATCACGCACGCGAGGCGATCGCGGTAGCGCTTGACCATCCGCTCGAACGAGAGGAGCGAGTTGTACTGGGCCACCATCACGTAGTCCGTGACGCCCGGGGGGATGCCGGCCGAATTGGGTAGCGGGCGCGGGTACTCATCGAGCCCGGCGACGATCGGAGGCGCTTCCGCGCTGATCAGCGCGTAGTCGTGCTGGCCGTGGTAGTGTCCCTCGAACTTCAGGATCGCGTCCTTGCCGGTGACCGCGCGCGCGATCCGGATCGCGTTCATGGTGGCGTCCGACCCGTTCGAGCAGAACGCCACGCGCTCGGCGTTCGGCACCATCTTCCGGAACAGTTTCGCGAGCTCGATCTCGAGCGCGGTCGGGGCCGCGAAGTGGAGGCCGAGCTCCGCCCGGTCCTGGATCGCCTTGACCTGCTCCTTCGGGGCGTGCCCGTTGATCAGGCAGCCGTAGGCCAGGTTGAAATCGAGGTACTCGTTCCCGTCCTCGTCCCAGATCCGTGAGCCCTTCCCCGCCGCGATGAACGGCGGACAGGGGTCGTAGGAGGCGACCCGGATCAACGAACTCGAGGCGTTCGGGATGTACTTCTTCCCCTCTTCGAAGAGCTTCGCGCTCTTCTTCAGTTTCGGGACGAGGCGAGCGATCGGGATCGGCAGCGCTTCGACCTCCGGGGTCGCCGGCGCTTCCTTCGTCTCGGGAGGGACGACCTCGACCACGGGCGCCTTTCGCCCCTCCTCGGGCGCGGGCGTGGGCGGAGTTTGGACTTCGGAGTCGGCGACCCTCAGCGGTCCCGCAGGAAACTGGTCGGAGAGCGGTTCGAGCCCCGGAACGTCGCTCCCCCGGGGGGAGAGATTCGGCAACGAGGCGGGTTGCGGTTCCGCCATAGAGCACGCATCGCGAGCGGGTTTCGGACCCCGAATGGCCTATATATAATTGGCTGAACGCGAGAACGCATTATGTCATTGATATAGCAAAGTATGAGACGAATGCTATGTAATGTTTAATGGGTGTTGGTCTGCAAAAATGCCTATTAGTTGCCTTCGAATCAACCGAAAAAGCGATTTTTAAGCCATTTCGGCTCCGACTTCACTCCTTCCGGGGAGGCGGTAGCGGGTTTTCGGGCGGGACGATGGCGGTCTCGATTCCGCGCTTCCTCAGGGCCGCCCGGAACGGGCCGGCGGGGACACATCGCTCGGGCGGGACCACGCCGACCTCCGTGATCTGGCCGGTCGCGATCAGTTCCGCGCCGATCGCCCCGGCGACCCCGACCGCGTACTCCGTCGCGACGAGGTGCCAGTCCCGACGCGCGGGAAAGCGGGCGAGCGCATGACGGACGACGGGTCGGCCCCCCTGGCTCCCTCGAAGCTCGATGTCGCAGACCTCCCAGTCGACGGCGTCGACCCCTTCGGGCATTCCGAGGAGATTCTCTCGCTTGACGAGCGCGAGCGTGAAATCCTTCGGCGTGACCGACTGGCCGCGCACGTCGAGCGGTCGATCCGAACCGAGGCCGAGAAGCGCCATGGTGCGCAGGACCTCGATGCCCGGACCGCCCTCCTTCCACTCGCAGCGCTGGAGCCCCTTCGCCTTCAGACTCTCCGGGAGCGTCGCCGGCTCGGAGTGCAACGTGCGGTAGACGCGCGTCTTCCCGACCGGCGGCGCGAACTCGTAATCCTCCGCTCCGCTCATCGGAGGGTAATCCCGGTACTCGCCGCCCTCGAAGACGACCGCGGGGAGGAGCATCTCATCGAGGAACGTGCTGGGCGACCAGGTGAAGGCGATCTCGGGGCCCCCGACCGTCAGGTCCCTCCACCCGTCCCGGATCACTATCGAGTCGACCCGGTCCAGGTCGCGGGCGGCCTCCATCGCCAGGACGTTGGACACCCCAGGGACCTGTCCCAGACCGGGGATCGCGAGCACCCGGGCCGCGCGAAACGTATCGTCGAGCGCGAGCTGGCGCCGGGTCATGTGAAAGAGACCCCCGAAATCGAGGTACGGGATCCGGGCTTCGAGTGCCGCGTCCATGACGGTCAGATTGAACCCGTACTGGACCGCGTTGACGACCACATCCGACCCTTGGAGGAGCTGCACGAGGGCGGGCCGGTCCCGGACGTCTAGGGCGGTCGCCGACGCCCGTGCGCCCGCATTCCGTGCGGCCGCTTCGGCGAGTCCGACGTCGAGGTCGGCGGCGACCACAGAATCGAAGACGCCGCCTCCCGCGAGATCCCGGACCGCGCATCGGCCCGTCAGCCCTCCGCCGCCGAGCACTATCGCTTTCATCGATCGCGACCCCTTCGGGCGAGGCGAGGGACGTGACCTATAGGAAAGATTGGGTGGTCCGAAATCGCGGCTCAGTCCCCGGGCGACTGGCCGTGGGTGCGACGCGCGGTGGAGTGCTTTGCGGGCGAAGGGGACCCCGCGGCCGAAGCGGCCGGAGCCGCCGAGGCCGACCCCGAGGTACGGTTCAGTAGGTCGCGGAACGTCTCGAAGTGACGAAGGAACGGGTCGGCCCGGCGGCGCTCCTCGAGTTCGAGGAGCGCGATCTCCAGCTGCGCTTTCGCCTTCGGGTCCCCGGTCGACGCGCGTACCAAGTAGACGCACAGTACCTGGTAGTGCGGCAGCACGAACGCGTCGGTGCGCGGGGTGCTCATGTCCCCCTTGCGCGGCCGGTAGATTCGCTCGACCGGGACCTCGGCAGCGACCGCCTTTCGGTGGGAGAAGCCGAAGTATCGCCCCGGACCCAAGATCCGGGTTACCTCCCGCACGTTCCCGTTGAGGTTGTTCGTGAGTCGGTCACACTCGTGCCAACACCAGAGACCGAACCCGTAGTCCCCCTCGAGGTAGGCGTCCCAGGCAAGACCGTACAACTGACGCTCCTTCTCTTCGCCCGAGACCTCGGGTTCGAGCCCTGCGCGCCAGTCGGAGATGAGCACGTCGACCCGCATCGAAGGAGAGAACTCCTTGAGCGGCGGGACGCCGGCAGGGACGGACACGACCGTTCGAGGCGGGGCGAGGTTTAGAGAGTTTCTCGGTCCCGGCCCTCTGGCCCCGCGGCCACGCGAATGCCGGCCACCCAGGTTTCTCGGACCGCCGCGCTTCCGGCCCCGATCGCGGCTTCCAGCGAGGGGGCATCCGTACGGACAAAATCCGCCGGCGAATTCGGCTCGAGCCGGCCGAGCGCCGGCTCACCGAAGGCCGCTCCGGCGTTCGCGGTGTAGAGTCGAACCGCCTCTTCGGGCGCCAGCGCCTCTTCCGGCGTCGCGTTGGCCGACCGGCCGTTGGGATCCGTCCGTTGGACTGCCGCCCGCATCCCTCGCCACGGATCGAGCGGGTCGTACGGAGCGTCGCTCGACCCAACGAGAAGGTGCCCCTGCCGCTCGAGTGTCCGGAAGGCGTACGCCCATCGGGCTCGGTCGGGACCGAGTCGAGCGGCGAGCCAATGATCGCTCCACACGAATCCGGGTTGAACGACCAGCACCGGACGGACGCGCGCGAGCCTCCCGAAGAGCGCCGGTGGAGTGAGGGCGGCGTGCTCGATGCGTGCCGGCCGACCCGATGGCGTCCGAAACCCCTCGAGCAACCCCAGCGAGTAGTCGACCGCGCGATCCCCGATCGCATGAAGGGCCGGCGCGAGACCCTTTTCCGCGATCGCTTCGAGGAGCGCCCGGAGGGGTTCGTCCCCGGCGACCCGCATGCCCGCGGTTCCCGGGTCGTCGGTGTAGGGCTCCGCGAGCCACGCGGTTCTGGTCCCGAACGCACCGTCGGTGTACTCCTTTACGCCGACCACGGCAAATCGCCCCGGGGTCCCCTCCGACCCGGTGGGGGCGCGGAAATACTCCGCCCACCGACTGCCGTGGAGATAGACCCGTACACGTCCGGGCAGCGCCCCCGTACGAGAGAGCTCACGCAGCGCAATCGCTTCTTCGGGAGACGCGCTCATCGCACCGACGGTCGTGAGTCCGAGCGCCGCGGCCGATTGGAGCGTCCTTCGGAGCGCACTCGGACCGGGAAGGTCGAGCGCCTCGGGACGCCCGATCAGCGAGCGGACCGCCCCTTCGAATACTCGCCCGTCCGGGGCCCCGTCGGGTTCACGGCCCAGTCGGCCGCCCGGTGGGTCCGCGGTCGAACGGTCGAACCCCGCGATCGAGAGCGCCGCCGAGTTGGCGATCACCGCGTGCCCGCTCACGTGGACGACGACGACCGGACGGTCAGTCGACGCTCGGTCGAGGTCCTGCCGAGTCAGCCACGGACGGCTGGGGGAGCGCTCCGGGTCCCAACCCCGCCCTACGATCCAACCGGTCGGATAGGCGAGAGCCCATCGCCGGAGCGCCTCGACCGACCCTTCGATGGACGATGCATCATTCAGGTGGAGCCCCTCGCGCGCCCGAGTCACCTCCGCCACGTGGAGATGGGCGTCGATGAGACCGGGCAGGAGGAGCGAACCCGACAACGAATGCGTCTCGACTCCGGTCGGCGCCGAGCGACGGGCCTCGGCCTCCGTGCCGGCGACCACGACCGCCCCATTCTCGACGAGGAGGGCCTCGCAGTACCGACGTCCGGTGAAGACGCGGCCGCCGACGAACAGTGTGGAATCGGTCACGGGTCGGAGAGAGGAACGCACGCCGGGGGGGAAGGAAAGGGTTCGGGGTCAGCGGGCGGGGCCGGCCTACACGTCGAGGTACTTGTAAAACTCGAAGGGGTGCGGACGAAGGTTCAGCTCCAACTGCTCCTGTCGCTTCAGCTCGATGTAGGTCTCGATCAGCGACGAGGCGAACGCCGGACGCAGGAACGCGTGGTCGGACTCGAGGCAATCGAGCGCCTCCCCGAGGGAGCCCGGTAGTTCGCGGATCTCGAGCTCCCGCCGCCGCTCAGGGGTCAGCTTGTAGATGTTCTCGTCGACCGGTGCCGGGGGTTCGACCTTCTTCTTGATCCCGTCGAGCCCGGCGAGCGCGAGCGCAGCCTCGGTGAGGTAGATGTTCGCGGCGGAATCGGGAGTCCGATACTCCACCCGCTTCACCGCCGGTCGGCCTCGGTGATAGGCGGGGATCCGAATGCTCGCGGAGCGGTTCGCACGGCTCCAGGCGATGAACACTGGGGCCTCGTAGCCAGGAACCAGGCGGCGATAGGAGTTGGTCGTCGGGTTCGTGATCGCGCACAGCGCCCGGGAATGCTTCATGAGCCCGCCGACGTAGTACCGGCACGTCTGGCTCACCTCGGCATACGGATCCTTCGCGTCGTAGAACGCGTTCTTCCCGTTGGTCCATAGCGACTGGTTGGTGTGCATGCCGATCGCGTTGTCGCCGTAGACCGGCTTCGGCATCAGGCAGCCGACCTTTCCGTGCTGACGGGCGACGTTCTTGATCACGTAGCGGACGTCCTGGATGTGGTCGGCCATCGGCACAAGATCGTCGAAGCGGACGTTGAGCTCGGACTGGCTCGCGGTCCCGACCTCGTGATGGTGCGCGTCCATCACGATGTGGAACTGGTCCGCGAGGATGTTGCACATCTCCGCTCGCAGGCCGAGGAGGGAATCGACGGGGGGGCTGCGGTGGTACCCCTCCTTGAACCGGACCGTCGCGGCGGGGGCTCCCGCCTGCCACGGCGACTCCGACTGATTGATCAGGTACCCCGCGCCGGCCCAGGCGTCGTGGACTCCCTGGTACGATGGCAGTAGCTGGACAGAGTCGAACACCCAGAACTCGATCTCGGGACCCCAGTAGGAACGGTCGAAACCCGCTTCGGCGAGCACATGCTCGGTCTTTCGGGCGACCCAACGGGGGTCGTGGTCATACGGGACCTTCGTCCCTCCGACCCGGACGTCGCAGATGAATCGGACGGTGCCCCCGGCCTCGGGGTTCCAGGGGATGGTCGCGAGCGTGCGGACGTCGGGGATGAGGAGCATGTCCGACTCGAAGATTTCGCGGAACCCACGGACGGACGAGCCGTCGAGCTTCGGCACGCCCGAGATGAACGACTCCTCGTCGAGGGTGTGGAGCGGGACGTCGACCTGGTTGAACCCGCCGAAGACGTCCGTGTAGAACAGTTGCACCCAGCGGACGTGATCGGCTTTCAGCTGCTCGAGTACCCGAGCGCCTTCGGAGACGCTCTTCGGCTCCTTCCGTACCTTCTTCGGGACTGCTTTGGGGGACACGGTTCCGCCTCAGCCCCCCGCGACGATGCGGAGCTACATCAACGTTGACCTGCCATGACTGGACGAATGACCACATTTCTACTAGAACACTTTAACTTGTGCGTATGTATTCACTATTCATGCGGCGAACGTCCATCCTCGACGAACTCGACCGGTCGATCCTCGAGGAGCTGAACACCGACGCGCGACGTAGCCATCGCGAGATGGCCCACCGGCTCAAGGTCTCCCCGACAACGGTGAGCGCTCGCGTCGCCCGCATGGAAGCCCAGGGGGTCATCCGCGGGTACATTCCGCTGCTCGACGACGAGCAGCTCGGCTGGGACCTCTGGGCCGCCATGGGGATCCGGATCTCGAAGGGTCGACTTCGCGAGGTCGAGGAGCGGCTCGCGCGAGACTCGAGGGCGTATGCCATCTACGACGTGACCGGCGAGACGGACGCGCTCCTCATCGGCCGGTTTCGCGACCGCCGCGACCTCGACCGGTTCGTCAAGCACGCCCTCCAGGACCCGCACGTGGAGCGGACCAACACCCAGGTCGTCCTCAACCGGGTCAAGGAGGACCGACGCGTCCCGGTCAGCCGAAGGACGCCCGAGCCGGAGCCGGCGAGCTGAACGGGACGGGCCGGCCGCGACGCTCCGCGCAAACCTCAAGCGGATGGGGAACTCCCCCGACCCGAGGAACGACCGTGGACTGGGGGATGGAGAACCGCATCGGCCGCATGTTCTCTCCGGTGAGCCACAACACCGTGATGCTCGCGGTCGACCACGGGTACTTCATGGGACCGACCCATCGGCTCGAGGACGCCCGGTCGACGATCGCCCCGCTGCTACCTCATGCGGACGCTCTCGCCCTGACCCGGGGAATCCTCCGGCGATGCGTGCCCCCGGACTCCTCCACTCCGATCGTCCTCCGGGTCTCGGGCGGCGCGACCGTCCTCAAGGAGGACCTCTCCGATGAAAAGATCACGACGTCGATGCGGGAGGCGGTCCGCCTGAACGTGTGCGCGGTCGCGATGAGCATCTTTGTCGGCGCGGCGCACGAGCACGAATCGCTCGTCCACCTCGGCGAGCTTGTGGGCGAGGGAGAGGACGCGGGGGTGCCGGTCATGGCGATCACCGCGGTGGGCAAGGAGCTCGAGAAGCGGGACGCCCGGTACCTCGCGCTCGCCTGCCGCGTTTCCGCCGAGCTCGGCGCCCACCTGGTCAAAACCTACTACTGTGACGACTTTTCGAAGGTCGTGGAGGGCTGCCCCGTGCCGCTGGTCGTCGCCGGAGGACCCAAGCTCGACAACGACCGGGCGGCGCTCGAGCTGGCCCGCCGCGCGATCGACGAAGGCGCGCACGGAATCGACATGGGTCGGAACATCTGGCAGTCGGACCACCCGGTCGCGATGCTGAAAGCGCTCCGCGCTATCGTGCACGAGAAGGCGACGGTACGCGAAGCGCTGGACGTCCTCGAAGGCGAGAAGGTCCGCTCGACCCCGGCCGCATCGGCGTGAGCCGCTCGCCCCGGCAGAACGGTCTTAAGCCGGTCGTCGCTCGACCCGACGGCGCGGGGATCGCCCAGCTTGGCCAAAGGCGCCAGATTCAGGGTCTGGTCCCGTAGGGGTTCGTGGGTTCAAATCCCTCTCCCCGCACCTCCCCTGGCGGTTCAAATACCACAATAAGCGGGTCGTCCTTGTCCCGATCGTCGGGCGACGGACGATATCGAGAGGCGCGGCCCACGAGCCCCACGGGGCGCTTGGACGACACCGGCGGTTCCGGACTGAACGGGTCGGCGCTTCCGGAAGGATCATCCGGATGTGTCTATCGGGATCAGCGGGAGAGAGCGTCCACGCAGAGAATCAGGCGGGTGCTCGTACTCGATAGGTGGAGGGAACGGGCCCGCGCCAGGATGTGCCGCCGCGCCGCGTGGAAATCTCCGCGCCTCGAGCCCGGGCCTCTTCGAGAATCGCCTCAAACGCCCCCCTCGTCAGGAGGGTACGGCGTCGACGGAACTGCGGGCCGCGGAGATTGAACGCTCGCCCCTCGCGGACCATGTTTGGAAAATCAGTGTAGTCCCGGATGAGGAAGCCCCTCCGGTCTCTCCACGGAAAGTCTTCCCGGGTCGCATTCTGGTAGAACAAGTGGACCCCTGCCTGGTCGATGGTTAGCTTTTCGGCTCCCGGGAGGAGACGCGGGATTCCCGCGACGCCAAGACTGAGGAATCCGATCATCGCCAAGATCAAGGCGACTTCGACCTCCCCCGCGGCGGTTTCCCAAAGGCGGGCGGAGAGCGTCGTTCGCTCTGACCACAGTAGGGCGGCGAGCTCGACTCCGACGGCCACCAGAATCGCCAGAACAAGGACGAGCCCGCTCCGTTTCCAAGTCACGTCCGCGGGGGAAAGAGAACGAAGGTCGAACCCGATCACGCCAAGCTCCTGAACGGACCCGACGTCCGGCACGCCGTCCGCATATCGTACCCACCAACCTCGCCACCCGATCGGTCGCTTCGTCCGTTCCAGCTCAGGATTCGAGATCCCCCGAATTCGCCTGCGATGAAGCTTAGGCGGGGCGAATCAGCGACAGGAGCGTGGTCAACGTCCCTTACCCTGCCGGAGGTACTGCTCGGAGACTTCGCCGGCGTCGTCGTCGGCGGGGATAACGACGGGAGCCCCCGCCATCTCTAAGGTTCTGAGAGCCGCTTCCAGCGCTTTGAGTCGACGGGCCAGAACCTGATTGTCCCGGGCGTAGTGGTCGCACACGACGCTGAGACGTGAGTGTTCCCTCGCGTACACAACCAGACGCTGCCGCAACTCCCGCACATCGTCGGTGCGGGGCACGTTCATCAGAACTTGCCCTCGTTCGGGAGAGGCCGGAGTGGGGAGGAGAGGGAGGATGGCCCTCAACCAAAGCCAGAATCCCTCGGGGCCAACCTCATCCACATCGACCCACGCGGCGAGTCGACGTCGGAGGTCGGGAGGGATCCTCAGTTCGGGGGGTTGGACCTCATCCTTTTTTCTGGGCTTCTTGGTTACGTAACCGAGCACCTTCGCTGCCTCCCAGGGGTCATCGGCAGCGACCTGCGGTTTCTGTCCGCGGAACCGCGGACAGGGGCTAACCCCACAGCCAGTTCGTTCCAAGCGGAGTGAGTATTTGGCGGATTCGCGTGTCGCTGACGAGAAATCTGCTATTTTTATTAGCTAGAGTACCGCGACACTGTGTACCATGGTCAGCATCATGGGCGATTATCTACCAAATGCTCTTTCCCGTGCTACATGGCAACACCCGCCACTGTAGAGGCGCCTTTTGACCAAACGCAGAGCAGGGATCCCTTCTGGGCTCCTGCTAGCGTCGTCGGGTTGTGTGGCTTCGGCACAACCACGATGATCGCTGGAATGGGGATCGCGAGCAGCGGAATCAATTGGGGGGTGGACAATGGCGCCGTCTTTCCGATGGCGCTCGCCTTCGGAGGCAGTGCACAATTCGTTGCCGGGGTCATCATGCTCCGCCGAGGAGAGATTTTCCCCGGGTCAGCGTTCTGCGGGTACGGGGCGTTTTGGTGGGCGTTTACGCTGTTCTTGAGCGGCCTGACCGGGGACAAAGCCTTCGGGCCGACGGCTCCTTACGACATCGCGTGGTTCATGGTGGTGTGGGCGCTGTTCACTCTGACCTTCGCGATCAATTCATATTATCATGGAGCCGGCATTGCGTTCATCTTCTGGACTCTAGTCCTCGCGTTCGTGCTGCTGGCTATCGACTTTGGCATGGTCGGTAGTGGGCACACCCCGTCGAACGGACTCTGGGAGGCGACGGGCATCGACACGTTCATCTGCGGATTCGCGGCGTGGTACGTGGCGACCGGGATCATCACCGCACAGCATCACAAGGGCAAGAAGGTCCTTCCGTTCTAGCCTGAAGAACGGGCGCAGGCTGCTGACAACCCCTTCCTCCCTTTTGAATTGATTAGAGCTCATCGCCGGCGAGTGTCACTTCATCTCGTGACTGCCTCAGACCGAGACTCGCTCACAGTCGATTTCGTATCGAGGGCCGATTATCGCAAGCTGAGGAACCGAGCGATCGTGATCTATGCTGCCGCGTCCGCCGGGGCGTTCATGGTTCTGTACCTACTCTCGCCGTTAGCGGCGCTCCTCCTCGGTCTTGTCGTGGTTCCCCAAGTGGGTCGCATCTTGCTATGGATCATCCTTCGTCGGAGGCAATTCACGTCGCAAAGGATTCGCGAGCCCTCAACGACCGCGTCTGGCTTTGCGAATCTGTAGCTTTTTCGAGCCAGTGCAGGCTGGGAACCGAGTAGGAAAGCAACCTCATTACGCTCAATATTTGAATCCACGGGGAGTTCGAATCCCTCTCCCCGCCCGTCCCCGGGCTGCGGCCCTCCCTCTCCGCGTTCAGCGGGGTGCGTCGCTGGCCGCAGAGCAGGTAATCACGCCCCCGACGCCTTCACTCGCGGGCCGCGGTCGACGCTACGGCTAAGTAGGTCCCCCGGTAATGTTCATTCGGCGGAGGCGTCCGCCAGCCATTCCCGGCGAACTGCCCTCACCGGCCAATGACGCCTGCTCCCCGAACACGGAGTAGGCAGAATGGATTGGGCAACGCAGGTCGTCAATATCCTTCAGGCCTCGACCGTTCTGCTGCTGGCCCCGCTGATCGCAGGGATCTCCTATCGATTCAAGGCCTGGACCGAGTCGCGGACCGGACCCTCGATATTCCAGCCCTACTTTGACCTCGCGAAGTACCTCCGGAAGGAGACGCTGATCCCCGAGAGCGCGTCCCGGATGTTTGTCGTCGCTCCGTTCGTCGCGTTCGGAGCGTACTTGCTGATTTCCGTCGTGGTCCCCATCATCACCCCGTACCCGATTCCGTTCGCGCCCACGGTGGATTTCCTCGGGGGCGGGCTCCTCTTTGGCCTCGCGGGTACGGTCACTCTGCTGGCGGCCATCGATTCGGGAAGCAACTACGCCGCGCTGGGAGCGAGCCGAACGGTCTCGTTCGCCGCCTTCGCTGAGCCGACCCTGATCATCGTCTTCTTCGCGGTCGCGGTGATCACTGGCACCAACAACCCGTACGTCACGAACAATCTCCTGTCCTCCTCCACGTCAGCGTACCTCTCGCCGACCCATCTGCTGGTCACTGCTGCATTCTTCCTCCTCTTGCTGGCCGAGACCGGTAAGCTGCCCGTCGAGAGTGCCGGACTCATGGAGTTCGGAATGCTCGAGGACGGGCGCATCTTCGAGCACTCGGGACGTCTGCTCGGCATCAACCGGTGGAACGGCTGGTTGAAGCAGTTCCTCCTCTACTCCGTCTTCGTCAACGTCTTCGCGCTGCCTTGGGGAATGTCGGCCGTCCCCTCGGTCGAGGGGGCCACGGGCAACATCGTTCTGCTCCTCGCGAAGCTCCTGCTCCTGGTCGGCATCATCACCCTCGTCGAGGCGACCGTCGCCAAGGTCCGGCTGTTCAAGATCCGCGACTTCCTCGCGCTGTCGTTCTCGCTCGCCGTTCTCGCCGTGTTCGCGTTCGCCGTACTGGGGGTGCCGTAGGTGAACGGGACCGCGGAGGCGATCGCGCTGGTCGGGGTCGGCATCCTGCTCACCGCTCTCTACCTGCAGTCGGAGTCGTTCGTCGACCCGCTGATCCGGGCGATCGCGGTCCAGTCGCTCCTGCTCGCGGGCCTCCTCGGATGGCTCGCGTGGACCGAGAGCAGCGTCGACCTCGCGATCCTCGCCGGGTTGGCGGTGGCCGTGCGCGCGATCTTCATCCCGTACGTCCTCCGCCGGCAGCTCCGTGCCTTCCGCTGGCGGGTCCGGGAGTTGCACGCGGCGCACCTCGTGACGGGCCACGCTCTGGCCGCCGTGGCGCTCGCGATCATCGCCTGGTTCGTCTTCCAACAGACCCTCGCGTCCGTTTTCCCTGAGCCGGGCGCCGCACTCCCGTTCATCCTGTTGGTCCAGGGTCTCCTCATGCTGGCGACGCGATCGAACACGATCGTTCAGGTGATCGGGTACCTCGAGGAGGAGAACGCCGTCGTCTATGCCGGGGCTCTCTTCGCGCAGGCGTTCCCGCTGTTCGTCGAGGTCGTCGTCTTCCTCGACGTACTGGGCGTCGTGTTGGTCGGGGTCATCCTGTCCATCCAGCGGGACGTCACCGGGACGCCGGAAGAGACGGCTCTCGAGGAGCTCGCGGGATGATCGCCGCCGACCCTCAATTCCTGCTGTTCCTCCTTCTCGCGAGCCCGTCGGCCGCCGCCATCCTCGCGCTCGTCCCCGACTCCCGCGTCAGCGAGACGGCGGGCCGCCTGGGATCGCTGATCTCGCTCGCGGCGGCGGTGGTCCTACTCGCCAGTGCGGTCTCCGGCCGTTGGGGAGCCTATCTCGGGGTCGACCCGCTGAGCGAGGTCTTCCTCTTCATGGTCACCGGAATCTACGCCACGTCGGTCTGGTACTCGCGGGCGTACCTGCGGGCCGTCCACCGACCGTTTCTCACTCCCCAGGTCTACTACGCGCTCCTGAGCGCCTTCGCGTTCTCGATGATCGCCGTCCTGGTCGTCACCGACCTCGGGCTGATGTGGATCGGGGTCGAGGCGACCACGGTCGCGAGCGCGCTGCTGATCGTGCTCGAACGGAAACCGGCGAGCGTAGAAGCGGCGTGGCGCTACACGTTGATCGCTTCCGCCGGCCTCACGATCGCGCTGTTCGCGTTGCTGATACTGTATACGGCGACCGGCTCGCTGGACGGTTTCGCGCTCGCCGCCAACCACCCCGTGGTCACGTTGCCCATCGAGATGGCCGTCGCCCTCGCGTTGGTCGGTTACGGCACCAAGGTCGGGCTCTTCCCGATGCATACGTGGTTGCCCGACGCCCACTCGGAGGCGCCCTCGCCGGTCTCCGCGATGTTCTCGGGAGTGTTGCTCCCGACCGCGCTCTACGCCTTCCTTCGAGTCTACAACGTCCTTCCGGACCCCGCCCCCGCCCTCGTGAGCAATCTGATCCTCGCGTTCGGAATCGTCACGGCCCTCGCGGCGGCGTTCCTCCTCCAGCGCCAGCGGTCGTTCAAGCGACTGCTCGCGTACTCGAGCATGGAGGTCATGGGGCTCGCGGTCATCGGAATCGCCATCGGGGGCGTCGCGCTGTACGGCGCGCTCCTCCTCATCGTCGCCCACGCCTTCGCGAAGTCCGCCGCGTTCTACTGCGCCGGCAACGTGCTCCGGTCGACCGGAACGAACCGGATCGACCAGGTACGGAACCTGCGCGAGACCATGCCCCAGACGGGCGTCGCCTGGGTCGTTTCCGCCGCTGCGGTCACTGGAGCACCCCCGTTCGGCACGTTCCTGGGAGAGCTCCTGATCGTGGTCGGTGCTCTCGCAGTAGGCCTCGTCTGGGTCGCGGGGGTCGTCGTCGTCGCCATCCTCGTCGCGTTCCTCGGGGTGAATTCGCAGATCGGCCGGATGGTGTTCGGAGAACGGGCCCCCGGCACTGCCCCGCCGACCGTGGGGCCAGAGTCGGGTTGGGGCCTCGCGTACTTGAACCTCGGTGTCGCGCTCGCGATCGGGGTCGTCGCGCTCCCGTACCTCTCGTCCGGGATACGGGCCGCGGCGTTGGTCCTGGGGGGTTCGCTGCCATGACGCGAACCCCGTGGAGAGTAGAGGCCGGGCCCTCGGTGGGAACGGACCGCTCGCTCGCCTACGCTGCCGAGGACGGCAAGTTCGCGCTCTACAACGATTATCGAGAGGGCGCCTCCGTCCTGGTCCCCCGACCGCCGAGTGTGCCGGGCGAGGAGCCTGGTGCGACGTGGCGGCTCGACGGGGCGTCGCGTGGGGTCCACTCGCTGGGCCCCGCACCCGCAGTGGAAGGATACGGAGTTTTCACCTTCCCCTACGGCCCGGTGTCGATGGGGGTTCCCGAGGCCGGGAAGTTCGACGTCCGGACGTATGGGGAGCGCGTTCTCAATCTCGTGCCGATCGGTGGGTTCAAGTCCCGCCGCATCCGCGACTCGGTGCTCGGCCTGACGGTCGAAGACGCGGCGCTCCGGATCGAGCGAATGGCCGGGAACTTCTCGGCCGCCCACGTTTCGGCGTTCCTCGGAGCGGTCGAGAGCGCCGGTCGCGTCGAAACAACCACCATCGAACTGTGGACTCGGGGTCTCGCGCAGGAACTCCAACGGATCTACAATCACCTCCACGTACTCGCGCGTGTCGCCGAGGCCGCCTCGCAGAATGTGGGTCTCGCCCAAACCCACGCCCTCGCGGAGGAGGTCCTCCGGGTCCAAGGCAGGATCTTCGGGCACCGCTGGCTGTTCGGTGCCCTATTGCCCCACGGACCTCCCCGTCGACTCGACCCGTCCGACCGCGCCCGCGTCGCCGAGGAGCTCCTTCAGCTTTCGGGACAATTCGAGGCGCTCTGGGCCCTCTTTCTCGAATCCCGGACGTTCGTCGACCGCCTCCAGTCGACCTGCGTAGTGGACCGATCCGACGCGATCCGCTGGGGCGCGGTCGGACCAACGCTCCGGGCGTGCAATGTCAGTTGGGACGATCGCCTGCGGATCCCCGTCGCGCCGTACACGGACCTCTTTGTCGCGTTGCCGCACGAGTCGAGCGGCGACGCGCTGGCTCGAGTGGCGGTCCGGGCCGCGGAGGTCCGCGCGAGCTTCCTGCTGCTCGAACAGATGCTCGACCGATGGCCGGGATCGTCGACCTCCCTCGAGGCGCCGACACCGCCGGTCGAGGCCGAGCGGGGGATCGGCCGCGTCGAGGCACCGAGCGGCGACCTCGTCTATGATGTCCGAGTCTCGGAGGGACGAGTACTCTCGCTCGGGTTCCGGTCCCCCAGCCAGGCCAACTGGCCGCTCTTCGCGGAGGGCATGCGGGACGCGGTGTTCACGGACTTTCACTTCGCGCTCGAGAGCTTCGGCCTCGCGTTCGCCGAAACGGACGGGTGAGAACGGTGCCGAGTTGGATCGAGCAGTCGATTTCCCGAGGGATCCTGACCAGCCGGTACCCCAAGGAAGCGGCCACCGAGAGCGAGGTCCCGTTGACCGCACGTGCTCCCCGGCCGGTCAACGAGTCGCCCGCGTTGCCCCGGGGAACCTCGGCGTGTCCCGTCGGGGCGATCTCCGGGACGACCGTCGATCAGGGAAAGTGCATCCGCTGCGCGCGCTGCCTCCCGCACGGATTCGCGTTCACCGGACCGGTGGAATCCGCGACCCGAACTCTAACGGACCTGCGGAACGAGACCGGGACCCCCGCGGGCACGGGAGCAGAGACCGCCCCTCTCCGTGGACTGGGACCATCGCTTCACCTGTTCATGATCGACGTCGGCAGCTGCAACGCCTGCAACCTCGAGGTGCTCGCTCTCGCGAACCCGTTCTACGACTCCCAGCGGTTGGGCGTCTTCTTCACGAACTCTCCCCGGCACGCGGACGTCCTACTCGTCGTGGGCGTCCCCACCACCGAGATGGTGGAGCCGCTGCGGCGCGCCTATGAGGCGCTGCCCTCGCCGAAGGCGGTCGTCGCGGTCGGTGCGTGTCCCATCAGCGGCGGCGTCTTCGCCGGCACTCGGGGGCTCGCGCCGGTACTCGGCGATCTCCTTCCGGTGGACGTCTTCATCCCCGGTTGTCCCCCCACCCCCCTCAACATCCTGGACGGGCTCCTGAAGCTCAACGGTCGCGATCGGCGCTCGAGGAGCGTGTGACGATGGACGCCCTCGGGTACCTGCTCACCGCCGCGGTCGTCGGGATGTTCGCGGGGGCTCCGCTCTCTCTGGTTCACCGGCGAGTTGGTTACGGTACCGCCGCGGCCGCTTCCGCCCTGCTGTTCGCCGTCGCGGTGGCGGCCCTCGTGACGGGTCCGGTCCAAGGGATCAGCTGGTCCGGGCCGATCTCCGACCCCGAGTCGCTCCGGCTGGACGGTCTCTCCGCGTTCTTTGCACTCGCGGCGGCGATCGTCTGGATCGCCACGTCGGTCTACTCGATATTCTACGATGACCGTTCGACCCCGTTCCTCGCCATCTGCTATACGCTCACCCTCGGGTCGATCGCGCTCTTGATGTCCTCGACCAGTCTCCTGTTGTTCCTCATCGGCTGGGAGACGATGACCCTCGCCTCCTACGGGATGATCCTCCAGGCCCACGGGCGACCGGGAAGGGTGTTCTCGGCGGCGTTCGTCTTCCTCGCGTTCGGCGAAGCCAGCACCCTGCTCGTCTTTGTGGCCGTCGCCGGCCTTCGGGTGATGACCGGATCGTTCGCGGAGCTACCGGTGGTCACCGCCGGCTCGCTCGCCACCGTCGTCTTCGTGGCGGGGCTGATTGGATTCGGGTTGAAGATGGGGGTCGCCCCATTCCACATGAGCGAGTGGCTTCCGATCGCGCACTCCTCGGCACCTTCGAACGCCTCCGCGGTACTGAGCTCGACCCTGACGTTGGCCGGGGCGTACGGTTTGTTCCGGATTCTGAGCATCCTTCCCTCGCCTCCCCTGTGGTGGGGCGCGGTCATGCTCGGCATCGGGGCCGTATCCGTCCTGCTCGGAGCGTTGTTCGCGGCGGTGAGTGAGCATACGAAGGGTCTTCCGGCCTACAGCACGATCGAGAACAACGGACTGATCCTCGTCGCCCTGGGTATCGCGATGATCGCTCGGACGGACGGCCTCACGAGTCTCTACGTGTTCGCGCTGTTCGCGGCGTTCTACCAGGCGCTCGCGCACGCGGTGGCCAAGACCGCGCTGTTCCTGAGCGCAGGGTACATCGAGCACTCGGCGGGGACGTTCGACCTCAACTCCGTCGCGGGGCGAGCCCAAGGGGCCGACCGCAACGCCTACCTCGGAACGCTCGCCGCGACCCTGAGCCTCGCCGCCGCGCCGCCCCTGGCCGGGTTCGTGAGCGAGTGGATGGTCCTTGAGGCGTTGTTCCAATCGTACCGATTTTCGCCCGAGTGGGTCCAATTCGAAGGACTGCTCACGGGCGCGGCGGTCGCCCTCGCCGCCGGGCTCATCCTCGTGGCGATGGTGAAGTTCATGGGATTCTCCCTGCTCTGGAAGCCTCGCCCGAGTCGGACCCGGAGCCGGTCCTTCGGACTCGGCGGGCCGATCGCCGCCGCCGGGGCCGTGATTGCCGGTATCGGGATCGGGGCGCCGTGGCTCCTCGGCTTCCTGACGCCCAGCGTCGCCGCGTTCGCGGGAAGCCCGGTGGCCGCTCCGATCGGGGGCCTGCTCTCCATCCCCGAGGGCTGGTCGATCCTCTCGGGGTCCCCGTTCGGCATCCTCTCTCCCCCCGCGATCCCGCTCGCTCTCGGGGCGGGCGCGGTCGTGGCACTCGGATACTACGGTCTCGGGCGCCGGACCCGTTCACGAAGGGTCGCCCCGTGGATGGCGGGAAGCCCCCCGGGGCTCGAGGGGGAGACGTACACGTCCTTCGGCTACAGTACCGGCATCCGGATCATGATGCAGTCGGTGCTGCAGACCCGCGAGGTTCGGACCCACGTTGGTTCCGTGACGCAGGCGGAACTCGCCACGCCGGTCTCGTACAACGTGGACCTCGAGGTGCTGGACGTGTTCAAGCTGTTCTACGACTACCTCGTCCACTTCGGCGAGGGAGTCTCCGCCGCCCTGAAGACGGGGATCATGCCGGGGCGGCTCGGCCGATACCTCGCCTACATCCTCATCGTCACGCTCGCTGTGGTGATCTACGTCGCCGCCGCGGCGTAGACCACGGGCGCGCGGTCGGCCCGAATACGTCAGGGTACGACGGTCACCGGGCGCGTGGAATGGGTAAGAACCGCCGTCGAGACCGAACCCAACAGGAGTCGGCTGGCTCCCCGCAACCCGCGGGTCCCCACCACGATGAGGTCGGCCCGCACTTCGGCCGCGGCCTCCAGGACGACCGTCGCCGCTCTCCCTTCCCTCACCCAAACGTGCACCCGGTCTCCGGAGGGGTCGGCGACGGACTGGATGGCGCGTAAGCTCTGCTCGATCGCCGTCGACTCCGAGCCCTGCTCCTCATCGGTCCGGGGTTCCGCGACCGTTCGAGGAGGGTCGGTGGCGTGAACGATCCATATCTCCGTTCCCTCCCCGCCCATGAATCTCAGCGCGAACTGGGCCGCGCGCACAGAGGATTCGGAACCGTCGTACGCGACCACGATCCGTTGAACTCGAGAAGGAAGGGCGCCCGATGTTCCATCGTTCGTCATGGAGGCTCAGCCACGCGGGAGATTCCACTCGGCGTTCTCTCCCGATTCTTCGGGCCGCTCTTGAGGTCTGGAACCGGAGTGCTGGGCCACGATTGCTGCCTCTCAGGGGTCATCGGCAGCGCGCTGCGGTTTCCGTCCGCGACGAGCGAACGGCGGCTGACCCCACAGCCAAGGCACGTCAGACATCGGAGGTATTTGGGTCGTCCCAAATCGGTCGCGACAACGGTCGGGTCAACGCAAAGAGCAAAAACGAGCCTTCCGTGGCGACGGGGAGATGCCGACACTCAAGCCGGGAGAGACCGTCGTACGTGCCGGAGCGGTCACCTGGGTCGGTCCCCCCGGCCCACGCCCGGGTCAACTCACCGTGACCAACCGGGCGATGATCTTCGAGGGACCGATCGCTCGCCGCCCTCCCCCGGCGACGACCGGAGCTCCGCCCGGACCTCCCGTCGTGGAACCCGGAGAACTCCGAATTCCGCTCTGGCGGTGTCGGAACGCCGCCGTCGAGTAACGTCCGCACGGAACGGTGCTCGCGGTGGAGCTGTTGCATCGGCACGTGTTCTTCCGATGCGAGGACGCACCGGCATGGGCCGCCGCGATCAACGAAGCGCGAGCCCACGCGCCCCCCGCACCGCCCGAAGCGCTCGAGTCTCAGGGAGCTCCGACCGTCGGCGCCGGACGGCCGCCGGTCCCGTGCGTGTACTGCGGGCACCTGAGCTCGCCGACCGCGGCCAAATGCGAATCCTGCGGGGCACCGGTCTAGGAGTCTCGGCGCTTCGAACCGCCCGTTCCCGCCCGTTCACCTATATACGAAGCAGCGGTCGACCGGTCCATGGTTCGCGCTCGTCGCGCGGTGACGCCTCGGCGCCGTCCCGCTCCCCGTCGCTCGGTCCGCGCAACGTCGATGCCCCGGGTGACCGAGCGCGTGGTCCGGGTCGACCTCGGGGAGGACCCTCACGCGCACATCGTCTGTCGGAACTGCGGTCGGATCCAGACCCTCGAACTGACGGAGCTCGACCGCCACCTGCTGACGGAACTCGCGACGCGCCACCCGGACGGCTGGAGCGTGGACGGGGTCGCCTTCTCCGCGACGGGCGCGTGCCGCCGCTGTCGCGAAGGCCCGCCGTCGTGAGCGGCGCCACGGCGTCGACCCCGGAACGATGACCGGATTCTTCACCGGGCCGCGGATCGCGTGGGGCCCGGGGGCGATCGAGCAGTTGAGCGGCCTCGGGGCCCGCCGGGTGCTCCTCGTCGTCGACCCGGAGGTCGGCCGCCGGGGCGGCGAGCGTCGGGTCGTCGAGGAGCTCGGGAAATCCGAGACCAATGTGGAGGTCGTCGGGGACCTCGAGCACCCGGACGAGATCGGGAACGTACGCCGGTTGAAGGAACAGATCGCCACGAGAGCGCCCGACTGGGTCATCGTGTTGGGAGGGGGCCGGACGATCGACGCCGCCAAGGCAGCGCGCCTCGCGGCGGAGCGGCCCGAGCTCCCGATCGATCGGGTCACCCCGGTGCACGAGTTTCCGGACCCGCCCCACGTGCGCCTCGTCGCCCTCCCGACCACGAGCGGGAGCGGCGCGGAGGCGAGCTGGACGGCCGACCTGTTCGGGGTCGATGGGGGCCCGATCGAGATCGCGCACCGCGCCCTGGTCCCCGATTGGGCCCTGATCGACGCGGGGCTCGCGGCGGGCCTCGTAGCGGACCAGATCGTGGACGGCGCGTTCGAGACGCTGGGTCTCGCATTCGAGGCGTACGTATCGGCTTGGTCGAACCCGTTCTCGGACGCGTTGGCTCTCGACGCGGCCGCGACCGTCGTGCGGCGGCTTCCGCACGCCATCCGATGGAGCGACGACCCCGACGCGAAGGCCGCGCTCCACTACGCGGCCACCGCCGCGGGACTCGCCGCCTCGAATTCCCAACGGGGCGTGGCCCACGCCCTCGCTCGCGCGCTCCTTGAGCCGACCGGTCTCTCGTACGGTCGCCTCTTAGGAATCGTGCTCCCGGGGGTCGCGGAGTTCGACCACCCATCGGCCCGGGACCGAATCGAGGTGCTCTCGACGGCCGTCAGTTCGCCGGACGAGAGCGGTCGGGCCCCGCTGCCGACGCGGCTGCGCCGACTGGGCGAACTGTCGCGCTTGCCCGCGACCCTGCGAGCGGCGGGAGTCTCCGTCGACCGAGTGGAGGCGTCGCGCGAGGCGATCGTCGCGCACACCTTGCGCTCCCCCGCCGTGCTCGCGAACCCCCGCATCCCGACGGGCTCGGACGTTGGGGCGCTCGTGGACGCGGTACTCGGACTTTCCGAGGGCCCCCGCCCGGGATGACGGGAGGCCGCCGGGCCCCGGACGAACTCCGCCGTTTACGCGCGCGCGTTCACCACGGGGACCTTCGCCGAGGCGGGGTGCGCCGGTTCGTCGACGCGGGCCGGGGATTCGACCGCTCGGTTGATCGCGATCTCGGCGAGGTCGCTCGCATAGAACGCACTGCGCTCGAGGCTCTCGAGGACGTACGCCAGCCCGACCGCGAGACGTCCGCGCTTGCTGACCAGCTCATGGAGAACGTGGTCCCGTTCGCGGGTGATCCGCTTCGCCGCGTCGATGACCGCGTTCGCCTTCGCGATGTCCCGCGAGTCGAGGCTGTCCAGGGCGTCCGCGAGTGCGGTCGCGGCCGCGCTCGCCATCCGGTCGAGCTCGGCGATCAACCGATCCGGGGTCCGTTCCTTCCCGAGGATCGTGACGGTCTCGGCGATCCGGACCGCGTGGTCGGCGATCCGCTCGAGGACCCGGGAGGCGAGCAGGTACGTCGAGCACTCCGGGAGCGTGAGGTCGAGGCTCACGAGGATCCGGGCGTCGCGCAGCGCGCTCGTGACCTGTTTCTCGAGGAACCAGTGCAGTCGGTCGACCTCCCAGTCGCGCTCGATGACGTCACGAGCGATCGACGTATCGCGCGCGCGGAACGCCGCCATCGCGTCGGTCTGCATCGCCCGCACCATCTGATGCATGCGTCGAATGACCGAGGGGATCGGGAGCGGGTTCTGGCCGACGACGTCCTGGAGGATGACCGACTCGGCGGTTTCCTCGAGGATCTCGGGACCGATCATCCGTTGGGCGAAGTTGCGGATGACCTCGCGCGTCGCGGCGCTCATTCGGGACGGCGTGCGGATCTCGAGGAGTGGGTATCCGGCGATGTACTCCGCGATGAGACGCCGAAAGAGGTGCTCGATCTCGAGTTCGTTCGAGACGTCCACGACCCGCCGCTCCGTCTCCGAGGAGCCGCCCGATTCGGCAAAGACCGTGAGCGAGCCATCGGCGCGCGGAGTGAAGAACAGCGTGTCGCCCGCGCCGAGCCCGCGGGAGACGACCCAGTTCTTCGGGAGGGAGATGATGAACGTCGACCCGCCGGTCTTCTGGATGCGACGCCCGTGAAAACCACCGGTGCTCCGCATGAAGGTAGCCTGCCGGAGTTCGACCTATCTATATAGCCACCGCCCAACGCCGGACCGTCCGACGGAGACCATAGCGACTTCCGACGCCCGGACCTTCATCGATTCTAAATAGCCGGGGCGAGGGTGACCGCCGGTTCGCTCGATGGCCGGCGCTCCCGAACGTCACGTGCTCTTCAACGGGAGGTCGCGGTCCGTCCGTCCGGGGGAGAGCCTGCTCGGGGCGCTCGCGCGGAACGGCCTCCCCATCCTGCAACGATCGATCCGGTATCATCGACCTCGGGCGCCCCTGTGCGCCGTCGGATACTGTACCGGCTGCTTGCTGCGCGTGAACGGGCGGCCCAACGTCCGCGCGTGTCGGTATCTCCCGTCCGACGGCGACGTGGTCGCGACCGAGAACTCCTGGCCCTCTCCGCGATTCGACCTGCTGGGAGCGCTCGACTTCCTGTTCCCGTCGGGGATCGACACGCTCCGCGGCTTCCGCCGGCCCGCGTGGGCGACCACCACCTACCATCGGGTCGTCCGTCGCCTCGCCGGGTACGGTGCGGTGCCGGACCTCTCCGCCTCCACGGCACCGAGTCGCCCGCCCGTCCGACGGACCGTCGAGGTCGCGATCGTCGGAGGCGGAGCGAGCGGACGGGCCGTCGCGGCGCGATTGATCGCCGCCGGGGTCCACCCGCTGGTCCTCGACCGGCAGCTCGCCCCGGCGCCCGTGGACGGGGCCGACCTCGCGGCGTGCACCACCGTCACTTTTCTGCCACCCCCGCGAGGCGAGGGAACGGAACGGTTCACCCTCCTCGGTTTTGAGGAGCCTGCGCGGGGTGTAGAGGTCCGGGCCCGCGCGGTGGTCGTCGCGACCGGCGGTTACGATGCGTCCCTTCTCTTCGGCGGGAACGACCGCCCGGGGGTGCTCACCGCCGACGGAGCGTTGGGCCTGCTCGACGGTGACGGCCGCCCTCCGTTCGACCGCGCCGTCGTGGTGGGCGGTGGCGAACGGGCGGGGGAAGTGCTTTCGCGCCTCGGCGGGCACGTCGCCGCCGTCGTCGCTCCCGGTGCGATCGATCCCGCGGTCGTGCGTTGGGCCTCGGAGGAGGGAGTACCGCTCTACCCGCGCTCCCTTGTCCTACGCGCGACCGGTCGCTCCCGCGTGCACACCCTGTATCTCCGCGCACGGGGCACCGGCACGCGCTTCGCCGTCGCCTGCGACGCCGTCGTTCTCGCCCACCGGCGGCTGCCGACCCCCCAACTGTTCTTCCAAGTCGGCGCACGGACCGAGTGGCACCCTCTACCGGGGGGCTACTACCCGGTCCTTTCGCCCTCGGGGGAGACGACGGTTCCGGGGGTGTTCGCCGTCGGGGCCGCCGCCGGGGTGCTTCCCGAAGGGACCGTCGCGAGCGCCGAGCGGGCCGCCGACGCGGTCTCCGGGAGGCCGGGGAGCGCCGACGGCGCATCGCCCCGGGTGCCGACGGACGGCGTCGGCGAGCTCGAAGGATACTATCGGGAGCTCTGGCGCGAACCCCGTTCGGGTCGATGGGTCGCGTGTCCCTGCGAGGACGTGCTCTTGGACGAGGTCGAGGACGCGGTGGCGCGCGGATATCGGGGGATCGAGGTCGTGAAGCGGTACTCGGGGCTCGGTACCGGCGTCTGCCAAGGCCGTTACTGTCTCCCGGACGCGCTCCTGGTCCTCTCCATGCTCGAGGGCCGTCCCCCGCCCGAGGTCGGCTACATCACGCAGCGACCGCCGGTCGTACCGACGCCGCTCGCGGCGTTCGCGGCGCTCGAAGATCTCACGCCACCCGCCGAGGGTCCGTGACCGACCCATCGCGCTCGACCTACCGCGTCGTGGTCGTCGGGGCGGGGATCGTCGGCCTCTACACGGCGGTCCATCTCGCCCGGGCCGGCGCGGGCCCCGTGCTCGTGGTCGACCGCGGCTTTCTCTCGAGCGGCGCCTCGGGCCGGAACGGTGGGGGCGTTCGGCAACAGTGGGAGACGCGGGCGACCGTACGACTCGCGCGGGAGTCCGTCGACGAGTACCGTCGGTTCGGGCGAGAGTTCGGCTACAACGTCTGGTTCCGCCAGTCCGGGTATCTCTTTCTCGCCGACACCGACGCGGAGCTCGCCCGGCTGAGGGTGGTCCACGACCTGGTGGTCTCCGAGGGATTGCCGTCGAAGGTGCTCGGCCCCGACGCCGTGGCGCGCCTCGTGGACGGGATCGCTCCCGATGCCGTGGTCGGCGGAACGTACCTCGCCACGGACGGGACGCTCTACCCGTTCCCCGCGGTGTGGGGAGTGTACGAAGCGGCCCGCGCGCTCGGCGTCGAGGTCGCGTTGGGGGTCGAGGCGCTGGGGGTGGAATCCACGGATGGACGGGTCGTCGCGCTCCGGACCTCCCGCGGGCGCATCGCGACGACGGCCATCGTGAACGCGGGGGGAGGATGGTCGGCCGAGTTCTCCCGACGGGCGGGACTCGCCGTCGTCAACGTCGCGACCCGCCACGAGATCCTCGCCACCGAGCCGCTCAAACCGTTCCTCGACCCGATGGTCGTCCGCGCGTCGGACGGCCTCTACTTCAGCCAGACGATGCGCGGCGAGCTCGTCGGAGGGCTCACGCTCCGCAACGGCTCGGGGATCGAGGGCGGCATGCCGAGTTCCCCGCGATTCCTCAAGGAGATGTCCCGCGCGCTCGTGCGGCTCGTCCCGCGGCTCGGCGCCGTCGGGGTCTTGCGGGCCTGGTCGGGATTCTACGACGACACTCCGGACGGGTTCCCGGTCATCGGCGAGGACCCGCGGCTCCGAGGGTTCGTCCACGCGAACGGGTTCGGCGGCCACGGGTTCATGCTCGCACCGGCGGCGTCGCGTCGCGTCGCGCGCGCCGTGCTCGGGGAGCCGGTCGACCTCGACCCGGCGGCGTTCTCCCCGGCCCGGTTCCTCACTTCCGAACGACCGGCGTCGGTCGAGCGACTCCAGCTCGGGTGAGCGAGGCCCCGGGGTGGGCTCCGCTATCGTATTGAATCGGACCCCCGCTCGGTCTCTCGGTGATCGGACAGTTTCCGTGGGAGCCGTTCCCTCCGGGCGAACCGGACCCGAAGGGCCCCGACCCCATCCATTCGCTCGCGTTCCGGGCCGCCGTGACGGCCGCCGACGCCTACCACGCGGTCCGGCTCGCGGTACGTCGGGAGTCCGGTACGCTCCGCCTCGGGAACCGGTTCGTGCCGGAGGGGCGGTACCGGGAGATCGCGTTCCTTGCGTTCGGGAACGCGGCGAACTCGATGGCGCTCGGCGTCCTGCACGCGGTCGGGAACCGACTCACCCAGGGGTTTCTCGCGGGCCCCGATCCGGTCCTCTCGGACCTCCCGTTCCGCGGCCTCGACGTTCCGCAGGGATGGCCCGGAGAGCCGCTCGCCGCCACGGTCGTCGGGGCCGCTCAGGAACTCGCGGGAGAGCTCACCGAACAGGACCTCTTGCTCGTATTGCTCTCGCCCGGGGCGCTCCGCGTGCTCGCCGAACCGCCGCCGGGGATGGCCCCCGAGGAGTTCGGCCGCTTCCTCGAGCGGGCCCACGACCACGGGGTGACGGGCCGTGAGGTCGGGCTCCTCGGGCGGGTCCTCGGGTCCGGCGGCGTCGGGGG
>JBARNH010000015.1:0-24680 GCA_049802875.1 Thermoplasmata archaeon | reverse complement strand
TCCTCCTTGAACGAGCTTCGCTCGTCGAAGAGGTCCCGGAGCGCATTCAACACGCACGGATCCGAGCGTCGCCCAGGCGGTTGGCCAAGCGCAGGTTCATGCGCATACCTCCACAGGAGGCCCAGTTCCGTGTAGGCCAGACCGACCGGAATCCGTCAGATTACCCTGGTCTCAACTCGAATCCGGCCTCGCGGAAGTCCGTGTCGAAGGTGAAGGCTTGACGGACTCCGAGCTCCCTCATTATTGCGAAGCTCGTGCAATCGGTGAAGCTCCAAGACTTAGTTCCCTGATCGAGAAACATCTCGAGGGCTACACGGTAGTGGGCAGGGGTCACCCAGATTTGCTGTAGACTCGAGCTCGCTTGCACTCCCTGCGCAAACCCTCGCACGGTTTCGGCACCCGCCCGTCGGCGAATGAGGGTGAGCGTTTCGACCATTACGTAATCTGAGGTCAAAAGACGGCCGGCTCGCCCCCTGACCAAATCCGCATGAAACTCGATGGCGGTGCTGTGGTTGCCATCCCTCACGTCGGTCATAGCCAACCAGGCGCTGGAGTCAACGAAGATCATGTTCACTTGGGGTACAGCAGTTCGTCATGGTCTCTGGACGCCCAGTGGGTCCGTCCCTTCCTCTTCTGGAGAGGGAAAATGTGAAAGATGGGATCCCTAGGATCCACGGTGTCAGGTACCAAGTGTGAACGGAGGGCCTCGCGGATCACGGCGTTCATGGGTTTTCCGTCCTTGCGGGCCCTCTGGCGGAGTAGGTCGTACTCGCTCTCGGGAACGACGGCCTGAACCAGCGGCATCAGTTATGAGTTATGATATATGGTATATAACTGCGTTGCCTCGGTGGATTTCGCGGGGGACGATTTCGAAGCGGTTAGATCAGCGTTGAATCGACCTCCGGGGGGGCGCGAGCGGCTTTACCCCCGCGTTATCCTACTCGGACTGTGGAGTCTGCGTTGAACGAACTTTGCTCGTCGAGGAGGTCCCGCAGCGTGCTCAAGGCGCACGGGTTGGACCGCTGCAGGGCCGTTGCCGGTACTCCGGGGCCGTGCCTCACCTGCGGCCCTTGTTGGCAGGTCGGGCCTTACGCTCGTCCAGGGCCCGCCGGAGCCTACTCAGCTTATCGTAGAATTCGGGGATGCGGTAGCCGAACCCGATGAACACAAGAAAGCCGCGCTCTCGATAGAAGGCCCCACGCCAGAGCCTCCCGACGTGGAGAGAAAACAGTCCCTCGGGGGCGATCCGCTGATTCTGGTGCAGCTCTTCGGTGTACCACCCTTGCCCGCGGAGGACAGGGGTCTCGGCTACGGCCAGTTCGCGAAATGCGCCGATGAAGATCTCTCGTATTTGCGGCGGGATGCTCAGGAACTCCTCGTCAGCTTCGTCGATAGTGTCGAGTCGAAATGGCACTGCCGCCTCAGTAGGGTTGGCGGCGGCTTTTCGCGATCAGTTCCTCAATCGGGTGGCGGTGTCCCTCCCGAATCCGGCGAGAAAGCTCCGCTACAGTGAGGCGGTTCGGATGAGAGATGATGAGTCCCCGGATTACGTCGTCGTAAGTTTCGCCGCCGCTCTTGAGGCTTTCTAAGAGCTTGCGCGTTTCCTCAGAGACAGAAATGCTAGTAGCGCCCATGGTCCCACTCCATGGGCACTATGGGCAACACAGCCTTAAACTTTCGGGAACGCGGGCTTGGAATCTCCACCTATAACCTGCCGACAGTCGCGAGTCGTGTTTTCGAGTTCCTATCCG
Organism: Thermoplasmata archaeon; assembly: GCA_049802875.1. Lineage (GTDB taxonomy): Archaea > Thermoplasmatota > Thermoplasmata > Lutacidiplasmatales > UBA184 > Lutacidiplasma. The sequence continues at coordinate 22,929 of JBARNH010000015.1, read as the reverse complement.
CTCGGATCGCCGTATGCGAGCGGGCTATCGACTTGTACGGTTCGAGCAGGTTTTCCTCCCTTAGATGTTTCGATAGGCGAAAGCCGGTCAGCATTTGCTGTGGGCGCGAACTCGCGGCCAACTGAGAGTCGGATCCGGAGCTGCGTTACGGCTCCGAAATGCGCCGAATGGGGCGAATCGCCCAGATGCTTCGACGTGCGTCGAACGAGTTCCCCGCTGGAAGGCCCCTTACCGGAGCGTTGATCGCCTCTGTGTTGGGGGGGGTGTTTCACGCGAAGAACCAGTGCGCGTCGCTGCCCGCGACCACCTCGGCGGGCCGTTCGACTGTCGAGAGAGGCAACTCGATCCGCTCACCGAGGCTGGGCGAACCGATTAAGCCGCTGAACCTGGTTCGCGGTCAACTTGTATCGCTGGTATCCGTAACGAGTCTCCACGGTGACCCAGTCGATGCCCACCCACCTCACGGACGCCCAGTTGACCGCCACTTTGCGCAGCGGAAGGGCGATGCGGAGTCCAGTCGGGGAAATGCCCAGTCGGCTCACATTCGCGAACAACCTAGGCCAAAAGATAACGAGGAACGCCCCGGCGAGGAGGGGCGGAAGAATGAATGGGGACGTTGCCCAAGGTGAAAAACCGGCTCCCGATACGACGCCTGCCATCACCAAAATTTGGAGCGTGTCCGCAAGCAACCAGAGGATGAGGCTACTAAGAACGACTCCGTAGAGCACCGCAAACAGCGCCACTCCAGTACGGTCGCCATCCCCCCATTCGCATGGGGGCTCTTCGGCCATCGTACCACCTTGCTTCTTGGATACATCGTGCTGAGGCATTAACCCGGCGGCGAACACGGAGCGGCCACGAAGAGCGGGAATCAGGGCGTTGCCCAATTTTGCTCGGCCTGTGGGACGCCCCCGATCGCGTTCAGCGGATCCCGTCACCTTGCGGAGATGCCCTTCGCTCGGGCGACGCCGAACCGCTCCTTGCGCCCCCTGCTCAGACCTTGGCCGTCACCGTTGCGGAAGCGGCCGAAGTCTGAGTCTGCGGAGTCGTCGCGCCGTCGGTCACCACGAGCTCGAAGGAGTAGGTGTCCCCGATCGTCAGCTTGTTGGCCGGGACGGTACAGGTTTCGGTGTGGCTCGCCGCCGCTCCCGTACCGCTGTTGACCGTGCACTGGGTTGCGGGGACATAGCTGCCGCCGTTGACCGATATCAGCCACTCCCAGGCGTAGGGAGACGATCCCGTTGAGGGGATCTTTCCCTTTACCGTCAGGGCGTGGGTAACGACCAGCGAGGTGGTGCTCACCGTCGGTGCTGCGGGGGACGTCAGCGCCGACGAGACCGTGACCTTTGCCGACGCGGCCGAGGTCTCAGTCTCAGAAGTTGTCGCGCTATCCCCGACCCTCAACTTGAAAGTGTAGTGGTCGCCGACCGTGAGTGTGCTAGCCGCGATCGAGCAGGTCTCAGTGGCGCCGGGCGAGGCACTCGTGCCGCTGTTGACCGCACACTGGGTCGTGGCTACGTCCGAGCCACCGTTGACCGATACCAGCCACTCCCAGGCATACGGTGCCGTCCCCGTGGAGGGAACCGTTCCCGTCACGGTCAGCGGTTGGTCAACGTCCAGCTTGGGCGCTCCAACGGCTGGCGCTCCGGGCGCCGTTAGTGCCGACGCTACCGTGACCGTCGGGGAGGCTGCCGAGGTCGTCATCGCCCCGCTCGTCGCGCTGTCCGTGGCCTGCAACTCGAAGTTGTAGTAGCTTCCGCCCGAGAGTCCGTTGGCCGCGATCGAGCAGGTCTCGGTGGCGCCAGCCGAGGCACCCGAGCCGCTGTTGACCGCGCAGTGGGTCGCGGGCACGTACGAACCCCCGCTGACCGACACCATCCACTCCCAAGCGTAGGGCAAGGTCCCTGTGGAGGGAAGCTTTGCCTTCACCGTGAGCGCCTGGTTCGCGTCCAGCGCGCCCTTGCTGATGGTCGGCGTAGAAGGCGACGTCAGGGCAGTTGCAACCGTCACCGTTTGGGACGCGGGCGAGGTCTGAGTCTGAGGCGCGCTGTCCGTGACCTGAAGCTCGAAGGCATAGGTGTCCCCAACTGTCAGTGTGCTGGCCGGGATAGCGCAGGTGACCGTGGCGCCCGCCGCAGCTCCCGTGCCGGCGTTGGTCGCGCACTCCGTCGTGGCTACGTACGAACCCCCGTTGACCGACACCATCCACTCCCAAGCGTACGGCGCCGTCCCGGTCGTCGGGATCGTCCCGGTCACCGTGAGTGCTTGGTTCACGTCCAAAGCCGTCGCGCTAACCGTAGGCGCTGGCGGCGCCGTGAACTCCGATGACACTGCCACGGTCGAGGATGCCGTCGAAGTCTGGGTCTCTGCCACCGTCGCACTATCCGTGACTGCCAACTCGAAGGCGTACGTATCCCCGCCCGTCAGGGTGCCCCCCGGGATCGCGCAGGTGACCGTCGCCCCGGACGCGACGCCCGTGCCGCTGTTGGTCATGCATTGGGTCGTGGCACCGTACGCTCCGCCGTTCACCGACACCAACCACTCCCACGCATACGGCGACGTTCCCGTCGTCGGGATCGTCCCGGTCACGGTCAAGGTCTGGTCGGCGTCCAACGCCGTGGCGCTCACGGACGGCGCGTCGGGCGCCGTCAGCATCGTGGCGACCGTAACCGTCGAGGAGGCCGGTGAGGTCTGGGTTGCGGGGGTGCTCGCGCTGTCCGTGACCTGAAGCGCGAAGGCGTACGTATCCGCGGCGGTGAGTGTGCTGCCAGCGATGTCGCAGGTGACCGTGGCACCCGCCGCCGCCCCAGTGCCGCTGTTGACCGCGCACTGGGTCGCAGCGCCGTAGGAGCCGCCGTTCACCGAGATGAGCCAGGTCCACGCATACGGCGCTATCCCCGTCGTGGGAATCGTGCCCGTCACCGTCAAAGCCTGGTCTTCGTCCAGCGCCGTCGCGCTCACAGTCGGAGCTGCGGGAGGAGTCAGTACCGGCGCGAACGCGATCGTCTCGAGCGTCGAAGGAGTGCCGAACGATACCGAGCCCGACGCTGCGGCGTAACCGCTCGGCGGCGAAGCGACGTACGTGTAAGTTCCGAACTCTACGTAGAAGTTCACGCACACCGTACTCGGCGCGCAGCTCGCCGGGGTCGCGCTCGTGGCGCTCGTGTTGAGCCAAGTATACCCGCCCATGGTGTTCGTGAGCCGCATCGTGAATTCCGTCGTGGTCGGCGAGCTGGGCAGGCCGGTCTCCTTGAAAGTCAGCTCTGAGACGGAGTAGGGGATCAGCGGCGCCATATCCCCCCATTGTGGGAAAGTTGTCGTCGCGATCTCGGCGGTCCCGGTCAGGCTCGTCAGCCGTGACTTGAAGGGGATGTTCCCGTACGGATTCGGTTCATTCCCGTAGGCGTACCAGAAGTTCCCGCCCTGGAACGATGCCCCGTCCGCGCTGCCCGTCATCGTGTATCCGTCCAGCGTCTTCGAGTTCGAGAGGGGTTGGCAAACGCCGGTGCCGGGGTTCGGGCTCCCCGGGTAGGTCTCCTGGGCCAGCGGGTGGTAGCCAGTGACGCAGGTGACGTTCCAGAAGGTCGCATCGGTGGCCCCGGCATTCGCGGTTGCGTTCACGGCGGAACTGGACGCGTTCTCGAACGAATTCGCAGCGACTCGGTCGGACGACTCACCCAAGGTCAACGAGTCCTGCGCGGTGAACGGTTCGTCCAACCCGTTCAACGTATAGGGTCCCGACAGCGGGTCCGGAAGGAAGGTGTTATCCCAGACCACGTTCCGAGTGACCGAATCGTACTGGAAGGCGACCGGCGCACCATTGATCGTGGCCGAGTCCGTGGTACCGCCGCCCGTGAAGTCGATGCCGCGGTTGGTGATGTTGAAGTGGTTGCCGGCGATCAGGTCGTTCGCTCCGTTATTCACGACCACCTCGTAGATGGTCGTCGCCTCCTCGCTCGCCCAGGCATACAGATCGGACGCTCCGATCACCGCAAGGTTCTGGGTGTTCAGCAGGTAGTACTGGAACCCGTCGGTGGTGGGGAGGTCCCAGAGCCCGTTGCTGAGCTCTCCATACTGCCAAGTGGGGTAGTCCATGGTGAACGACGGCGCAGGATTGAACTGTGTCACGGCCGTCGTGCTGTTGATGAAAGCCCCGATCCACACGGTGAACAGGTAGTCGTTCAGGCCCGAAAACAGCCAGGAGAGGTAGCCGGGCTCACCCAGTACGACCGACCCTCCGCTAATCGAAGTGACAGTCCCGACGGTCGGGGCGGGCGCTGAAATGACGTAGGGGCTGCCGGAAGTACCGGCCCCATTCGGCACGGTACTCGAAGGCGAGACCGAGAGGTTGGCGAGGTCCGAGTTACTGAACGCCCAGTCCGGCGTGTAAGCGCCCGTCGAATAATCGGGAACCAACTTGATGACCGGGTCTTCGAAATGCGTCAAGTCGATCTGCTCTACGAACGGCCGGTACCCGCTGAGGAGAACCTCGATTGTGTACCACCCCGATGGGAGGTACAAGTCGGAGCCGAGCGTCGTCGTGCTATGCGCACCTCCGGAGCCCTTCCAGTAGGAAAAGAAACCGAACGTCGGAGCGACCTGGAAGTAGAACTGGCTCGATACGGTCACCCCCGGTGATTGATCCTGGGCGATGCCGAGCCAGGCGTTCGCCGGAGCGATGTTCGCATAGCTCAGCGCCGTCCCCCCGGTATAAGCGGGATCACCCGTATACGGAGCAGACACCGATTGCCCGGTGTAGAGGCCACCGGTCATGTTCCAAAGGCCGATCAAAAGCGACGGTCCGGTCTCGAGGTGCGTAACCGGGGTGGCAGCACCCGTCGTATACGGCGCGATGAGTGATGAGGACACACTGCCCTGCGGCGCCCAGTAACCGACCTCGCCGGTGCTCGTCTCCCCGGTCTCTCCGCCGAAATCGACGGCTGCGGGAGTAGTGCTGTAGGCGTTGCACGTGATGCCGCCCCCGGCGGACTGGGCGGCGCTGCTGTTCTGACAGTAGCCCAGTCCCACGATTCCATTCTGGTAGACGATGTTGTTGGTCGCACCATCGTCGGAGGCGATCGCGTAGTCGAACTCGAAGTCGTTGGTGAGGCCGAGCGGGTCGTACGCCGTCCCGTTCGCTTGAATTGTGGCCGAGCCGACTCGACCGTTGGGCCCGACCGCTGGGACCCCCGTCGGGTTGCTCGGACCGACCGAGTTGAAGAAGATGTCATCGTCCTCGCCACACGCTGCGCCAGCGTGGAGCGTGGTTGGGCAGACCCGAACGCCCGCCGAGTTGCGGACCGTGTAGTTCATGAACAGTTCGTTCACGGGCTCCGTCGTGCTGACCTTTCCACACGAGGCAACTCCCGTGCCGGGGGTGGAGTCCAAGTGGCAGGGGCCCTGAGTGTAGTTCAGATAAAGGACAACGGAGAACGGGGCAGGGCCGACGGCGATCGTTCCGCTGCTGGGTCCCTGATAGACCTCGTCATCCTCGACGCTTCCGATTCCGACAAGCGTGTTCCCTCCGTTGTAGAAGTTCGCCGACGGGTTCGAGAAGTTCCAGATCTCGTTACTGATGGTGAGTGAGTGGGTGGACTCGCTGTACTCGATGTAATTCTGCAGCCAGAACTCATTTGGACACACATTACCGGCTAGCGCGACGTACGAGCCCGCCGACGGACAAGCAGAGGGCGCGTTCGGGGAATTGGCCCCAAAGGTCGTCTGTCCGTCCAGGGTGACGTTTACGAGCACCGTGTTCAGCTGCGCGCCGAACTCGCCGGCGGCATTCCCAGAACTTGTGTCGAAGAGCTCGGCCGCGGTCCCGAGGGGGTCCGTGGTGCTCCACGTCCCTGCGAGGCTGGTCGTGTTAACGGTGGTCCCCTGGATCGTGCCGGTCGTGTTGTTGAGACCGTAGTAGGCGACCCCGATCGGAGCCGGCGCGACGGAATATAGGGGAGTCACGAGGTTGTTTGTTTCTGCGAGAGGGGGAGCTGCGTGGAGATTGGGAGGGTGGAAGTCCGTAAGACTGCCCCCGCTCGCCAAAAGCCTCTCTTTGGCCGCGTCGACCGAAGCTGCGAGAGCAGCATTGATTCCTAGGGCTTTCCCGTTAGAGGAAGGGGCCGCCGCGGATGGGGAGGGGGTTGCGGTCGAGGAGGAGGATGAGGACTGAACCGACGCCCCCGAGTCGGTCGCGATGGCTGCCGGACCCGATTGGAGCGTCGCGACAGAGCTTGCCGACGCCAGCTCGGCGGCGGCGATGCTCGAGCTCAGAATCATAATCAAAGCGATCACCACGGCCAGTCCGATTACGCGCCATCCCCTTGATCCGCTCATACTCATCTCCGGTTATCGCCGATGGATTCGCTCCTTCCGGGCACCAACCCCTGTCAGTGAACCCCGGAAAGAACCCATTCGGACAAGGGATGGATTCAGGGATATTCAACCACCCGAAATTGGATTGTAACCGATTAGTGTACCGCGGCCCATGTGGCCTTGGTGTTACTTTCGAGTCCACGCGAACGGTCGAGGCCCGTCCCGTGCATCCCGGGTCCAACGCTCAACCGCCGTCCGTAAACCCGGCAGGCTGGCCAGAGGCTCGACGGTCGGCCGGCGGGCAGATGCGTCCCCAAACCACTCCGCCACGATCTGTTGCAATGACGGGTTTCCGACCCAAACGCGCGCCGAGAACTGCCGATGGCGGTGAAGCCATCGGGTCAGCGCAACTGGTGGAGCCGAGCCGGTCGACTCCGCGAAGAGCTGGATTTGCTCCTGACGCTTTCGCCGCCCCTGAACCGAATGGAGGAACGAGAGGAACTCCCGGTCGAGGAAGCGATGCGCCGAGCCCTTGGGTTCGCGACGCTCGAGGAGGTTCAACGTTGCGATCAGGTCGACGACCCAAGAACCTTCGCCGGCACGAGTGGAGAGTGGGCGGGAGTGGGGCTTCCCGGATGACCCTTTCGGACGGTGCACGTCGTCTTCGCGGAGGGACATCGCCACGGCCCGGTGAGGCGGATTGACGTAGACCCCGACCACGTCGACCAATTTCGGGCGGAAGGTCAAATCGCGAGTCAGCGTCGCCAGGCGTGAACGGGGTGGACGGACATCGAACGCCCTCCAGATTCTCTGCACCGTCGAGTGGCTGACGCCGACTTCTCGAGCCAGTGAGCGGGTCGACCAGCGCGGGGCGTGATTGGGCCGCTCGAGGAGGGTCTTCTGCAATATTGTCCGCACGATCTTTTCGGAAACCGGAGGCGGGGAACCCAGCCGGGGAGAGTCGTGACGGATTCCTTCGATCCCGAGGAGGAGGAACCGGGAGCGCCAGCGCGCAACCGTGATCGCGTTGACATGAAGGCGCCGAGCGATGCTCCGGCTGGAACCCCCCTTGGCCGCGAGCAGGACGATCTGGGATCGGATGACGAGCCGATACGGCGTCGAGCCACCACGGCTCCACTTCTCTAGAACGTCCCGTTGGTTCTCCGTCAGTGTGAGGCGAGGCAGCGTCGCCATCTCGAGGCGTATCCGAGGGCAGTTAATCAACCTGCCACAAGGCCGCGCTCTGGGCAATAAAGCGCCGGTGAATGAACGCCGAAGTGGCCGGACGAGGAGAGTACCTTCGTTTGTTCCAGGCCGCGAGTCGTCCCTTCCGGCTTGTTGCGGAGTTCCTCCCTCGTCGGGGCGGTGGTTGTGGGGAACAGGAAAGAGCGCCGATCCGAACGGCCTCGTACCGAGATTTCGGCCTAAGGTACTGCCGAATACCCACTCGTGGACCTCGACGATACAGGGTCGGGGCGGGTTCACCAGTGCATTTATGAGGCCAACGGTGAGGGAGGCTTAGCTCCAATCCGGATCGGAATCCACCTGGGGGACGACGTCCAGGGGGGCACGGATATCCACGGCGACGCGCTGATCAGCGCCGCGCGGATTGAACCAGCCGCTGAGCCCGGAGGGATCTGCCTCCCGGGGGCCGTCTACGAGCAGGTCCGAAACAAGTGCCGGGAGAAACTCCAGATGCATCCCCCAGCCGCGCTCAAAGGATTGCAGCTCCCGATGAACATCTACCGGGTCGTGCTGCCGTGGTCAGTTCGCGAGACGGCGACGGCGGATGAAGCGCCGTACCCGCTCGACAAGATCCGGATCGCCGTCCGCCCGTTCGTGAGCGTGAGCCCGGGCCCGAACGACGAATACTTCCTAGACGAGATCACCGAGGAGCTGATTGTGAGCCTGGCCCCCGTCAAGGGTCTCCAGGTGATGGCGCGGGCTTCCGCGATGAAGTACAAGAAGCAAGAGAAGAGCGTCTCGGAGTTCGGGAAGGAGCTCGGGGTCCTGACGGTCGTAGAAGGGAACGTCCGGAAGGCGGGGGACCGCCTCCGATTCACCTCTCTTGGACGGTAGGAAGGCTTGGGGGAGTGGCACTGGAACGCGAAGGCAGAGCCTGCGGTGCGTCTCGACGCACCAATCTGCGGACCGCGGTTGCTCGACGGGTGGGTGTCGATGCGAGAGGGTCGGATTGGGACCGCGAGGGGAAGACCGCCGTCGGGTCCATTTCGCCACCGCGGCCCTTTCTCTTCCGGGACAACCGCCACCGATAAAGTCGAACGACATGGTGAACATAGTCCCGAATCTCGTTGGGACCGAGCTTACTCTCTCCGGCCAGTCGGGCCCCGAACGAATACGGTACCTCGGTCAAGGGGGAGGGTTGGCACTTTGCTAGTATCTCGAGTCCGATCTTGTATCCAATCGGATCCATCTCCGCTCGATCTAGGATGTGCCGCCGAAATGCGAAAAATCCCGACATCGGATCCTCGACGCTCGTCAGGGGACGTGCTAGCAAGGCGGCGGCTTTCGACGCCAGAACACGGACGCCGCTGAATCCTGGGCGATCTTTGGGGAGGCGCCGACTCCCGGCGACGAATTCGGACCGTCCCTCCAGGAGCGGTCGGATGAGCGAGGGGAGTAGCTCTGGCGGATGGCTCCCATCGGCATCCATGACGATGACGACCTCTCCGCGGGCCGCTCGGATGCCGGTGAGCACAGCCGAGGCGAGACCCATCTTACGGGGGCGGGAGATGAGGCGGAAGGGGGCCTGCTTCTCCAACCTTCTGACCTCCTCGGCGGTTCCGTCGGGGGAGCTATCGTCGACGACGATGCACTCGCCCGGCACCTTCCGGAAGAACGCCTCCAGTCGTGGCGAGAGACGTTGGACACATTCCCTCTCGTTGTACGTGGGGAGGATTACGCTCACGAGCGCCTGTCGGCCCCCGGAGGCACTATCCTCAGGAGACCCGAGGTCTGCCGGTATCGCGTCTAACTCCGGGTTTTCGCGGGACGACTCTGGCCGATTCGCGGTCCAGAGCGGTCCCCACCATCCGAAAGGAGCGCCCATCCGCGGACCCGGGTCTGGACTGGGAATCGCGCGCCGGGTAGCTCGAGGTGAGCCCGGTACGACGATCTCGTTCGCCGGTTCGAACGCAGCGGAAGAATGACCGACCTCTTCCACGACGAGCATTTTGCTCGCGGGGGCGTCAGGAGCTTGGGACTTCGTTGAGTGAGGAAAATCCGAACGAGGTGCGAATGGGGTTTCAGGGGGTACCCGCGGACGCGTCACTTGGCGCCGACCCCTAGAGGTCGACGAGAACTGCTATTGCAGTATAACCCGTGGACCTGGAGGTACGCGTTCCCCGGCGGTTCAACGTCACAAACCTCCAAGTCACCCTCAAACGCTTATCGGTTATACATATTTCTCAATGTCGAGCGGGAGAAGCGACAATGGACGGTGTTCGCTTCCTGCTAAAGCAGGATATCGCGAGGCGGTCTATCGGGGCTCGGGCCTCCGTTACAAGAGGACAGGCATCCGCCGAGTGCGCGGTGTCAAACATGGGATAGCAGGCGCAATGAAATACATGCGCGGTGAGGACGGACTCGCACCGGTCGAGCAAATCTTCCCGGTCTTTGGTCGGATAGCCTCACCTCTTGACCTTGGGCGCACCGCCAGGATCAAAGTGGAGCCTGGATCCCTATTTCGTTCCGCTCAAACGTCTGACCCTTGTGGCGATCATCTACCTCTTCCATACATTGCCCCCGGTATTCCAATGACGAGCGTTCTGCCGGCCAGAGATATTCGCGTCCGCGGGGTCCCGCTCCGCAGTAAAGACCCGGGACTGGCCGACGGCGGTAACCAGCACCAACTTCGGTAGCCGGAGCAGGCCGCAACCTGCACGCGATCGAGTTCGGGTCGAACGGCCGGCGGTGTCCGCAACTTTTCGACGCTACCCTCGGTCATCGTGGCGACCTGTACGAGTCGTTCTAAGACGGTAAGACGTTCAAGAGGCAGCCCGGAGACAGCGTGAACCGCAACCACTCCGGCGGTGCACAGGCAGGTGGGAGCGAAATCGACCAAGTTCGCCCAGCAGCGCGCCGCGATTCTGCCGAACTCACCGTTTGGAAACCGGACTTACAAGGGAATTCGGAAGCCGGGCTCTTCAATGCGGAACTCGTGGTGCAGCGCTCCGTGCTCCCCCAGGGCCTGACCTTGGTCCCCCATCAGGCAAAGAGCGGTGGCGTCGCAGTTCAGTCACGGTGCTGCTCGTCGGAAACCCGCCATCCAGTGAAGGTCTAATCTACGCCCCGTATGGCCAACTATCCATCGTTTCGCTCGCAGCTAGGGCTCGAGGGAGTGTGGCAAGGTCTAATTACGGAGTTATACTCCAGACGTGCGCGCGGAGGTGCTCCTTTTCCGACCACCCGGGCCGCTCGCGAGGACAAAGGGGCGCCCCACTTTTCGGCTGCATTTCGTTTTGGCATAGGCTGTCGTTCCAGTGGACCACGTCTTTCCTTCCAACGGTCACAAAGGAATCTAGGCGGAATCTGGGGCCTGAGTACGGGTGGATGAGGGGTTGCGCGGGGGATAAACTGTGTATTCGAAGTACTTGAAGAAAAATCTTCGCTCGATAGCGATAGGGACCGCCAGTTTGCTGCAGATGGATGCTCTCAAAGTGACCCGTCGCGAGTCAGCGTTCCGTTCGCGTGATCGTCGAGAGATGCGAGCGACCACGAGTCATGACTGAGAGTGGTCGCTGCGAACGATCTAGGGTGGCTCGTTCGGAGCGAAATCCTCCCGGAAGGGTTCGCTCGGCTGCCCGTTCCATGAGCAAAGGCACTCAAATCAAGGTCGGGTGACGTGTTGTCTCAATCTGAGGGTACATTGTCTACTGAGCAGCATCGTTCAGAGCATTTCCGACGTCGACCGAACGTGCTCATCGTCGTCCTCGATTGTGTGCGATCTACGGACTTCCCCGGTGTCGGAGAGATCCCTCGGTCGATGCCGTTGGTTGAGAGCCTGAAGCGCCGGTCCATAACGTTTCCGAAGGCAGTTGCCCCTTCCAGTTGGACGTTGCCCTCTCATGCAAGCCTCTTCACGGGCCTCTATCCTTGGGAACACGGTGCGCATCTTCGAGTAGAGCCCCGCCTGGACGGTCGGTCCCCCACACTCGCCGAAGTTCTTCGCGCTGACGGATATGCGGCCGCAAGCTTTTCCGCGAACGGCCTCATCTGTTCTAATCTCGGCTTGGTTAGAGGGTTCGACGTGGCCGCATGGGGCCAGCGTTGGGAGAGGTACTTTCGATTCTCCTCTTGGTGGGAGCGCTCCCATTTGGTCGAGAACGGCAGCGCGAGGAACCTGGAAGCAGCTGGAGATCAGAACGGGGAGCAAGCCAATCCACCTCGAAAAGCGGCCCTCCCCAGCCTTAGCCGCCTAGAGTCGCGGCTCAGGGAAACCGGCATAAGTGAGTCGCGGGTCAGGGCAACCGCCCTACGTACCTGGTTGGCCCGCAGTTGGAATCTTGCAAGTCAGGTTGGTCTCTTCCTCGACGAAGGTAGTGCGGAATCTTCGATTGGACGGATTTCTCCGTGGATAGAACCATCGTTAGCCTCATGGGTCCAACGGCAACCGAGAGAACGGCCGGTGTTCTGTTTTATCAACTTCTTTGAGGCACACGAACCATATCTCATACCGTTCTCGAGATCTCTTGGACTCACCGAATGGTGGCGCCGGTTGGCAATCCCCTCCGATGGGGTTCCCCTCATAGGTGGCCAGTGGCGCCCAAATGCCTGGGAATTCAACGCCCTCCACGAAGCCTATCAAGCAGCCGTGCGATCGTTGGACGCGAGGTTGCGTGAGGTCATCCGGGTGTTCCAGGACGCCGAACGATGGGACAATACGCTCATGATCCTGACATCGGACCACGGGCAGGCCTTCGGAGAGCATGGATTCTTCGGGCACTCACTTCTCGTATGGGAACCGCTCGTCCGAGTGCCGCTTCTGGTCAGACTGCCGAGAGATGAGTTCGGGGGCGCGACCGGTACTGGTTGGACCAGTCTTATCGACGTGTTTCCGACGGTCCTGGAGGTGTGCGGCGCCTCCGGTCCATCATCACCGCATGCGATCTCACTGCGGTACCTGATCGATAATCCTAGGCCGACTCCGTTGCTTACCATGGCGGACGGAGTCATCCAGGGACCCCGACTTCGTAAGGTAGCGGGTGAAGCCCGCTTCCTTGAGTGGGATTCCCCTCTCGTGGCCGCGTACCAAGACGAAGAGAAGGTGATCGCCGATGTCCACCGCGAGCGCGTCGAATGGTTCGACCTTCGACGAGACCCAGGCGAAGCTCACGGCATATCACGGCCCACGTCCGAAAGGTCGGACCCCTTGGTCCGATTGGCAACCGAAGTCGCGACGAAGTACTTCGGGTTCGCCCCAGGAAATCAAAGGGACGAGGTGATGGAGAACCTGCGGTCGTGGGGGTATGAATAGAGGTGATCGGCCCCAGCCCGCTCTCGGTGACCAAAATTGGCCTAATCATGTATTGACAGTACACCTGACCGCCTAAACCGACCGGACTTGCGATCGGCCCTCGGACCGGGTCAACTTGGTCAAGGAAGATGTCCGCCTCCGCCTACAAGTCGTTCGGCAGCACCTGGAGCGAGGGGTTCGCACCACCGATACCGGCAGGGTCTTCGAGAGCACCCTTCGTCGTTGGTGACGAAACCTCCGAGAAGAAAGCGTCGAAGGACTCGGGTACGAGTCCCGCCGTCCTCACCGGAGTCTCCCGAGGATCCCAGCCTCGTCTCCCTTCCATCGCTCGCCGGCTTTCCGGACGATCGCCGGCAGGGTAGTTCGGAATCCCCTCCGGAGCCAGCCGCTCCGAACACTCGCGATACGGCCACCGCTCCTCGATATTCCCGAGCACGATCTCGGTCTGGAGCTGCGGCCCATAGCCCGAGGGTTCTCGTCCTTTCGGAAGGGGGACGCGGACCCCCGCGCTGCAGTCGTAGATGGCCCGCGTGGATTCGGTGAACCTCCGCCGACGGCTCTCCATCGTTTACCGTGGTTGGCGGTGAGGGGGACCCTCTCGTCCGGGATCTGGTGCGCCCCAGGGATCCGGCCGTGGCCGGGTGGGCCCCCGGTTCACCTCCAACCCTCGGCCGGTGTGAGCAATCGGTCCTGGAAATACCCGGGAGCATCGTTCCGCATCTTGTGAGGTACGTTCGGGTTCTCGCGGGCCGGACAGTAGCGATGGCGTTCGGCTTTCTCATTCCGCAGGCGTTCGTTCTCACCGGAGTGCTCGTCGGCTCCCTCCGCCAGGCCTAACAGCTCGCCGAGACCTTTCTTGGCGGCGACAATCTCATCGTCATCACGCTCCGGGGCGATACGGAAGGGGCAAGTATCGCGGACATGGAGCCTCGCTCTTTCGGACTGAGCGTCCACGGATCTGGTGCTTCCGGTCGAGGAGTGATTATGGTCGGCCTGCGAGGAAACGGGGGGGCAGAGCAAGTACTTCCGCTCCACACAGGAACTCGCGTGCTTCGGGTGGGCACGCCGAATTCTCATCCCAGTTGGGGTTTGCGCTGATGGAGCGGAGACGGCGCCGCGCACCGAGGCTCCTCTGGACCGGACGCGTCAGCTGCTAGGGAGGGGACGGCCAGGCGTTCCAAGTAGAGTGGCGCCAGACCTTCGCGAGCCCACCCCGGCGACTCGGACGGGGAATCAGAATACTTGGGCGTGGCGAGAAATCTCTCCTCATCTCCGGTACCCGTACGATCGGGCCAACCAGCCCCCGATAAACCAGACCAGCCTCTGGTCTTGCCTTGGCATCTGTCTCTGCCAGAGGGTATCCAGATTGAGCCGGATCTCACGGTTGGACAGCCTCGGGTTGCCGTCAAAAATGTGGTCAGCGTAGAAGGGCTCCCCGCGTCCAAGCCGCTCAACGGCGGTCGATACATCGAGCCCTAGGTGGCTGCCTATTCTCCGCAACTCCTTTACCGGATTCGCCAAGAGATCTTCATACCGAACTCTAGCGTAGCGCCGTGGGGAGGAATTGAAGACGAGAGTGCAGAGTAGATTCCTCAACACCCACCCCGCAGCTCCGATCGGGACAGGGACCGTTTCCGGGGGCTCCCCGGGGGGGTTGGTCGGCCTGGTCTTCAGGGACCAAGCGACCCCTCGACCATCCCGAATTAGGTGAATATAGACTACGTTGACCCGATCCCCGGGCAACATCCGGAGCATCAAGCCTCGACCGATATGCCTGCTCGAGTCGATGATAACGGAACTTCGGCTGGCTTCCGAGATGGCAAGCAGCCGCCGCTCTACAAACGATAGCCTAGAGTTCAATCGTCGAATTCCGACGGCATACTCCAGGACGACGACGATCATTTCCTTCAATTCGCCGAGCCGGGATGTGACGCGTAACGACTCCGGCGGTGCTCTCGGCGAATCCGTCGCCTTCAACACGCTGGACCAGAACGGACACTCCGCGACCAGCGCACCACAAGAGCACGCCAGCGTAGGGTGCTCGGAAAGCATGGACAAGGTCACGACCTCGCCCGCGGCGAAAACCCCCGGATTTGCGGCCAGGAGGGCCGACAGCAACGTCCCTCCCGACCGATTCGTACCCACGATATACGCGACCCGTAACCCGCGGGGGGGCCGCTCAACGTTCCCTCGATCTCCACCTGGCGACTGGTTCGAGTTGTCCGGATCAGCCATCGGATGCGCCTTGCCTCGTCGTCCGACCGCTCAATAGTTCCAAATGAGGAAGAAGTGCCCTGGCCCGGAGCGTCGCAGAGCGACCAGTCCCAAGTGGTCGCTTCTCAGTCCAGGCGGTGTAGCAAGATCCACGCGACAACAACACCCAGCACTACGAACGCACCCGCACTTCCCAAGAGGAGTGCCGGAGTGACGACGGATGGGGTGGCGGTGTGGTAGAAGCTGGACGATTTGGCTTGGACGACACCTAGGTTGGGCAGGATGGCGGCGGCCACAACCCCCCCTAGTAGAACCGCTCGAAGGACGATTGAACGCGCTCGCTTCCGCTGAGGCGTCGTGGTCATGATCCGCTGCCTAGCACGGGGCATACGGTGTCGTATAATAAACATGACCCCCTGCAGCTCGGTGTGTCTCCGAGCACCCTGCTTCGGACGACTCCGGGGCCTGTAGTTACGCCGCGGAAGGGGTCGGCCCCCCTCGCAGCTCCCACGACTCAGGGGGCTAAGAGACCTTCTGCGGCGTCGGACGTCCTTCGATGAGTGGACCGTTCCATTAATCGGCGCAACCTTGGGAGCGGCCGTCCTAGGGCTCCCTCCGCGATTCGGCACATCACGAAATCCCCGGGTTCCACGCTTCGCGTCGCCAGGACGGTCACTATGCAAAGGCCCAAGCCGCCGATGAGGATCGGAAAAATGAGCCAGGTGGGATGCGGCACCAGCGATAGCGCAAGAATCAATGGCGTGCCCACGCCGAGCGAGAGGACAAGCGGTAGGACAAAGGACCGACGCAGGGGCTGAATGTCGTGACCAAGATAGAGTTGGACCGCCGAAGTGCCCGGGTACAGAATCCGCGCGACCGTCCATGCCAGTGCAGCTCCAATCAGGCCGTACGTTGGAATAAGCGCGAAGCTGAGGGCGACGTTCGCTCCCGCCGAGATTCCGGTCGATATCAACAGCGGTCGAGTATGCCCCATGCCAGCCTGGGCGGCGTTCACCGGCCCGAAGAGTACCGAGACCAGGGCACCCACCGTAACGAGAACGAGGGCGGTGGAGCCTGCCGCATAGCTTTGGCCGAACAGACTCGTCATCGAGTCGACCGGCAGAAGGGCAAATATGAAGAACATGGGAACGGTAAGAATCATCATCCAACGAGCGGTCGTCGCGAACATCTCCTTTAGGGTGTCCAAGTCGCCCCGCCCGTGTAATCGAGCCGCGACCGGTAAGAAAATGTAGGTTACGGCCGCGGCCGCGACCAGGATTACGCGTGCCAGAGTCAAGACAGCGGAATAAATTCCGACTTGTCCAGCGGGGCGAAAGGCGCCGAGGATCAAGGTGTCCACATACCCGGTCACAAACGCCAGGGTCGTCACTCCCCAGAGGGCGAACGAGAGGGGCAAGAGGCCCGCCGGGAGTTCCTTAGCCACGGGGCCGGGCTCGAGGTGCTTCGGAAGCCGACGAACGAGATAAATTGCGAGGGCGGTGAACGTGGCGAGGTTCGAGAACACCCATGCGAGGAGCGCTCCCTCGAGCGCGAGGTGGAACGAAATGAAGATCACAATAAAGACCAGGAATGCGGCTGGCTGCACCGCCTGGTTGAGCCATGCATAGGGAAAGGTATCCTCGAACCCTTGGAAGATAGCGGCCAGGAACGTGCTGACCAGTGTGACTCCTACCGTTACCGAGAACAGCTGAAAGACAGCGGTCAGTTCCGTGTGTTGGGCGGGATCGAACACCGACGCGATCGTACTCGCGAAGAAGTAGACCAGCAACGAGGAGCTAACCGCCGTGACCCCAGTGACCATTGCCCCGAATCGAATGACCCGACGCCGTCGAGCCGGATCAGGGCTCTGCGCAATCGTCCGTGCCACCGCTTGGGGCAGGCCAAACAGTGCCACCAGTGAGAGGAGACCGGCGAGGGCCAAGCCGAGGTTGAAGTCACCAAACTGCGCGACCGTTAACTTTCGAGCTGCGTAGACACGGCCCACGTAACCGAGCAGGGCGAAGGCGAATGTGCCGAGGACGATCATGACCGTTCCCTTGCCAAGGGAATCGATCGCCGACGTCTCTTCCGAATCCGCGAGTATCGACAGTCCCCCCGCATCGCTCGACCACTTGCTTAACGTATAACCTAGCTCGGGTCCCCAGATGGGCTGAGGCTCCGGAGTGGTCCGTCGTCGGTCGGCGGAATTGTCACTCCCGCCCTCCGCTCCTTCACCCCCAGGCAACGAGGCGTGGGGGAGAGTTCTGCGGCGCGCGAGGAGCCCGCGGTGGGGCAGCTTCGACCCGCTGAAATCTGCCAGCAGGAATTATGTAAGTCGGCCCGTCTGCCTGTGCGGAGTCATCCTTTCCGCGACATGCGGTATCCGATCTCGGTAGTGCTCATTACCTACCTGCGAACGACCTACGTGGCCGAAGCCTTCCGGTCAATTCTCGATCAAAATACCCCGCGACCGTTCGAGATTGTCCTCCTCTCAGCGATTCGAGACTTCCGAGTCGCGAGGGAGTCGGAACGAGCGGCGGGAGAGCGCGGCGTCACCATCAATTACGTGACGGTGGCCCCGGGACCTATAGGTCTTGCACTGCAAGCTGCGTTGGCCTGCGCCAAGGGGGATGTGATCGCACTTCTGGACGACGATGACCTCTGGGAACCGGCTAAAATCGAATCGGTGGTCCGAGTGTTCGAGGAACGGCCCGACGCTATCTTCTTTCACAATTCGCAGACCTTCGTGGACGGTGGCAACACGCCCCTCTCATTCCTTGGGCCCACGAGGATCCTAAGGCATCCGTCGTCGTTGATGCCGGAAGGCCGTAGCCTTTGGGTAGCCGCTGCGGATGCAAGCGGTCTCCCAAGAGCGTTACGGTTCGAGCCTGATTTTAACAACAGCTCCATCGCCTTTCGGCGGGAGCTTCTCGATCCCTACACGAGCTATCTTCCCAAGCTCAGTAAAGGCGAGGACACCTTCCTTTTCTACGGTGCGCTTAGCAGCGGACGGCCCGCGTTCCTCACGTCTTCCCGTCTGACTCGTTATCGGGTTCACTCGTCTAGCATCTCGGCGCCGCAGCACACAGCCGTTCAGGCTTCGTCAGAACCTTCATCGTACGACCAGTTCATCCAAGGACATCTGGAGATGTTTCGCGTGGCGATGAACGAGGCAGCGCGACGTGACTTGGTCCATGTCCGTGACTTGATCCAAGGCGACATAGCTCTCTGGGAAACCTTTCAAGCGCTCTGGGCCGGCGAAGGATCCTGGCCCGAGACCGTCCGACGGACTCGAGCTTTGATGCAGTACGGGGCCGGCCACCCTCGACCGAGAGAACTCTTCGGTGCGACGAGTGGGGTGCTGAACGCCATCGCACCGAAGATTGCTGGTCAAATGTTCCGTCGATGGCGCGAATTCAGGTAGTCCTTAGACACGGAGCGTCTCGGTCATGCGGGGTATCATCGCCCCACTGTTTGGCCGTGTCAGAGTACCTCCGATTCGCGCGTTTCTGGTGACTTTTCGCTTAGCGTCGACTCGGCGGACCGACTCCCCGGTTTTCCTGCCAATGGCCGCCGGTTTCCGAAGGAGCGTAGCGCGTCCGCAAAGTGTGCCTAGGCGCTGTCAAGCATATCTCTAAAGCTAAGCGGGTTATACTGCTCACTCTCGAATCTAGAGCCGACAATGGTCGAAGCCGTCGAGAACCGACCCGACGTGTTTCTCATTGTTCTGGATTGCGTTTCAGCCCGAGCTCTTACCGAGCTTCTCCGGGACCCCGGGAAGCTGCCGGCCATGCGTTCATTCCTCGCCGGAAGCCTGTGGTTCGAAAATGCTGTGACCACGGCCCCCTATTCTCAGGTAACCCACGCGAGCCTTCTCACCGGACTTTACCCGTGGCATCACCAAGTGTACTATCGTGGTGCCCCCGATCTTCCCGCGAACATCCCAACACTAGCCGAGATTCTCCGAGCGAATGACTACCAGACATTCCTGATCAGCGCGAACTCGCTCGTCAAGCCGCCGTGGATCGGAATCACAAGGGGCTTCCAGACCGTCATGCTGGGAGCGGGGAGCGACACGTATCTCAGGGCACTGAGCCCGCCGTGCCCAGGCATGACAATCTCGCCGGGCGGCGTCGTTACCGCCTCCCCTCAACCGATGGTTAAGTTTCGATCCGCCACCAAGAGAGTCATGCGACGCTTTCCGCTCATCGTCGATTTCCCAACACGCATGGCCGGTAGGTTTCGGAGTTCCCATCCCGAGGGACGATTCTTGGCGAGCCCATGGGTCGAATCCAAGCTTCGATCGCAGCTCGAGTCGTTGTCCGGGGAGTCTCCAGTATTCGGTTTGATCGGTTTGATGGACGCGCATGAACCCTACATTGGCACCGAGCTTGGTCGACTCTCGCCAATCGAGTATCTCCGGCTTCTCACCACCCGCCAGGATCGAGACGGTTGGTTCCAAGGTCGGTGGAAACCGTCGCCATCGGAACTGGCCAATCTCGAATGGCTTTACCTGCGGACCATCGAAACGCTCGATCGGCGTGTAGGTCGGATATTGGAAGCGCTGCGCGCCTCCCGTCCTGGCGAGAACTCAGTCATTGTGGTGATGAGCGATCACGGGCAGATGTTCTCGGCCCAAGACACGATCTTCCACGCAGGATTGCTGGAAGAGGAAGTGGTCAGGGTCCCGCTGGCCATCCAGTTCCCGCATGCGCGTCACTCCGGAAAGCGCTCGACGCAATGGGTGAGTACGGTCGACGTAATGCCCACCATCCTCTCGGAAGCAGGAATCCCCGCAAAGTGGACGACCGACGGCTTGGTCCTGGGCGCCGCGCAGGAGGAAGTCCGCTCTACGCCCGTGTGGACCTTGTCGGACGGCTACACGATTGGGACCGGGAAGAGGATACCTCAGGAACGACTCGACTGGTTGGACCGCTTTGGACTTCTCGCTATTTCGGTGGAAGGTCGACTTCAGTTGCCCTTTGATGTCGATGATGCATCCTCCGTAGGACGCCTTGGAACTGAGGAGTCCACGAAATCTGTCCCCCCCGATCTCGGGGGACTTCGTCAACAGATGCTCGAGATCCAAACTCTGATCTGCCGTCAAGTGGCTGGCAGGGGGCGTGGCCAACCCGACCCGATGGCCGTCGGGGATGCGAGGGTGCGGCCTCAGTACGATTCCTCGCCCAACGGTTGAGGTCGGTCCTTCGATGTGAAGGTACCGGGCTCGATCTGCGAAGCGACGACTAGCACCCGTGGTGGGCGATTTCAAGGCTCGACCGGGTTGAACAGTCTTCGCGGCCGTATCACGTCCTGCAAGTTCCGCCGGGAGGACTTAGTACTACTGTACACCCGGATAAGCTCTGGATAGGGGCTGCGGAACGAATCACCTGGTCGCCCGGCGGACTCTAACCCGGGCCGCCCGGGACCCAGTCACGCGAATCCGCCGAGGCGCGATCCGTGTCGCAGGTACGAGAACTGATATCGGTCGGATCCCTTCCGGCCCTAACTTGACTCTTTGTGAGGACGCATCCCACGGAAGAATCCATTGGAGAGTCGAGTTTCGACCCGAAGCGTCAGCTTCGTCGTGTGTTGGCGATAGGAGGAATGGATCCAGGGCATCAGCCCAAACGACGCGCCCGCACCACGCGGCCGGGACCGCAGTTGAATCATCGTCAGGTCATGGGGCCGGGTTCCGGCGACGAGGGGTCTGACCGGGCGATTTTCGGTGGGACGGCTGCTGGCTCGAAGGATATCGAAGCTCCGGGTGGGATCGAATCCGTCGGCTCGGAACTCGACGGAAGCCGAATAGTGGCCATTAGGTACATCACCACGGCCGCACTTCCCCAAAGGAAGAAGAATGTGTAGTAAAACCCGATAGCGAACGGGACCAGAACGAGAACCACCGCCGCCACACGAAGAACGTCAAGCCGGGATTTGGCCCGGCTGGCGGCGTACAAGCTCCAGCCTACCAGAATCGCAAGGCAGGCCGGCTTGAGAACGAGATTCACCGAGCCGGGGAGATATGAGTTGAGGACTAGCGTCCCGGAAGTGCTGAGCTGACGGTGAAGAAACTCGGGCACGCCTCTAACCAGGGAAGGTGAAAACCGAAGCGCCAAGAGCACGGTTCCGCCGAGCAAGACCAGAAACGACAACAGCACGGTGAGCCGGTACTTCCAAGACTTCTCGGCCAAGGCGAGCGGGAAGATCAAGAGCCCGGGCACGATCGACGTCAGCGCTCCAATTCCGACCAGGAGTCCGACCAACGCATCCCGTCGGGCCAGAAAAGCGTAGAGCGTCCAAACCACCACGGCGCCGGTGATGGCATGGATTTCCATGCTGGCCTCCAACATCCAGGAGGTTGTGGGCAAGGCGAGAAAGAGCAGAGCCCCCGGCAACGCCAGCTGAGGGTTAAACAGTCGAACGGCCTTCCAGATCCCGACGCACATCATCGCCACGAAGAAGGCGACAGCAACCTGGGATGCCATCGTAGCGGGAAGGGCCGAAAAGGGGGAGGCCAAGCCAAACGCCACGGGACCATAGATAATCGAGCCGTGACCACCCCAGGGTGGCAACGGGTGGGTGTACGGGTTGATCCCGTGGAGGAGGTCACGTCCGCCCGCGTTCGTCGTGATCCCGACGTCCGAGACCAAAGTCGCGAGGCGCGCTCCGCTGAGGTATCGCAGCGTATACTGCCAATACGCGAGGAGCACGGAACTAATCGCGGCGAGGATTAGCACACCCCGACTCACCTTGGGACGCAGTTCGGGCAGGTCGCGAAAGAGACCTCGACCCAATAGAAGTCCCGACACGAGGGCTATCGCGAGAATCGGACCAAACTCGTAGGCGGAAACGCGTGAGGGCCACGGGATCTTGAGCGCCGCAAGCCCGAGCGGCGTAGCCGCATAGTAGACGAAGTATGATGCGAAAATCTGAACGATGGGAATGACCAGCACGAGCGACAGCAGCGCGGGAATTCCTCGTGAGCCACGAAAGGACAAGCAACACAGAATCGCCAAGAGTGGAAAGGTGACGAAGATGTCGAGCCACGAGGCCCATGCCGGAGGGTAGTGCGTGGAGAGGGGCTGGGGAAAGAGGTGCCCCAAGATGAGAAGCCCTAGAACAATCGTGACGGCGAACGTTAGGACCGTGATTGGGATCGCAGGATCAGACTTCAGTCGGGCGACCCAGTGGCGAACCGGCCGATTCAATCGCTCAAGTAGCCGGAGCCCCGGGGAGAGAACAGTCACTGCCGGAGCGGCCCTTGAAAGTCCGCTCCCTGACCTCGCCGCCTCACTGTCGAGAGGATCCACAGAGGGCTACCGGCGGCTGCTCGATAAGTCCTTTCTCTCGGCCCTGGCCATCAGGGAAGGTGCCCTTCTGGCGTGCTGTGACTGATGGGCCTCGATCCCCATGACCCTCTCCCGAGTTGGGCTCCGTTGAAGGCATGTCGGCACCAGACGAGCGCGGAGTGCGAGACATTCCTGGGCAATACCTCTCCATAAGAGCATGGAGGGAGACAACGTCGTCGGAGGGCCGGCGAATGGCCGACCGCTTCGCGAGTCGTGCGGGCGATGGTTGCGGAACCCCCTACGGCAAACGTCGGGCCCCCGAACTGCTGAGACAGTTTCTCTACACCCGTAGGGTCGGATGCGATTGAGAGAGAACCTTGAGCCCGTGCTTCGACCCGAGCCATGCAGAAACCTTCTCCGCACACGCTGGGTCGGACGAGCGCGTCTTTCTCCGGAAGGAGTCTGGATAGTTGCTACTTAGACAGCCCTCCATTGCCGATAAGTTAAGGGCCAATCCGCCGACGACGGACTGACGTTTCCACTGGAAGCAGTTCCCTTCATCCGGCCTCGGCAACGTCTATGGGATGCCGCTGCGTCCCTCGAGCTCGGTGCAAC
>JBARNH010000014.1:0-30511 GCA_049802875.1 Thermoplasmata archaeon | reverse complement strand
AAGAACCATTGGACGAGCTTCG
Organism: Thermoplasmata archaeon; assembly: GCA_049802875.1. GTDB lineage: Archaea > Thermoplasmatota > Thermoplasmata > Lutacidiplasmatales > UBA184 > Lutacidiplasma. Next base: position 30,489 of record JBARNH010000014.1, on the reverse strand, counting down.
AGGGGACCCGCTTGCCGACCGGGGAGTTCATCACCCGCACCCCGACGATCGAGGCGAACATGACGGGGATCGCGCGGGCGATCGGCATCCGGGTCGCCGCGTCGTGGGTCCAGTGGACCGGGACCTCCCGGACCTCGTAGCCGGCCTTCCGCACGTGGTAGAGCATGTCGACGTCGAACGCGCGGTTCGTGAGCGTCACCGTCTTCAGGATCGGCCGGACGACCGAGCGCCGGAAGAACTTCGCCCCGCACTGGGTGTCGCGGAGCGGCAGGAAGAGCAGCGAGCGGGTCAGGAAGTTCCACGCCCGGCCGGCGACGCGGTTGAAGAGCGGCTCCGCACGTACCCCGTAGGCGCCGCGGGTCCAGCGGGAGGCGACCACGCAGTCGACCTCGCGCAGGTCCCCCACCAAGCCGTACATCTCCTGCGGGGAGATCGGCCCGTCGGCATCGAGGTACCCGACGTACTCGTGCTCCGCGGCGACGAGTCCCGCCAGGACCGCGCCGCCCTTCCCGAGCTTCGTTGGGAAACGGAGGATCCGCACGTTCCGGCTCGCGTAGGCGGCGGCGACCTCGGCGGTCCGGTCCTGGACCCCGTCCACGACGACAATCACTTCGAACGGCTCGCCGCGCGCCTCGAGGGCGGGCAGGTAGCGCTCCAATGTCCGCGCGAGGCGGTCCTCCTCGTTCCAGGCGGGGATGACGATACTTACGCCAGGGACGTCCGCGTCCGGAGCCGTCACTACCGTTAGAGACGCGGGCTCGCCCTATTTCCCACTTCCGTGGGAGTGGGTCGCTGAAGGGCGCCGACGTATATCCGGCCACCGTTCACCGACCGCCGGCACGGGAACCTCCTTCCTCCGTCACCCCCCGCTCACGACATGGCCCGACCCGACGATACGGTGGGGCGTTGGTACGCCGCCAAACGCGAGCGGGGCTGCCATCCGGACACGGTCCGACGGTATCGGTGGGTCGTCCGCCGGGCCCTCCTCTTCCTCCGCCAGGCGGGCCGCACTCCCGACCCGAGGAAGTGGAGCGCCGAGGATGCGAGATGGCTTCGTCGCCGGCTTCACGACGACGTCTGGCAACTGGCGGTGCTGGCCGACCTTGCCCGGTTTTCGAGAAATTTCGTGTTCGCGGAGGTCGGTCTCCCCCGTCGCGGCCCCCCCATACGGATCCGGTGGCTGACCGAGGAGGCGACGCGTGGCCTCGTGGAAGTCACACGGGATGACCGACTCCTCCGCCTCGTGGTGTTGCTCGGCTTCGGTCAAGGCCTCCGAAGGATCGAGTGGCTGCGACTGCAAGTCGGCGACGTGGACCTCACCGGCAACCGTCTCTTGGTCCGTGGAAAGGGTCGCGGCGGGGGCAAGCAGAGCTGGATGCCGATGCATCCCGCGCTACCGCCGGCACTTCGCGACTACCTCTGGTGGCGAAATCGACGGGTCCAGCGATTCCTCCGCCGATCGCCGCTGATTCCCGTTCCGAACGAACTGTTCATTCACCGGCGCGGCGACCGCATCGTGCCCTACGGCGAAGGCGGGGCGAACCGTTGGATGCTGATCCTTCAGCGACGCCTCGCGGCGAAAGGAATCCACGTGAAGCTCTCCACGCACATGCTCCGGCGTTCGGGGGCAACGCTGCTCGAGCGGACGCTGTTGCGCTCTCCTGAGGCCGTCCGGGACGGGGTGTATCGGGCAGTGCAAGGCTTCCTTCGCCATGAGAGCATTGCGACGACGATGCGGTACCTGGAGGCCGATCTCTCGCGCCAGGCGGCCGCGATGGAGGCCTTCGCCCAGGCCTTACCCTGGCAGACGAGCCCGTCCCCGAATGGGGTGGTGCGGGGTCGAAAGAGCCGCGCATCGCGGTCTACGCGACACACTTATATCGACCGCAATACTGTTGAACGTTAGTGGTATCGATGGAAACCGTCATCGTTTCGTCGAAGTATCAGGTGGTCATCCCGGCGAAGACTCGACGCGACGGCGGCATCCGGCCGGGCGACAGGATGGCGGTCATCCTCAAGCACGGAATACTGCACTTTGTGCCCGTCCGACCCTTGTCCGCAACGAAGGGCATGACGCCCGACCTGGACTCTCGTAATCTCCGAGACAAAACCGACCGCTCGTAGGAGTGTACCGTGATCTCGATCGACAGCTCGGGATGGGTCGAACGGCTGACCGGAGGTCCGAAGTCCGCGACCTACAACCGAGTGATCGACGCTGTACGCGCGAGCGAGATCGTGACCTCGGTGGTGACCATCTTCGAGGTCTACAAACGGGTGAAGAGCGCGCACGGAGAACTAGCAGCGCTGGAGGATGTCGCCGCCATTGGTCAAACTCGCGTGGTCCCCTTCGATCACGAGCTTGCGTTGGAGGCCGCCGACTTCAGCTTGTCCAACGGGCTCCACTTCGCGGATTCTATCGTCTACGCGACCGCCCAGCGATTCCGGGCTACTTTGTACACGAGCGATATCGACCTCGCGAAGTCGCCGGGAGTGGTCTTGGTCTGAGGCTGCACGTCGGCGCGCCCACGTTGACCTAGTTCGTCGAGCGCCCAACGCTCCGGGGGCCCCCCTCATCCTCCCCCGTCGCCACGAACTTCCCTTATGCTTCTCTCCCCTGCTCCCTGGTACCCCAAGAGGGAGTTCACGTGTTCAAACCCGAGCTCTCGATGCTACCGTCTCAGGCTGTCTGGAAGGAGCAGCCCGCGCTCGCTCGCGGCGCTACTTTCGCAGTCTTCCTGGGGGATCTGACCCAACCCGGAAAGTATGTGTTCCGACTGAGAGCGCCGGCGGGCCACCGAGTGTTGCCCCATCGGCATCCCGACGAACGGGTCTATACCGTGCTCGCGGGCACTTTCTACCTAGGGTTTGGCCACGACTTCTCCGCCGAGCGTCTCCGCGAGTATCCCGAAGGAAGTGTCGTGCTGGTCCGGGAGGGCCGGCACCATTTCCAGGAAGCGAAATCGGAGGAATACGTCGTTCAAATAGAGGGGGACGGACCGACCTCAGTCGAGTATCTGAATCCCGCGAACGATCCCCGCGGGATCGACCGGCCGGCGTGAGCCGAGGCTGGCCGACCGCGGAGCCCGGAGGGGGGTTCACGACCGTCTGGTTTCGCCGCTTCGGACGAAAGTAAGCCCCCTTCGGGTTTGGGATCGGTATCCTTTCGCTCACCTAACCGCTGATATCGGCCCAACGGCATGACCCGACCGCTATGCCTCATACCCCCTCGAAACTACAGCGCGACGCGGCCCGCAACATCGTGACCAAGTACCTGAAGGTCCGAGCGGGAGAGAACGCGATCATCGAGTCGTGGGCCCACACGATGCCATTGGCCTCGGCGATGGTCGACGAGCTCCGGCGGGTGGGCGGCAACGTCCTGTTCCTCTACAACGACGAGGACGCGTGGTGGCGCGCGATGGACCGAAAGCAGAGCAAGCTTCTCGGCACGGCGAGCGACCCCGAGTGGGGGGCGTTGAAAGCCGCGGATGTGTACCTGAATTTCTGGGGTCCGGGCGACGCCGACCGCATCGAGAGGCTCCCCGACGAGCCCGGCAACGAGGCGTTTGCCTCGAACTGGCCGTGGTATGCGGTCGCGAGGAAGGCGGGGCTCCGCGGCGTGCGGATGACCGTTGGGTTCGTCACCGAGGGACGGGCCCACAGGTGGGGCGTAGACCGCACGCAGTGGGAGGAAAGTGTGCTGCGGGGGTGTCTTGTCGACCCGGAAGAGTTGGCCAAACGCGGGGCTCGGCTCGGCAAGGCGCTCACCCGCGGGAAGAAGGTGCGGATCACCCACTCCAACGGCACCGACCTCGAGGTCGCCCTCGCCAGGGTCGCCCCGCGGTTGTTCGACGGGAGACCCCGCCCTTACGGCAAGGGGGACAACCCATCCGGTATGCTCCAGCAAGTCCCCGCTGGGTCTCTCGACGTGGCCCTCGACTCCAAAACCGCGGAGGGGAGCTTCCGCGCCAACCGCCGGACCAATATCTGGTGGAACGTGCACGCTGGGGGAAACCTCGAATTCGCCGACGGCAAGCTTACGTCATATTCCCTGGACGAGGGAGGGAAAGAACTCGCCCGGCAGTACAAGAGCGCCACGGCGGGCAAGGACCGTACGAGCGTTCTAAAACTCGGGTTGAACCCGGCCGTCAAGGACGTCCCCAGCTTGGAGACCGTCGAAAGCGGTGCCGTCTCCCTCCAGATCGGACGGAACGCGTATCTCGGGGGCTCCAACAAATCGAATTTCTTTACCTGGTTTGTGCTCGCCGGCTCGGAGATCGCGATCGACGGAACTCCCGTCATCCGCGCCGGAAAGCTGCTCTAGTGCCGTGAGTTACGACGCTAGTCGGCCCGCAGCTCCCCTCGCAGCAGCCCGAACGACCACTCGTCGGCCCATCCGTCCGGGAGAAGGGCGGCCTGTCGGGCCCGGCCCTCCCGACAGAACCCGACTTTCTCGAGGATCCGTCGAGACCCTACGTTGCCCGCGACGATAGTGGCATCGATCCGGTGGAGCGACATCGAGCGAAATCCGAATCGACAGATCGCCCGAAGGGCATCGGTTCCGAACCCGCGCCCCCAATAGCGTCGCCGGAGCCAGTACCCGACTTCGGCCCTTCGCTCGGCGCGAGACCACCGGAACAGACGAATCTCGCCGGCGACCTCGGTCGTATTCCTCGGCACGATCACGAACGGAACCGCTCCGCCCCGTTTGTGCTCGGCGAGGACACGGTCCACAAAGTGCCTTCCGGATTCGTGGCGAAGCCCCGGCGGCAGGAATCGGGTTACCTGACGATCTCGCAGTATCGCGTGGAACGCCCGTGCGTCGGACTCGATCAGCGGGCGGAGTCGCACGGACTTCCCCTCCAGGAGAACGGAACGCATGAGCAATCTCCTCTACGCATTCGCCGAAGTGCTTGACCGTGTCGGGTCGGGCGACCACGGTCGCGCCCGTGCCGGCGCGCAATCTGCGGGTACGGAGTAGGGGGTCGGCGCTCGCGGAGGATGAAATACCTCTGCTTTGTTGGTCCCCGAGGGCCGGGTCGAACGAGCAATCTCATGAAACTCACTTTTCTCGGTACGGGGGCGGGGAACTTCGTCGGGAGTCGACGACACATGTCCAGCGCGCTCTTCGAGGGGGTCCTCCTTGATTGCGGGGCGGGCACGACAGGCCGGCTTCACGATGCCGGACTGTTCGACCGTGTCGATGGAATCTTGATCTCCCACCTCCACGCCGATCACATCGCCGGGCTCTTCGATTTCCTCTTGCACACACTGGTCACGGAAAGAAAGCGCCCACTCACTCTCGTCTCTCCCCCCGGGCTCTCCCCCATCCTCCGGGCGATGATCGACGTGGGCGCGATGGTCAAGGATCCGGCCGATCTCTACGACTTTCGAGTCATCGAGGGGCCTCTGCCGGAGGCGACGATCGGTCCCTGGCGTGCCCGAGGGATCCCGCTGGACCACACGGTGTACAACCTGGGCTACGCCCTCACGAACGACGGCTCCTCGCTCTTCTACACGGGCGACACCCGGGAGCCGTCAGCGCCGACCGGGCTCCGTGCCGATTTCGTCATTCATGAATCCACGTACGCTGACCGAGATCGCCAGCGGGCTCATGACTTCGGACACTCGACCGCTTCTCAAGCGGCCCGGGCGGCCGCGTTGATGGGGGCGCGACGCCTCTTCCTAACGCACATTGGCAGTCGGGAAGGTGCGGATGCCGAGATCCTCCGGGAGGTCCGTGCGGGCTTCCCCGATTCGACGCTCGCCGAGGACCGGAGCCAGCACGACCTCTGACAGTTCGCCGCTCCCTTCACCTGCCCTCCCGTGGCGGGGAGGTCTTCGCCCCTCCCGTGGGCGGGCGACCCTAACCTGCCCGTAGGTCGAGCCTCAGGAACGGCGGCGAGGGCGGGGTGGCCCGGGTTAGGTCTTTATCTTCGGGAACGTTCGGGGCATCGTGTCCGCCGCATCCGAGGGTAATGTCAAGGCCATTGTTGCCGGGTTGAAGCGATCCCCGCTCCTTGCGAGTCTCACGGACCGGCAGCTCAAACGGCTCGCCACGTTCGCCAAGGTCCGCGATATCGCCAAGGATGCGGTGGTCGTAACCAAGGGCGAGAAGGGGATCGGGTTCTACGTCGTCCTCGAGGGCCAGGTGCAGGTGCGAAAAGACGGGAAGGCGCTGGCCAGCCTCGGCCCGGGCGAGTTTTTCGGAGAGCTCGCGTTGTTCGATGGCCGAGCCCGTTCCGCCGATGTGGTGACGCTGGAACCGACGACCGTCGTGGTGTTGTCGCGCTGGGAGTTTTGGGGGTTCGCGGAAGACCATCCCGAGGTCCTCCGTCTGCTCTTCGAGGCCATGGCGAGCCGTCTTCTCGATCCGTCCCGTCGCCCCCCGTGGATGTAAGGTTCCCCGAACGTCTTCCCCGTACACCCTAGACGGGGCCGAGTGTTCGCCCTCCTCGCCCTGGCAGAACGGCGACATTAGAACACTCCCCCATCCTCCGTTTTTCGCCACGCTCGGGCGGAAACCGGCGCCGGTCTCCGATTTGGGCGTGGTTTCCACCGGTCGGCTTCGGGCGAGTATTACTCCGACGGATCCTTTCTCAACTACGGGAACAACCCCCGGTGGTCAGATGTTGGCGATGGTACCCGAGGAATGCCTGCTCAGCGCGAGAACTGAACCGAGAGCCCAACTGGCGGAGTATGCCCGGTGGGAGTACTCCGGCGCCGAGGCTCGAACGGTCGAAGCGCGGATCCGACGGGAACTCGAATGCCTGCCGGGGGACCGCTCTGCCCCCCAGCGGCTCCGGATGTGGGTTCAGCGGCGCCTGGGCCGCGAAGCCGCCCCGGTGCGGTGGACTGAAGCGCGGGATGATTGCCTCCCCGATGGAACGATATTCCCCATCGCCGCAGCTCCGATCCTCGCGTCCAGATCTCGACCTCTCTCCGAGGGCGCGACCCTCAGCCGCTGAGTGACGGCAGCAAGGAATCGAGGAGCCTGTTCCCGTCCGGGCCGGACCGTTCGGCCCGGACGATCGCGACCACGCCGGGCAGCGGCGTCCAGGGGGCGGTCGCGGTGCCCCTCGAGGCCCGCCCGGGCGCAGATCAGTTCACCACGGGGTCAGGGAGTCTGCATCTTCTTCCGGGAGCGAGAGCGGCTCGACCGGATCCGACGGCGGCTCGACTGCCTCGCTCGGCGGCCCGGCGACGTCCGAGGGCGGCTGTACGCGAACCGCGCGCGGCGGCCTCCCGCGACGGAGGAGTACGGCGACCATCGCGATCACGAGGATCCCTGCCACCACTCCGAGGATCGCGTAATCAAGAGCCGGGATGCCCGAAGAAGCCGCACTGCCCGACGGGAAACTGACGGTCACGGGGGCCGGGGCCGTGCCACTCACGGTCAGTTGACCGGTGGCGTTCGGGTGCCCGGGAGCCGCCACGGAGTAGGAGTAGCTCCCGTCCGAAACGAAGAACACGACTTGGCCGGTGCCATCGGACCACTGGGTTTGGCTCGTCGAACCTCCGACCTCTACCGAGAGCAGGATCAGCGTCGAGGCGCCGCCGGTCAGCGTCACCGACCAGTTAGTGCCCGCCGTCAGGGTGCTCTCCGTGAAGGTGGTCGGGTACACGGGGGCGAACGCAACCCCGACCGACACCGCTGCCGCGTTCACGGTGATCGACCCATCGTCTGGGCTCGACCCGTAGCCGGCGATGTACCCCACGGAATACGAGTAGCTGCCGTTCGTCTCACTAAAGGAGAGAGAGCCCGTCGTGGACGAGTGGATCGTCGCCCCGACGGTCACCGACCAGCTCGTCCCTGGGAGGAGGCCGCTCTCCGTGAAGGTGACCGGGAACCTCGACGACGGGAGCATCGTGAACGTAATGTTGGCACTCGCCGCGGCCCCGAGGACCGTCAGCGACGCCGAAGTGGGAGCGGCGGAATACCCCGACACATTTCCGACGGAGTAGTTGAACGTCCCATTCGGCTCGACCAGCGTTATCGTTGAGCCCTCCGAACTGTGGACCGAGCCCCCGATGGCGATCGACCAAGATGTTCCCACCGTCAGTCCGGTCTCCTCGAACGTCACGGGATACGATGCCGGCGGGATGGCGGTGAACGCGATCGGCTCCGTCACGGCCATCCCGCCAACGGCCAACGTCCCGGAGGAGGGGGCGGCGGAATACCCCGGCACCGGGCCGACCGAGTAGGGGTAGGTTCCGTTCGGCTCCGCAAACGCGATCGACGAGTTAATCGCACTGCCCGTCGAACCGTTGAGGGACACGGACCAGGGGGTTCCCAGCGCCAGGCCGGTCTCCTCGAACGTCACGGGATACGACGCCGGTGGGATGGCGGTGAACGCGATCGGCTCCGTCGCGGCCAGTCCGCTTACGGTCAACGTCCCAGAGTCAGGGGCGGCGGAGTACCCGGGCACCGGGGTGACCGAGTACGGGTACGTTCCGTTCGGTTCCGTGAACCCAATCGACGAGACCATGGAACTGCCCCCCGTACCGTTCAGGGAAACTGACCAGGGGGTCCCCGACGGGAGACCCGATTCCGTGAACGTTACCGAGTACGTCTGGGGAGGCGCGCTCACGATCGTGATAGGGTCCGGAGCGCTCTGACGGGTCACCCCGTCCACCGACGCGTTCACAAATAGGGTGTCGTCCCCGGGGGCGCTTCCGGAACTAAACAGCACTTGCGGGCCCGACGTGGAATTCAGCTTTCCGAGGGGGTTGCTCAACGACCAGGAGTACGTCACCCCCGGGGGGCACTGACCGGAGTTACAACTCGCCGTCGCGAGGAAGGCTTGGGTGCCGTCGACCGTCACGGAGCCCGGGTTCGGGGTCACGGTGACCGTCAGGTGCGGGGGAGGGGGGGAATGGCCGACCGCGTAGCCTCGCCAGATGGTGACGGAAAGGGGGGGTGCCGTTCCGGTCGTATTGGCGACCTGCGAGGTGGTGATGCTGGTTCCCACGGCCAATGACGTCTCGCTGACCGTGCCCGAGAATAGGGTCGACAGAGGGAACGAGTAGGACCCCGTGGTCGCGACGTTCACGACGAGCAGGGAGAGGTTGGTCCCGTCGGTCGTAGCAGCCGCGTAGACGGTCGACGGGCCGTTCACGGTCGTCGGGTCGTAGGCGCCGTACAACTGGCTCATGAACGACTGGAATACCTCGCCCGTTGGGGTGAGCGATCCGGTGGTAGAGTTGTCCCATCCATAGATCGCGCCCCCCCAGTCGAACCAGTCGACGTCGGGAACCTGGAGAGCGAGCAGCTGCGTCGTCTGAGCGGCATCGAAGAGTCCGCCATACAACTCGCTCGTGTACGTCGCGTAGGTCGATTCACCGCCCGTGACGAACGGCACGGTGGTGATTTCGTCGAGGTAGAGGGGGAGGTTCCCCGAGTAATTCTGGGCGATAATGGCGCGGTCGCGTGGGATGACGGTCGGTAGGGCGTAGGGAGAGGTCTGGAGGGTTGCAAAGAACGACTCCACGGTCCGCTGGCCGATACCGGGGGGAGGGTAGGCGGTGTAACTATGCACCGACAGCGCGGCCAAGGCGGAACCGTCCGCAGCCGCCACGGGCCCGCACCACGACGAGCAGGTGTTGTTGAGCGCACTGCCTCCGCCGATGGAAGGCGCAATGATCGGGGTCGTGGGATCGACCGATCGGATCGCTGTGATGTAATCGTGCAGCATGGGGAGGTACGCGGGAACCGTGACAAGGACCTGAGCGGACGTCGCCCAGGTGTTCCACGGCTGGTCCCAGTGGTGCCAAGTCGTCGGCTCGTTGCCTACCGACCAGTAGGCAGGGGTGAACCCGAGCGTATCCTCGACGTATTCCACGTAGTACGCGGCCGTCGAGGGACTGTCGATCTCGGCGGGCAGGGCCATGATGGCGTGGCAGTTGATCGCTTCGCAGGCGGCAACGAACTCGGCCGGGGTGGTCGCGGCCGGATGGGCCACCCCGGTCTTGTTCCAAATGGTACCGCTAGTGTAGTTCAACTCGTCCGCCGTCGCGCCGCCGGGGTAGCGGATCCAGGTGACGGGCGTAGTGGCCAGGAGCTTCGCATTGGAGACGGTGAACGGATACCCCGCGTCGACGTTGATCCCCCAAAAAGTGCTTGGGATCGGCGTCGCACCTCCGAGCGGTAGGATCGTGATGCCCGAGCTCGCGGAGGGTTGAGCCTGGGAGTCCGCAGAACTGGGGGCGACCGGCGCCCCGAGCGACAGCGCGAAGCCGGAGGAGACCACGAGGGCCACCGCGACGAGCATCACGGGCACGCCGACTGTAAGGGCCAAATACCCGGCGTCCGCCCGCGGTCGCGGCCAAAACCTGAGGCGAAACCCGGCGCCCACGGTGAGAGAGGCTCCGGTGACCCCGACTACCCCTAATCAAGCTTCCTCCAACCGGGGGCTTGTCTCAATACTGAGCCGGACCGAAGACGGGGTCCGACGGAACGTCCAGCTCGAATCGTCGATCGCCGCGTGGAAGAGGGCGGGCAAGGTTCCGTCGAAAGGCGGAGCAGGGGCCCCTAGCCCCGACGGCTGGAAGCAATCGACACGGGGGTTCGTGGTCTTCGCAGTAGCTTTCGTGAACCCGGTGGCGATGCGGGGGGTGATTAGAGGGTCCCGGTGCCGGGGCCTGAATCCCTCAGAACTCGCCCGCAGTGGAGGCACTTCTCGTTCCAGGAGAAGTTGTCCGTACCGCAAACGACGCAGCGAACCGAGTCGCTTTCGAGACCGAGCTCCTCCCTCCGGTAGAGACGTTGACGGGCGATGGCAACGAGGACACTGCCGGGCGGGGGGGCTCGCCCCGTGCGGTAGCCACGACCGTCCAGCTCCACCCCCGCGACCGTTCCCATCTCGCCGATCCCAATGCGCATCGGAAACCGCCGGAGGCCGGCATATCGAATTCTTTCGAGTGGCACCGACCGGCTCGGATCCAGCACCCCCCGGCTTCCCAACGCGCCCACGCGCCGCGCGAATAAGCACCGTCGGTTCGTGAGGATGAGCCACCCCCGCGGTCCCTCCATCCCATCGAGCTCGACCGCGTCGGCGCCCCAGGCGCGGACCGTAGCTTCCCCCGCCTCGAGTGGGATGCCCCGCGGTAGTGGGGACGACATACGTTGGTCCCTCCCATGGAGTCCGGGCCATAAGCACGACCGCTCGATGCACCGCCGTCGTGGGTTCGACGGTTCGTTGGTCTCCGTTCCGACGAGACGATTCCCCGACAGAGCTAACCGGTCTGTCCCGACTCCGAGAAACCGCCCGGCAAGTTGCGAAAGTTCCGCGACAAGGCTCGAAATGTCTCAGAAACCGGCGCGAAAGCGTGACGCCGTGAGAAGGTCCTTAACCCCCGTCGCGGCGTAATGAATCCAAAGAGGTCCCTGCTCCGATAGGGACCGACCGAGGGGGGAACGAGGATCGATGGCGGCACCAACTATCATGGGGCTTCCGTCGGGACGCCGACCCTCCCCGGGCTATTTTTCGACCAACGAAACCTCGTCTGCTAGCCCCGTCCGGGTCGCCGGCTGGCCGCAGGAGCGCCGCGCGCATGCCACGCGAGGTGCCCCTCCCGGGTATCGGCAAGGCGGACCGTGGGGCTCGAAGACCTGATCCTCCCCGTCGCCGCATCGGTCGCCGGGGCCGGGATCGCCGGCGGGCTCCTCTGGGGCGTCTACACTCGCTGGCACGTTCCTGTCCCTCCGAACAAGGCGCTCGTGCTGTTCGGTGGGCGCTCGATCCCCTCCCGGGAGGAGCCGTTGGCCGGAGCGAGCGCCGTCCAGATTCGTCGCCCCCGCGTCATCGTCGGGGGGAGTGCCTTCGTGGCCCCCTGGAACCGAGGGGCCGGATACCTTTCCTTGGGCCCGGTCGACGCGGACGTGACCGTCCGGTCGATGCACGCGGTCGACGGCGGGCGAGCGAGCGGGTGGGAGGCCCAGTTCCACGTCCAGGCCCGGATCCCCGCCCAGTCGGCCACCCTGCTCAGTGCAGCGGAGAATCTCCTCGGGAAGAACGAGGAGGAGGTCCGCCTCGTGATCCGACGTGCGGTCGAGGGGGCGGTTCCGGCGGTGCTGGCCCGACTCCGGCCCACGGAAGGCGAGCCGGACTGGGAGCGTCTCGCTGCCGAAGTAGAGTCCTCCGTCGCCCCGGACCTGATCGCTACGGGTTTGGCGATCCGAACGCTCTCCGTTACCGGCTTGCATCGCGTCTCCCCAGCCGAGGCCGGGCCCGCCCCCACTCCCTCCAGCCCGCCACGCTCGACCACGCAGATCGTGTCGAGGAACGTGCCGGGGTCCGACGTCGAACTTCGGATGGCCCGTGTCGAGCGGGGCCTTGGGATCATGGGCGCAGAGATCGTGCGGATCTCTCGGGAGACCCGAGAAGCGCCGGAGAGTTACAGTTCATTTTCCGTTTTTGACTCGGCGCTCGGCGACGACCGGCCCCTCGGGGTCCTCGCCCCGGACTCCGAGGAGGATCCGTCTCACGATTCGATGGGGGACGACCGCTCCTCCCGATCCCGCCGCCCTTCCGACGAAGGCGCAGTGGGAGAGGGGCTCAGCGACCGTCGACCCCTGTTGGATAGTGAACCGTAGAGGTAGAGAAACATGTGTCCAGCAGCGATACTAGGTGACCGAGCGTGCGGAAAGACGACCTTCTTGGGCCTGCTGTATGCGGCCCAGGTAAAGTACGGAACCCGGGTCGTCGACTCGTTCCGGTTCCACGCACCGCTCCAGTCGCTCCGACTGATGAGCCAAGTCTACGAAGGCATGAAGGACGCCCGATTCCCGGGCGCGACCCTCAAGGACGAGATGACGGAGATCGGCTTCGTCTTCGGGTACAGAAAGCGATTCTCCGGACGGCTCCCGGCGGCCCTCAAGGACAAGAACTGGGTGAACCCGTTCGCCAAGCTCTCCTTCGCGGCGTATGACGTCTCGGGCGAAGACGTCCAGGAGTTCATCGAGACCGGGGTCGCGGCGAGCCCGATCATTCAGCAGCTGCTGAAGAGCCACGTCGTCGTCATCCTCGTCGACTGCTCGAAGATGACGACCGAGATCGACTCTCCCGTCTTCCGCCAGATGCTAAAGTACGACAGCGAGGTCGCGTCGCTCCTGGTCTCGCTCCAGACGTACAAGAAGCAGGAGTTCTCCCGCATGAAGACCCAGGGGCTGAGCGTCGGGAACCCGATCATCTACCCCGCGGTCGTCCTGTCGAAGTTCGACTCGATCCGCGACGAAGTCCTCGTCAAGCTCGGACTGCACCGCGGCGTTCCGGCGGGAGACCAGAAGCGGAAGCGCAAGGACTACGCCGAGGCGCTCCTCCGCGTCTTCCTGCCGCAGACGCTCTCCCAGATCCGCGGAGGAAAGGTCGCCGGCGTCAACTTCGACCAGGCGGCGTATTTCTTCAGCTGGGTCCGGACGGAGACCGCCGAGGCCGGAATGCAGCCCGTCGGGGCTCCCCGCATCGTGCGGAAGGGATTCTCGGCGGACGGCGGCGCGGACCCCGACTTCTCCTACGACGACTACGTCGCGTTCATCGAGCACTTCCGCGATGTCGCGAACAAGGTCCCGGACGAGATCGTGGAGCAGGCAACCCTCCAGACGGCGCCGGTTGCGGCCGCGACGGCCTGAGGCCCCCGAGGAACACCGTCGGAGCACTGGAAGGGGGGAGAGAACCACCGCATGGACGACACTGGCGAGCTCCGCCTGGAGCACTGGATCTACGGAGCGAGTCCGGAAAAAGGGTACGGAATGAAGGCCGAGTCGCTCGGCCTCAATGGACCGCTCTACATGCGGTACCTGGGCAACCACTTCACCCCCGTCCGGGTCGAAAAGACCGCGAACGGCGGCACGCTGATCGACGCCCGGATGATCCATCCGGCGCCCGCGAACGACGAGGTCCTGCTCTCCATCCTCGGACGGGGAATGGCGGACGAGTACAACCGCCCGACGATCGCCAACCACACGGTGGTGATCCCGGCGGCGCTCCTCCGCGAGGGGCGGCTGACCTTCGGTGACGTCGAAGCGGTCGTCATGGAGTTCGACAAACGGGTGCCCAAAGCGATGGGGAAGATCGAGCCCCTCACCATTCGACCGCGCCTCCCCGAACAGGTTGACGACCCGATCGGCGGCGGAATCCGACGGCTGATCACGCACGCGGCCGTCGACACCCTCGCGAGCCGATTCCTCGCGGACCGGATGGGACGCACCCTCGTCCTCTGTCGGGGCAGCACCAACCAGTACCGGAACGAGCTGCTCTACCGGCTGATCGAGCTCCTGCAGGCCGGTGGAGAGATCGCCCTCTTCCCGGCGATCAGCGACGCTCCGACCCTCAGCGCGATGAATCACTTCCGACTCGCGATCAGCTCCCGCGGAGTCCGCGCGGACGGAACGTGGACCCTGTTGGACGCGAGCATCGATCAAGCGGCTCTGCCCCCGATCCGGGGGAAGAATCCGATGTACTCGCGCATCGCCGAAGCGTTCGCGGAGTAGGACGCCAGGGAAGGGTCGCCGGCGGAGTGGTCGGGGGGAGTAGGAGGGCCGACTCGTGAGCTCCCTCCTCGTCCTCGGAGACCGCGGGTCGGGTCTGACGACGTTCGTCGGGCTCCTCTACACCGTCCAAGTGCGGCTCGGGACCGACGAGTCCGACGAGTTCCGGTTTCACGCGGATCGGGAGACGATCCGACAGCTCGAATCGATCTATGGCGAACTCGGCGCGGGTCGCTTCCCGTACCGTGACCTCGACTGGGAGGAACACCCGATGTCGTTTGTGCTCGGCTTTCGGCACGGGACTTTCCTTGGGCGAGTCCGTGGGGCAGACCACACGGCGGGTGCCTTCGACACCGTTCGCGTGGAGGTCGGGGGGATATCGGTGGACGAGCTCGCCGAACTGGGAGCCCACGATGCGATCCTGGGAGAGGCCACTCGCCGATTGCTGCGGAGCCAGGCGATCCTCCTGCTCGTCGACGCGAGTCAGCTCGCGCCGGACCCCGACGGCGCGGTCGCCGACCGGATCGGCCGATACGACCGAGTCCTCGAGGCGTCGCTCGACTTGCTGGGAAAGTTCCTCGCCGCCCAGCGGCATCGACGGGCACGCACGATGCACCCGTATTTCGTCGTCACCAAATTTGACCAGTGTCCGCCCGAGACCCTCGACCGGCTCGCGGCCCCCGCGGGAGACCCGACGACCTGGTCGTCGGAGGACCGGTTGCACTTTGGAGAGCGGCTACTGCATTCCTACCTGTTCCGGACCGAGCTTTGGCTCGAGTCCAGCCGGCGAAGCTCCGGCGGGAACGTCGCGGACCCCTGTTGGTTCTTCAGCAGCCTTCGGACCGAGGAGGCGCGGGGAGAGTTGCGCATCGCTCGTCGCTCGATCGTTCCTCGTGGGGGGTGGGAGCCCGACTACCCGTTCGAGGAGTACCGGGCGATGATCCACAGCCTGGGAGCCCTCGCGCATCGCCTCCCCGAGCTTGCCGAGGCCTAGGCGGGCGGCGTCGGCTCACGCAGCGTGCTCTGCCCGGAAGCGGAACCCTTCGCGGTGAGATCCCTCACGGGTGACCACCCACTCACCGAACGCCCAGACCCCGTCCTCCGGATGCCATTGCGAGTCGCCCTGGACGATCTCGCCGAGTTCCGCTTCGAGATACTCGTGATCGGTGGCGACCTCGGGAGCGAGCGACCCCTTCTGGAGCAGCGACGCTAACAGCGGGAGTCCGGACGGTCGACCCCTCCACTTGACCGCGAGGAACGTTTTGCGGAAATCGGCTTTCTCGAGGACCAAGCCCCGCAGCGGAGCATACGCCGCGCGGACCCGGCAATCCTTGGGCGGGGGGTCCAATCGACGCCGCTCTCGACGACGCTCATCGATGATGCGGACCCACGTACTCGCGTTCAACGACTCGGCGTCCCAGATGGTCGCCGCGTCGAGCTCCGGCTCCTCCGCGTCGGCGCCCGGTTCGGAATCGGCGGACGATACTCCATCGACCGCATCGACGCTCGCGCCCCGGCTGCGATTTCCCGGCTTGCGGGCGGGCCGGCCCGGGGTCAACGTGTAGGCGAGTGCGGCGCCGGAGGCACCGGCGGTCGGCGGCCGGATCTGGAGTTCGTCGCAGTCCGGATACCGATTCGGGTGAAGGACCACGAACGGTCCGGATTCGGGCGCACTGAACAAGAGGGCCAGCGCGTCGTTGATGGTAGTGACTTGACGGCGGACGGCGAGCTCGCTGAGGCGAACGAGGGGGCGGGGCGTCGCCGGGTCGTGCGGGTGGGTCGCAAGGTCGTCGAGGATCGATTGGGCGACCTCGGCGTGGATCTGTTCGGACGCGGTACGCATCGCCGCCGCCTCGGCAGGGCGGTCCCTCAAGAGCCCTCGGTGGAGCACTCCCCGCAGCGGCCGGGCATGCGACGCCTCTTCCCTCAGAGCCCACAATCGCGAGTTCAGCCATGGCTGGAGGCGGCCCCCGCTGACCCGGGAGTCCGAGAAGACCCCGGCCCAGGCGGCGGTCATCCGGACGACCCAATCTGGATCGGTCGCGCTGTGTCGGTACCATTGGAGGATTTGTTCTCGGAGCAACGCCCCCGCACTGAGGGGGTCGTCGACCTCGCGTTTCACTCGCGCCATCAACGCCTCGGCGTGGCGACCGATGGTCGCCAGGAGTTTCGAGTCCCCTCGGGCCCCGGTAATGAGGCCGGAAAACCGAAGGGTATTGAGGTAGAGCAGGTCGAACCGCTGCGTCGGGTCCGTGCTCAGGAACTCCTCCACGCCCGCCGTCCGAATTGTTCCTCCAATGGCTCTCACAGGCTCGGCAGCCCCCGACCGGGAGTCGGGGAGGGTGTCGGTCGGCGCGGGCGGTGTCGATTCCCCCGGAACGACGATCAATCGGGGAGGGGCCGGGTCCAACGAAACGTTACGGTCGGCGTCGTCGCCCTGCTCAATCAGACGGAGTCGGGTCAATTCCCGCTGCCGGCCCCGTCGCTCGTCCTCCATGCGGGCGCGCTCCGCGGAACGCCGATGCTGCCGATCGCGCTGGATGCGCTCCGTCTCCTCTTCGCCCATGGACCGGGGGCCGTCGCGCCCCTATCCAGAAAATGGGGGGCCCCCGGGCATTAATCGTTTCGGAGTGGCCCGAGCGCTCGGATCGCTGCCCGAGGCCGACCTCGCGTCCTGCCCTCACGAATAAGCCCCTGTTTCCGGTGTATCCGTCCCGGATAGGTGGAGCTCGGACGGGAAGATTTCGTGGCGGTCCGCACCTCGTGAACTCGGCTCGCTACGCCGCAGCGAAAGAATGTGGTCAACGGGCGGGAAGGGCAACGGTTCGAGGCGCAGCCATCCCGGGGGATGTCTCGGCCCTCGCCGGCAGGAGTGAGGTCGCGGCGCGGGCGAGGGGGCTGGAGAAAACGGGCGTCGACCCCGGCTGTTGCGTCGACATCGAGTGGCTTGGGATCTTGATGATCGGAGCGTAGTCCCCGCCGAAGTGGATTCCGTTCTCGTACTCGCCGACGACTGGTGGGGGGGTGCCACAGGGTGCGCCGGGCGGTTGGATCGTTCCGCAGCCCAGCGGGTAGAGCTCCGACCAGAACGAGTAGAAGAACCGGTCCACGTACGGGATGGTGCTCCGACCGTTCGGGTATTGACCGAAATTCCAGTAGAAGTTGCCCCCCTGGCTCGGGGAGTTCGGACCACCGACGACGGTGTAGCCAGGCCCCATGACGTTGCCGGAGAGCGGGAATCCGTTGATGACCCGGGCGACGTTCGACGCCGGCTGCGGAGCAACGTTCCACGTGTCGTGCGCGAAGTCGTAGAAACCAGTGCTGCTCAGGTCGGCATCGGAGCACTGGGGAAGGCAGTCAGCGACGTTGGGGAAATTGTACGGCAGATAGACGACCGGGTTGTCGATGTCGAAGTTGTTGTTGTAGATCAAGTCGCCGCTCTCCGCGATCCCGATGCCCGCGTACGAGTTCCCGAGGGCGATGCCGGGGGGGTCGCTGAAGGTGTTGCCCCAGACGACGTTATCCGTCCCTCCGTAGAGGACCAGTTGGTCGGGAGAAACGAATCCCGGGATGGGTCGTACTGCGACGAAGTGGTTCGACATGATCAGGTCGTGCGTGGAATTCCAGACGTACACATCGGCCTGGGGAGCCACATTCTGGGACGCGGGGACCGAATAGTAGAACCCGATCTCCTCTTGCGCGGGCCATCCGCGGATCGACGCGGCGTTCGATAGGGTCACGTGGGAGGTCTCATAGAACTGGATGTTGAGGAAGAAGCCCGAGGTTCCGTCCATTGTCGGCAGGACGCGGAGCGAGGGAGGAGCGTTCACGTCGATGTACTTGCTCGTCCCGCTCAGGAAGATACCGGGGAACGTCTTGAACGCGTAATCGTTGTAGCTAAAGAACAGAGGGCTCAGGCTCCCGCTCGGCGCGTCGGCGCAGCGAGAACACGAGGCGGTCGGGTTGTTGAAGAGGACGTACTGGTTCGAGATCGTGCCGGTCCCGCTCGAGGAGATCCCCGCCACCTGGCCGTTGTTGAACGCCCACAGCGGAGTGTAGACTCCGCTCGCGGCCGAGTAGGGCAACGACGCCCAGAGCTTTACCGTCGTGTGACCGACCTGGAGCGTACTCGTCCAGTCCTTGTAGTCCGCCAGCAGCACTTTGACCGTGTAGATACCGGGCATCAGGTACCACGCCGGCACGTCCGCTCCCCACTGGAAGCCCTGCGACGCCCCTGCGGCGCTCTCGAAAAAGACGAAGACGTACGGTTGTTCGGTGATCGGGAGAGGAGACCCGGACACTGAGATGCGATTGAGGACCTCGGTGTTCCCGGGAGCGACTCCCGGCGCCCCGGTGTAGTTCCACAGGCCGTGGAGAATCAACGGTCCGGCCGACAGATACGCCGTCGTCCCAATGTAATTGACCGCAACACCCACGGTCTCTTCCCCCGTTTGGCTGCCGAAGTTGACGGCGGCGGGCACGTTCGCATACGCGAAATCGGTCGGGGTGCAGTCGCTGAGGCTGCAGTATTTCAGCTGCTCCGTCGCGCTCGCAGCGAGGACGAGTTGATTCGCGCCGTCATCGGCGCCGATGAAGGCGTCGAATTCGTATCCCTCGTTCACCAGGTGGGTCGTGGTCGCGCTGGCTTCGAACGGGGCCGCGCCGAGCGGCGTGGCGGGTCCGGCAAGCTGAGACGCGAACACCAGGTTGTCGTAGGAGCCGTAGTAGTGATGACCCTGAGCGAGGACGCTGTAGTTGTACCAGAGCACCTGGTCGCCCGCGGAGTTCACCGAGGAGTTCACGTAGACGAACGCCGTGAACGGTGGCGGGGCGTAGTAGTACTGGGAGAAGGCGACCCAAGTCCCGGTGTAGTCGCTCCCGTTAGGTGACCAGCTGACGAGGGAGGACGGCTCCATCTCGGACTGGTAGGTGGTGAAGTTCCACGTGTCGTCGACGAACGAGATGGAGTCGTTCTCCGAGTTGTACGAGATGACGTTCTGGACCCAGAAGTCGTAGCCGCGCTGCCCGAGGATCGTGACGTTGGCGAGTACGGCGTTCAGCTGTCCGCCCCAGAGCGTGGGCGTGGCGCTGTCGGGGTAGAAGTTGTTGATCGAGGAAACGTTCAGGATCCCGACGAGGCTGTTGGTATCGAGCGTGGGGTCATTCACCAAGTGGCTGCCGCGGTAACTTTGCCCATCGTATGCGACCCCCGCGGGCACGGGCGTCGGACCCGCGAGCGCATCCTGCGAACATTGGGAGGCGATCTGCACTCCCGTCTCGGGAACCCCGTTGACGTCCTGGTCCGGAATCGAACCGAGGTAGGGCAGGTGAAGACTCGTCGCCGGAAGTCCGGCGGCCACCGCTGCGGCCCCGATCGCCTTCGTGTGCTGGATGGCACTCGACCAGGAAGGGTCGTTCGCGGCAGTCAACAGCTGAGCATTCTCCTCCGGCGTCAGCGCGCAGGATTGCGACGCGGGGGGGAGAGCGGAGGGTGCCGCCGGTGAATCGACCGCCGCCGGGGCGACACCCGCGCCGCTGCTTGGCGCTGGAGATTCCACCGGCGCCGCGTTCCCAACCGCGACCGCCGTGCTCGACGCCACCATGAGTAGCGCGATCCCAACAACGATGACCGCGACTCGCCGGCGGTTATACGACACTGTTTCGGGCCAACCCAGACCACTACATAAGTCATATTCGGGCCGGCCGCGCACCGCGGGGTCACTGCACTCCTGGCGCCGACTGTCGAGTACATTTTCGTACACGCCGGCGGCTTCGACCTCGGACAGTCGGGCCCAGCCCCTTCCGTCATGATCCGGCCGTCAGGCCGGGTCGAGCTCGAAGATGTAGAGCGATCCGCTCTGGAAGACTTGGGTCACGGAGACCCCGGGGATCTCATCCGGGGTCACGCATCGCAGGTAGGTGAGGTAACCGAAACCGGGGACGGAGTCGTTGTAGTCCGTCACGATGTACGAGACTCCGAGCCCGCTCAGGATCGAACCGCTCTCCATCGAATAGGGAGTACTGTCCCCGTAGGGCGCCAACCCTTGGAAGGAGACCGTGAGCTGGGGTCCTCCGCTGACCTCGATCACGGTCCAGCCGGTCGCAAGGCCCCGCTGCTGGATGTTCGCGGAGGTCGCCCCAATCGTCATCGATAGGGGATCTCCGGCGAGGGAGAACTGGTCTGTCAACGCAGAGGCATTGTTCACCGAAGGGACGCTCAAGTACGTGGCGCCGAACGACGATGGGACGAGGTAGGTCGTTAGGCTGACGGAGTCGATCTGCCCTCCCGTCGCTGACCAGCTAAACTGGACGCTCTCGCCCGAGACATTCGTTCGTTGGACGATCGTGAGCGGGATACTCGGCCAGGAGAAGGTCGATTCCTGTGCCGCGCAGCTGGGGCAGCCGCCGGACGCGTTGCCGGAGACGAACTGCGCGCTCGCGAGGCTGAACTGTTCCGGAACACCGCCGACCGTGACCGTGAAGTTGACGTTCGCCTCTCCTGTGCTTAGCAGTAGGTTCCAGTCGTACGCGGTTCGGAGATAGACCAGGGGGGCACCCACTAGGGCGGGGGAGTTCTGGGCGACGGCGAGGTACGGGTCGCCCACCACGTTCTGCCCCAACGCGGCGAGGTCCGCGCTGTACGTGACCTGATACGACAACGTCGTCGCGTCCAGATTGAGCGGGGTCGGGGCGTACGCCTGCCGATTCGAGTACCCCCAGACCCACGGCTCTAATCCGGGTTCCGCCGTGAACACTGCGGCGTTCGGCGCGGTGTGGTCGGCCAACCAGTTCAGGACCGGGAGGTCCGCCGGGGTGAGTTCTGCGTAGAACTGGTCCGCGGCGTTCATCACTTGAAGCGACTGCTGGGCGTTGAGCACGAGGAACACCGCCGTGATCGTCACGGCGACGAGCGGTTTGATCCACGATCGCTGGGGTCGGCCCGGCCAGTGTCGATAGGGGACGAGATTCTCGGACTCTGGGCCAACGGATGAATCCACGGTCGGCGCCGGACCCATCCCCGCGCTCGTGCGGACCTTGCGAGGAGGGATACGCTCGTAAACGATCTGGAACAGAATCGCGACGATCGGGTAGAGCCCGAGCGGAACGAAGTAGAGACCCCGATCGGCTTCTTGAGGGTAGGCGACGCTCAGTGTGATTCCGGACAGCAGAATCCCCAAGAGGACAGGAGTCTCGGGCTTACGGAGCCGGACCGCGACAAGCGCCACGATCCCCGCGATCATGATCGCGGCATCGAGATAGAGGAGCGGGGACCAGAGCGCCTGGCCCCCCGACGAGAACGGCAGTAGTTGTTGACCGAGCATTTGGAGCGCGCTCACGGTGATCCCCCCCCCAACATTCCCGGTCTGCTGGAGCAAGGTCACGTACACCAGGACAAACGGCGCCGCGCAGACGAGCCCCCATCCGAACACCCGAGCGATCGTTCGGGCGTTGCGGGCGCGATCGGGGGTCAACAGGAGCGCGAGGACGGCCGCCCAAACGAATCCCAGGCAGAGGAAGGCGAACGTGAAGTAGTGCGTGCCCGCGGTGAGACCGAACCCCACGGCCGCGAGGAGAATGGAGCTCCGCCGACCCGTGCGCAGTGCGCCCGCCAGCCCCGCGAAGAAGACGAGGGCCCAGAACATCCCGAACAGATTGTATCCGGCGTTCCACGTGACCATGAGACTGACCGACGGCGCGAGCGCGAGAAGATAGGCACCGAAGAGAGCGAACGGCCGATTCACGTCCGATTCTCGGAGCAGGAGATAGGTCGGGAAGACCAGGAGCGCAGGCACGACCCCCATGAGGAGGCGCTGCCCGGTGAACAGGGGGAACAGGTGCGTGAACGGGATGTAGACGGTGAAGATGTACACGGGCGGGATCCACCAAACGGTGACCACGCTCGGGAACGCGGTCCCGAGCCAGATGTGGGACCAGTACAGCTGCTCCGCCACGTCTCCGCTCGGAGGATAGGGTGACCCAAACAGGAGTACGAGTCGGGCATAGGTGATGATCGCGAAGCCGATGAATAGCGCGGCCAAGACCGGGGCATGTTGTCGGGCGCCGTGCGCCCACCCGGACGACCCGGCCCCCCGCGTCCCGTCACCCTTCTCGGGCGGAGACCTCGCGGGCGGGATCGTCGCCGGAGGCGACGCGCCGGGCGGAGTCCCCGGTGCCTCGGATCCAAGGTCGAGGACCAGCATGATCTCCACGCCGTACTCGTCTCTCCGAGGCGGGTACGCTCGCGCGTCGGCCGCCCGGAATCCCAGCTTCTCACACATGCGGAGGGACGGGAGATTCTGGTCGTAGACCCCGGTTTCGATTCGGCAGACCCCCCGACTCCGGGCCTCCCCGATCAATGCGGTGATGAGCCGGGGACCGACTCCCTTCCCGCGACCTTCGGGCCCCACCAGGGTCCCGATGTTGGCCACGAGGCCCTCGGGCGCCCGTCGCTTCGCTCGCAAGTAGACGAAGGCGTCGATCGTGCCCGGGGACTGACCCGGGTGGACGACAAACACGAACCCCCACGGGAGGTAGAGACGCACGAGCCCGCGGAACAACCGCTGAGCGGTCAACAGCACGAAGAAAACCCACGGCGCGACCCAGCGACCTTCCGGAAATGGGTGGAACAGTTTCCGGTCGGTTTCTCCCCTCGTGGTGTAGAGACGCGCCAGCGCGCGGAAGTCAGAGACCTTTCCCCGGCGGACCTGCGCGACCGTCGCCTCCGGCAGCGCTTCCGCCCAGCCGGGTGAGCTGACCCGACCCGGCTCCTCGCCGCCGTCGTTGGGCGGGGCGCGGCTGAGGTCCAGTGTGCGCGTCACCACTACGCCGTGGGCGCCCTGACGCGGCGCGGCAGGACCCTCCGGTTGGCCCATCCCCAATTTCTCCCCGACACGCAGAATAGGCGCATTCCACTCGTAGGCCTCGGTCTCGATCCGACGAATCCCTCGCTTCCGGGCCTCATCGACCAGGGCAGCGATCAGGAGCGCTCCAACTCCCTGGCCCCGGACGTCCGGGCCGACGTAGGTCCCGATGTTGGCGACCTCTCCGCGGGGCGTGTTCTTTCTCGCACGGAGGTAGACGAACCCGTCCACCCTCCCGGAGGGCTCGGCCACGTGGACGACAAAAAGGAAACCCCACGGAGGGTGGAGCCGGACCAGGAGTCGATAGAACCATTGAGCAGTCAGGAGGACGAAGAAGACGACCGGGGCGACGATGCGCCCCTCCGGGAACGGGTGGAACGCCTTTCGGTCCGCGGCATCTCGAGCCCGGTACAAGTGGCTGATCGCCCGACAGTCGGACGTTCGCGCCCTTCGGATCTGAGGAGACGCCGCGACCTCCATCACTTTCCCCCTCCGATCTTTGTCGAGCCGGGGTAGGAGACCGGGGGCATGTCCGGGTGAGCCGGGGCGCCGCCGGACCTCCGCTCCCACAGTTCGCCCACTACCCGATCGTACTCGTCCGCCACGTTGGACCAGAACCGGGGGGCGGCCGGCGGCGGGCGAGCCCCGTCGAGGTCGAGCAGGCGGCCGATCGCCTCGGCGAGAGCACGCGAATCACCGGCTCGCACGATCAGTCCGGCGGCTCCGTCGTTCGGGATACTCTCGGCGGTACCTCCCACGTCAGTTCCGACGACCGGAACTCCGACCGCGCGGGCGTACAACAGGGTGATCGGAGTGGACTCCAACGCGGACAACGAGGGCGCGACGACGAGGTCGGCGGCGCCGAACAGGTCGACCAGCTCGTCATCGGGGACGTACCCGATCAGTCGGACGTTCGTGAGGTGGTGATCCGCGATCACCCGACGGAGCCGAGCCTCTTCCGTGCCCCGACCCCCGATCACAAACAGCGTCTGGCTTCGATTCAGGGTCCGGATCCCTTCGAGAAGTACCTGGAGTCCCTTGTACGGAACGAGCCGCCCCACGAAACAAACGAGCTCGCGGTACTCGCTTCCAAGGATTCGGCGGCGGAGTTCTTCCGACTTCGTTCGGGAGCCGTATTCAAACTTTCTCGCATCGATGCCCTGATGCACGACGAGCACGCGGTCCATCCGATCGCGCAGCACGAGCGATTGACGCGCGTAGGCCTCGGTGTTCGTGCAGACCCGGTCCGCCAACTCTACCGCCGGGATGGCGGAGGAACGGCGATAGACCTGGGCGGCAAGTCGGTGCAAGACGTTGACGGGGCCTTTGTCGACCTCGTCGACCAAGGCGTCCATGTGGTACGTGACGACGACCGGTTTACCCATCAACTTCGCCGCCCCCGCGACCCAGGCCTCGACGAACGGGAACGGCATGTGAACGTGGACGACGTCCGAACGACGGACCAACGAGAGAATCTTGACCATCGCGAGCGGTCGGTAACACAAGGGCCGACCCAAGACCTCCTTCGAATCGAGGACCGTGAGGGAGGGGGAGCGGCCCTCGTCGCGCGCCGCGTGCCCATACCGCGTTGTGATCACGGTCACTTCGTGTCCTCGAGCGCGCAGCGCCGCGATGACGCCGTACGCGTACTCTTCGATCCCGCCGGTCACCGTGGATGGGAGGGGAGTCGCAACAAGGATGCGCAATCGAGGCGTCATCCCCGGTACCAGTCGACCGTGCGCGAGAGCCCGACGTCGAACGGAACCCGCTCTTCCCATCCGAGCGCTTTGAGTCGGCTGACATCGGCGACGAGTGTGGGGGTGCCGGTGACGGCTTCCGCCCGGTCCTCGACGGGGACCTGACCGCCAACTTTCTGGGCGATGAGGTCGGCCAATTCACCGATTCGAACCCCTCGCCCGCTCCCGACATTGAAGACTCCCGCGTTCGGCTGGGCGCCGATCGTAAGGATGGCGTCCTCGGTGTTGTCCACGAACATGAGGTCCCGCACCGGAGCCGCGTTCCAGAGTTCGATCCGCCCGGTCGTCAGCGCCTGTTGGATGATGGTCGGGATGACGTACTCCGCCGGTTGTCGCGGCCCAAACGCGTTGAAGTTGCGGATGATGGAAATCTTGCGACCGTAGTTCGCGATGTAATTCTCGCAGAGGGTCTCCCCCATGATCTTGGTCATCGCGTAGGGATCCCGTCCGTCGCGCGGATGGCTCTCGTCCAGCCGTTCGGTTCCCAGGGGTCCATAGACGGCCGCGCTCGAGAGAAAGACGAGGTGCGGAACGCTCTCGGAGACTCGAAGGACGTTGAACGTCCCGTGGACGTTCACTTCGTAGGCCGTGACGAAATCTCTCGCGCAGGCTCGGGGACTCGCGATCGCCGCGAGATGGAAGAGCACGTCCGGGCGTGCCTCCCGGATCACCGATGCGAGTGGGGTGGCGCGGGTGATGTCCAGGTGCTCGAACCGGATCCGGCGCGCTTGCTCGGGAATCGCTCGGAAAAACACGGGTGCGGAAGTGGCGTCGATCGCCACGACATGTGCCCCCAAGGCACACAACCGCTCCACAAGATGGGAACCCAGAAAACCGGCGGCCCCCGTTACGAGGATCGTTTTGCCCCGATAGAAGTAGTTCACGTGCTCACCGTCCTCGTCCGTTGAAGAACGCGGCGGAGCATTCGATGACATCGTGAATCTGTTCCATCGACATCCCATTGCCGATCGGGAGGGAGATCACGCGGGCGTAGGCGGCGTCCGCGGCCGGGTAAATCGACGGGCCGAACCGGCTCACATAATACGGTTGGCAATGCACCGGCGGCCACGGGATCCGGGTGTCGATCCCTCGGCTGTTCAACCAGCGAACATAGTCGTCCCGCTCCGCCCGGTCCCGACAGAAGGCGAGGAAGATCATCCACGCGGGGTGGGAGGCGTACTCCGGAACCTTCTGGAATCTCAACGTGCGGGGGAGGGAATCTCGGTAGCGGTCGGCGATCTCTCGACGCAGCCGGAGATATCGGTCGACCTTGCGGAGCTGAACAATGCCGATGGCCGACTGGATATCGGTCGGGCGAAAATTGAGTCCGAGAGCGACGTGAACGTATTTCTCCGGGCCCTCCCCGTGGTTTCGGATGAGGCGACAGCGCGACGCGACCTCGGGGTCGTTGGTGACCACCGCTCCGCCCTCTACCGTGGTCATCTGCTTCGCGATGTGGAAACTGAACACGGTGGTGTGGCCGTACCCACCGACGGCTTTCCCCCGATACCGAGCACCGAACGCCTCTGCCGCGTCCTCGATGAGCGGGAGTCCGTGTCGGTGACTGACCTCGACCAGCGAGTCGATATCGCACGGTTGTCCGGCAACATCCACCGCGACCAGCGCCTTGGCCTTGGGGTGGTTCTGAATCGCGGCCTCCATCGTTTCGGGCGTAACATTCAGCGTCTCGGGGTCGCAATCCAACAGAACGGGCTCGGCTCCGAGCGCGAGGATCGCGTTGACCGTCGCGACGAACGTGTATGTAGGAGCCAGCACCTGATCGCCCGGGCCAATGCCCGTCGCCAGTAGGGCGGTCAAGAGAGCGGACGTGCCGTTGTTGACGACCACCGCCTCCTTTGCCCCGACGTACTCGCAAAGGCCCTGCTCGAACTCCTTGGTTCGAGGACCCATGCCAAGCCAGCCGGACTTCAGCACTTGTTCGACCGCACGAAGTTCTTCGTCGGACAGGTCGGGAGTCGACCAAGGCACGTGATAGGATCGCTGGGGTGAATCCGGAGAAACGACGGCGTTCTCGGCGCCGCCCGGTTTCGAGCTTGGAGCCGAGATCGAGGCAACTCCCGTAACGTTCACCCCCCCGGGAGAGCTGGCGATCTACGCAGCGATTGACGATTGGAGATCACCGCGTGCCCGAACCACCTCGACGGGGCCGGGATTCGAAGTCTCCCCTCCGGCGACTCAAGTGCCGGATGATCGACGGGACCGGCGGGGGAGCACCCTGAGCTTTCGCGGCTGCTTCCCATGGGTTACCCGGCAACCCGGACCACTGTTTCGAGGTGGTCCCACGGCTCGCGACTTCGACTACGAAGATTAACTCTCGGAAAGTCGTAGATTCGGAGCGGTTTTGAGACGGTTCAGCGCGCTCGATACGCAGCCATCCTCATCGGGCCCCGGGAACGACCGGGCGTCGTCGCTGACGGTGGAGAGCGCATTTCGGCGAGCGTCGGTCCTTCCCTCCCGCTCAGGTGAGCAAGAGCGAATGCGGACTCGCGAGGGTTCAAGTGCCCCGCGGCATTCCGCGGCTTGTGTTGCGGCCTCCGGGTGGCCGGCTTCGCCGAGTGCTCACCGGGTGGCTCGCGGTCGAATTTGGTGCGGGTGTTCTCGCCATTTCCATGGTGGTTGCCATTGGTCCGCTCGTGGCCGTCCTACTCTCCGGACCTAAGGAGCCGTGGCTCGCCATGATCGCGGTCCTTTCCGTCTCGGTGCCGGTCGCACTGCTCCTCGGTGCTGCCGCGCTGAAGGTGAGCTGGGACCTCCTCCACCAGTCGAAATAGGGGTAGCGTCCTCCGAGTTCAATTCACGACCGAGCGCCGACGATCGCGACTACCGTTAGGCCTATCGGACAGACAGGGCATTCTCACACAACGGATGACGGGCCCGAAGATTCCCGTTGACTCGAATCTCTTCGCCTTACCGGTCGGCCTGCCGGCCCCAGAAGACGACGGCGCTGCGCGGCATCTCACCGGAATGCGAGTTCCGGCCGTCACGCTGCGCTCGACCTCCGGTCGAGCGGTCAACCTCGCCGATGCGGCCGACGGGCTCTCCGTGTTTTTCTTCTACCCGGGGACGCTGGCCCCGGGTGTCCCGATCCCCGGAGAGTGGAGCGAGGTCCCCAGTGCCCGGGGCTGCACTCTCGAAAACAGTGCCTACCGAGATGCGTGGGAAGATTTCCGAAAGCTCGACTGCAGAGTATACGGGGTCAGCGGTCAGGGGCAGGAGGACCCCGAGCTTGGGCTCCGAGAGCAGATCGAGTTTCACCAACGAGTCAAGCTCCCGTTCGAGCTCCTGAATGATTCACGATTCGAATTGGTACGGGCTCTCTCGCTGCCGACTTTCCTCGTCGATCTGAAGGATCCGGTGGTTGAGTTTGAGGGGAAGGTCTCTCGTTTCCCGCTTCAGGGCCGCACGCTCGTGAAGCGACTGACGTTCGTGACCGACCGTGGGCGAATCGAGAAGGTGTTCTATCCGATATTCCCGCCCGACCGGAACTCTGCCGAGGTCCTCGAGTACCTTCATCGTCGTTAGGAACACGCAGCGCAGGGGACGGAGATCGTACCGCACTTTCACCGCGACCGGTCAGGGGCCGGTCTCGACGGGTCGCGGGCGACCGAAGCCGATCAGAGTCCGAAGAATCGACTCGCGCCGTGGAGCAACACGTGGAAAGTGATCCCCACCGATTCCAGCGCGAAGGCGCCGACCAACACGAATGCGATCGCCAAAACTCCGTCCAGAAGAACGCCGCCCCGCTGATTGAGTCTTCGCCGCTGTTGAGACTTCATGGGTCGTAGACGACCGAGGGATGCATCTCTCCTACATGTAGCCGCGGTTCGAGTCATCTCGCCACGTCGGCAAATCGGGTCGTTCCTTCTCCCGAACTCGGTTCGAAGTCTATTCCCGGCGCGGGACCGACGGCGAGTCGGGATCGCCCTCGGCCCGAACGTGGACGCAGGCGCGGTTTTGTACCGTGGAGCCTTGCGGGCATTCGGATGTTACCTCCTCGGCACGGGAGTCGTCCCGCCGCTGGTCTCTCGGGTGCTCCGCGACCGGTCCCTACGTCGCTGAGCCGACGAGCCCCTCGGTTGGCCATACTGACCGCCGCCGTCGGCGGACTCCTCTTCATCCTGGGATTGCTCTCCGCGACCTACCCCCCAGTGGACTTCTACCAGGACGCGCTCGCCGGGTGCGACCCCCCGTTCGATGCGGTCGCCGGCCTTCTGCTGCTCGCGGTCTCCTTCCGGGTTCGTGATCGGAGTCCGGTGGCCTGGATCTTCGCGATCCTCGCGCCCGGGCTCACCGTCTCGATCGCGGTACTGAGCCCGAACGTCTTCTCAATCGCGGCGGGAGCTGCGGCCACGATCTTGGTCGCGTTGCTGTACCCCAACCGAGTCGGATTCTACCGGGGTTCTGCGACGGGCCCGGAGGCGACGCAGCTACTCGTGGTCGTCGCCGCCCTCGTCACCGGGCTCTTCGGCGTGGTCGGTAGCCGGCTACTCGCCGGCCAATTTTTACCGCCCCCCGGAATCCCGGGGGGCTGGGTCGAATCGCTGTACTACACGATCGCCACCGTATCGACCAACGGAACCAACTTCACTCCCGCGACCGTCCAAGCGCGATTGTTCACGACCCTGCTGATTCTCTTCGGTGTGGGAACGTTCTTATCCGCCGTGGTCGTCCTCTTCCTACCGTTCCTCGAGCAGCGGCTCGAACGGATCGCGAATCGATTGGAGCGATCTCAGATGGAGGAGATCACGGACCACGTGATCATCTGCGGCACGTCCCCGGAAGGACGGGCAACGGCGGACGAACTGAGCGATCATGGGGTTCGTTCGATCCTCCTCTCGCTGGATGCGCCCGTCATCGACCGCCTCCGAACCGAAGGGTACCGGACCCACCTCGGCGACCCATCGTCCGAGGAAGACCTTCAGGCGGTCGGCGTCACGCGCGCGCGGGCGCTCGTCGCTGCGGGAGAATCCGATGCGGAGAATCTCCTCACGGTCATCACCGCTCGGGGAATGCAGCCGAGACTGAGGATCGTCGCGGTCGGAAGCGGGGCCCCAAGTCTCGCCAAGCTGCGAAGGGCCGGCGCCGACGAGGCGATCAGCCTCGTGACCGTCGGGGCCCGGCTGGTCAGTGCCGCGGCTCTTGAAACCCGGGCCGGCGGCGGCGCGCCCGGCCCAACGATCTCGCGGTGAGCTACCCGCGACCGCCCGTCGCGTTGGTTCACTTAAGAAAAGGACGGACGGAAGTGGACCTGAAAGCGGGTTCATCAATCTGCTACGTCTGCCGGCCCGTGTGAACTCGGGCCCGGGCGGCCGTCAACCCCTTTGCGCCTCGAGCGCGAACGGAAGTGTGGCCGCCCTCACGACGG
>JBARNH010000013.1:0-21970 GCA_049802875.1 Thermoplasmata archaeon | reverse complement strand
CTCCCGGAGTCGGAGTGCGGGCGGCGAGCCGGTCCGTGAACGAGGTCAAGCTCTCTCCGCCGCGTGCGCCGGCGTCGACCGCGCGGACCTTCCGTTCCAGGACCGCCGCCCGGTCGAAAGAGTGGAGCTGCAGGTAGTACTCGGCCGCATCCAAGAGCGCGTCCTCGGGGACCAGGCCCACGATCTCGGACTCCTCGACTCCGGCCCCATATCGCTGGGCTTCACGCCGCACCGCCTCTAGGGCACGGTGGATGGGGGTGGTTCGGTAGTCCGTGAGATTCATGGAGACCTGAGCCCGATGGCGCTCCGGTATTTCGAATCCGAGCGCCTTGACGTCCGGGAGACCGCCGTCCCGCGCCCGGACCGCCCGCGCGACCTTCTTCGCGACGGCCACGTCGGGGGTCGTCAGGTAGGCGTTGTACGCGATCAGGACGGGGCGAGCGCCGATGGCGACCGCACCGGCGGTGGGGTGGACGCGTGCCGGACCGAAATCGGGAGCCCGGGCAGGATCGGTAGCGATCGAGTCCCGGATCCCTTCGAATTGGCCCTCCCGCACCTTCGCGAGATCTGACCGCTCGGGGCGACGGGCCGCCGCCCCGTAGAGGTACACTGGGATCCCGAGCTCTTTCGCGACGCGCTCGCCGAGTCGCTCCGCGAGTCGGACGGCGTCGGGCATCGTTGAGGTCCCGAGAGGCACGAACGGCACCACGTCCGTGGCGCCCATCCGCGGGTGTTCTCCGTGGTGTTGCGTGAGGTCGATCGTTCGCGTGGCGACGGTCATCATGCGGAGGACCGCGTCGAGCAACGCATCCCCCTCCCCCACCAAGCTGATCACGCAGCGATGGTGAGCGGGGTCCCGTTCGACGTCGAGGACGGTCACTCCGGGAACTTCCCGGGCGGCCGAGGCGATCCGCTCGACCTTCTCGGGGTCCTTCCCCTCCGAGAAGTTGGGGACGCACTCGAAGCGGCTCACGGCGGAGGGCCCCCGAACGTCTCGAGGAGCGTCTGGTGGCCACGGGCGTCCACGGGACTCGCGGTCGTGCGGGGTCGCTGGCGGGCGCGCGTGACCGCTGCGCGTACTCGTTCTTCCGAGAAACTATGTCCTTCGACCAAGAGGCGGCTCACGGCCTCCTCGTCGACCGGTCCGAACGAAGGCGTGGCCACATCGGACGCGGACGGATGGCGAAAGATCTCCGCGACGGCCTCAGCCTCGGTCGACTCGATCCCCACCTTCGCCATGGTCGCCGAGAAGCCGAGGTGCTCCTGCACGACCTTGAGCGCCTTCTTGGGACCATACCCGCGCGCACCGTCATTGAAGTCGGTCCCGACGATGATCCCGATGGCGATCAGTTCCTCCCCATCGATACCGAGATTCGCGAGGAGTTCGGAGCGGTCGATGAACTGGGCGCCCGGGCTTGCGCCGCCACGGCCCCTTGCCGCGAGCCCACGCACGAGCCGCGGAGCCCCGAAGAGGAGCGTGTCGTAATCCTCGGACGCGCTCGCCCAGACGACGCCCTTTGCCGACATTACCGCCGCCTGGGCCTCGCCTTCACCCGGAGCTTGGACGGTCGGCACCCCCATCGCGGCCAAGAGTTGGACCAGTTCCCCCACCATCGGGCGCGTCAGGCGGGAGGTCTGGGCGGCTTTTCTCCGGGCCGTCTCCGGGTCGCCCGCCGCCAGCGCCTCTTGGTACTGGGATTCCGCCTTCTCCTTGACGGCGATCCGTTGGCGGATCGTCCCGGCCTTCAGGTCGGGCGGCTTCCCGTCGAATACCCAGACCGGCAGCACCCCCTGCTGCAGCAACGAGGTCGTTCGGTAGAACGCCCCCATCAGGTGGCTGGTGACCCGACCCTCGGGGTCCGAGAACAGCTGCCCGTCGCGCTGCCGGATCGTGGCGAGAAACTGGTAGGCCGCATTGTATCCATCGACCGCGAGCGTGCGGCCGGCAAGTGCGTCCCACGGGAGCTCTTGCGCGGCGACGAGGTCCTTGAGCGGCAGCCCCACGTGGGCGTCCGAGGGGAGTCGAGTACTTGGGAATGGCGGGGGCGAGGGGGAACGTCCCTTGACCACCCTCGAATGGAGCCGGGCTAATGAGCGGAGCTCGCATCAGGGCCGAAGAGGTCCCGATGGAATTCTCCTGGCGCGAGGAGGTGTCGGCCGAGGCGAACTTCGGACCCGGTTCGATCGTGCTGTCGGCGTTCCCTAGCGCGGGACTCGCGACGATCGTCGCCGGTCACTACATCGTTCGAGTGCTGCAGCTTCCTCGAGTCGGGCGCTTCGAGTCGCCCGAGCTCGCCCCGATCGCTGTCGTCCAAGCCGGTGCGGTGAACCCGACGATCCGAGTCTACGGCCGCCCGGACCTCGCGCTCGTCCTTTCGGAGTTTCCCCCGACCCCGACCCAAGCGAACGCGATCGCGAAGGCGATCTTGGATAACGCCGAGCGGCACCGCGCCCGGGCGATCGTCTGCTTGGAAGGGGTGGTTCCCCATCCCGAAGAGGAGGCGGGAGCCGAATCGAGCGATTCCGCCCCCGCCGACGAACAGGTCTGGGTCGCGTACTCGCGAAAGGAACCGGGGTTCGTCTCCGGATTCGAGGCGGCGAAGGCCCGGACGCTCGAGGAAGGAGTCATCGGCGGGGTCTCGGGAGCCCTCTTGGTGCAAGGATTGGGCCGGAGCGTCCCTGTCGCCGTGCTCCTCGTCAGCGCACGGGTCGCCGAGGGTCTACCGGACCACCGCGCCGGGGCCGCGCTGATCGAAACGCTCGATCGCTTGCTGCCCGAGCTCAAGATCGACACCGGGCCGCTCCGGGCCCAGGCCGAGCAGATCGAGAAGGCGTTGCGCTCCGTCATGAAGCAAGGCCCCGGCGCGGCGGGATCCACGGCCAATGGAGCCGAGCCCGCGGGGTCGGCCGAAATGTATCGATAGGCCGCCCTCGGAGGGGCGCTTCGCCCGCGGGCCGAGGGTTCAGACGAACGACTCAGTGTAGGTCAGCAGATAGAAGGCCCCGACGATCATCACCGCGAGGGCCCCGAGGATGGCGAGCGGGTTGGAGGAGAACCAGGCGATCGCCGCCACGATCCCGAAGATCGGGAGGATCAGGAGGACGATCACGGTGAACCAGCGGCCGTCCATCGTTCGAAGAGCGAGCCGGCACCGTTCTTAAAGTTGAAGGGGCGAGCCCTAGGACCCGCCCCCGAGAGGGATTCGTCTACGAGGGGTTCGGAGGACGGGCCTCCGCCTCGACCTCGAACGTGAGTTCGGCCTCCGCTCCCCGGAGGGTCGCGGCGGGCAACAGGGGCGGGAATTCAGGGCCGGACGGAGCGGCGGGGGGCAGTCCCCCGAGCGCCGGTACCTCCGCCTCGGGAATGCGGTTCATCGGGGGTTGGTTGGCCGCCCGCGTCAGCTGGACCGCTTCGACCATCGCCTCGACCGGGGCGACGAACGACGTCTCGATGTGGTGCTCGATGAGGCCGGCCCAGTGGCGAGTAACCTCCGCGAACGGGAGATGGCCCTGTGACCTGAGGAGGCTCTCGTTATCGAGGGTCTGCAGCGTGGCGTGTCCCTCCTCGTGCCGCTCGACGTAGGACTCCACGAACTGGAGCCGAGCGATCGCCCGGTCGGCCAGCGACCGGCGTTCCCCTTCGCAAAGGAATGGCTTGATCACGAACGCGCTGACGACCTCCGAGTTTCGGCAGGCGACGTCGAGCAGGTACGGGAACGCGCCGCTCCCGGCGCCCCCCCCCAGACTGCCGACCAGGATCACGAAAGTGGCTCCGTGGAAGATGCGTTCGAGGGCCGGCTCCGCCGCCCGGGCCAGCAGGCCGCCGACGAACGGAGAACCCCCGGTGTCGGTCTCGACTCCGGTGTCCGGACCAAGGTAGACCCGGCGGTCAAAATCGTCGAACCCTTGGACCTTCGGGTCGCAGTTGATCGCGACCGTTTCCAGGTGACGGATGTGCTGTCGCGCAATCTCTCTCCCGACTCGGATCGCCCCGCCGCCGACCGCGACCAGGACGAATCGTACGTCCTGACCGAGGCGCAGGTGGTCGAACCACCCGTCCTCCATCGGTTCGCTCTCTCCCGGCGCGGAAATTCGGTCGCTCGTCGTGCGTTCGGCCTCGTGGTCTCCCACAACCCCCCCCTTGTACTGCGTTCTGCTCAGTCCGTCCGACTACCGCCCGACGACCCCCTTTCGCTCCAGGTCCTTGGCGCTCTCCTGGAGGGCTCCCGCTTGGGCCCGGGTTTCGACCGCTTCGCGCACCGTTGCGCGGGCTCGGGCCACGAGCTCGTGGACCTTGAGCTCGGCTTCGCCGCGTCGCACGATCTCAGCGAGGAGGTCCCTCACCGGTCGTCCGTTCGCCACGTGCCGGGCGTAGGTCTCGAAGGCGGCGTACTCGTCGGGCCGCAGGCGCACGGGGACTTCGATGAAGCCCTCGGCATCCACGGGGGGCGTTGGCGCGGTCGACATCGCACGGGAACGCAGGAATGCGTGCAGCGCCGCGCGCATGAGCTCCGAGCGGGTCTCAAACTCGCCGTTCGCGACGAACGAGTCCACCAGCTGGAGCTCCTTGCGGTTGCACCGTAGGGCGATGCGCGCATCCTCGGTTCCTTCCCGACGGTCGTCCGCGACCTGCGACGTCGCGGATTTTCGTCTCGAAGCTTTGTCGAACACAGCTACGCTCAGGCATGCAAATTCCTGATACTTAAACAAACGGTCGTCCGTTCGATGGGAGTAACCGAGCAGCTGAAACTCGAGCGTTTTCTGACGTGTCGAACAACTCAGCGGGGTTGTCGAACGCGCCACTCCGGCCGGACGGTATCAGTATAACACCCCCAAAAAAAGAGGCCGTTTCGACGCAAGAAATCGCTCAAGAATTCGTTGCGGAAATTCCCGGACCCCGGCGTCGTCCGAGCTCCGGTTTCCCACGCTCACTTCGACGACGAGCTCGGGGGAGGGGCCATGGGGGCCACCCTGGCTACGCGTTTCGGCGGACGCCCCCGGGCGACCGCGATGTGGGCGTCCAGGTAAGCGATGAGCAGGAGGAAATACGAGAGGAACAAGAACGAAGCGAGGTAGTCGACCGGCGCCACGAGCGAATCGATCGAGAACGATCGGGTGGCGATCAGGCCGAGGATCGCGGGAAGGTCGGCCCCGAGCGCTTGTCCCACGTAGGCTGAGACGATCAGCGCCCACAGACTCGCGGCGATCAGCGCGCCCTTACTGGGCCGGCTCACGAGGTGGAAGACCAGCTGGGAATAGGTGATGAACGTTCCGAGGAGAAATGCGCCGACCGCGGTTCCGAACAGTATCTCCGCCCACAGCGGGGTCCCGATGCCGGGGTAGTACGCGAGAAATCCGACCTCGAGCGCCGCGATCACCCCGGCGAACACGCTGAGACCGAACGTCACGTTGGCCCGACGGACCCGAGACTGGTGGAGCTCGTCCCACTCGTGGCGCCCGATCAGAATGAAGAGGAGGCCGAGCAGGGTGATGACCGCGGGGAATAGGAAGATGAGGCTCGTTCCGGGGAGGAACGACCCGGCGGTGAGCAGTGAGTACGCTTCGCCCGCCCCTTCGACAGCGAACCCGACCGTGAGGATGGTGAGGCTGATGCGGAGGTTCGTCGGCACAAGGCACCGTATCCGCCGGAGGGAAAGCGACGGAAGATTTGAGGGCGACCCGGAACTCTCTTCCCTCCTCCACGGTAGTGGAGAAGCCTCGCGCGTAGGTCCCCGCGGCCCGCTCGGTGCCGGAGCTAGGGAACGAGCACCGCGGCACCCTCCAATCGCCCTTCCCTTAGTGCTGCCAGTGCTTGGTTCGCCTCGCCCAGCGGAAACGGCGTCGTCACGGTCCGCAGCTTCGCTTTCGCCGCTATCGCAAGGAACTCCGTCCCGTCTTCCCGCGTGAGGTTCGCAACGGATCGGACGCTCCGTTCGCCCCACAAGATCCGGTACGGAAATGTGGGAATGTCGCTCATGTGAATGCCAGCGCAGACGACCGTGCCGCCTTTCGCGGTAGCGGAGAGGGCGGTCGGAACGAGGGGGCCGACGGGAGCGAAGATCAGAGCCGAATCGAGCGGCTCCGGCGGGGTCTGGTCAGAACCTCCGGCCCACTCCGCCCCGAGACTCCGAGCAAACTCTTGTCCTCGCCGGTCGCCCGGTCGGGTGAAGGCGAAGACCCGCTGTCCGCGGTACTTCGCCACCTGCACCGCGATGTGCGCCGCGGCGCCGAATCCGTAGAACCCGACCCGCGGGCCTCCGCCGGCCATCCGGAGCGCGCGGTACCCGATGAGGCCCGCGCAGAGCAGCGGGGCCGCCTCGACGTCCTCGAAGCCGGCGGGGATGGGGAACGTAAATCGCTCGTCCGCGACGGTGAACTCTGCGTATCCACCTTCGACATGGTATCCGGTGAATCGCGCGCGATCGCACAGATTCTCTCTTCCCGAGCGACAGTACTCGCACACCCCGCAGGTCCAACCCAGCCAGGGAACCCCCACTCGATCTCCCACACGGTAGCGCCGCGCTTCGGTCCCGACGGCGGTGATCGATCCGACGATCTCGTGACCGGGGATCCGGGGAAGATTCGGAGGCGTCAACTCCCCGTCCACGATGTGGAGGTCCGTGCGGCAGACCCCGCACGCACGGACCTGGATCCGCACGTCGTGCGGCCCGATGTCCGCGTCGCGCCGCTCTTCCTCTCGAAGGGAGGAACCGGCCGCGTGGAGGACCATCGCTCGCATGCACTTGCCGGGGAGGGTCGGCGGCCGGTCCTATGACCGTCCGGGGCATAAGTGACCGTGCTTCCGACAAGTCCGGGGTGATCGCGATACGGCTGGCGGCCGTCTCGCGGTGTTTTACGAGCCTGGGCCCCGGGGAAGTGGCTTACCGCAGCTGCTGCACGTCGTTCGAATCGGCAGATTCGACGCCCCGCAGAAAGTGCAGATTTTCGCGCCGCGGATCGTCCGCTTCGGGTCGGTAGGGGGAACGTAGGCCGAAGAGGCGGTCGCCATCTCGCTCGCTTCGGCGGCCCGTCGCCGGGAGAGCACGACTACTGCGATGATCACGCCCACGAGGAGCGCGATGGCGAGCGCCACCCCACCGGTCAACCACGACAGGGCCGCGGGGGTCGTAGGCGCCGCGGCCACCGCGATGGACGGGAGCGTGCTGACGTTCGTCGCCCCCAACTGATCGGTGACCGTCAGTCTCGGAGTCTCGGTACCGGTGGTCGAGTAAGCGTGGGTGACCGACGCCCCGTAACCGGTCGACCCGTCGCCGAAATTCCACGTGAAGTTGAACGGGGCCCCGGCGCCCCCGGAGGCGCTCGCGTTGAATGATACCACGGCACCCACCGAGGCCGAAGTAACGCTGTGCGCGGCGACAACGATGTTGCTGATGTCGACCGCCACGGCCCCGGTGGCGTTCGCCGAGTTCGAGTCAGAAATCTGGACGGATACGGAGTACGTGCCCACCGCAGAGAAGGTGTGGTCGACCTGCTGGCCCGAGGCGTGCACACCGGTGCCGAACGTCCACGAGTACGCGTCGTACGTTCCCGACCCGTTCACGGCCTGCGCCGAGAAAATGAGCGCGGTTCCGGGCGCCGCAGCGGGGGACGATACGGTGGCCCGGGCCTCGAGCGTTGGGCTGACGACGAGCGGCAACGTAGGTGCCACCAGGCTTCCCGCGTTGTCGGACACGGCGCACGCCGGCGCGTAGCCGCCAGAGACAGTGTACGCGTGCGAAGGATCCGCAAGCGTGCTGGTCGTCTGATCGCCGAAGACCCAGCTCAACGCGTAGGGGGCCGTTCCATTCGCCGGAGTGCAGGTGAAGCCGACGGGCTGGCCGACGTCCGCCGCACTCCGGTTCTCTGAGACCGTCACTACCAGTGGGGGATTGACCGTAACATCCGCTGACGCCGCCGCGTGGCTGGCGGGGGTCTCGGAATCGGTGATCTCACAGGTAACGGTGACCACCCCGACGGGGCCCAGAATAGCACTCTCGCTGGCATTCCCAGCTACATACGTCGTACCGGTGAAATTCCAGGCGTAGGCGAACGGAGATTCGCCGCCCGTAGGCGTGCAGGTGAAGTAGTCCGACTGACCGAGGTCGATGACCGAACTCCGGGCGAGGACCGTAGCCGATAGAGTGAGGGGGGTTCCGACGGTCAATAAATTGGACTGTGTGGTGCTGATCGACGGAGTCCCCCCGGTGCAACCGCTCGTGCAGTCCGAGGTCTCGATATAGAACGAGTAACTGTCGCCCGAACTCAATCCCAAAGCGGACTCGTTCGTTGCTTCGTTGGAGATAGTGCCCACGCCGGTGAAGGCGGCTCCCTGGGCCGACTCCCACACGGTGTACTCCTCGAATGAGATCAGTCCGCCGTACGTCGCGTTGTTCGTCCATTCAAGGGTGATTCCCGTGGGACTCAGAGCGACGTGATGCAGGAAGGCGACCGCTGGTTGCGTACCGTTGAGGGCGCTCGTCGTCAGTGAGGTGGGGGTCCCGCAAACGATGAAGCACGTTTCCTGGTACTCGAGCACCTCCCAGTCGTAATCCACTCCCGGGGAGAGGCCCGACGCCACATACGTGGTAGTGGTGGCAGCGGTGATCACCGTCCACGTCGAGTACGCCCAATGGGAGGCGGCACTCGCTTCTCGTACCGTGTAGTTCACGAACGTTTCCGTGACGAGATCGCTCCAACTCAGGCCGATCGCGGATGGGCTCTGACCGTTACGGTTCAGAGTGGGGGCGGCCGCTGGATTCGCGGCGGAGGGCGGAACGGGGGGCTCCTGCGGGGGCAAGTGGGTTTGCGGAGCGACTGCCGCCGGAGGCGTAGCATGCGTCGACGATGTAGACGAGGCGGACGCCGGCGCTTGAACGCTTCCGAGGAAGCCCGATAGCGCGAGAAGGAGCGTGAGGCCGATAATGCCCACCACCACGTCAGTTCGTGCGCGCGGTGCAGTGAACACGGTAGATCGAATGTATCTGGGCCCCTAGGCGCAATATACCTTGCGACCCAATGCAGCAACCCACTAAGGCGGGCGGAAACGTGAGCGAGGGCCGATGCGTCATTATGCGTATTGGTGCGTATTACGTTGAATGCCGACCTTGAAGTCGTTGAGTGTCGTCTCCACAGGCATTAACTTTTATATACGAGATGCCGGCCATAGCGTGACCCGAGGGTCTGACGACCCATCGGAGGAAAAGCGGAATGAACGTCTTTGGACACAGAGAGCGAAGCTGGAGAAAGGCGCAGAAGCGCGGGGTATCGCCGATCATCGCGACGATTTTGCTCGTCGCGATCACGGTCGTGCTGGCCGCCGTGTTGTATGTGCTCATCTCGGGATTGACGCACGGACCCGGTTCGGCGCCACTCGGGACGAATTTCGGATGGGGAGTGCCGGTGAACTCGACGGGCAGCACCTCCACGCAGTGCACGGTCGTGACCCACTACTGCTACAGCATTGAGGTAGCGGCGGCCGGCGGCGGACTCACGACTTCGTCCGTGACGCTGTCCCTCAGAAACGCCGGAGGCGCTACCCAGGCTTGGCCAGCAGGCGGAGTGACCATCTATCTGGTTACCCCGACGAGCGCGGCAACCGTCGCTACCTATACGACGGGAACCAGCGCTTGGGCCAACGTCGGGACGTTCAACGGCGCGTTCGCGAGCGGCCAGACCATCGTGATCTACGCCACCGCAGTGGGCGGCATCGGTCTCTTCGGGGACTCGATCGTCGCGATTGGCAGCAGCGGATACTCGGGGACTGTCATCTCGAACAGCTTCTCGTAAGCTGAGTCGAGCGCGAAATCTCCGTCTTCCCGAAAGGGAAGGTGGAGCGAACCCTTTCCTTTCCCTTTTTTCGAAATCTGGAGCGGGGCCGATGCGGATGAGGACGAGCTCCCGGCGAGGAGAGATGTCGAGTTTGCGGAACGTCTAAATACATCGCTCTCGCCTATTTCAGTCGCCCGATTTGTGGGGGATTCGACGAGGTCATGCTCCGGGAGGAAACCACCGCTGCGCCCCCTGCCCGCGGGGTGCCAAATCGGAAGCGTCTCTCGCGACGTTGGCGATCGCGACGGGGGGTCTCGGAGGTCGTCGCCACGATACTGCTGCTCGCGCTTACCGTCGTGCTGTTTTCCTCAATCTTCGCGTTCGTGACCAGCTTTCCAGCTCCGCCGGCGCAGAACTCGAATCAGTTCCAAGCGAATCTCGTGATCTCGGCCAACTCGACCGGTGACTCCGGGGTGCTCACCGGGGTGACCATCATTCATCTGGCCGGGCCCGCGATCTCCCAGCAAGCCACGATTTACCTGCGATCGGCGGTTCATCCGACCTGGCGGGAGTTCTCTGCCGGTTATACTCTCGCCGATGGCGGAATCACCGGTGCATGGAATCTCGGCCAGACGTGGACCCTTACTTCCTTCACCGGGGGCCACGACTCCTATGTCCCCGACAACATCACGATCTCCATCATTCAGGGGCCCCAGCTCGTGTTCAGCGTGATCGTCCCGGGGACCGTCCTGAATCTGCCGCCCACCTTCCTCTCGGTCGGAACTGCCCCCGCTGTGCCGGCGGTTGGGGAGGCGTTTCAAATTTCGGCAGCGATCGAAGGAATTACGACGGCCCCTACGATCGTGGTCTCAGGTTTGCCCGGCAGCCTTCCCTCTGGCAGCCAGACCATGCATCCTTACGGCGCGGTGTGGGTCTACAACATCACGGCCGGGCTGACCTCCTCGAGCGGAACCTACTATGCGTACATCAACGCCGTGACTGCCGCTGCAAAGACAGGAAGCTCGTCGGTGCCGGTATACATTACGCCGTACTCGACCCTCATTGCGACCGCCCTCACTGTTGGCACACCGACCGCGCCGGTGAAGTGTGCGATCGTGGGTCAACCGGCAGCGTGTCAGGCGGTCAATGATTATACCGTCACCGTGCCGGTATCCACGTCGTCGATCACCCTTGGCAGTGTCGCGTTCGAGGTCTATACCACGACGACGAGCGTCCCCTACTCAGCCACAACAAAGCCGGCCTTCGCTCTCGCGTTGACCCTGCCACCCACCACGGCGGTCGTTACTTGGGTAGCCCCCGCTGCCGGGCCGATGCTGGTAAGTTCGACGTGGACCATCACGTACACCTCGCCCGCCACGAGCACCTCACCTCTGACTAGCCTCTCCACGTACACAATTTCGATCGATCTCGGAATCGGCGGAACGCCCGCTGTTGCCGCCGGCTTATCATTCGTCGTGCTGGGTGTCGGTTCGTACTCAAGCACGACCAGCCCTATCGTGTTGTGAGACAAGCCCCGTAGCTTCGGCTGTGAGCCATCGCAGACACGCAGACGGGGCGGTCCCCGGCGTCGGTTCAAGGCTTCCCGGAAGTGGGCAACGGCGCACCCGAGGCCGCTGCTCCGAGGGTCGCGCCGCACTTCCAGCACGTCTTCTCCCCGGCGTACACTACGGCCCCGCAATTCGGGCAACTCCCCTCTTTCGGGGAGGCAGGGGAGGTGTAGGGCGGTGTTGGAGGCCCTCCCATTTTCGCGGGAATCGGGCTGGACGGGCCCGTTTCGTCCGCCGGGGTCGGACCAGCCGCCCGACGGGCAGCATCCGCCTTCCTCTGTTCCCGGCGCTTGTAGATCATGTAGATCAGTAGTACGAAGTAGAACGGCGCCCCGAGGTAGAGGAAGTACTCGATGTAGAGGCTGGAGACCAGGGAGAAGTAGATCTGGGAGAACGAGCCCACGACGGGGCCCTCGATCCCATTGTACATCGGGTCCCCGACGAGGAAGATGTAGTAGAGCGCGTGCGTGGTGGTGTTGCTGACCGTGAGGCTCATCTGCCAATCCCAGATCCCCGTGGTGCCGATCTGATAGTGGAAGGTCGTATTCGTCTCGTTCTTGATGCCGCCGATCGCGGTGTTGTTCAGAATGATCAACGGATATCCCGAGGGGCAGTAGGGCGAACTGTTCCCCGTCGCTCCGGGGCAATTCGAGATGTAGAGGGTAAGCCACATCGGGGAAGAGTTGCCGGCGGAGAGTTCCTGGGGGAAGACGGTGACCTCCCAGGTGAAGTTCGTCGCGGTTCCGCCGGTATAGGGGGTGACTAGGGCGTTCTGAAGGACGGGTGGGCCATTCCCCGCCGACCCGGAATTCGGTGAAGTCGACGCGCCGATCGGCGTCATGATGTCCTGGGTCAGGACCACGTTCCCGATGGGAGCGACGACGAGGAGCACGACGAGCGCCGAGAGTGCAAGATAGCGTGGCGCCTTCAATCCGGACCAGATCGGGACCGCGAGGCCGAAGAGGAGCATCGCGGGGATCGCGATGAGCACGTCCACGTAGGCCGCCGTCGCGAAGACGACGCCGATCGTTACTGCGATGAGAAGAGCCTTCCCAA
This sequence comes from Thermoplasmata archaeon, assembly GCA_049802875.1. Classification (GTDB taxonomy): domain Archaea; phylum Thermoplasmatota; class Thermoplasmata; order Lutacidiplasmatales; family UBA184; genus Lutacidiplasma. The sequence continues at coordinate 9,578 of JBARNH010000013.1, read as the reverse complement.
CGGGCGTCTGGACGAAACTCCTAAGACGACCCTGCTGCTGTTGCTGCACGGAACGGGAGGCAAGGCCAGCTTCCCCTTATTAACTAATGGCAACCGCGACGCTGCGCTCTCCTGAAAAAGCGTCCGGAGTCGTCCTGATTGTGCTCGACGGTCTCGGCGACCGGCCGCACCCGGACACGGGCGGCCGGAGCCCGGTCGACGCGGCCGCGACGCCGCATCTGGACGAGCTCGTTCGGCAGGGCCGGCTGGGCCAAGTGGTCGTGGTGGGCCCGGGCGTCGCGCCCGAGTCCGACGCGGGCGTGTTCGCCCTTTTGGGGTACGATCCCGTCCGCGACTCCCCGGGGCGCGGGGTACTGGAAGCGCTCGGCGTCGAAGTACCTCTCGAGCCGGGCGACGTCGCACTCCGGTTGAACTTCGCGACGATGGACGGCGACGGCGAGATCCTGGATTCCCGCGTCGGGCGGACGCTCTCCACCGCGGAGGCGGGGGAGCTCGCCCGAAGTCTCAGTGCGGCCGACCTCCTCCGTGATGAGGGGATCCGAGCCGAAGTGCGCTCGACCGTCGGTCACCGGGGCGTGCTCTGGCTCCACCCCACCTCGGGCGGACCCCTATCCCCGAATGTCTCCAACGCCGACCCGTTCTACGAGAAGGTCGGAGGGATGGGCCAGGCGCGACGACCGGAACACCCTCGGATTCAGACGGTGGAAGCCCTCGACGGAACGTCGGAAGCCGCTCGGACGGCCGCGGCGCTCAATCGCTTCCTCGCTGACGCCGGGAGCGCCCTTGCGGGCCATCGAGTCAACGCTCGACGCGCCCTCGCCGGAAAGAAAATCGCGAACGCCCTGCTCGTGCGTAACGCGGGCGCGTTGAGCGCGCGCCCGCTCCGGTCATTCGAGGAGGTCCATGGAGTGCACGGGGCATCCCTGACCGAGATGCCCGTCGAACGCGGGATCGCCCAGGTGCTCGGTCTCGAAGATCGATACGTCGGTCCGATGGGCCCGGACCGCGACACGGGGTACCGCGAGCGCGCGCGCATCGCCCGGGAGCTCCTCGGAACCCATCCGTTCGTCTACGTGCACCTCAAGGGTCCCGACGAGCCGGGTCACGACGGGAACGCCGTCCTCAAGCAAGAGATCGTGGAAGCGATCGATCGCTCGTTCTTCGGACCGTTCCTTGAAGGCCTCGACCTGTCGCGGTATCGGATCGGCGTGACGGCGGACCACGCGACACCGTCGATCTTGCGCGGCCACTCGGACGATCCGGTGCCGTTCCTGATCGCCGGTGCGGGAGTAACTCCCAAAGTTTCGACCGGCCCGGCGAAGTTCAGCGAGGCGGCGGCGAGTCAGGGCTCGTTGGGGACACACCGCGGAGCGGAGGTCCTATCGATCCTGTGGCACCCGTCGAGCGCCGCTTCCCCATGAAAAATCGCGCGCTGATCGTGCCGCGCGGTCGCGGCGAAGTGCTGCGCCGTTCCTTGCGGGACGACGGACTGTTACGGACCGATCTCAAAATCCTGCGAGAAGGGGACCGACTTGCGCTACCGATCGTCGAAGGCCGGACGGTGCCCGAAGGGGTGGGGGAAATCGCCGAGCGTGAGTTCGAGCGCGTACGCTCTCCGGGTCCCGCCGACTACCGTGACCTGATCTCGCCCGAGCCCGAAGAGTCCGCGCGCCTCCCACGCTCGTTCGATGTCGTCGGCGACGTTGTCCTGGTCCGGATTCCTGAACAGATGGCCAGCCGGGCGGGAGAGATCGGCGCGGCTCTGCTCGCGTTCGTGCCTGGCGCACGGATCGTCGGCTCGGACCGGGGCGTCCACGGACCCGAGCGCCGCCGCTCCCTCGAGGTCATCGCCGGATCGGGGGATTGGCGAACTCGTCATCGGGAGAATGGGATAGAGATCGAGGTCGATCTCGAGCGAGCGTACTTCTCCCCGCGATTGGCCCGCGAGCACGCACGAGTGGCGGCGGAGGTCGAACGAGGTGACCGCGTATACGACCTCTGTTGCGGGGTCGGACCGTTCGCGCTGACGATCGCTCGGGACGGCCGAGCCGGGGAGATCACGGCCGTGGACTCGAATCCGGCGGCCATTGAGCTCCTCCGGCGGTCGCTGGCTCTTCAGAAACGTGCGAGTCGCGTGACCGTTCGAACGGGGTCGGTGGAGGAGTTCGTGCCCTCGGCGGAGCCCGCCGAGCGCGTCATTCTGAATCTCCCTCACGAAGGGATTAAGTACCTACCGTCGGTGGCACGGATGGTCGCGCGCCGGGGACGTCTCTACTACTACGAGGTGACCCCGCGCACGGAGTTCGAGCGCAGGGGGGAGGCGGTGGTACGCACTCTCGACCAACCGTCCGAGTGGCAAGTCGCGGGACAGCACGTCGTTCACCCGTACTCGCCGGGCGCCGACCTGATGGCCTTTACGTTGGAACGCTCCCGCGAGGAGAGTGAACGGTCGTGACGTACACCGTGGACCTTCAGGACGTGTCCGACTCCGACCTTCCGCTCGTGGGCGGGAAGGCCGGCAAGCTAGGAGAACTGACCCGACAAGGACTCCCGGTCCCCCCCGGCTTTGTCGTGACCACCGAGGCCTACCAGGCGTTCACGGACGCCACGATCCTTCGCACCGAGATTCCCGCCGCTCTGGCGTCCATTCATTCTGACCAGCCGGAAACCGTCGACGCCGCGTCTCGCCGGATCCGCGCCGCATTCGAATCGACCGACTTCCCCGCCGGACTTCGTAAGACGCTCGCCGACGCGTACGAGCGTTTCGCCCGGCAACATTCGGTCCGCTTCTCCGCCGTGCGGTCGAGCGCGACGCTCGAGGACCTTGAGGGGGCGTCGTTCGCCGGTCTTCAGGATACCTACCTCAACGTGACGGGCGTCGACGCGATCCTCGAGGCGATCAAGAAATGCTGGGGTTCGCTGTTCACCCCGAGAGTCCTGGTCTACCGTCAAAAGAAGGGATTCGAGCACTCCGCGGTCCGACTGGCCGTGCTCGTGCAGAAGATGGTCGACGCGACGGTCAGCGGAATCTTGTTCACCCGGGACCCGAACACCGGCGAGAACCACATGATCGTCGAGGCCGGTCTTGGCCTGGGCGAGTTGATCGTCGGAGGCGAGGTGACCCCGGACCACTACGTGATCGACGGCGCGACCCAGAAGGTCGTGCACAAACAGATATCTGAGCAGCGGGTACGGCTGCTCCGAGATGAGAAGGGCGGGAACCGGCGGGAGCAGGTCCCGGCCGACGAGCGGAACGTCCAGAAGCTTTCCGACCACCGTCTCTCCCGGCTGGTCTCGCTCGCCCGACTCATTGAATCCCACTACCGACGTCCGATGGACGTGGAGTGGTGCGGCGACAAAGACGCGCTCTACATCGTCCAGGCCCGGCCCGTGACGACCATCCCCACGTCTACAGCGTCCGGCTCCGGTCGTTCGGGCGATGCGGCCGGGATGGGGAACGACGGGGGGGAGGAGAAACCCATCCTCCGGGGGTTCGGGGCGAGTCCCGGCGTAGCAACGGGTATCGCGCGCATCCTTCACGGCTCCGCGGAGATGGACAAGCTGAAAGCCGGAGAGGTGCTGGTCACCTCCATGACCACGCCGGACATGGTTCCGGCGATGTCCCAAGCGTCGGCGATCGTCACCGACGAGGGCGGTATGACCTGCCACGCCGCCATCGTCTCCCGGGAACTGGGAGTCCCCTGCGTGGTCGGCACCCGCGAGGCGACCAAGCTGATCGTCGACGGGGACGAGATCACCGTCGACGGGAAGACGGGGTCAGTGTACAAAGGCGCGGTCCTCAAAGGAAAGCAGGCCGCCGCGGCTGCGGCCGGCGCCGACGCACCGACCAGCGCCCACGGACACAGCCACGACTCCGTGCCGGTCACGGCGACGAAGATCTACGTGAACGTCGGCGTCCCCGAGAAAGCGGAGGAGTACGCTCGACTCCCGGTCTCGGGAGTCGGCCTCCTGCGGATCGAATTCATTTTCACCGCTCACGTGCGCGAGCACCCCCTCGCCCTCCTCAAGAAGGGGAAGAAGGACGAGCTCGTCAAACGGCTGGCCGACGGGATCGGAAAGGTCTGCCAAGCCTTCCATCCCCGGCCGGTGATCATCCGCACGTCCGACTTCAAGACGAACGAGTATCGCGGGATGCCCGGCGGCGAGGAGTTCGAACCGATGGAAGAGAACCCGATGATCGGTTGGCGCGGATGCTCGCGCTACATCTCGCCGATCTATCGGCCGGCGTTCCTCTGCGAGCTCGAGGCGATCCATCGCGTGCGGACCGAAATGGGACTCAAGAACGCGATGGTGATGCTCCCGTTCGTTCGCAACACTTGGGAGCTCGAGGAGATCGCCGAGATGATGCGCGCCCAGGGCCTTCGGCGGTCCCGCGATTTCCAACTGTACCTGATGGCCGAGGTCCCGTCCACGGTCCTCCTCGCTCGAGAGTTCTCGAAGCACTGCGACGGGTTCTCGATCGGGTCGAACGACCTTACCCAGCTGGTGCTCGGCGCGGACCGGGATTCCGAGACGCTCGGGCGGATGGGCTACTTCGACGAGCGCGACCCCGCGGTGCTGCGCGCGATCCAGCTCTTGATCGACGGGGCCCACGCGGAGGGGCGCAGCGTCGGCATCTGCGGGCAGGGCCCGAGCGTGTACCCGGAGTTCGCGGAGTTCCTCGTTCGGGAGGGGATCGACTCGATCTCGCTGAACGCCGACACCGTCACCTCGACCATCCGGACGATCGCGTCGCTGGAACAGCGGATGAAACTCGCGAGCATGCGGCGCATACCCTAGCGACCCCGAACGGCTATTCTCGGGCCACCGTCCGAGTCCGCGGGGGCCGCCAGCGCGGGGGTCCCGCCGGGCCGGCGGGAGCGAGCGTCAGTTCCGCTCCGCTCGGGAGCTCGTATTCGCGGAACGAGCGCGCCCGCGAGAACCCGAGCGCTCGCAACCTCGACTCGAGGCGGGAGGAATCCGAGAAGATCGAATAGCGTACGCCGGGGCCGGCGGGGTCGTTCGCCGTAGCGAACCGAACGACGTCCGAGGCCCCGCCGAGCCCGCGGGCGTCGGGACGGGTCGCGACGGCGTAGATCCCGGCCATTTGCCGGTACCGGTAGACGAGCGCGGCCGAGATCGCCTCGCCGTCGCGGAACGCGAGGATCGGCTGGAGACGTTCGGAGGCGTTGGGGTGGGACCAGGCCACGTCGAGGGCCGCCCGGAATTCCGCCCGTTCCTGCGCTGCGGTCCAGAACGACGCTACGAGGTCGAGTTCGGAGGGTACCGCGGGACGGACCGTTCCGGCGGAGAGGGTGGGGGGAACGGTCGGCGATTCACTCAGGAAGAGCACCAGGGGCGTCGGCCGAGGGGTGAACCCGAACCGACGCAGCCCGGCGTCGATGTGCGGAGTGACGGGGAGCCGGACTCGAAAGGTGGGTCGAAGCGCCCGCTGGAAGTAGTGGTCGAGCGCCCGCTCGAAGAACGCGCTCTGACGCTCCGGGCCGACCTCGATCTCCTCGACGAAATTGAACCTCGGGACCGGGAGTCGCTCGTGGGTCACGAGGCGGGCCCCCGCCACCCCGAGGACTAAGCCCCCCAGCGTGAGGACGAACTGACGTTCGGTCTCGAGCGCCGCGTCGATGTCGGGAGAGTTCCCCTCGTCCATTTCCTCGAGCGCAGCCGTGCGACCTTTAGGGAGCTTTCGGGGCCGTCGCCTCGGAGCCCGCGGGGGCGGGCCGAACGATTATATCGGGGAGTCCCTGCTCCGCGCGAGGGGAGACGTCGGCTCGGCGCCAGGGGAACGCATGGACACTCCTTCGCTCCGTCCTCCGGCCACCGTCACCGTGCTCGGGGGCGGGAACATGGGAAGCGGGATCGCCCAGGCGTGCGCTCAGGCGGGATTCACGGTTCGAGTCCGCGACGTCGACGCGCCCTCGATCGCTCGCGGCCGCGGTTTGATCGAGAAGATGCTCGCCGGGGCGGTCGAGCGAAAGAAGCTCACTCCCTCGAAACGGGACGAGGTGCTGGGCCGGGTGACGTTCACGACCGACCTCAAGGAGGCGGTCCGGGGCGCGGCGCTGGTCATCGAAGCGGTCTTCGAGGAGGAGGCCGTGAAGCAGGCACTCTTCGCCGAGGTCGCCCCGCTCGTCACCGAGGAGGCGATCGTCGCGACCAACACCTCGTCGCTCTCGGTGACCGCCCTCGCCGAGGGGTTTCCGCGTCCGGGTCGGTTCGCCGGTCTTCACTTCTTCTATCCGGCGGCGATCAACAAGCTCGTCGAGATCATCGGGGGCCGCGCGACCGACCGACCGACGCTCTCCGAACTGGAGCGATTCTGCTACCTTCTTCGCAAAATCCCGATCGAAACCGCCGACCGCGCGGGGTTCTGCGTCAACCGGTTCTTTGTCCCCTACCTCAACGAGGCAGCGCGGATCGTCGAGGAGCAGGTCGCCAGTCTCGCGACGATCGAAGAGGTCGGCCGCGAGCTGTTCGGTGCCTCGTTGGGGCCGTTCGAGCTGATGAACGTCACCGGGACGACCATCGCGTTCCACGCCGAGACCTCGCTCTACCGAGCGTTCGGGCCCGCCTACGCTCCCTCGAAGCGACTCGAGGAACAGTACCGGAGCGCGAAACCGTGGCCGTGGAAGGACGCCGTCGTCGAGCCGGAGAAGAAGGCGGCCGTCCGGGACCGGCTGCTCGGGCTCACGATCGGGATCGCCACGCGACTCGTGGAGGAGGGGGTGGCGACCCCCGAGGCGGTCGACCGGGGCGCGACCGTGGGACTCCGGAGGAAGTGGGGTCCGTTCGCCCAGCTCTCGACGGTCGGCATCGCCGAGGGACTTCAGTTGGTGGACGCCTACGCCCGGCGCTGGCCCGGCAACTTCCCGGTCGCCCAGGCTCTTCGAGATCGCGCCGCCCGCGGGGAACGTCGCTGGCCGCTCGCCCTCGTGCGGGTGGAACGGAGCGGTCCGGTCGCGTGGGTTCTCCTCGACCGACCGGAGGTGCTCAACTCGCTCAATTCCGAGCTTTTGACGCAGGTCGAGTCGTGCTTCCGTGACCTCGAGTCGTCCCCCGGTCTTCGGGTCGTGGTCCTCGCCGGCTCATCGCCGGTGTTCGCGGCCGGCGCCGACATCGAGGAGATGTCGAAGAAGACCCTCGCCGAGGGGGTCGAGTTCGGCTTCCTGGGCCAGCGGGTCGCCGAGCGGGTAGAGCGGTTCCCGACCCCGGTCATTGCCCTCGTAGAAGGGTACGCGTTCGGTGGGGGTCTCGAGCTCGCGCTCGCGGCCGACTTCATCGTCGCCGCCGAGGGGGCCCAGCTCGGACTCCCCGAGGTCAGTCTCGGGATCCATCCCGGGATGGGCGGGGCGACGCGCCTGACGCGCCTCATCGGCCGGGCGCGGACGAAGATGCTCGTCTACACGGGGGCGCGCATCAGCGCGGAGGAGGCGTTCCGGTTGGGGTTCGTCGCCCGGGTGGTCCCGGCGGGGTCCGCCCGAGGGGCGGTCGCAGAGATCGCGGAGACGATCGCCGGCAACGCGCCGCTCGCGGTCCGGTGGGTGAAGCAGGTCATCGACCGCGGGGTCGACGCCTCCACGGCGAGCGCGCTCCATATCGAAGCCGAATCGGCCGGACACACCTTCAGCACGGCGGACCGCACGGAGGGGATGCACGCGTTCCTCGAGCGGCGGCCGCCGAAGTTCGAGGGAAAGTAGCGCGACCGCGCTAGCCGCCCGACGCCACGAACGCGCGATACTCGTCCGCCGAGAGAAGGGTCGCGGGGTCGGCCGGCGCGGAGAGCTTCAGGCGGAAGACCCACCCCTCGGCGTAGGGAGACTTGTTGATGTACTCCGGGTGCGCCTTCAATTCGGCGTTCACCTCGGTGATGGTCCCGCTCGCGGGCGCGTAGACGTCGGCGACCGTCTTCACCGACTCGAGGACGAGCACGGAGGCGCCGGCGGTCGCGGCCATCGACTTGAGCTTGAGGTCGACGAAGACGATGTCGGTGAGCTCCGACTGCGCATGGTCGGTGATCCCGACCGTCATCACGTCCCCGTCGAGTCGGACCCATTCGTGGCTCTTTGTGTACCGGAGTTCGGCCGGGATCGTTCCCTCGCTCACGTCCCCTCCTTCCACTCGACCCCGTATCTCTTCTGCGCCTCGGTCGGCTCATCGAGGCGGACCCCCATCGACGGGAGCGCCGCGATCGCCACCGCACGGTCGATCTCGGCCGGGACGGCGTGAACCCGGGGCGTCATCGAGCCCCCGTGCTTCACCAGGTGTTCTACGCTGAGCGCCTGCAGGGCGAACGAGAGGTCCATGATCTCGACCGGGTGACCCTGACCGGCGGCCAGGTTGATGAGTCGTCCCTCGCCCAACAGGTAGGCCCGCCGTCCGTCCGCGAACCGGTACTCCTCGACCCGGGGCCGCACAGTTCGGTGGGAGACGGCCAGACCCTCCAGGTCCGCGCGGGAGATCTCCACGTCGAAGTGGCCCGAGTTCGCGAGCAGGCAGCCGTCCTTCAGGACTCGAAAGTGTTCATCGCGGACGACGCTCGTCGTTCCGGTGACCGTGACGATCAGGTCGGCGATCCGGGCGGCGTCCAGCATCGGCATCACCCGGAATCCGTCGAACCGCGCCTCGAGCGCGCGCACGGGGTCGACCTCGGTCACGACGACGTCACCGCCGAGACCGGCAAGGCGCGAGGTGACTCCCTTGCCGGCCCAGCCGTAGCCGGCGACGACGCAGACCTTCCCCGCGATCAGGAGGTTCGTGGCCGTCAGGATCCCGTCCAGGGTCGACTGGCCCGTGCCGTACCGGTTGTCGAAGAGGTGCTTCATGTCCGCGTCGTTGACCGCGATCGCCGGGAACATCAGCGTGCCCTCCTTCTCGAGCGCGCGCAGACGAGTGATCCCCGTGGTGGTCTCCTCGGTCGACCCTCGGATCTTGCCGCGGTCCTTCCGAGAGGAGTGTACCAGCGCCACGAGGTCCGCACCGTCGTCGACGATCACGTCGGGGTCGGCGTCCCGCATCGCGACGATGCCGGCCCGGTACTCCGCGACCGACTCTCCCTTCTGGGCCCAGGTTTCGATGCCGGCTTCGCGGAGCGCCGCCACCGCGTCGTCGTCCGTCGACAATGGGTTACCAGCGGCGACTCGAACATCCGCCCCGCCGGTGCTCAGGGCGAGCGCGAGCGCAGCGGTCTTGGCCTCGACGTGCAGCACCAACGAGAGGGTGAGCCCCCGGAACGGTCGCTCGGTCTCGAACCGGTGCCGGACCCCCTCCAGCACGGGCATGTGCGACCGCGCCCAGTCGACCTTCTGGCGTCCCCGTTCGAGGTCCTCCGCCATCGCGAGCCGGTCGTGCGAGGCCGGTTACTGCTTAACGGTTTGGGAAAGGGTTGGCGCCGGGTCCGACCCGCCTACTGAGTGACCGCGCCGCAGAACGGACAGACGAGGTACTCGGGCGGGATCTCCTTCGCGCAGTTCGGGCACGGCTTCAGCCCGCCCGCCGGGGTCGCGGCGGGGGCCGCAGCGGCCAACGGCGGTGCGGTGAATCCCGGTCCCGCGCCCGGAGCC
>JBARNH010000012.1:0-12667 GCA_049802875.1 Thermoplasmata archaeon | reverse complement strand
CGGCATGGGCGCGGGGACCGTTCCCGAGGCGACCGGCGGCTGGCTCATGCCGGCGCGGGGGGCGCCCTTGTTCTGCTGGACCTTCCACTGACTGAACGGAACGTAGGTCGGCTGGCGCTTCCACCAGTCCCAGAACGCGCTCTCAGTGTAGTTGTCGCCGAGCTCCTTCTTCCCCTCGGCGCGGAACCGCTCCGTGAAGTCGACGTACGCCTGGCGCTCGGGGTCGGACGCGTCCTCCCCCGGCTTCCCGAGCAGTTGGGCGCTGCACTCCGGGCAGAACTGCGAGTTGGCGGGGATCGTCGACGAACATCGACTGCATCGCACGAGGTCGGACTCGAACTCGGCACCGCACTTGGGGCAGGTCGTGGCGTCCTCGGGGATCAGTTCCCCGCACTCCCCGCACTCGACCAGCTTCCCGGCCGCTTGGCGGCGGAAGACGAGGAGAACGACCAGGATCGCGACGACCGCCGCGGCGGCGATCCCGATCCACAGCCAGAGCGGCAATCCCAGGAACTTCTCGTAAAGGAATCCCGTCGCCGAGGTCGTGGCCGGAACGCTGTAGGTGCCCGCGAAGTTGTAGGTGGTGGTCGCGGTCATGTACGTCGCCGTCGCCTCGATCGTGTAGGTCGTCCCCGGGCTGAGGACGCCCTGCAGCGAGTTCCAGTCAAAGCTGAACGTCCCGTTGTAGGCGGCGGGGGTGGCCGCGATCTGTTGCGGAGTCCCCCCGCCCAAGGGGGTCGCCACGACCGTGATGGTCGCGAATCCGGGGCCGTTCAGGAAGATCGTTCCGCTCGAGCTGTAGATGTTGTTAAGGTTCAGCGGGCTCGAGGGGGTCACGTACGACAGGAACCGAACCTCGGGAGGAGCCACCGCCACTTGGACGTTGGTCTTGTCGGGCGCTGCGTATCCGACGCTCCCCAACGCCACTCCGGTGGGGTACGGGCTAACGCCGGCGGAGATCGATGTCGAGGTGTTGACGTACGGCACGCGGAACGCCACATGGTAGCCGCCGAGGAAGTTCCCGCCGGGGAGGTTGGTCCCGTTGAGTTCCGAGGAGGCGAGCAGGAGGAGGGACTGCCCCTTGGCATCCGACTGCCCGTAGGCCGCAACGCCGTGCTGCTGGTCCCAGTACTCCAGGTACCCCCACATCGCCGGGTTGCTCGTTCGGATGTCGTTCAGGGTGTTCGCGGTGACGTTGCTGGCCTGGTTGTCGTTGTAGGCGTAGTAGACGCTCACGTGCGCCCCGACCACGACCTGGGTGACCCCCGCGCTGGTGAGGTTCGTGACGTTGAACTGGGCCCACCGGAACAGGTAGACCGTGCTGGCCGCATCGGCCAACAGGGCCGAGGTGGAGAACACGCCGGGGATTGAGGAGGGGACCGAGACGTTGCCGAGGTAGCCGGTCGCCCCGTCCTCAAACCAGAACTTGTTCGAGCCCCACGGATAGGGGAGCACCTGCGACACCGGGGTGGCCGGGACGGCGCCGAACGTGAGTCCCAGCGCGGCGTCCACCGTAGTGACCGTGGTGCCCGCCCCGGTCGCGACCATGTTGTACTGGAGCGGGGGATCGAGCACCAACTGAGTTTGGCTGATGGCCACCGGCTGCCCGGCAGAAGAGGAGAAATTGAGGGCGATCTGGGACGGCAGGCCGAAGTCTCCCGTGTTGTTGAGGTAGGTCAACAGGCCGCCCGCGTTGATCGCATCGATCAGACCCGCGGGAAGGCCGAGGGCGACGTAGCCGCCGCTCACGTTGTCGGCGAAGTTGATCGCGCCGACCGAGTAGCCGATCCCCTCGTACCAAACCACGACATTGACCACCGAGCCCGTGCCGTTCGTGGAGTTATAGAAGACGTCGACGTAGCCTCCGTAGATCCCGTCCGGGTAGTACAGCCAGTCCCGAGACAGGTTCGCCGAGTCGGTCGGGGTCGCCAACGACGTCGCGTTGTATCCCCCGGCGTCGAGCAGTATATGGGTGGCGTTGAGCGGAGCCGGCCCGGGGATCCCGTTGACCTGCGTGTCGTCCGCATAGGTTTCGGCGACGGCGCTGTGGAACAGGTTGAGATGCGCGCCCCCGGTCACGAGCACGCTCGCGGCGTACTCGGTATCCCCCTGGATCACGGGGGGTTCGGTCACGGCGAGCACGGCCGGGTTCGCCCCGATCGCGGAGTTGTTGAGGGTGAGATCTCCGCCCGTCCCAGAGACGGTGAGCCAACCCGGGAACTCGAGTGCGGAGTCCCAGAGGTTCATGGCCCCGGTGACGATTACGTCCAACTTCGCGTAGGCGTTGAGGACACCGAGGTCGGTCGTGACGGAGGAGTTGTAGAAGTTGACGGTACCCTGGTCCTGGAACGTATAGATGTGGGAAAGGCGTTGGATCGGGGTGCCGACGTCCGAGACGAACTCTACGAAAATCAGCGAAACGTTGCGGACGTCCAGGGTCCCGCCCGAGAGGACCGTGATATTGCCGCCCTGGTAGTAGTCGGGCGTGTTGCTGGTCGGCTGGATCGTGAACGTCTCCCCCGAACTGACCACGAGGTCGCCGTGGGTGACCTGCGGTGCGGGCGGGGTCGACGGCGTCGTGGCGAGGGGAGCGGACGGGGCGGAATGGGCGGCGGTGCCCGGAGCCCCCGGCGCGCTCGAAAGGAACAGGAAGCCCCCGCTCAGCACGACGAGGACGACGACGAGAGCGGAGAACGCGGTTTTCATCCAATTCCGGGGGGCGCGCGCGGCTTCCCCGGTCTGTGGGGAGCTGCCCATTTGACGGCTCACGACCGATAACAGGCCGGTTTCTGGTATTTGAATGCAACGACCCGTACCGATGGAATCTGCGCCGTTTCCGGAGCTCCGGAGCCCCGTCCGGTGCGCTTACTCCGGGGGTAGGGTAATGACGATCTTCCCGAACAGATCGGGGGCGTCGAAACGGCGGAACGCGTCGGCCGCTTCGGCGAGCGGTCGCTCGGAGTCGACGACCGGCCGCAGCCGGCCGGACGCCAGGTGGGCGAGGACCTCTTCGAACTCCCGGGCGTCCGCCATCGTGCTCCCCCGGATCGAGGCCTGGCGCCAGAAGAGCGTCCGGAGGTCGATCTCGGCCATCGGACCCGCCGTCGCCCCGATGACGACCACCCGCCCGCCGCGGGCGAGCGCGCGCACGGACCGGGGGATGGTCGGCGCCCCGACCGAGTCGAAGATGACGTCGACCCCGTTCTTCTGACTCCACTGCCAGAGCACCCGGTCGAGGGGGTGGTCTCCGTCGTCGAACGTGACCGAGTCGTCGGCCCCCAACGCCCGGGCGCGCTCCCCCTTCTCTGAGGACCGGGAAGCGATGACCACGCGCGCCCCGAGGAACTTGGCGACTTGCACGACCGCGGTGGGGACCCCTCCGCCCGCGCCGATCACCGCGACTCGGTCTCCCGCCCGGACCTCCCCGACCGATTTCATCGCCCGCCAGGCAGTCTGGAAGACGAGGGGGGCCGCCGCCCCCTCCGCAAAAGAGAGCCGCTCCGGGAGCGGATGGACGTTCCGGGAGGGCATCACGACGTAGCGGGTCGCGGAACCCTGGGTATGCTCCCCTAGGATACGGAACGCCCGACACAGCGATTCGTGCCCCTGCCGACAGGCATCGCAGGTGCCGTCCCACAGCCCCGGATTCAGGAGCACCGCCCGGCCCACCGGCGGCCCCGAGACCCCTTCGCCCAGCCGGTCCACGACACCGGCCCCGTCGGAGCCGAGGACATGGGGCCGCTGGACCGGTACTCCCGGGATCCCGGCGAGCGTGAATCGGTCCAACCGATTGAACGCTGCGGCGCGGATCGCCACCCGCACTTCTCCTGGGCCGGGCTCGGGCTCGGGGATCTCGACGAACTCGAGTCGCTCGAGACCTCCGTGCTCTGAGAAGCCGAATCCGCGCACGGTCCCCTCACTCCGGGTCGGCGAACTCCCAACGACTCTGGTCGGCTCCGTCCTCGACCCGAACCCCGGCCGCGCGGAGCTCGTCGCGAATGCGGTCCGACTCGACAAAGTCGCCCCGCGCGCGGGCCCGACCTCGGGCGGCCAGAAGGAGGGGGACGACGGTCGCCCACGCCCCACCGGGAGCGGAGGGCGGCCGGACGAAGAATCCGAGGGTCTCCGTGGCCCACGCGAACGGACCCGCGAGCATCGAGAGTGCCTCACCCGAGAGGTGGTCGAGGTTCGATACGCGCTCCGCGACGGTGCGGGTCCACCCGAACAGTAGCGCGATCGACTCACGGGTGTTGAAATCGTCGGCGAGGGTGGTGTCCAACCGCTCGACGAGATCCTCCGCCGCCGTCGCGATCTCCTCGGGCAGTGAGTCCCCCGGCCGTTCCGCCCCGTCTCGCTCGAGCAGCCCGGCGATCCGGACGGCCGGTTGCGCGAGGCGGTCGTACGCCTCCCGGGCCTCCTCGAGGCTCTTCCCGGGCTGGAGGTCGACCGGGCTCCGGTAGTACGCGTTCAGGTAGTAGAACCGCAGGGCTCCCGGGCCGAAGTCGTCGATCGCCTGCTCTAACGAGAGGACGTTCCCGATCGATTTGGACATCTTCTCGCCCGAGAGGGCGACGAGCCCTGTGTGCATCCAGTAGTTGACCATCGGCGTGACCCCGGTCGCGGTCTCGGAGAGCGCGATCTCGGCCTCATGGTGGGGGAAGATCAGGTCGAGGCCGGCACCGTGAAGGTCGTAGCGCGGTCCGAGCAGCCGGCCGGTCATCGCGGTATCCTCCACATGCCAACCCGGTCGCCCCGGCCCCCACGGACTCTCCCAGCTCGGCTCCCCCGGGGTCGCCGCCTTCCAGATCACGAAATCCTCCGGCGAACGCTTCCGCGCATCGACCTCGACGCGGGCTCCCGGAAGTAGCGCGGAGACCTTCTGCCCGGACAGGGCGCCGTACCTCGGGAACTTCCCCACTTCGAAGTAGACCGAGCCGTCGTCCGCGACGTAGGCCGCTCCCTGATCGACCAGCGTGCGAACCTGTTCGATGATCTCGGGCACGTAGTCGGTCGCGAACGGGTAGTAGTTCACCGAACCGACGCCGAGCCGGTCCATCGACCGTCGATATTCCACGAAATGGCGGTCGGCGAGTTCGAGGGGGTCGTCGTGTTGCTCCGCCGCGCGCGCGATCAACTTGTCGTCCAGGTTGGTGACGTTCTGGACGTAGAACACCCGATATCCCCACCGCCGAAGCGACCGCGTTACCACATCGAAGATCACGAACGTGCGACCGTGCCCGATGTGCGCCGGCGCGTACGGGGTCAGCCCGCACACGTAGAGACCGACCCGGGGAGGAACGATCGGGGCGAACCCGCGGGTCGCCTTAGAGAGGGTGTCGTAGATCGTGACCCGTCGCACGGCTAGACCCTCCCCAGCGCCGAGCGGACATCGTCCGCAAGGTCCGCGGGATCTTCGATCCCGCAGGAGAGACGTAAGAGGCCGTCCATCACGCCGTGCCGTTCCCGCTCCTCGCGGGGGACGCTCGCGTGGGTCATCGACGCGGGGTGGTCGACGAGCGACTCGACCCCTCCGAGGCTCTCGGCGAGGGTGAAGATCCGGAGGCCCCGAAGGAACCGGAGCGCCGCCGATCGTCCCCCGCGGATCTCCGTGCTGACGATCCCGCCAAACCCGTCCATCTGTCGGCGGGCGAGGGCGTACTGGGGGTGACTCGGTCGGCCCGGATAGTAGACGTTTCGTGCCTTCCGGTGATGCTCCAGGACTTCGGCGACCGCGCGCGCGCTGGCCTCGTGGGCGCGCATCCGAACGCCCAGGGTGTGCAGCCCGCGGAGGACTAGGAAGCAGTCGAACGGGCTCGGAACGGCGCCGACCGCGTTCTGGAGCCACGCGTACCGCTCCGCGTCCCGTGGCCGGCGCAGCACGAGCGCCCCCCCGATGATATCTGAGTGACCGCCGAGGTACTTGGTCGTGGAGTGGAGCACGATATCCGCCCCGAGTTCGATCGGTCGCTGGTTCGCCGGGGTGGCGAACGTATTGTCGACCGCGACGACCGCTCCCGAACGGTGGGCGAGTTTCGCCACCGCCCGGAGGTCGACCAGGCGAAGCAGCGGATTCGTCGGGGTCTCGATATACACGAGGTCGGTCTTTCCGCCCCGGAGCGCCTCCGCGACCTTCGAGGAGTCGGTCATGTCGACATAGTCGACGCGGACGCCGAACTGCTTGCGGTGGTGCTCGAATAGCCGCCAAGTTCCTCCGTACAGATCGTCGACCGAGACGATCCGGCTGCCGCTCGGGAACGCCTCGAGGAGGGTCGTGAGCGCCCCGAGGCCCGAAGAGAAAGCGAGCCCGGCGCGTCCCGACTCCACCGCAGCGAGCGCGCTTTCAAGCACATGGCGCGTCGGGTTGCTCGATCGGCTGTAGACATAGCCGCGGTTCCGGTTCGGCGCCGACTGCCGAAAGGTGCTCGAGAGGTAGATCGGCGCGTTCACCGCCCCTGTGAGCGGGTCGGCCGGCTGCCCCGAGTGGATCGCTCGGGTGTCAAACCGCATGGGTACCTCCCTGTTCGGAGAGGAAGCTGACCAGGTCGTGACGGGTGAGGATCCCGATCGGGGTACCGGTCGCCGCGTCCCGGACCAGGAGCACCTTCTCTTCCTTCAATCGGTGCAGGACGTCGGCGACCGGAGTGTCCGCCGTCACCTCGGGGAACGGTGCCTGGAGCACGGCCGACACGGACCGCTCCAATACGGTCTCGTCCGCGAGCCCGCGTCGCAGGATCTCGTCCTCCTGGACGCTGCCGACGTTCTGAGTCCCGGAGAGGACCGGCATCTGGGAGATCCCATGGTGCCGGAGGATCGAGAGCGCATCGCGGACTACCGTCGTCGGGTCCACCGTGATCAGGGTGGGGGTGCCGGATTTCCTTCCCAGGAGGTCGCGCGCACTGGAGCCGATGTCGAGGAATCCCTTCTCCCGCATCCAATCGTCCGAGTAGAACTTCGACAGGTACCGGTCGCCGGAGTCGGGCAGGATCACGACGACCGTCGCCCCCTCGGGGAGCGGTCGCTTCCCGAGCCAGCGGACCGCGCCGGCGACCGCCGAACCCGCCGACCCCCCCGCGAACAGCCCTTCCTCGCGGGCGAGCCGGCGGCTCATGAGGAACGACTCGCCGTCGCTGACCTCCACGAACTCGTCGAGATACTGATAATGGATCGTTTTGGGGATCATGTCCTCCCCGATCCCTTCGACCAGGTAGGGCGTCGCCTTGGAGAGCTCGTGCGAGCGAGAGTACGGTCCGAGGATCGAGCCCGCCGGGTCGACCGCGACGATGCGGACCTCCGGTCGGCGCTCTTTGAAGTACCGTCCGATCCCGCTCATCGTTCCTCCGGTGCCTACGGTGCCGACCACTGCCGCGAGTTCCGGGCCTCCGCCCCGTTCGATCTCGGGCGCCGTCGTCCGGTAGTGTGCTTCCGGGTTCCCCTGGTTCTCGTACTGATTGGGGTAGTATGCCCCCGGGATCTCGCGAGCGAGCCGGCGCGCGACGGAGTAGTGACTCATCGGGTGATCCGGCGCGAGCCCGCTCGGCGTGACGACCACCCGTGCCCCGTAGGCCCGCAACAAGCGGATCTTTTCGGAGCTCATCTTGTCCGGTAGCACGCAGACCGCACGATAGCCGCGTACCGCGGCGACGAGCGCAAGTCCCACCCCGGTGTTGCCGCTCGTCGCTTCCACGATCGTTCCCCCGGGCTTCAAGAGCCCCCGCTTTTCCGCGTCGTCGATCATGACCGCGCCGATCCGGTCCTTGACCGAACCGCCCGGGTTCAGGAACTCGAGCTTCGCCAGGACGCGATAGGGAAGACCGGCGGTGACGCGATGGAGCGGAACGAGCGGGGTGTTCCCGACAAGGTCGAGTATCGAGTTCGGCCGGGTGTCCGTCGCACGCACGCGCCTCACATCAGGGGCCAGTACCTAAGCAATCGCCTCGGACCAACCCCGACGACCGAGTTCGGCCGGTTCGTACTCGTTCGTTCCCCTCCGCCCGATATATTAAGGCATAACCGGGACTCTTTCGGCGAAGGGGGGACGTATGATCGGTGCACTCGAGACCGAGGTCCTCTCCTCCCTCCGCGACCTCGGCGAGGCGCCGGCGCGGGATGTTCGGAAGGCGCTGGAGTCGCGCGGTACCCGGGTCGCCTACACGACGGTCGCAACGATCTTGTCGCGGTTGTTCGAGAAGGGGTTGGTCCGACGTCGACGGGAGACGTGCCGGGGCGGAGAGCGGTACGTCTACCGACCGGCGGAAGTGGAGCAAAAATATCTCATCAACTTGCTTAAGGGGGTCGTGGCCATGTTCGGCCCCGCAGGAGTCGTCCATTTGAACGAGGAGATCGCCAAGCTCAACCCGTCGGAGGAACGGGAGCTGCGGCGTCGCCTGGGGATGGACTGACCCCGAAGGGAGGTGGCTGTGGCGGCTCCGGTCGTGGGGCTCCTCTATCTCCCCGTCCTCGCGTGGGTCGGGGTCGGAGTCGCCCTACTGATCGCGTATCGCGGGTCGACTTCCACCGTCGTCTTTCGTCTGGCGGCCACCTTTCTCGCTTTCTGGGCGGTCATCGCCACGACGGGTCTTGTCTGGGTCCTTTCCGACGGGGGATGGGCGGCGGTCGTTCGCTTGGCGCAGGCTCCCGGCACCATCTTCGAGCCCCGGTTCGCGACCCTCTGGATCATCGGGGCCGTCGGCGCTTTCGGGATCTTTCTCGCCGCGTTCCTCCTGAGTCAGGCGGTCGGCCGCGGATTCCTCGCGATCCTTCGCCCACGAACGATGGCGTGGCCGGAACAACTTCCGCAACCGGCGGCTCCGACCGACCTTCTGGCGTTCTCCTCCCCCCGGATCGAAGCGTTCTCCTTCACGCTGCTGCAAGTGGAGCGGCGCGGCCGACTGCGCCGACGGGATGTGGTCCTCCTGTCCGACGGTCTGATCGGAGCGCTCACCCCGCTCGAGCGAGAGGCGGTCGTGGCGCACGAGCTCGGCCACATCCGCGAGCTCGACGGTCGCTACCTCACGTTCTTCCGGACCCTCTCGAGGATGATGCGATGGGACCCGATCCTGGCGTTCCTCGCCGACCGTCTCACCCAACGCGAGGAGCTGCGGGCGGACCTCGATGCGGTCGAGGTCACCCGCCGTCCGCGGGCGCTCGCGCGAGCACTCTACAAGGCGAGCCTCACCGATGCTGCGGGCGTACGACCGGTGGCCTGCTTGTTGGGACCCGGAGGTCGCCGTGGCCGGCGTCAGGCGATGGATCGGATCCGGCGACTCGTCGCGCTCGCAGAGAGCGGGCGGTTTCCGGAGGAGCCCGGTGCCTAGTCTGAGCCGACTGCGCCTTGCCCGGGTCTCGATCCCGATCCTTCTCGTGGCCGTGCTGATGCTCGTCGGTGCGGCCGCGGAAGTGAGCGCGGCGCCGTTCCCGACGTTGCCGCTGGCGGACGACCGCGGGTTCGTGGCGAACCTCTCTGCACCGTACCTCACGCCCGGCGCGACAGGGACCGTTTCGTTCACCGTCGGGAACCCACTCCCAGATCCGATGACGGCCGCAGAACTGACGTTCCAGGTCTACGCGTTCAACGGGTTCCCGGGGAATGCGACCCGGACCGTCTCGGTCGCCGGGGCTCCGGTCCTGTCCAACTCCTCGAGCTCCGGGGGATCGGTCGGGGTCTCGGTGGGCACGCTCCCGAGCAGCGGGCTGTTCCGAGGGTCGATCGCGGTTGCGACGTCGGCCACGACCCCGAGCGGTGACTTCGCCTTGCGCGTCGCGCTTTCGTTCTCGGCCAATGGGTCCAACTACCTCTTGGAATCCCGAGGGTGGTTCAACGCCTCGGTGTGGGCCGCGGCGACGGAGCTGCCGAACGGAAGCGCGACCCTGAACCTCACCGTCCTCGGCGTGTCGGGAGTCCTTCCCGAGACGGCGATCGAGGTCCAGCCTTCGTCGTTCCCCGTCGTGCTCGCGGGCGTGCTGGCCGTCGCGGTCGTCGTGATCGGCGGGGGGGCGTGGGTCTACTTCCGGAGGGGCTCCGGGTCAAGTTCGGGGACCCGGAGGGCGGACGACGAAAACCAGGCGCCCAGCGCCTTCGGCAAGAGGCGCACCAGGGACGGAGACTGACGCAATAGCTGGCGCGCCACGTGCGTCGGAAAGTCGATGTCCCCGAACGCGACGATCGTCGCCGTCAACTCAGCTCCCTTGAGCGCGGAGACGATCCCGTCCAGGTCCGGGTCGTTGAGCCGGGTTAGGATCCGTCGGAGGTAGAGGGCTTTACGGAACTCTTCCCCGAGCTCCGCGCGCCAGCGCCGGTCGTATTCTCCGAGAGCGTTTTCCGAGAGATCGGGACGTCGTAGCGCCTCGTCGGCGACCTCGGCGAGGATCTCGGCGCATCGCATCCCGGTGAAGATCCCGCCCCCCGAGAGCGGTTTTACTTGCGCCGCCGCGTCACCCACCAGCAGGACTCCGGCGCCGTGCGTCTTTGGCACCGTTCCGATCGGGATCCCCGAGACGAGGTACGCCGTGGGGTTCGCGAGCCGTCGTCCGAACCGCCGCTCGAGATATTCCAGCAGGTGCTCGAAATAATCGCGGGCGCTCGTTCCGTCTGCGTCGGCGGCGATTCCGACCCGTGCTCCGCCGGCGCCGTCCGGTATCCACCACCCGAAAAGACCCGGCGCGAACCGGCGCCCGAGATAGACCTCGACCCGATCCGGGTCTCCCGGGCTGCGGGGGAACTCGGCTTCGAACGCCGGCAGGATCTCCACCGGTCGTCGGAGTCGAAACGCCCGGGCGACAGCGCTCGAGACCCCGTCCGCGCCGACGACGAGGCGCGCCGAGACCTCCGAGGTCGTGGAGTCGGCGCTGGCGAGCCGGACGACGGTCCGACCGTCACTCCGGGCGACGATCCCGTCGAACCGGGTGGCGCACCGGTACCGGGCACCGGCCCCGGACGCTCGGTCCGCGAGGTATCCGTCGAGTCCTCCCCGGTCGATCACGAACGCTCGGGCGTCCGGGGCTCGGAACTCGACCGAACCGAGGCTCGGCCCGAATACCGCGGCTCCCCGCACGGAGGTCCGCACAAAGGCGGACGATCCCGCCAGGTCGATCACGCGCTGGGAAACGAGCCCGGCGCATTGGACGGGCAGTCCGATCGAAGGGTGCTCCTCGACAACGAGGACGTCGTGCCCCCGCTCCGCGAGCCGGAAAGCGGCCGTGCTTCCCGCGGGCCCGGCGCCGACGACGAGGACATCGACCTCCTCCACGCGGGGCGCAGACGAGCGGGAACCTAAAGCCGAGATGCCGAACTAACCGGACCGCCAGGGGGTCAAGACGAGGTCGGTCCGCTGTCGTGGTTGAACGGCGGACGCCTCCACGGCGACCGAAAGACCCGCGCCCCAAGCGAGCGAGCCGGTCCACGCGATCATCGCCCCGTTGTCCACGCACATTTCCCGGGGAGGCGCAAACATGGTCCCGCCGCGCTCTTCGACCATCGTCCGGACCATCGAGCGCAGTCGTTCGTTGCATGCCACGCCGCCGCCCAAAACGACGCTGTCCCTCCGCCGGTGGGCGAGCGCGCGTTCGGTGATCTCCGTGAGCATCGCGTAGGCGGTCGACTCCACCGAGTAGGCGAGGTCCGAGAGTCCCACCCCTTTCGCGCGCAGGGCCAGCGCGGCGGTGAGCATGCCGGAGAACGCGACGTCCATCCCGTGGACGGAGTACGGGAGCTCGTGGAGCTGGGAGCCTTGGCGCGCCTCCAGCTCCAGCGCCGGGCCTCCCGGGAACGTCCCGCCGAGCTCGATCCAGAGCTTGTCGAGGAAGTTCCCGATCCCGATGTCGATCGTCTCGCCGAGCACTCGGTACCGCCCCCGACCGTACGCGATCACCTGGGTGTTGCCCCCGCTGGCGTAGAGGAGCAACGGGTCGGGGAACCCGCTCAGCACCCGAGCGATCTCCACGTGGGCGACGCAGTGATTAACGGGGACCAGCGGCTTCTCCCACGAGAGCGCGAGCATCCGCGCCACCGTCGCACCGGCCCTTAGGCACGGCCCCATCCCTGGCCCCTGAGCGAACGCCACCGCGTCGACCTCCGAGGGAGCGACGTGGGCGGACTCGAGCGCTCGTCGCACGAGGTCGGGCAGAACCTCGACGTGATGGTTCGCAGCTTCGCGCGGGTGGATGCCCCCGGCGGGCGGACGGTACATGTCCGAGGCGAGCCCCAGGACCTCGGCTCGCTCCGACACGAGGCCCACCGAAGCCGTATGGGCCGTGGATTCGATCCCGAGGACCACCATCGGGCCGCGACAGCGGGGCGGTGTAATAACGGTCGAGAGCGGGCCGAGGTCGGTTCCCCTTACGGTTCACTCGTCGGTCGATTCGATCCGAAAACCGACGCGTTTACCTCGCAACGTCTCCTGGATCCGGTCGGCGAACTCGAGGGTCTCCTGGACGGACGCGGGGCGGCCCCACTCGTAGAGGAAATCGTATCCCTCCGTCTCAGGCCGGAACCCGAGGTCCTCCAACAGTTCGGCCACGTCCGAGTAGGGCGCGCCCTCGCTGTCGAGCTGAAGGAGAAGGAATGTCTTCGTCATCGAGGCCCTCCGGAGGTTCGCGCGGGCCGCACCACTCGCCTTCGCCTCTTAAGTCTCACCCGGGATTCGAACCGCCGGGCGGCTCATCGCGCAGC
>JBARNH010000011.1:0-42540 GCA_049802875.1 Thermoplasmata archaeon | reverse complement strand
CCCCGAGTGCTACATCCCACCTCCCGAGATCGACCGGATGCGTTCGGTGGTCCGTCAACGGCAGGACCTGGGCTACAAGGTCGTCCTCGTCAAGAACCAGGTCCACGCACTGGTCACCCGCTCGCTCTTGGACTCGGAGATGGGCGGGGTCTCCGACTGGTTCGGCGTGATGGGCCTTCGAAGACTCGTGCAGCTTCCGCTCGGTCCGGAGGAGCGGACCGCCCTCGCGCGGTATCTCCGCCAGCTCACCTATCTCGCGACCCAAGAGGAGGAGCTCCAACGGGAACTTGCCCAGATCGCGGTCGACCGGGAGGACGTGCGCCTGCTGATGTCGATTCCCGGGGTCGACTACTACACTGCGGTGGCGCTGGTCGGGGAGATCGGGGACATCCGCCGATTCCCGACCAAGAGGACCCTCGCCTCGTATGCGGGGCTCGTACCCCGCGCCGACAACTCGGGGGACCACGTGAGCTCCCACCGTCACGTGAAGCCCGGGGACATGGTGCTCAAGCGATTCCTGTGCGGGGCAGTGATGGGCATGCTCCTCGCCCGCCAGGACACCGCGGTGAAGCGGTTCTACCAGAAGAAGTCGAAACAGATCGGTGGCGCCAAGGCCCAAGTGGCCGCGGCCCGGAAACTGTCGGCGGCGGTGTGGTGGATCCTCACGAACCGGACCCCCTATCGCGAACAGGACGAGGATCTGACGGAGCGCAAGGAGGCCAAGCTCGACCGAGTGGCCGAACGGCCGACCGCCTTCGTGAGTATCGAGGAACTGGCTGCATTGGGCGCTGAGGTCGAGGCGAAGGCCGAGGTGCTGGGCCGACTCCACCGAGAATGGCCTGCCCCGTCAACTGAGGAGAAAAGAGAAGGAAATGGTTAGGCGCACCCCCACCCGCTTTCACGGGAGGGGTTGGTCGTTCGTTCCTACGGGAATCTACGGGCAGGTACCGACCGCCGAGCACTGCTGAGCGATCTCGGTGACACTGTTCAGCGTGATGGTTCCCGTGGCGGGCGACCCCAAGTCGTAGTAGAACACGAACGTCGTAGCGGTCCCAGGGATGATGGCCTGGGTTTCAACGTACGCAACGGTCGTCGTGACCGTCGGAGCGACTCCCGTTGAGACCGTGAACGCCAGTTCGATCTCCGTGCCGGCGACGGCGGTGGTGGCTTCGCTGAACCGCCAGTACTGACCGACATCGTTCTGGACGGCAGTGTTGACTCCGTAGCTCGTCGCGGCGCCGGCGAGAACGGTGGGGGCGCCGACCGCGGCGGAGAGCGTCGCCGGCAGCACCGTCGGCTGGACGCCGACTCCCTCACTGAGGTCGGTCCACCACGCGATCGAATTCGTCGCGTGATAGACCCCGCTCCCGGCGATGGCGGGGCCCTGGGTGACCGTAAACGATGCGGCCATTCCAAATCCTGCCACGATCGCGAGCAGCGCGAACGCCGTCCCGACGTAGACCGTTCTCCGCTGCAACCTCTTACCCGGCTCGCTTTTGCCCATTCTGAGTCAACCTCGCGTAAAGTTGGCGATGTGGGGTAGATAATAATTTGGCCGCCGAGTTGAGCGGTGCGGCCTCGAGAGAAAATCGCGGAATGTCTAAATAGCCGGGCCATGCGGGTCCATACGCATTGCAGGTTTCCTGACGAACACCGAGTCCGCGCGCGAGGTGGGGCGCCCGATCACGGGCAATCGCCGATGGCGGCGCACGCCTGCACGGTCGCCGTCATCGATTCAATCGACAGCGAGCCGGGGGCGAACGTCCCCGCGTCCCAATAGAATACGAAGTCGACCGAGCCCGCCAGCCCGCGCAAGGTGGTCTCCACATACACGGTGATCGTGCTGACCGGACCCGAGAGCCCGTCGACGAATGTGACCATGAGCTCTGTCCCGGGGGGCCCGGTGGCCGCTTCCGCGAAGGTCCACGCCACGCTGGTTTGCCCGGCGACGGCGGCGTTGATGGTGTAGCTCCGACCTCCCCGCGGCAGCCGAGTGGGGGTGTGCGCTACGACCGAGACCGGTGCGGGAACCGGCTGAGGGACGGTTCCCAGCTGAGTGGCATGCCACGCCCAGTATTCCAACGGATGTTCGGCGACGAACGCTCCCTGGCCGGTCTCGGAGGGTCCCTGCGCCACCTGACCGCTCGCTCCCGCGGCGACTCCGAACGCGGAGACGGTCACGGCGATGGCCCCGAGCAACGCATACACCGGAAGGTGAGGGCTACGGACCGATGTAGGGGTCATGGGCAGGTCCCCACCCCGGAGCAGACTTGGCTGATCTCCGACTCCGCACCGAAGGTGATCCCGGCCGGGGCACCGGCGTCCCAGTACAGGTTGAAGACCAGAGAAGCTCCGAGGGCACCGGCTTGGGTTTCGAGAAACGCCGTCTCCGTCAGGTTGTGCGATACCGCCCCGGCGGTGTACTGGATGGAGAGGTCCAGCTCGATCTCCTCATTTACGGGGATCCCGACGGTTTCCGTAAAGGTCCACTCAAGGGCCTGGTGTCCGGCGACCCCACCCGCGGAGACGCTCAGCGACCCGGCCGTGGCGGGAAGACGAGTCGGCACAGTGACGGTGGCGCTCATCGGGGTCGGTACGGGGTCGGGCGTCGCCGAAGCGGCAACACCGGTTTGCTGCCAGCCGGAGAGAAAGGGGGACGTGGCTCCGATTCCGCCGACGTCGCCGGTCGAGTGGGCGAAAGTAAGGCTCGCCGCGAAGCCCCCGACGGCCACGGTCAGGGCGATGACCGCGGCGGCCGCGCAGAACAATCGCCGGCGACCCGACACGAAAGCGGGGCTCATGTGGGAGCCCCCGAAAAAGGTCGGTGCGTCAGGCGGTACATGGTTGCGGCTCTATCCTGGCGGCGTTCTCAGGAACAACTTGCGAGGAAGGGGTTCTTTAACCCCACGGTAGCGACGGGAAGCCCCACCTCCCGAGATCCAAGTGGACCCGGGCGGTCCCAGGTGCGGAGCTTGGGGCCCCCCAAGAGTTCGCTGTCGCGATCGCCCGGGAGGCACGCTGATGGGGTGTGTACCCACCGTACGGCAGGTCCGCGTGACGGTCCGACACGGCGGCAGAGAGCTCATATGCGGCGGCTCGCTCCCTCGGCCGAGTCCGGAACCCCCCGTTTGCCCAGGCCGATTGGGGCGCCCGAGATAGACATGAGCGACCCCCAACAGACGACGATAGCGCGGCCACGGCCATCGACGACCTTTGACGACCTCCCCCTCGATGCGACGCTCCGGCGCGGTGTCCAGGAGATGGGATACTCGGAACCTACTCCGATCCAGCGAGGGACCATCCCGCACGCGGTGGAGGGACGGGACCTCATCGGGACCGCCCAGACGGGAACGGGAAAGACCGCCGCCTTTCTGCTCCCGATCCTCGAGAGACTCCTCACGCGCCCGCGGGGACGGATCTACGCGCTTGTACTCACTCCCACCCGGGAACTGGCGCTGCAGGCAGAGGGGTTCCTCCGTCGCCTCGGCCGACACACTCGGCTTCGAGGCGCCGCGGTCTACGGCGGCGTCGGCATGGTCGACCAGGAACGCGCGCTCCGAGGCGGTGCCGAGATCATCGTGGCGACCCCCGGACGCCTCCTGGACCACATGCAGCGTGGCTACGTGGACTTCCGATCTCTCGAGATACTCGTGCTGGACGAAGCCGACCGGATGCTCGATATGGGATTCCTCCCGGACGTGCGCCGTGTCCTTGGGAACCTTCCTCGTCAACGGCAGACCATGCTGTTCTCTGCCACGATGCCCCCCGAGGTCGTCCGCCTCTCGCACGAGTTCCTGCACGACCCGCACATCATTCGTGCCGACGCACCGACCGTCGCTGCGGTCGGCGTCTCCCACCACGCGATCTCGGTCTCGCCCGAACGTAAGACCGACGTGCTCGTCTCCCTCCTCAAGAACTCTCAGATGTCCAGCGTCTTGGTTTTCGTTCGGACGAAGCACCGCGCCGACCGGGTCGCCCGCCAGCTCGAGCACTCCGGGATCAGCGTCACCGTGATCCACGGCAACCGAAGTCAGCCCCAACGAATTCGAGCTCTCGAGGGTTTCCGCCAGGGCCGTTTCCGGGTTTTGGTCGCCACCGATATCGCTGCTCGCGGTGTCGACGTTGAGGGCGTTAGCGACGTTGTCAACTATGACGTCCCCCACGAGGCGGAGGTCTACGTCCACCGCGTGGGACGCACGGCGCGCGCCCAGCGTCGGGGCGACGCCCTCACCCTAATCTCGCGCGACGAGAGCCAAGACTTCGCCCGCATCGAGCGGCTCCTCGGGTTCGAGATTCGACGAGACCCCGCGCCCGAACTCCCCCCAGGCTCCGTCTCGTCCGTCTCGGAGGCCCCGCGCCGTGAGCGCCCCTGGGCGCGCTCGTCGAGCGACCGCCGCGCCGGGTCGGGTGGGCGGTCGTACCCGCCGCGCCGAGACTCACGTCGTCCCGCCCAGCGACGGTGGTAATGCGCCCGGGGCCGCGCGGCCCCTCGGCGCGAACCGAAGGAACCGCCCCCTCCCACCCTCGCCGAGCAAACCTTGATGGTAGACCCGGGGTCACGTTTCCGGAGTAATGACCGCCGGCATCTCGTTCCCCCGTTTCGCCGGAAAATGGCGCCATCGTTCGCTGGTCGAGGCAGGCGACCTGGTGCGTCACTACCTTCCGGGGGTGCGCACCCCGCGGAGATGCGTTCTGCTGTGGCGGCCGCGCGTCGGGGCCCGACTGGCGCGACGATTCCAAGGCCGCGGCGTCGCGGGGATCTCCGCGACCTATCGACTCCCCGGCGTCCGCCGGTCGCTCGGGATCTCGGTCCCCCGCGGCGTCGGTGCGCCAACGACCGTCATTCGATGCGAGGAGCTCGCCGCGCTGGGAACCAAGGAGTTCATCGGCGTCGGGTTCGCCGGGTCGATCTCCCCCGAGGTTCATGTGGGGGACGTCGTGGTCTGTGACGGAGCAGCCCGCGACGAAGGGATCTCCTATCACTACGCACCGGCGGGCGTTCCCGCCGCCCCGTCGACCGCGTTGAACCGGTGGATCCAACAGACACTACGGGGGGCGGGCCTGCGGTTCCGCGTGGGTCCCAGCTGGACCACGGACGCGATCTATCGGGAGACCCGGACCGAACTTCGACACTACCAGCGGAGCGGGTTCCTCACGGTGGACATGGAGGCCTCGGCGCTGTTCATCTTTGGGCGAGTCCGCCGCCTTCCGACCGCTTCGGTGTTCGTGATCAGTGACCGTCTCACCGAGGGGAAGTGGAAACCCGAGTTCCACCGGGTGGAGCCGCGTCTCGCGGAGGTCGCCGCGGCCATCCTTCGCGCGTCGTTGCGAAGTTGAACCTCTCCCGCCGTCACCGACGGACCGCGAGGTAGAGGACCGGCCGCTCGGGGACGTCAGGGCGGCGTGAGAGCGAAGCGCTCGGGGCGATACGGGTCGATCCGGATCGAAGTGGGTCGGCCCTCCGCGACCTCCGCGATGAGGCGCGCGGTCGCGAGGCAGGTAGTGATCCCGATCCCCTCGTGGGCGACCGCCAGCAAGAGGTTCGGACGGCCCGGCATCATTCCGATGATGGGAACCGCGTCCGGCCCGGCCGGCCGCAGGCCGGCCCAGGTCCGTTCGATGCCGATACGGTCCACCTCCGGAAGGAACTCGCGTGCTCGGGCCATCAACCGCTCGATGATACGGGGGTCCACTTCAGTGGACGTCCCGACGTACTGCCGAGTAGCGCCGATCAGATTTCGCCCGCTGGTCCGGGGCTGAAAGCTGAACGTGATCGATTCGGGGGTCTCCGGCTCCGCTCCCCGTACGTAGCCGACCTCGGATAGCTGGTGTCGAACGAACCCCGGGCGCGGAACGGTGAGCGCGATGTGACCCTTTCGCGGCCGGAGGGGCAGGGAGGGGATCAAGGTCGGAGCTTGCCAGCCCGTCGCAACGACGACCTGATCTGCCCGTACCGTGACGCCCTCCGATAGGCGCACCCCGTCCGGGAGGACTGAGCCGACCGGCGACCGGGTCCGCAACTCGGCGCCGAATGCTTGGGCCCGTCGGGCGAGGTAGTGAGTGGCTTCCGCCGCGTCCAGCACGATGTCGCCCGGGACGAAGAGCGCCCCGGGGAGGCCGGGCCGCAGGTTGGGCTCCATTTCGGCGAGGGTCCGGGAGTCCACCACCTCGGCGTCGACCCCCGCGTGCTCGTAGACCTGGGCCTTCTGCTCAACCTCGGTCATCTCTTCCTCGGTACGGGCGACCCAGAGGGCCCCGCGTCGGACGTAGTCCACCTCGGGAGGGAGTTCCGCCGCCAGGCTTTCCCACAGACCGCGCCCGAATCGGGTCAGGGTCAGCTGGGCCTCGCTGTCGTCGTAGACTCCGACGTGACCCATGGCTCGACAGCTGGTGTCGCTCGCGACGTCCGCCGCCTCCAACCAGACGACGGACCGCCCGCGCTGCGCGAGTTCCATCGCGCACGAGCTGCCGATGATCCCGGCGCCCACCACGGCCACATCGTACCGGCGGTCGGGCATTCCGCGAGCCATCGGGCTCCGCTTCAAGAAGCTTCGGGAACGGAGCCGCGGGGGCCCATCGGAGGTTAAATTCAGTGACGGCGTCGCCCGCGCCGAAGCGAATTCGATGTTCGAGAAGGTCTTCGTCGCGTTCGACGGGACGCCGGAATCCCGGCGAGCGTGCGAGATCGCCATCGAGATCGCCGCCCGGTTCCACTCGTCCGTCACCGTGGGGACCGTGCACACCGGCTCGAGGGAACCGAGCGACGGCCATCTGGAGAGCCTGGCACCGTTCGACTCCGAGGGGAAGTCCCTGTCGAGCCTGATCGAGGAGTTTCAAGCAGCGGCGCTCGCCCGGGGCGTGACCTCCCTCGAGCCCGCGTTCTTGCAAGGGGAAGTCGTCCCCGCGCTCCTCAAATTTCTCACCGAACACCCGCACGACCTCGCGGTCGCCGGCTCCCGCGGACTGTCCCGGAGCCGGCGGATTCTGCTCGGCAGCGTCTCGACGGGTCTGGTCGGCGAGGCGCCGTGTCCCGTCCTCGTCGTCCGGGGACGCCGGGCGAAATCCCTCGCCCGGGCAGCTCCGGCTCCTCCGTAGTTCATACGTGGGCCGCGAAGCGGTCCTGCCGACCGATCTGAGCGAACGCTTGTCCACCAGCTCCCCGCGCCGCCGGAAGGTCGACCCGCTCGCGTCGGAGGTGCGAACGGAGCGCCCACGACAATCCTTTACCGCCCCGGGGGTTCTCTTCCATCGATGCTGGTCGATTCGGTCGGTCGCCCGGTCACGGATGTCCGCATCAGCGTGACGAAGCGGTGCAACTTCGGTTGCATCTACTGCCACGACGAAGGACTCGGACCGATCGCTCGACCCCGCAGCCCCCACGCCGAGGAGATGAGCGTTCTCGAGGTCGAACGGCTGGTCCGCGCCGCCCGCGAGTTCGACATTCAATCCGTGAAATTCACTGGCGGGGAACCCCTCGTCCGGACCGATATGGAGGAGATCGTCAGCCGCACCGTCCGGCACATGGGAGATGTATCCCTGACGACGAACGGCTCGATGCTGGCCGCGAGGGCCGAGGGCTTGCGGAACGCCGGCCTCAAGCGGGTCAACGTCTCCATCGATTCCTTGGACCCGAAGGCATTCCACGAGATTCGACAGGGATCGCTTCCGCCGGTGCTCCGGGGAATTGAGGAGGCACTTCGGGTGGGACTCACCCCGGTCAAGCTCAACATGGTGGTCTTTCGACCGACCCTCCCCCACATTCCGGAGATGATCCGATTTGTGAGCCGGAACGCCGGGCTCCGCCTTCAGTTGATCCAGTTCATGCCGGAACTGGTGTCGCCGAAGGACTGGTCGGTGGACATCGACGGGGTGAAGCGCTGGCTCGAAGGTCGCGCCGATAAAGTGCTCGTCCGCGAGATGCACCACCGGAGGATCTACCAGTTCGGCGGGGCGGAAGTGGAGCTCGTGGACCCGGTGTTCAACCGGGAGTTCTGCATGAACTGTCATCGGATCCGGATCACGCATCGGGGCGAGCTCAAGGGCTGCCTCAACCGCAACGATGACCTGATCCCGACCCGAGGGCTCGACGACCAGCAACTGCGGGACGCCTTCCGCGCGGTCGTGGCCAAGCGGATCCCCTACTACGGCGGGTACGTTCGAGATTACCCGGCCCGGGACACCAGCCAGGCTCCGCTGATTCAACTCGACCGTTCGGAACCCCGCTGAGCCGACCGGCGGGTAGATCGTCTCTCCCGAACCGCGGGATCGGCGGCGACCCGGCGACGACTTCGTTGCCGAGCGATCGCTGCGCGTGGCCGAGGGGAGACGCCCTCGTGGGCTAGCGTTTTCGAGATCGAGTCCGGGGTTTCGATGCCGGTCGTTTCCGAGTCGGCGCGCGAGAGTTCAGCGTTCCGCGCACCATCGAGGTCGGAACGCCGAGAAGCCAGAAGATGTTCCCGTCGGGGTCCGCGAACTTCGCCATGGTTCCCCACGACTCCTTCCTCAGCGGTTCGGGGAACTCGACCGCGCCTTCGGCCATGTGAGTGACCAAGGCCTCGATCTCGTCGGTCACGAACGCGATCCCGGTGTCGCCGGGTTCGAGGGGGGCGAACCCCTCGCAGAGGTGGAGAACGAATCGCTCCCCGGGTGGTGCGACGAGTATCGCGTGCCCCGCGCCGCCGACGGTGGAGGAGGAGAACCCGAGGTTCTCTTTCCACCATTGCGCAGATGCCTTCGCGCTCGAAACGACCACGGCAACATCGGCGAGAGCGATCAACGGCAGTCCCAAGGGTCGCCCCTTCATCAAGTGTGACCAACGAGACCGCGGGCCCCGGGCGAGTGTCGCGTATCCTTGCACAGGGAATCAAGATCGCGGGGAGAAACCGACGTCGGACCCTGAACGGCCCGATTGGTTCCCCCGGTTTCAAAACGGGTACCACGAATGGGCCAGCGTCGCCCCATGGGACAGTATGGGCACCGGCCGAGCTCCGGGAAAGGAATAATCCACCCGAAGTCATTTCCCTCTCTAACGTGAGTGCGACGACCACTGAGCCGAACGTGCCGTCTCCCCTCGTGACTCACCCTGACCAGATCCCCGTCGACGCCTGGCGGGCATTCGACCTCTTCGAAGGGGAGCTGCTGCTCGGAGCTTGGCGGACCAGCCGGGGATTTCTGCTCCTTACCAACCTGCGATGCCTCGCGCTCTACCGCCGGGGCGAGATCTTCCCCCCACACCCCTGGCGGGTCGGGCCCGAGTTTTTCTTCTATAACCTTCGACCACCCGAGGTGGTCCTCGGTCGGTTCGTCGAATTGACCGAGGCGTTCGAGGAGAACGGACGGGTGGGCCGGTTCACCGTACGGGACCCGACGAGCGTCGCGGATGCGATCTCCGCGGCCATCGAGCCGGGTCGGGCCGCCTGGCAGGAACGTCGGAAGCATACCGAGGAGCTGATCGAAGCCCGGAAGCGACTGCGCGCCGCTCGAGCGGCCGGCGACCTTCGGAGAATCGAGAAGGTCCGCTGCTCCTACTGCGGAAACCTCACCGATGCGAGCGTCCGGCGTTGCACGAGCTGCGGAGCGGGGCTGGGATAGGATTCCCTCCCTACCCGCTCGACCGGAAAGCCCTTTTGCCGCGCCTCGTTAGCCACCAACGCCCTGCGACGGCCCGGTGACGTGGGCAGGCGTCGGACCGGATCCCCTCCCGAACGATGTACACGCTCTATGTCCCTGCGCTGATTGTCGCCTTTCTGATCACCGTCCTGGAATTCACCGAGGTGGTCGCGCTGGTGTTCGCCCTCAGCGCCGACCAGGCGTCCGTTCGACCCGTCGCGTGGGGAGCGGTCAGTGGCACCGCGCTCGTGGGTCTGATCGCGCTCGGACTCGGCGCGGTGCTCGTGGCGTTCCCTCACAACTACCTGCTCTGGGCGTCGGCCGTGGTCCTGACGGGGTTCGGGCTCTTTCTGTTCCGGAGCACCCTGCGAACGTATCGGCGCGCAGCGGCGGCCGCTTCCGGGACCGTGTGGTCCCCCCCGCGAAGGGACCTGCTCCAATTCGGCGGCGGATTCTCGGTCGGCGCGGTCGAGTCGACGGAGGCGGTGATCGTGCTGATCGCGCTCGCGGCTGCCGGATACGGGTTCTCGGCCTTGGTCGGCGCGGTGGCCGGGGGGATCGTCCTCGTAGTCGCGGCCGTCGCGGTGCACGAGAGGATCCGGAAGATCAAGGTCCCCTGGCTCAAGCTGGGCGGGACGGCGCTGCTGTTCTCGTTCGCTCTGTTTTGGGGCGGAGAGGCGGTGGGATTCCCCTGGCCGGGGGGAGACCTCATTCTGATCCCTCTCGTCGTGGTGATCGCCCTGATCGTACGGGGCGCGATCGCGCTGGGGTTGCGGACGACGCGTTCGTCTCCGCCGGCGTGAAGCAGCGACCCGAGAGCTCGAAGATTAACTTTGTGAACTCATAAGTGTATAAAGTCCGGCGCGGTATCGTTCGCTGATGGCCGCGCCGCAACCGCCGGAGGAGCCGAGAGGATTCTCGTCGTCGAAGCGAGAGCTCCTGCTCCTCCTCAAACAACGGCCGAACCTTTCTCTGGCCGAGATCGCCGCTCTGCGACACGTCTCCAAGGTCGCGGCCCTGCGCCACTTGTCCGCCCTCGAGGACCAGGGCCTGGTCGAGCGAGCGTACGAGCGGAGCACGATCGGCCGCCCGTCGGTCCACTTCCGGCTCAGCCAGCAGTCGGTCGGCCTCTTTCCGCAGGCCTATACCCGGATGTCGATTTCCGCGCTCGAATACATCGAGCGTCACCTGGGACGGGACGCCGTGGTCGGGATGCTCCAAGAGCGTTCTCACGAGCTCGCGGACGAGAACCGCGCGCGACTCGCGGCCCCGGAGCTCCGACAGCGAGTGGAGGAGCTCGCCCGGCTCCGGTCCGAGGGAGGCTACATGGCCGAGGTCGGCGGCAAGAAGGGCTCGGCCGTCGAGCTGCGGGAACACAACTGTCCAATCCTCGCGATCGCGGGGCAGTTCCCGGAGGCCTGCGAAGTGGAGCGCCGGATGTTCGAGTCCATGTTGAAGGCGAGGGTCTCCACCTCCCATCGGGTCGTCGCCGGGGACCCGGTCTGTCGATTTCTCATTCGACCGCGCCGCGAGGAGGGATGACGCCCTCGGACTCTTCTTCGTCGCCTCGCCGGGTCGCGGTAGTGACGGGGGCGAGCCGGGGCCTCGGGTCGGTCATCGCGCGGCTCCTCGCGGGCGAGGATTACGACCTCGTCCTGACCGCCCGTGACCCTTCCGCCCTTGCGGAGTCCGCGCGGGAGCTCCGGTCCCTCGGCGGGAAAGTGATGGACCTGCCCGGCGACGTGAGCGACCCGGCGCACCGGGCCCGGGTTCGTGACGGGATCGACGAGTGGGGAGGACTCGACCTCTTGGTGAACAACGCTTCCGAACTCGGGCCGTCCCCGCTGCCTCCGCTCGCGGAGTATCCCCTGACGGAACTCGAACGGGTCTACCGCGTCAATGTCGTGGCGCCGATCGGTCTGATCCAGAACCTGCTCCCCGCCCTGATTCGTCGGAAGGGCCTCGTAGTGAACATTTCGAGCGACGCCGCGGTCGGAGGGTATCCTGGCTGGGGGAGCTACGGGGCCAGCAAGGCCGCCCTCGACCTCGCTTCGATCACGCTCGCCCGCGAGCTCGAGGGGGTGGGGGTCGGCGTCGTCGCGGTGGACCCGGGCGACATGCGGACCCGCATGCAGCAGGCGGCGTTCCCCGGTGAGGACATCTCCGACCGGCCCCTCCCCGAAGCGACCCTCCCGTTCTGGGCGTGGCTCTTGGGCCAACCCCGGTCGGAGATCAGCGGGCACCGGTATCGAGCACAGTCCGACCATTGGGGGGCGAGCACATGAACCGTGCCGCGTTCGACTTCGATCGCCCGAGCGACCTCGGAGCGACCAGAACCCCCGAAGACCGCGGGGTCGCGCGAGACGGGATACGACTGCTCGTCACCGGGGGGAACGGCTCGCTCCACCGCACGTTCCGAGACCTTCCGGAGCTCTTGGAGCCCGGGGACCTGGTCGTGGTGAACGAGAGCGCCACCCTCCCGGCCAGTTTGCCGGCCCGGGGACCGTCGGGAGAGTTCCTCCTGAACGTCTGCACCGAGTACGGCGGAGGAATCTGGTTAGCGGAGCCCCGTTGGAGCGTCTCGGGTCCCGGCCCGGTACCGATGACCCCGGGGGTACCGATCGACGCGGGTAGCGTCCGGTTCCGTCCGGTGGGGGCGTTCCCCGGGATCGAGCGACTCTGGTTCTATCGGGCGGACGGTGACGTTTCCGGCGCCATGCGCGCGGTCGGCCGACCGATCCGCTACGGCTATCTCGCCCACGCGTACCCGCTCGACGCCTACCAGACCGTCTTCGGCCGAGTCCCCGGCAGTGCCGAGATGCCGTCGGCCGGCCGGCCGTTCACCCCCGCCGGAGTCCGGGCGTTGGCCGAGCGGGGGGTGGGCATCGCTTCGATCGTGCTCCACGCGGGCGTGTCGAGTCTCGAATCCGAGCCCGATCGACCCGAGATTCCGCCCGTGTACCCAGAGCCGTTCGATGTTCCCCAGACCACCGCCGAGCGGGTGAACGCAACCCGCGCGGGCGGTCATCGCGTGGTGGCGGTGGGCACGACCGTGGTCCGCGCGCTCGAGACCGCTTGGGGCGGCTGCGGGGTGGTCCCTCGCCGCGGGTTCACGCGGCTGACCCTAGGGCCGGGATCCCCGATTCGCTCCGTCGACGGACTGATCTCGGGGCTCCATGATCCCCGGACCTCGCACCTCGCCCTGCTCTTCGCCTTCGCCGGAGAAGGTCGGGTCCGCGCGGCGTACGCCGACGCGGTTCGGGAGCGATATCTCTGGCACGAGTTCGGCGACAGCCACTTGGTCTGGGGCCCGGGCGCCGGGTGAGACGGGCCCGCGGGAGGAAGCACTTTCCCCCGGGGCGTCGGCCGGGGAACTGCGCAGCGGCCCGCGATGTAGTGAATGACGGTCGGTCGCCCCCGGAGCGAAACCCGTTGGGCTGGGTCGAACCGGCTCGTCCCCGCCGGAGAAAAACGAAAAGGGAGGAAAGGGTTGGTCGCGAGGGATCCCGCTTCCGACTAGGTCGGCAGGACCTTACGGCCCCAGTTCCAGTTGGTCAGGTCCGCCGTCGCCAGGTACCAGGCCAGGAGCCCGTCGAAGAAGATCTCTCCGCCGATCGCCCAGCTCTCACCAGTCGACAGGGTGTCGCCTTGCCCGATCTGCCAGAACTTGATGACCAGCAGCAGGAACGCTATGACCAGGAAGAAAAACACCCCGGTCAGGACCCAGCCGTGTTTCGGAGCGTTGATCAAGAATGTTATTGTGAACAACATCCAGATGAACGCAAACCCAGACACCCCGTAGAAGATCACCCCGGACGAGATCGCCGTCGTTCCGGCTTGACTGACGAACTGCGTTAGCATCAGCGTGAACGCGAGCCAAAACGAGCCGTAGCCGATGAAGGCAGAGCCGGCGAAGACGTTCCCCTTGCGCAAAGCGATCACTCCCGCGACAAACTGGGCGGTGCCGCCGAAGGCGGCCGCCATGCCGAAGACGACCCAGTTGTTCGCAAACCCGTTGGAGAAAGGAGCCGGCAGGTTCGTCAATCCCGCGATCATCGTGGTGGTGCCGAACCCCATCAACCCCACGACCGCGGGAGTGCCCCACCACTCCGGCTTCTCCTCCACTCTGGGAGGCGCTTCTGTCATTCCCCTCGCTGTCTCCATTGTGGCTGTAGACGGCGGCATGTTAGGGCCTCGCACGCGCTCCTAGTAGATAATCCCTGTTTTTCCGGCCCGACGGCGGTCTTGGGTCGACCTCGCTCGGTTATCCGTCATTCGCGAGCGGCGACCCCCCTGTCCCGGTGACGGTTTAATGCCGGGCGGCCTCCCCGGCCCCGCATGGAAGACCGGAGCGAGCTGTCGCGAGTGGTCTTCGGCGAAACCGTGGTGATCCTGACCCGGGACCTGTCGGTCATGAACCCGAACCTCGTCGCAGGGTCGCAGGGCCTCGTCGTCGGCAAGCTCGCCAACTACACGCTGAAGGTTGCGTTCCCCCAGGTGACCGTGGGGGTCAACTGGAAGGACTGCGATATCGTTCCCGGCAAGACCGGGATGCCGACGCTCGCCGACCAGCCTCGAGTGATCCCAAAGCCGCGGACGATGGGCCAAGAGTAGGCCGGCTACCCGCGATCCCGGGATCGCTCCTGGGCCCCGATGGGAAGCAGCCGCTCGACGGTCGGAACGACATCGGCAAGGTCGGCGATAGTGTGCTCCGAAACCGGGGGACCCCGGCACCCCGAGAAGTTGAGTCGACGGTATCTCGCCCCGTATTGCCCGAGCCCGGTGAACCGCACCCCGGCACGGAGCCCGGACCGTCGAGCCCCCTCGAGGTCCGACCAGCCGTCCCCGATGTGCACCGAGTGGGCGGGATCAGAGCCAAGTTCGGTCAGGGCGGCCCGGAAGATCTCTGGCGCGGGTTTCGCCCAGGGGTGCTCGTCGCTAAAGAGATAGCTTTGCACCGACTCGTCGAACCCCAACCGGTGCAGGACCGGTCGAAAGAACCGCCCGGGTTCCCCGACGGTGTTCGAGATCACTCCCACCCGATAACCCAGAGATCGCAACTCCCGCAGGGCAGAAAGCGCCCCCGGGGCGACGAGGAACGGAGTCCCCCGGACGAGCTCTTCCAGGGTGGCCAGGTACGTTTGGGGCTCGGGGACTCGTCCCCCCGCGTGGGCCGCCCGAGCGAACTGGTCGACCGGGGTCACGGTCCGACCCTCGCCCGCGGAGGCGATCGCGAGCGAGAACTCTCGCTCGAATGCGGACCGCAGTTCCGTCGGCCCGGCCCTTGGCAGGCCCGGGAGCGGTTCGCATCCCTCGAGAGCTCGAACCGCGACTTCGACCTGTTCCGCCAGGTACTCGTCCTCCGAGTCCGGGTCCAGGTAGACCAGCGTGTGCCAGAGATCGAAGGTGACGGCCGAAGGAGTTGTCCGCATCCCTTTCCACGGGACGACCCGCTGCTCGGTATTACGTCCTATCTCCACGACGGTCCGGCCTCCGACCGACGGAGGATTATTCATCCGGGAGCCGTCCGGGGCCCCGATGGCCTCGACCCCACGCACCCCGGGCGTCCCCTTTCGCGACCGAATCGGCACGCCGATGGTCGGTAACGCCCCCCGAGTGATGTTGCTCGGCAGCGGGGAACTGGGACGAGAGATCGCGATCGAGGCGATGCGCCTAGGGGCCGAGGTCATCGCGGTCGATCGCTACGCGAACGCACCGGCGATGCAGGTCGCTCACCGGCATTACGTGCTCGCGATGACCGACCGAGCGGCGCTACGCCAGATCGTCCAGCGAGAGTCCCCGGACGTGCTGGTCCCCGAGATCGAGCAGATCGCTACCGACGAGCTCGTCCGGCTCGAGGAGGAGGGGTGGACCGTCATCCCCCGGGCCGAGTCGACGCGGGCGACGATGGACCGGGAGCGGATCCGGCGGCTCGCGGCCGAGCAGGCGAAAGTTCGGACGAGCCGATTCGCCTTCGCAGAGAACGCCGCCGACGCCCTCCGCTTCGCGAAGGAAATCGGTTTTCCCTGCATCTTCAAGGCGATGATGTCGAGCTCGGGCCACGGGATGACCGTGGTCCGGGATCTTGGGGGGGTCGAGGCCGCGTATGCCGAGGCGAGCGAACACGGGCGCGTGCGGAACGCCCGGGTAATGATCGAGGAGTTCATTCCGTTCGACCACGAGGTCACGATGCTGACGGTTCGCCATTACGACCCGTCGGGAAAGGTGGCGACGACAGTCCTCGAACCCGTGGGCCACCAGCGACCGGGGACCCTGTATCACGAGAGCTGGCAGCCGCAACCGTTCTCACCCGAAGTGCTCGGTTCGTTGAATTCCACGGCGACCGCCGTCACCGACCAGTTGGGTGGCGTAGGGGTGTTCGGGGTCGAATGCTTCGTTCGCGGCGCCACGGTCTACTTCAGCGAAGTCTCTCCCCGACCGCACGACACGGGGCTGGTCACTTTGGGCAGCCAGTGGAATAGCGAGTTCGCCCTCCACGCGCGGGCGATCCTGGGCCTGCCCTACGCGGGGCCGGAGCCGACGACCCCCGCCGCCGCCCACGTGATCCTCTCTTCCGCATCGGGATGGGCCCCGTCGTACGGGGGGATCACCCGGGCCCTCGCCCCGAACGGCGTTCGACTGTTCCTATTCGGCAAGCCCGAGGCGTACCCGGAGCGCCGTCTGGGGGTCGCCGTCGCTCGCGCCGCGACCACCGGAGAGGCTCGAGCGCGAGCGGAGACCGCCGCTCACCTCGTCGAGGCCCAGATTCGATTCGATTCCCCCAAGGAGACGGCCGCCCACCCGTAGGTGCCCGACGCGGCCGCCTCACCCGCCGGCCGCTCGGTGTCGAACGGCCACGCGGGTTCTGGGGTCCGGGGGGACCGGCCACGCCTTGAGGAAGAATCTCGTGGGACCGGCATGGAGGGAGCTCGACCGCGTCTCCTCGTCGCCCTGAAGCCCCGCGATGATACGCGCGAGACCCTCAACACCCTGCTTTCCGAGATCCCGTGGTCGTTCGCGGACGACACGTCCGCACTCGCTCGGGGCGAAGTCGAGGCGATGCTGGTCGGGTCGTTGGGGTCCGAGGTGATGGAGTTCGACGCCCGCACCACTCCGAATCTCTCCTTCATCCAGCGGTTGTACACTGGCTTGGACGGATTCCCGTTCGGTCGGTTTCCCGATTCCGTTCGAATCGCCGGCAATGTGGGGGCCTACGCTCCCTTCGTTTCCGAACACGCGATCGCACTCGCGCTCGCCGCCGCACGGGACCTTCCGGGAGCTCGAGAACTGGTTCGAGCGGGCCGCCTGCGGCCGCAACCCGAGAACCGTCCACTGTACCAGGCGACCGCCGTCGTCCTCGGATACGGCGAGATCGGGCGGGAGATCGCCCGACGACTGACCGGATTCGACTGTCGCGTCATCGGGTTGAACCGGACGGGCGCTCCCGCTCCGGGATGCTCGGAGATGCTGGCCGCGGACCGACTCGACGAGGCCGTGGCGTTGGGGGATTTCGTCTTCGAAGTGCGGCCCCTGACGAGGCGGACCGCCGGGTCGGTCGGGACGGCCGAGTTCGCGGTGATGCGGCCCAACGCAGTGTTCGTCAACGTCGGACGCGCCGGCACGGTCGACGAGGAGGCGCTCTACCGGCACCTGAAGGCGCACCCGACCTTCCGCGCTGCGATCGACGTCTGGTGGGACGAGGATTTCGCGCGCGGAGCCTTTTCGAGCCGGTTCCCGTTCGCCGAACTGCCGAACTTCGTGGGTTCCCCGCACTCCGCCGGCGCCACCCCCAGCGGAGCGCCCCGCGTGCTGCGGCTGGCCGTCGAGAACCTTGCCCGCTTTTTCCGGGGCGAGACTCCTCTTTACGTGGTCGACCGAGCAGAGTACCCGCGCTAAAAACCCGGGGCGCACTTCACCGAGAGAAGCGCTCGCGGTCGACGGCGGCCCCGAAGCTGTCCGCCCTGCTCAACGGATCCGCTGGAGGGCGAACGAGCCGACGATCAGCGCCCGGTTCGTCGCCCGGCACTCGACCCAATCCCGGGTCTGGACATCCCCGAGGCCCTTGACCGAGAGGAACGTCTTGTCCCGGTCCTGACGGAAGACGATCGCCCCGTCCATCCGACTGAGAAGGGTCTCGACCTGCGCGTCGGAGAGCGCGCCCCCTTCGAGCGAGTAGGTCGAGAGCGCGTTGCGGGGCTTCAGGATCCCGACGATGTTCTGGAGGAACGA
Source organism: Thermoplasmata archaeon (assembly GCA_049802875.1). Classification (GTDB taxonomy): domain Archaea; phylum Thermoplasmatota; class Thermoplasmata; order Lutacidiplasmatales; family UBA184; genus Lutacidiplasma. The sequence goes on along the minus strand of JBARNH010000011.1, from coordinate 24,702 downwards.
GAACGCCGCCCGCTCGTCCCCGTGGGCGAGGAGGCCGGAGAGCCCGAGGAATCCGACGCGGAACGCGACCTGCTTCTCTCCTTCGGCCGCCTTCGCCGCTTTGACCAGCAAGGAGAGGATGCCGGCGCGATCTTCCGCGCCGCGGGCGACGAGCCGATGCGGGGTGGGCGCCGTCTGCGCGCCCGACCCCGAGGCGTCGATCCAGGTGACCATGCCCATCTGTTCGTACTCCCGGAACTGCGGGAGGACGACGCCCAAGCTCTCGGCCACCTCGGACGGCGAGCGCGTGGCGGTCACGATGATCGCGGGTTCACCGCTCTTGAGCCCCTCGGCGATGAACGCGTAGAGGACGACCTCCTTACCGACGAACGCATCGCCCACGAGCACCACGTGCGACTTCGGAGGAAAGCCCCCGAGGAGAAGGTCGTCGAGTCGCGGGGTGCCCGTCGGGAGCCGGTCGCCGATCCGACGTTGGGTCGGAGCTTTCAGGGTCTCGGCGGCGGGGAAGACCACCGGCGCCACGGCCGCAGGTTCGCTCGCCGACAAGTCCCGAACGACCGGCGCGCGCCCTCGGGCCTTTCGAGTCGCGAACGCGCCGGCACTCTCCGGACGGTCGGTGGCGAGGCTCTCGATCGATAGGTCACTGCCTCGGGCGATCTCCTGTCGCCGGAGACTGAGCTCCGCCTCGTTCGCGGAAACCGCCCGTTCCCGTGCGTTGACGTCGTTCTCTCGGCTTTCCACCTGCGTCTGGGCGGCGCGGAGCCGTTGCTCGCGTGCCTGGACCGCCGCTTCCCGGTCTGTGAGCGTCTTGAGCGACCGTTCGAGATCCGACGCCTTCTGCGCGGTCTCGACCTGAGTCTTTCCGATCCCCGCCAGTCGGGTCTCGTAGTCGCGGGCGGCCGTGTCGTACTGGCCGCGGCGTTCGTCGGCGACCTTGAGACGATCGGCGAGGTCCGATTCGCGCGTCCGCAGCGTCGCTTCGCGCGCTGCGAGCTGCGCCTCCTTGTCGGCCGACGTTTTGAGCGCGGCTTCGACCGCCTTCGCTCGGTCCGCGGTCTCCTTGGCCTTCCGACCGAGCGTGACGTTCTGTTCGTCCAAGACGAGTTTGAGCTGCTGCAGCTTCACTTCCCGCGCGGCCACGTCGGAGGCCCCCGCTGCGATGGGAGCCCCGGCCTTCGCGCCCGTCTCGACGGCCGACACCGCGCCTTCCCGTCGAAGGAGGTCGTTGGTCTTTTGATCGAGCTCTTTTCTTCGCGCCTCGAGTCGAGCTTCGGCTTCGGGAATGGCGGCCGTCCGTCGCTCGAGGTCCTGGTGACGTTGGGTGAGCTCCACCTCCCGCTTCGTGAGTTCTCCCTCGCGCTCCACGATGCGCTGCTCGCGGGCGGAGACCAGCGGCAGCGACTGGGTGACTTCCTGTTCGCGCAGTTCGAGCGATTTGACCTTATCCTCGACCACGCGCTCGCGGCCATCCATTTCCGCGATCTTGCCGGCCCACTCGCGCTCCTTCGCCATGACCGCATCGGACCGCTTGCGGTAATCCTCCTCGAGTGCGTCGAGCTGGATCCGGGTCTCTTTGAGCGAGTCCTTCTGCCGTTGGATCGAGAGCTCGTCGTTCTCTGCGTCCGCTTCGCGCTTGATGAGCGCGATCTCGCGGAAGTGGAGCGCCTCCTCCTTGGCCCGTACCTCGTCGGCGAGACGGAACATTCGGGTCTGACCCGAGGTGATCAGCTCCCGCTCGTGAGACCGGGTTCCGGAAGAGATCAGGTGCAGGAACGACCCCGAGGTCTGGTAGAAGATCGCGGAGATGAACAGACTGATCGCGAGCGCCGAGTCGATGCTGGCGGCCCCGGTAGGAGGAAAGACGACCACGAGGGCCGTGGCGACCGGTAGCAGCGCGGAGATCGCGCTGGCCCACTGCCGCGTGGTCCACCCGCTCCACGTGAGCACGAGCGCGACGAGCGAGAGGCTGATGCCGGTGAGCACCACCGGGTAGTACCACGGCCACAGGTCGACACCGGCTAGGGCGCCGTAACCCGCCAACCGGGCGACGAACACGCCCAGAATCACTCCGTTCAGACCGAGCGCCCCGACCGATGCCGAGAAGTGAATCTCCCACGGCCAGAGCTGGTACTCCTCCCATTTGGAGGCGAGGCCGACGGCGGCGATCATCACGCCTGCACCGATCGGGATGAGGAGGTAGAGTGAGGTGTTCCACGACCCCGGACTGAACGAGTCGAGATTCGGTTGGAAGTAGAGCAGCAGGATGCCGTCGAGCGCGAGTGCGGCCGAGATCACGACCGTGTAGAAGTGGGTGTACCGTCCGATGCGTAGCTGGAGCAACGCGTCGTCCTTCGCGTGCTCTAGGTCTTCCGGCCCCGGAACCGTGACGGCCCGGGTCGCGGCCACGGGGGCCTTCTCTTTGGCCATACTCCCCCGGCCAATTTATGGGTGGGGCAGCCTACTTTATCCTTCGCTTCTGGGATTCGGCGAGTCGGGCTCATAGAGGGCGTTCGTCGGGGCGGTCGCGGCGACCAGAACGGCGGCGGCGGGCGACCAGCGGTCCGGAACCCGTCCGAGAGCCTCCTCCAGTTCGAGCAGGTGGGTCCAGGCCTTCGGGTCGCGTTCGACGGCCCCCGCCCGGGCCGGATCCGGTCCCAATGCCGGAGCAACGGCGAGAATCTCCTCCACGCGATAACCGCGCTGCACCAGGCGATCTCGAAGCTCCTCCGGCACCACTCGTCGAAACTCTCCGGGGTCCTTCCGTCGCCGCGGTTCTTCGGTGAATCCTTCACGCTCGACGCGGGCTGCGACCCATCGAGGGGGCGAGCGAAGCAGACGCGCGAGGCCGGTCGTCGGCAGCCGATGTAGATAGCGGCTCCGCTCGCCCGGCCCGGGAGCCACCTCGAGGAGCAGGGTCCCGCCGGGGGCCAAGAGCCTGAGGAGCCCTTCGAACAGTCGGTCGCTCTCCTGCCCCGCGAATCCCAAAAGGTTCCCTAACCCTGCCACGAGATCGAACGATTCGCTCGCGAACGGGGGGCGGACGGCGTCGCCTCGCACGAGGTCGGGGAGCAATACGGGGGATGCCGACGCCGGCCAATGACCGCGAAGTTGGACCAGCATCTCCCAACCGATATCCAGGGCCACTCGTCGCACCCCCGGCCCCGCGCCCAGCCTCGCAGTGAACCGTCCGGGGCCCGACCCGACATCGAGGACGCGTCGTGCCGCCGGGCGGTGCCGGGAGAGGAACCGCTGCCGTAGTTCGAGGAACAGGTCCCGTTGGGCCGTGCCCTCGTATCGTTGCCACTCTCGGTCCGCTCGGTACCGATCGGTACCGAGAAACCGCTCCCGGGCCGGTGGCGGCGGCCCCGACCGACGACTGCGTCCGAGGGCAACTCGAGCCGGTCGTGCGGGGCGGGTGGTGGGCAGTCTCCGAGCGCGAACAGTGCGGACCACGTCGCCCCACCGTCCCCCGGAGTTATGCCTTCCCCCGTTCGCGACCCCCGAGCCCCCTTTATAGGGGGCCACCCTCGGACTCACTGGAGATCCCACTATGCCGTACTACGAATGTCCCAAGTGCGGCGGGGGATACGTCATCGACGTTCCTCCGAGCGCGCGACCCGTTTGCGACCGTGACGGAGCCCGGCTGAAGAGGGCCAGCGACGCGTCCTACGAGCGGAACGCGCGCCGGGACTAGTCCCGCGCTGTGGCGACCGAGGAATTGGCGCCGGCCGGCCCATCCGTCCGCTACGGTCCTCTCGTTCATCGGTCGGTTCGACACGGCGCGATCCTTTGGATCGTGGCCGTCCTCCAGTTCGTGGCCGCGATGATCGTGACCCAGATCGGGTACGGTTCCTCGTACAGCCTGACCCAGAACTACATCAGCGACCTGGGGGCGAACTCGTGCGGAGTCTTCTCGGGCCGGTACATCTGCTCGCCCTGGTACTACGTGTTCGACGCGTCGGCGGTCATCCTCGGTATCCTGATCATCGTCGGGGTGATCCTGATCCGGACCGCGTTCCCGCCCCGAGGGACCCGCACCGTCGGGCTCGGCCTGCTCGCGATCTCGCAGCTCGGCGCAATCGGGGTCGGGCTGTCGCCCGAGACGTACAACCTCACGATCCACTCCCTCTCGGCGGCCCTCGCGTTCGTCGGCGCGAACCTCGCGCTGATCGTACTCGGTATCGCGATGTTCCGCGACACGCGATGGGACGGCTATCGCGCCTACACGATGCTCTCGGGTCTCGTCGGGCTCATCGCCTTCGGCCTCTTCGAAGCAAAGGCTTACGGCCCGCTCGGGGTAGGGGGGATGGAGCGGTTGATCGTCGCGCCTGTACTCCTGTGGGCGCTGCTCGTCGGGATCCACCTCGTTCGAATCCCGACCTACGCCCCTCCGGGCGTCCGAGGGGCGCGGACCTAGGTCGGCGTCCGCTCCGACTTCGCCGGGTCGGAAAGTTCCGGATCGTCCAATTCGAACCGGGTCCGGCACTCGGTGCACTCCACGTAGCAGTGCACGTCACCGCTCACTGGGGCGCTGAGCCGACCTCCGCACGAAGGACACGGGGTCGTGGGCGCGGACGGCGATCGCAGCGGGGTCTCGCTCGGAACCATGGCTCTTCGTGGGGGGGAGGCAGCGGGGCGGCCGCCGGAGCGCGGCGGCCGCGGAAAGGGTGGGCTCAGACGTCCTTGCCGAACGCCTTGATGTCCTCGGGGCCGGCCTTCTTCTCGACCGGGCCCGCGCCCTGGACCTGCACCCGGATCTGCTCCACGACCTCGGGGTTGGCCAGCGTCGTGATGTCGCCGTAGTCCATGTGGTTCGAGATCGATGCCAGGACCCGACGCATGATCTTCCCGGACCGGGTCTTCGGCATATCGGGAACGATCCGTACGGTGCGCGGGCGGGCGATCTTCCCGATCACGGTCTCGATCGCCAGGCTGACCTTGTCGGCCACGGCCTGGTCCGCCTTGACGCCCGGTTTCAGGGCGACGTAGACCTCGGGAACGCGGCCGCGCTCGGCGTCGACGATCGGCACCACCGCCGCTTCAGCGACCTCCGGTACCGTCAGGCACGCGGACTCGATCTCCTTGGTCCCGAGTCGGTGGCCGGCGACGTTGATCACGTCGTCGACGCGTCCCAGGATCCGGATGTAGCCGTCGGGGGCCCAGACGGCTCCGTCGCCCGCAAAGTACGGCCAGTCGTGCCAGTCCGTGCTGCCCGCCTTGTGATTGTACTTGGCGTAGTAGTTCTTCACGAACCGGTCGGGGTCACCCCAGACCGTCTCGAAGATTCCCGGCCACGGATTGCGGATGCAAATGTTACCCGCCTTGCCTTCCCCCGGCGGGATCTCCTTCCCGTTCTCGTCGTAGATGATCGGATAGATCCCGACCATCGGGGGGCCTGCGCTGCCCGGCTTCATCGCGTCGATCCCCGGGATCGTGGAACACAGGAACCCGCCGTTCTCGGTCTGCCACCACGTGTCGGTGATCGCGGCCTCGCCGCGGCCGACCACCTCGAAGTACCACCTCCAGGCTTCGGGTTCGATCGGCTCGCCGACCGTGGTCATGTTCTTGAAGTGATTGTTGTACTTTTTCGGTTCCTCGGGTCCCAACTTCCGGAGCGACCGGATCGCGGTCGGGGAGGTGTGGAAGATGTTGACCCCCAGGCGCTCCGCGATGCGCCACGGCCGGCCGGGGTCAGGGAACGTCGGAACGCCTTCGTACATCACCGTCGTCGCGGCGAGCGCGAGCGGTCCATAGACGATGTACGAGTGCCCGGTGATCCAGCCGATGTCGGCCATGCACCAGTAGACGTCGGTCGGATGAATGTCCTGGATGTTCCGGGAGGTGCCGGCAACGTACGAGAGGTATCCCCCCGTACTGTGCTGGCAACCCTTCGGCTTTCCCGTCGAGCCGCTAGTGTACATCAGGAACAGCGGGGCCTCGGCGGGCATCGAGACCGGTTCCACTCGCTTGCCGCGGAACTGCTTCAGCCCGTCGTTGACGATGTGGTCGCGTCCCTCGACCAGCGGGGTCGGCGAGGCGGACTTGTCGCGGAACCTCTTCCAGATGAGGACCTTCTCTACCTTGGTTCCCTCGCTCTCCGCCTTCTTCACCGCGATATCGGCGTTGATCTTGTGGTCGAGCAGCTTGCCGCTCCGGTAGTACCCGTCCATCGTGACCAAGAGGCGGCTCCCGGAATCGACGATGCGGGCGCCGCACGCTTCCCCGCTGAACCCGCCGAACACGACCGAGTGAATGACTCCCAATCGGGCGCACGCTAGCATCGTGACCGGGAGTTCGACGACCATCGGCATGTGGATCGTGACCCGGTCGCCGGTCTTGAGACCGCAAAAGTCCCGGAGGTACGCCGCCATCTCATTGACGCGGCTGTAGAGTTCTTGGTACGTGATCACCTGGTCCGGCTCGTTCTCGTCTTCGGAGACCCAGACGATCGCCGCCTTGTTCCGGTACTTCTCCAAGTGACGGTCGACGCAATTGTAGCTCGCGTTCAGTCGGCCCCCGACGAACCACTTCCAGAACGGCGCCTTGCTCGTGTCCAGGGTGGTGGTCCAGTAGCGGTCCCAGCTCAGCAAGTCGGCGTACTCCCGGAAACACTCGGGAAAGTTCTTCTCCGCGAAGCGTTCCCGAATCGAAGCATCGGTCACGTTGGCTTGACCGATGAACCGCGGGTTCGGCCGGTAGACCGCTTCTTCCTTCCAGTGCACCGCGATCTCGGCTTCGGAGAGTCGGGACTCGTCGTCCTTTTCCATCGGTTTGCTGCCAGCTTCTGCCATGTTGGTGAAGCACCTGTAGGTCGGGCGAGGAAAGTCTCGAATATACGGGTTACTGCGTCGCATGCTACGGAGGCGCAGGCGATTGCAGTTCCCGATAATCGGCGGTACATGGGACGCGGTCGGACTCCGGCCGCCGACGTATAATCGGGGCCGATACGCGCCCGGGGGGCGTGTCGAACTCTTTTAGACCTTCGCTCCCTACCGTTCTACCTCGGTGGTTCATGGTCGGTACGGGTCAATCGCCCGGGCGGCCGGAAAAGACGGTCCACCTGAGGATTGACCCGAATGACGAATCCACGACGCTCGAGGACGTCCTTACGCGCATCGCCGAGCTCCAGAGAAAGCACCCGGACCGGGAGGTCTTTTTCGACGGCGACGAGTATGCGATCTGCTCCCGGCCCAAGCGAACTCGTGCTGCCACCGCGCGCTGAACCGCCGACCCTCGGTCGCCCGTTGTTCCTCCTCAATCTCAAAGCGTACCCGACTGCCATCGGTCCGGCTGCGGAGAAACTCGCGCGGACCCTGGAGGAACTCGGCCAGCAGACCGGGGTCGCCGTCGCGGTGGCCCCCGCCGCGCCGGACCTCGGTCGGGTCGCTTCCGCCGTGGCGATCCCCGTGATCGCCCAACACGTCGACGCGCTCGAGGCCGGAGCCCACACCGGCTTTGTGCCTCCCGAGGCCGTCGAGAGGGCGGGGGGTTGTGGCAGCCTCGTCAATCACTCCGAGCACCCTCTCTCCACCCGGGTCGCTTTGGAGACCGTCCGCCGACTCGCGGCGCGTGGCCTGGTCCCCGTCGTCTGCGCGAAGGACGTGCGCGCCGCCGCTCGCCTGGCCGTTGCCAAGCCCCAGTACCTGGCCGTCGAGCCCCCCGAGCTCATCGGTGGAAAGATCTCCGTGTCCACGGCCCGCCCCGAAGTCGTCTCGGGGGCTGTGGAGGCGGTGGGCCGAGTCTCTTCCGCTACGCTCGTGCTCTGCGGAGCCGGCGTCCACGACCGTCGCGACGTCGCACGGGCGCTGGAGCTCGGGAGCGAGGGGGTCCTGGTCGCGAGCGCCGTGACTCGAGCGGGAGACCCGCGGGCCGCGATCGCGGAACTGCTCGCCGGCTACTGAGCGGGAGAAGCGGTCGCCGGACCCCGCCTCCTTCAAGTGGTCGGCGGTTTTGCCCGGGGCGGACCCTGGGCTCCGAGCGGAGCGAGGGCGGTGACCCCGTGGCGGAATCCAGAGGCTCGAAGGCCCAACGCAACCCACCCGCGAAGCCCGCGACGCGTCGTCGTCGCGCGACGAAGGGACGGGCAAAACCTCGGGTGAAGCGGGAACGACCCGCGATGGCGGACGCCGGACCGTTGGACGAGTTTGCCGGCGGCGCCGCGACGCGTCGCGCCCCGACTCGGAACGGAGGAATCGTTCGGACCGTCCCCGCACCTCGGCCATTGCACATCGTCATGGTCGGTTGGGAGTGGCCGCCCAGCCATACCGGCGGTCTCGGGGTGCACAGTTTCGAGATCTCGAAGGAACTGACCCACCTCGGTCATCGCATCACCTTCCTCACTCCATTTTCCGGACCGTTCACCCCGGTGGATGGAGTGACGTTCCGGTTCCCGGGAGAACCGACGCGGGACGCTCCGCAACAGTACCCCCCCGCGTACTGGGCCGGGGGTAACCCCGACAGCCCGTTCGTGGACGCGACCGATGGCTACAATGCGTGGATCTCGCTGCTGAACGAACTCGGCCCGGTGGATGTGATCCACGTCCACGACTGGTTCGGGACCGTCGGGGGTCGAGCGCTCGCCCGCCGGCTCCGTGTCCCCCTCATCATGACCGTCCACTCCACGGAGTACGACCGATCCTTGGGCCATCCGTGGGACCACATACTCGCCCGAGAGCAAATCGGGATCGACGCCGCCGCGCGTGTCATCGCGGTGAGCCGCCATCTGCGCCAGCAGTTGATCGACCGGTACCACGCCGATCCGGGCCGGGTGCGCGTGATCTACAACGCCGTGCGCCCGACGCAGCGGCTCGAGCGGATCGACCCCGCCAAGAGGGTCGTGCTCTACGTCGGCCGGCTCGCTGCGATGAAAGGCGTCGATACGTACCTTCGGGCGGCGGCCCGACTCGTCCCCACGTTCCCGGACGTACTCTTCGTGGTCGCGGGGGAGGGACCCGAGTATTCGCGACTGATCCAGCTCGCCGCCGCCCTGGAGATCGGGGACCACGTGATGTTCCTCGGGAAGGTGACCGAAGAAGAGCGGGAGCTCCTGCTCGCGGGCAGTTCCGTGTTCGTCCTGCCGTCCGTGGTCGAACCGTTCGGGATCGCGGCGCTCGAGGCCATGGCCGCCGGCGTCCCGACGATCGTCTCGAAGACGAGCGGCGTCGCCGAGATCAGCTCGGGATCGTTCCGCGTCGACTTCTGGGATGCCGACGAATTCGCGAGCCGGATCGCCGAGCTGCTGGAATATCCGACGCTCCGCTCCGCGATGGGAGAACAGGGCCGTTGGGAAGCGTTGCGGGAAGGGTGGCCCGAGCGGGCCCGAGAGACCGTCGGGGTGTACCTCGAAGCGATGCGCCCTCGGGGCCGGGCCCCGTGAAGATCGTCTTCTATCTCCATATGCATCAGCCGTGGCGGCTCTCCCGGTTCCGCTACCTGGACCTCGGTTCGGGCCGCTCGTACTTCGACACGGAACGCAACCTCGAGATCTTTCGGGGGATCGCCGATCGTTGTTACCGACCGGCCCTCGACCGTCTCCTGCACGCCGTCGACCACCATCCGGAGTTCCGGGTAAGCCTCTCGGTGACGGGTACGTTCGTCGAGCAGGCCCGGGCCACGGCGCCGGACGTGCTCGATCGGATCCGCGCGCTCGTCCGGACGGGTCGGGCCTCGCTCCTCGCCGAGACCTACTACCATTCGCTCGCGTTCTTGCTGCCGCCGCCGGAACTCGCGCAGGAGGTCGCCCTGCACCGCGAGATGCTGCACACCGAATTCGGCGCGGAGCCGAAGGTGCTCCGGATGACGGAACTCGCGTACTCGGACGACCTCGCGCGGTTCGCGGAAGCGGAACGGTTCCACGGAATGCTCGCGGAAGGATGGGAGGGGATGTTGCGGGGGAACTCGCCGACGTACCGGTACTGTGCCGTCCCCGCGCCGACGCTGATGCTGCTCCTTCGACACTATCCACTGAGCGACGACGTCGGGTTCCGATTCTCGTCGAAGGAATGGAGCGAGTACCCCCTGACGGCCGACAAGTACGCGCGCTGGCTCGCGGCGACTCCCGGGGAGGTCATCGGCTTGTTCATGGACTTCGAAACGTTCGGCGAGCACCATTCCGCGGCCACCGGGATCCTGGACTTCCTCAGCGCGCTCCCGTCGGAAGTGCGCCGCCATTCGGGGCTCGAGTGGGCGACCGTCGACGAGGCGATCCAGGGGCCCCCGAGGGACGCGCTCTCGGTCCCGTACACGATGAGCTGGGCCGATCAGAACCGGGACCTCGGGGCATGGCTCGGGAACGACCTGCAACGGTCGGCGTTCGAGGCGATCAAGAAGGTCGGGGTGGTGGTCCAGCGAGCGAACGACCCCGCGATCCTGACCGACTGGCGGAAGCTGTTGACCTCCGACCACTTCTACTACATGTACGTCAGCGGTCACGGCGCCGACCAGGGAGTCCACCAATACTTTTCGAGTTACGGGAACCCGTACGACGCCTACGCGAACTACATGAATTCGCTCTCGGACCTACGCCGTCGAGCGCTCGATCGGCTGGGGGTCCCGATATTGAAGTGAACGGGCGTCGACCCTAGGGGATCGAGCCCCTATGACCGGCCGGAACGACGTTACCGGAAGTGGCGGCTGACCGCGATGAGGTAGATGAACAGGAGGATCGCGACGATGAACCCGAACGTGTAGAACGCATGGGCGATCCCGTACGTCACGATCTCGAAAATCAGGAACAACAGGGTCAGCACGAGGGCCCACATGCGGAGATGCCAGAGACCGACCGCGAGCCCAAGCACGATCAAGCCGATGATGGCGATGATGATGCCCGCGATCACGCCGGTGCTCCCGAAGGTGTACGGGAGCGTGCTCCCGCCGAAGCTCGAGACCAGGGTCGAGGCGACGGCGACCAGCAATCCGAGCAAGAACACGAAGAATCCGTAGATCCCGATCAGGATGGAGATGATCGCGACTCCCAGCGGTCGAGAGGCCGGGGGGGTCTGCGAGTACGCGGTAGTCGTGGTAGTGGTAGTCATGAAGCCCCATGGTCGGCACAGGGCCGACTGGTTGGTTACGTCACGAGGGATTATCGGATATGAAACTTTGCTTTGCCCCCCATCGGGTCTGGATCGACCCAGCGAAGTGGGTTATACGAAGGCGGGGCCCGATCGGGCCTAGGAGGACGGGTCAGCCGCCGGAGCCGCCGTCGGTTGCGAGGCAGGCTCCGGGGACGTCGTGATCCCGTGGGACGCCTGGGCGATCAGGGCCACGACGACGAACGAGAGCACGAACACGACGGCCAGCACCGCCACGATCCCGAGCAGCTCGACACCGAGCTGATGGACGGCGGCCATCCCCCCTCCGAAGAAGAGTCCGTTCGGGAGGCTCGGGTACCCCGAGCCGGCCGCGAAGATTTTCTGGGCGAAGAACGGGATCATCACCACTCCGAAGAGTCCCCCCACGAGGTGGCCCGGAAGGAGACCGACGGGGTCCGAAAGCCACCTGAGCCGAGCGAATCGACCCTCGGCGAACGCGAAGAGCGGCCCGCACACCAGGCCGAGAATGAGCGCGCTCGCCGGGCTCACAAACCCCGCGAGGGGCGTGATCACGATCAGTCCCATCAGAGTACCGTTGACCCCGGCCCCAAGGTCCGCGAGGGTCCGGCCTCGGAAGAACTGGACCGCCAGGAAGGAAATCATCCCCGCGGACGCCGCGATGAACGTCGTGAGGACGACCACGATCGTCTCGGAGTTGAATTGAAGGACGCTTCCCGGATTGAAGCCGAACCATCCCATCCAAAGCAGGAGGATCGAAAGGGCGAGCCACCCCGGACGAGGCCGAAGGGGGATCGAAGGCGATTCGCGAAGACCTCGGGCGCGTTCCTCCCGCCAGACTTGGACGAGGATCCCCAGTCCCGCGGCACCCGCCGCTCCGTGAACGACGAGCCCCCCCGCGAAATCGGCCATCCCCAGGCGGTAGAGCCATCCGCTCGGGTTCCAGATCCACGCCGCCGGGAGCGTCCATATGAGGACGAAGTAGACGACCGAGTAGACAGCGAACGAAGTGAGTTTCACTTTTCGGAGCACGACGACCCCCACCAGCGCGAGGGTGACGGAGGCGAACGCGGCCTCGAACAGGAAGTACGTCCCTGAATAGAGCCCGGTGTTGAAGTACGCCGGGGTCATCGACCACCACGCCGTACCGAAGGTCGACGCGTAGTTCGGATTGAACCCGCCGAGGAAGAACCCCTGGGCGTAGAACGGGTTCCCGATGATCCCGGAGTAGGTCGGCGCGAACCCGATGTTGAACCCGACGATCGCCATCACAACGATCGCAAGACCGCTCATCAAGAGCGTTTTCAGCAGGCTTCGATAGACCGACTCGCCCAACTCCCCGACCTCGAGGAATCCGACCGCGACCGTCATCGCAAAGACGAGGAGGGCGGCGAGCAGGACCCAGAGGTTGTTCAGGTAGACGAGTTCGGGCATTGCCCCCGCGTCGTTTCCGTGAGTGGGCGTATTAATGCCCGCGCTCCAAGCGCCGATGAGTTCCAGGGCGACCGGTCGGCGGCTCGAACCGAGGTGTTATACACGCCGGCGCTCAGGGATTCCCCCGAATGTCGAGCCCGCGGGCCTCGAAACCGGGGGCCCTCCCGTGATCACGATGCTCACGGGCAACGGTCGGGTGCTCCTGACGGTCAACCAGAACGGCGAGTGGAACGAGCTGTTCTACCCGTTCCCCGGCCAATTCCAGCACCTTCGGGAGATGCGGCTCGGGGTCTTCGACGTGGCGGGTGGGAAGTTCGCCTGGTTGCGCCGAGGGAACGGGTACGACATCCGACAGGCGCCGTACGGCGGTGGCCACCTTCCCGACTCGGTTTGGACCGGGCACGGCCTCTCCCTCTCGGTGCGCGACCACGTCCACCCGAACCACGACCTGATCGCCCGGGTCTTCCGCCTTCGGGCCAGCCCGGCCCGGCCGATCCGTCTGTTCGCCTACCACGCCTTCCAGATCGCGGAATCGATGTATCAGGACACCGCGTTCGTCGACCCGTCGGTGCCGTCGCTCGTCCACTACAAGCGGGGCTACTTTTTCGAATTCTTCGCCGACCCGCCGTACTCCCGGGCCGTCTGCGGTGAGCACACCCTCAAGGGCCTCAAGGGAACGTACGTTGACGCGGAGGACGGCCGGCTGGAGGGGCGAGCGGTCGCCCACGGTGCCGCGGACAGCGTGATGCAGTGGGACCTGGAGCCCGGCCCGGACCGGGACACCGAAGTGAAACTCTTCATGGCCGCCGGCAAAAGCCTTCCCGCAGTCCATCAGGTCCGTGACTACGTGCGCGATGGCGGCTATCATCGATTCGTCCGCGAGTCCGAAGCATTCTGGGACACCTGGGTCCAGCGACGTCTCCCCAGACCCCCAGAGGGCCTGAGCGACCTCGCGGGGCAGGTGTACCGAGCGAGCGTCCTGATGATGCGCCACGCGACCGGTTCCAACGGGGCGATCATCGCCTCGCCGGACACGAGCTCGCTGGTCGCGGCGGGCGACACGTACAACTTCTGCTGGTGGCGCGACGGCGGCTTCATCTCGAAAGCAATGGACGAGGCGGGACTGTACGAGAACGCGTCCCGTTTCCTCGAGTTCGCCCGAACATGCCAGGAACCCAACGGCTCGTTCTTCCACCGGCATTTCCCGGACGGAGCGATCGGCAGCACGTGGCATCCGCCCCCCTCGCTGCAGATCGACCAGACGGCCAGCGTCATCGCAGCGGTTTGGCATCACTTCAAGCGCGGGGCGGACCCCGATGTGCTGCTCGACCTCTGGCCGCTCGTGAAGGGCGCGGCGACGTTCCTGACGAGCTTCCGGGACACGGCGACCGGACTTTCGGCGCCGAGCTTCGACCTGTGGGAGGAGCGACTCGGGATCCACATCTATTCTACGGCGGCCGTCGCTCACGCGCTCGAGCGGGCCGCCCGGGTGGCCGAGGAGATCGGCAAGGACCCTCTCGTCTGGCGCGTGGCGGCGCAGGAGATCGCTCAGGCCGCCCGACAACAGTTCTGGGACGAGTCGCGCGGCCGCTTTGTCCGGTCCCTCTCGCCCCGGGACGATCGGATCGACGCCTCGATCCTCCTGGCGTTCAAGATGGGCTTCCTTCCCTGGGACGATCCGCGAACGCGGGCGGCCGTGGACGGAATCGAGGATCGACTCTGGAATTCCAGCGTCGGTGGCCTCGCCCGATACGAAGGCGACGACTACTACGGTAACGAGAACCCCTGGATCATCTGCACGCTTTGGCTGGCCGAGGCGCGCCTTCGCTTGGGCGACCGGCCGAGGTGCCGGGAGCTCATCGAGTGGGTCGCCTCGCACGCCACCTCGACGCTGCTCCTCCCCGAACAGATCGACCGCGGGACCGGCGAAGCGAGGAGCGCGACGCCCCTCACGTGGTCGCACTCGACCTTCGTGGACGTGGTCCATAAGTTTGCCGAGTCCGAGAGCCGGGGCGAGGTTCCGGAAGAGTAGTCGTGGCCTGAATCGGCGGGCGTTGGCCCCCCGGCGCCGTCGCGTCCTACCCTGGGACCGAGGGCGAGCGGGCGGGCGCGGAGTTCGGGCCGGAAGGCTCCGGCGCCGAGCGGTCAGGTAGGTCCGGGATCCCCGCGAGCCCTCGGCACGCGTCGAACAATCTTCGCGCCGTCGCCATATCGTACGAGTTCGTCGACCCGCGGACAACCTGGTCTCGCGAGAAGTACTCCCCCGAGACCGAACCCGCTCGGGGTCCCGTCGCGACCGTCAGCACACGCCGGGCGCCGTAGACGACGCTCCGCGCGAACAAGAACTCGCTCAGTCGGAACCCGACGCGGACAGCGCCCGGATTGTTCTTCCCGAAACCGGAGCGAATGAACCCGGGGTGTACCGCGTTCACCGTAACGCCGGTGCCCGGGAGGCGCCGCGCGAACTCCCGCGTCAGTAAGATGAGCTCGAGTTTGGAAGTGCCGTACGCCGAGTACCCGTGGTAGTTCGCCGAGCCTTGGAGATCTTCGAGATGGACCGATTGCCCCCGGTGCGCGCTCGAGGAGACCTGAACCACCCGGGCCGGGGCGGACGAACGGAGGCGATCCGCGAGCAGCGAGGTGAGGGTGAACGGGGCGAGCACGTTCAATCCGAAGGTGCGCTCGAGCCCGTCGACGGTCACTTCCCGGCGAGCGAAGTATGCACCGGCATTGTTGACGAGGACGTGGATCGCCGGATACCGGTCGAGCAGCTCCCCCGCGAGCGTCTGCACCTCGGCCCGAACCGCGAGGTCGCTGACCACTACCGACTCCACTCGTGGATTGCGCGTCGCGGTCGCGAGCTCGGCGGCCACGGTCGACGCTCGGCCCGTGCCGCGGCCAACCACCACGGTGGTCCAACCTTGCGCCGCCAGGCCCCGAGCGACCTCCTTTCCGATCCCCGAGGTCGCGCCGGTGACCACCGCGACCCGCGGATCCGCTCGGGTTGGGGACGGCGCGATCACTCACCACCTAGTGACCCGGCGAACCGCGCCTGTCCCGATATCGGTTGGGGACTGGCGGAGAGAGGGTGTCGTTCCCGGCGAAACGGGAGGACTACCCCTGGATCTCCGAACCGGGGACCACCCGGGGACGGGGGACTTGCTTCCTTTCGTTGGCGGGCCTATCTCGCCGGCGGGGGCGGTGGCCCCTCTTCCCAAGGAGAGGGCGGAGGTGGCGGAGGGAACGACGGAGGTGGCGGCGGAGGCACGGCCGGTGGGTCATGCTTCATTCTCCGGGACCTGACCCCGAGCCCGGCAACGACCGCTACCGCCCCAAGCGCGGCGACGGCGACCCAAACCCACACCGGGAGTCCGCCGATCATGCCCGGCACGAGCGCGGGAGCCACGGCCGCAACTGTGATCGCAAGACTGGTGTGATATTCTCCTCCCGCGGAGTCGTTGATCCACACGTTCACCGTGTAAGCTCCTGCGAGGTGAAACGCGTGGACGGGCGCCGACGTCGTGGCGGTTCCACCGTCACCAAAGTTCCAGGAGTACGTGTACGGAGCGGCCCCGCCCACCGTCGAACTGGAGAAGGCGACCGACTGTCCCGGGGCGGACGAGCTCGTGGCCGCGCTCGCGCTCGCGACCAGCGCCGGGTCCACATCGACCGAGAGCGTTGACATCGCAGTTCCGATCGACGAGTCGTTCACGAGGAGATGCACGATGTAGGTGCCGGGGGCCCCAAACGAATGGTCGGGGTCCGCGTTCGAGCTCGAGGATCCATCCCCGAACTTCCATTCGTACGAATACGGCGCAGTCCCCCCGACGACTGCAGAATTGAACGTGACAGGAATCCCGACATCCGCGGTCGATCGACTCGCGGTCGCGAGCGCGGTCGGTAGGGGATTGATGGTGACCGCGACGGATTCGTTCACGACGGTGCCGGTCGTGTCCTCGACGGACACCGTCCCGTACCCCGCGCCGGCCGAGGCGAAAGCATGAGTCACCGAAGCACCGCCGGCCGTCCCCCCGCCGGAGAACGACCAGTTGTACGTGTACCCCCCAGCCCCGCCGACCGCCTCCGCGATGAAACTCATCTGCCCCCCGACATCGCTCGCGGCAGGAGTCACCTTCGCGTTGTCGGCGAAGAGCTGGACCGTCACGGAGGTGGTGGTGACATTGGGGACTCCAAAGAAGTCGAGGGCCCGCATCGTGACCGTGTACGCTCCGGGGACGGTGTACTCGTGGCTCGCCGTGGGGACGGCGCCCGAAGTGCCGTCGTCGAAGAATATCGTGCCGTAGTAGAACCCGGAACTCTCGGAGGGGAGCACCGCTTGAAGAAAGGTCGAGCTGAAGACGACGGTCGTGTTCGTCTCGGCTACCGTCGGCGTCGGCGTTAGGGCGCCCTGGAGCGGCCCTTCCCAAACCCAGGAGTCGTTGAGCGACGCGTCACCGGCCGTTTCCCCCCCCACGAGAACGGGCGGCAGCGACTCCACCGAGTCGGCGAACGCGGGAACGTTCCGGGGGACCGCCGGTGCAGCGTACCCCGATTCACTGACCCAATCGTCCAACGGCGAGTCATACTCCCAAAGATCGGCCCGCGGGTTCGTCGGAGACGGCGCGGTGCCGGCGGTGGAAGGGACCGTGCTGCTTCCACCGTACAGGAAGATCACGCCAAGATACGGGTCCCAGAACAGGGCTGCGTCCGTCCTGGGGGCGTTCGGATATTCTCCCGACTCGTAGAGCTGTTCGGGGAACGTGAGGTTCGTCCAGCTGGTCGTCGCGCCGTGGAAAGTCCAGGTGTCGTTGAGGGTGGCAAACGTGTACGTCGACGCGGCGTAATGCACGAAGCGGTATCCTCCGTAAAGGAGGACGGTCCCGTTGTCTTGGAAGACGCTGAGCGCGGCGCCGGACCGCGCCGCGGGGGAGTGCGGCGAGGATAACTCCACCCAGCACGGATACGACTCGGCGTAGTACGGGCACCCGACGCTCTGCTGAAAACTGAACGAGGCGTTCGACTGTTCGTCGCACGCGCGATCGAGGCAGCCCCCGAACAAGAACGTCCCGTTGTCCGTGCCCGCCCACGCGGTCATGCTCGCGGCGTAAACACCGCCGCCGGCGGTCAGGCACGGGCAGGTTCCGGTCATCGTGTCGTTGAACCACTCTAGTCCGTAGAATACCCAGGTGTCCGGTATCGGGCATTGGGTGACCCCGCAACCGCCGGTCAAGACCATCTCGTCGTCGTATTCGTCAAACGACATCGAAGCGAGATACCGGGCCGGCGGGGCGGCCCCGACAGTGGCGGTCGCGTTCGCCCACACCCCGTCGCCGTAGATCCAAGTCGAGTTCTGAGGCTGGTGGTTCGTCGTGTTCAGTCCCCCGAAGAAAACGACGTACCCGTCGTCGGCGTCCCACGAAAGGCTCGCGCCGTAGAACGTTGGGGGGGAGCCCGCCCAGGTTCCTTGTTGGAAGCCGTATTCCGCGGGTACGGAAGGGGGAGCTGGAGTCCCCTCACCACCGCAGATGCCGCTCCCGGATGCGGAGGAGGTGCAGCTCAGCGGCCGACCGTTGGCCGGGCCTTGACCCCGCTCTAACGATGTGATCGCTTCGCTGGTCATCCGATCGCCGCTTTCGACAAGCGTGCTGGAGCGCTCGGTTCGATCGAGGACGGCCGATGGACCGGAGCTCACGGCGTTGTGAGATCCGGTCAGCGGTCCTCCGCCGCTCGAGGCGGTCGGAGAGGCGATCGGGGAGGTTGAAGCTCGAGACCCGACGCTGGCGACCAGGTTTTCCGCCGCCACGTCGTCGGAGGGGGAGGGTACGCGCGGATCAACCCCGGTCGAAGCGAGGGACAACCCGCCTACAGCCATCGCGACCACGGCCAGGGCGACTAGTGGGAGACATTCCAGCCGCGAACCAGCGGGGAGCCGGAACACGCGCCGTGGACCATTATCCCGGTATAAAAACGCGGGCGATTTGCCGGTGTCAAAGTGAACGATGCGTACTTCGTGGCCGGCCCGCGAACTCGCTTTCGGGGCGCGCCCCTTACGTGAGGCGGTACTCTCGACGGCGAGAATCCTGCAACGAGACCGACTCCTGGACTAGCCCTTGCTGGCGGAGCGACTCCAACGCACTCTGCACCGTTCGGCGGGGAAGCCGCGACATCTGGGCGAGCTGGCTCTGGTCGAGTCCTCGGTACGTCTCGAGGAGGAAGAAGAGGAACTTCGCGGCCGGTGGCCCCTTCACCGCCTTCGAGGTTCGAATCGTGCCGAACGTCTCGCCCCGAAGTCCCAGGCGTTCGCTGGCGAGCGGCGCGACCGACCTCAGCGCGACGTTCCCTAGATTGACGTCCGAGCCGAGCTCCCGTAGGAGTTGGACCTGCTGAATCTCTTGCGGAGCCTCGAAGATCAACTCCTCCCGGGGGTGCTCCGCGAGGATCGACCGGACCCAGTCCCACTTGATCGCCCCGTCACTGTCGTAAATGCCGACACCCCGGCCGGACTCGCGACTTTCCACGATCACCTTGCGCGGGCGGAGCGTACGGGCGTGGGAGATCTGGGCGATCGTCTCCTTCAGCGAGAGCTGGTAGTGAGTGTCCTTCTTGCCGACCTCGATGTAGAAGTCGAGGGAACGATCCCGGGCCGCCTTCGCAAGGCCCTCAATCTGGGCCGGTGATAGCTCGATGATCCCGCTCGAGATCTCGATGATATCGAAACCGAGCTCTCGCGCTTCGTCCATCAGCTGAGGGACCCGGTCGTGCGTCACCGCGTACTCGAGCAGCGTGCCACCGGTGGACACTTCGATGGAGAACTCGTGGTAGAGCTTGATCCGCTCTTGAACGGCGGACCGGGGCAAGAGCAGCGGAAGGCCCCATCCGATCTTCGCGACGTCGATGTACGGCGCGGCGAACGCGAGCTCCGCGCGGTGGAGGGGGGCCAGTCGGTCGAGTAAGTGGGTTATGCCCGTAGACCGGGGCCGAGAGAACCGAGGGATCTCGGCGGGAAAGAACCGTGATCGCGACCCCTTGGATGCAATTGCTGCCACGATAATCCCCTCTTCAGCGCTGAATCTGCGCGCGGGAGAGGCGGACTTGGGTAAAAGGTCTCGCCGCCGGTCGGGTCCCGGATGTCCCTCGCTCGACGGAGTCGAGAATTTCCCGTCCGCTACCGCCCGCCGTCCGCTCGCGCCTCGGCCGTTCCGCCCTCAAAAAATGCCGAGAGTCGCCACGGTTATCTTGCGCCCGCCGTCCGGTCTCCTGTGCATCGCCGTTCTTCTCGTGCACTCGTCATTGGTCTCGATTCGGTGCCGCCGAGTCTCCTGTTCGACCGATTTCTTCCGCTCATGCCCCGGGTCCAGGAGCTCCTCAGTCGGTCAGTCTACGGGACCCTACTCAGCACCGACCCGCCGATCACAGTTCCGGCCTGGGCGGTCATGTTCTCGGGAATGGACCCCGGCACTTTGGGGCTCTACGGGTTTCGACATCGTCGGCCCGGGACCTACTGGGAGATGTACCTCCCGACGTCGCGGACTCCGCTCCAGCCGCTCCTCTGGGACCGGCTTTCTCGAATCGGTAAGCGGGTCTGCGTCATCGGAATGCCCCCGGGATTCCCGCCTCCGCGGGTCAACGGGGTCTACGTCTCCGACTTTCTGACCCCCAATGCTTCCTCGGAATTCGTTTCACCTGCCGAACTGCGAGAAGAGGTCCAACGCGCGGCCGGGGGGTACGAGTTCGACGTCACGTTCCGGGCGGAGGACCGAGACCGGGTGGGAGCCCAGCTGACGCAGATGACCCGGAAGCACTTCGCGGTGGCACGACACCTTTGGGCGAAGGAGCGGTGGGATTTTTTCGCCCTGCACGAGATCGGTCCGGATCGTATCCACCACGCCTTCTGGAAGTACTTCGACCCGAGCCACCCGCGGTACGAAGAACACCCGAAGTACCGGGCGCTCGTCGAAGACTACTATCGGATGCTCGACGCGGAGATCGGTGCGCTGATCGACGGAGTTTCCGAGGACGTTCGGGTGATGCTGTTGTCCGACCATGGCAGCCAAGCGATGGCGGGGGGTTTCTGCGTCAACGAATGGCTGATCCGGCAGGGGCACCTCACGCTCGAGGGCCCCCGCCCACCTCCGGGAACTCCGATCGAATCGGCCCGGGTCGACTGGTCGAGGACCCGGGCCTGGGGCGCCGGAGGCTACTACGGCCGTATCTTCTACAACGTGAAAGGTCGGGAACCCGAGGGCATCCTTTCCCCGGAAGATGTTCCGGCGTTCGAAGCGCGGCTCGCGGCCGAGTTCCGGGCGATCCAACGTCCCGACGGCCACCTACTGGAGGCGGACCCCCGGAGCCCGCGAGAGCTTTACCGGGAGGTGCGCGGCGACGCGCCGGACCTGATCGTCTACTTCGGCAACGCGACGTGGCGTTCGCTGGGGACCGTGGGCTACGATTCCCTCTTCCTTTTAGAGAACGATTCAGGTCCGGACGACTCCGTCCACTCCTTCGAGGGGATCTACTCGATCTCGGGGCCGAGCGCGGGTGCCGGCGCGCGCGGCCCGGCGGAGAGGATCATCGACATCGGCCCGACGATCCTCGACTTGATGGGGGTCGACGTACCTCCGGAGCTGCAGGGTCACGTGATCGGCGCCTTCCGGGCCTGACCGTCGTTAGGCGGACCTCCGAACTCGCGCGGTACGCTCATTCGCTCTCCAGCGCCCGCGTCGCGCGAGACCCCGGCGCGTAGAGATCCCCAGAAGCGGTCGACCGAGAGAGGTCGGACGGATGGAGGTGCGCGGTCCCGGGCAAGTCCGATGGCCTTGGAAGGCCGGCGTCACTCCTTGAGAAGTACGTCGCCGCCCGAGAGCACCCGGGCGACCTCCGGGCGAATGATCTCCTTCGGGAGCGCCTCCCCGCGCGAGAGCGCCTCGCGGATCCGAGTCTGGCTGGTGTTCATCCGGTCCTCCGCGGGATG
Organism: Thermoplasmata archaeon; assembly: GCA_049802875.1. Taxonomy (GTDB): domain Archaea; phylum Thermoplasmatota; class Thermoplasmata; order Lutacidiplasmatales; family UBA184; genus Lutacidiplasma. The sequence goes on along the minus strand of JBARNH010000011.1, from coordinate 3,246 downwards.
CGCGCAGGTGCGCGAAGTGGCCATCCAGCCGCACGACCGGCAAAAGAATGTCTCGGCGAACTTCAGGGGGACGACGTCGATCGGATACTGGTCGAAGATCCGCTGGCAGTCAAACGGATCGTAGTACTTGCCCACACCGGCCTGGTCGCGGCCCACGATGTACATCCCGCATCCGTAGTTCTTGCGGACGATGGCCAAGAAGAGCGCCGCCTTCGGTCCGGCGTAGCGCATCGTGATGCTCAGGGCGGCCAGCAAGACGCGTTCGGCAGGGTAGTAGTTCCGGACGAGCTCCTGGTACGCGGCCAGGATCACGCTGGGTCGGTAATCGCCCTTCTTGAGGCGCCCCAACACGGGATGGATCAGCAGTCCGTCGACCTCCTCCCGCTCGAGTACGCAGCGCTGAAGGTACTCGTGGGCGGTGTGCGGAACGTTCCGGGTTTGGTAGGCGACCACATTCTTCCAGCCCCGACGGGCGAACTCCGCCCGCGCCTCGGCGGGGCTGAGCTCGAGCGCCCCGGTCGGGTGGTTGAGCCGCCGCAGCAAGTCGATCGGACCCGCGAGCGCGGTGTCGCCCGACGCGAGGAGGTCCGCGACATTCGGGTGCGCCGGATCGCGCGTCGCATACACCGCCTCGGCGATCCGCGATTTATCGAGGGGAAACTTCTCTTCGAGGTGCAGCAAGGCGAACAATTGGCCCTCGGCGTCGACGAGGCCGATTTCATCGCCCGCTTGCGCCACGTTGAGGACCGACAGGTTCTCCTTGCCGGTCGGGGCCAGGACGATCGGCATGGTCCACGGCAGGCCGTTCGGCAACCGATTGGTCGCGACGATGGACTCGACGGTGGCGCCGTCCTGGAATCCTTCCAGGGGACTGTACGCTCCGATCCCGATCTTCTCTGCGTCGAGGACCTGGTCGATGAACGGCCGAAGGATCAGGAGGTCCTTCCGCTCCGCCTCCCTTCGCTGGAGCTCCGCGGCCGGCTTGAGCCGGTCAACGAGGCGGCCGCCGTGGGGAGAAGGAATCATCGGAACCGTCGCCCAGCGGGAGCGCGCGAGGTATTAGAGCGTCGCGCGCGCGGCAGCCGTTCGCCCGACGCCCGTGGGCGAAGATCCGCTATTCCCGCCACTGGTACCCGTACGTCAGGGCCAGCCAGCCGGCCAGACCCCAGACCACCTTTTGACTGTGGGGCGATAGTTTCGAGCGCCAAGCAAAGTCCCCGGTGAATTGGATCGTCTGTTGGAGCCGCACGCGGTTAGCCCCGATGATATGGGACACCGGAATGGACTCCTTCCGAGCGATCGCCGCGGCGACATCCGAGAAGTCGACCTGGAGAAAAGCTCCGATCTTCGCAAGGGCGCGCGCGGGGTCGGCCACGAGATCCTCGTAGCGAACGCGCAAGTATCGGTCGCGGGGGCGCGAACAGAGTATCGAGGACAGCAGGTTGGTGATCGCCCAACGGGGTCCGAGGTTCCACGGGGTACGTCGGAGGAACGCGTCCTCGAACTTCGAAGTACCCGGCTTCGACATCCGGGAGTAGACCACCGCGCGGCTGTCGCGGACGACGTGAAGGAAGTAGACGTCCAATCCGGCCTCCCGACAGAGGGAGTAGACGTAACCGCGGACCGGTCGCTTGCTGAGGTCAATCACAACCTCGGCCCCCCCCACCTCCGCGATCACTCGAAAGAACTCGGCGGCCCTTCGCACGTGGTCGCGAAGCGCTGGGGACCCGAAGGCAGCCTGGAGCAGCGTCTTCGGGAGGGATCGATACGACTCGTAACGGTCTTGGTCGCGCTCCAGTCGCGCCAGATCAACCCGACCTTGGCACCGCGCTTCGACGGCCGACCAGAACTCGCACTCATGGGCGGTCTTGAGGCACGAACAGCCTCGGTCCGTCTCATGGAAACGGGCGGGGAGGCCGCACAGTTCGCCCGTGGTGCGGACTCCCGGATGTGCCCCGAGTAGGATGCCGTGGAGCGTGGAACCGGACCGAACCTCCCCCACGATGTAGACCAGTTTGAGTCGTCGAGGGCCGGTGGTAGGCTGGGCACTCGACAGTTGCTGGGAAGTTCTCCCGGTGGCCGGGGCTACCGCTGGCGGCAGGACCCCCTGCTGAGCCCCTGATGGAATCACGGAAGAGCCTCCTGGTAGTCGCCCGCACCCAGCCTCACTCGTCGACCCCCATTAGACCACCGTTCGAGCGGGCCGGGTGGGCTTTCCACCCGACGGCCGGAGTACCGACGGGGAACGTGCGGCCGGTTCTCAGCTCCGTTCCAGAGAATTGAGCGGCTCGCCGACATCTGGCCTGCGACTGGAACATGGGCTATCAAATGTAGCATCGTCTGAACGGGAGTTGCGCCGTGAGACAATGGAGATTGATCCACGTGGGTCCCAGCGGGGAAGCCGACCTGTCGCCCTGCCTCGCGCGGGGGTGACAATGTTCTCTGATGACCGGCACCGTCAAATACGAGACACAAGGCTCGTGGAAGGGTCCGTACCTGAGATGCGAGTCAAGACCCTCCCCGACGAGGCCAAAAACGCGACCCATCCCGCGGCGGCGGGAACCGGCGGTCCCCGGGACAGTTTGAAGCTCGTCTACGTGCTCGGATCGTACCGGTCCGGTTCAACAATCCTTGGAATCCTCCTCGGAACGCACCCACAGATTGTGACGACCGGAGAACTTCAGGCGCTTCCCGCCAGATTCCGGGACCCGTCCCGGCCGTGTTCGTGCGGACGCCCTGCGACGGAGTGTGAGTTTTGGTCCTCAGTGCTCGCGCGGTGCAGCGGGCGAGTCGACCTGGAGGCGCTCGCGGTCGGCCAACATCGGTACGAGCACTACCCGTCCCTTCCTAGAACCGCCGTGTCGGCAAAGTTCGGATTGGAGCCCTTACGGACCCACGCCGGACGATCGGCCGACTTCCAACGCGTGATCGCAGAGACGGCGGGAGTACCGACGATCGTCGACCTCAGCAAACACCCGGTTCGTGGCCTCGTGCGCAAATTGCAGCGCCCTTTCGGGCTCGAACCGTACTTCCTCCACCTCGTACGCGACGGCCGCGCCGTCATGTACTCTCGACTCACACGGGCCCAGGGAGGGCAGTTTCACGAGGTCGTCCGCAACGCGTGGGGCATGTCGATCCGGTGGGTGCTCGTGAACCTCCTATCGACGATGCTGTGCGGTCGACCACGGAACCGGTACCTCCGGGTTCGCTACGAGGACCTCGTCTCAGACCCGGCGGGGACCCTGA
>JBARNH010000010.1:0-32311 GCA_049802875.1 Thermoplasmata archaeon | reverse complement strand
GCGCGGCATGCCGAGCTCCAGGGTCCGTTCTGGCGGTGGCACGACAAGCCCCCCCATACCTGCTCAGCCCCTGGTGCGTTTCCTGCCAGCACTTCATTTTGACGTCCAGGGCTGGCCCGGACTGAGTTTCGCATTTCTGCGACAGGCACACAGCCGGAGCTCGTGGTCTGCAGTCGAGTGCGCCGTGACCTCGGCCCACCGTGCTCGCGGGAACATATTCTAAGCTTAGGAGCGTGGCCGCGTCGAAGTAGGTCAGCCCTCGAGTTGAGGGAGATTTGGAGCTCGTGGACGGGTCTGGTCCGGCCGTCGATCCGGATGTGTATATGAGTATGCATATGAGTAGCTGTTGATCAAGCACTCGTTCGCCTTCCCAGCGCTTGGGCAGGATCCTGGCCCGGGCGAGACAGGGGGCCCCTGATCCTATTCGCGTCCGGGCATGGAAGGGGGCGGAGAGGCGACTTGGTAATGGCGTCGGCTCGAAGGGATACGTGAAAATCAGAATTACGTAGAAAGCATTCCTACGGTATTCTTTGACGCCCCGATTCGGCCCCAGACCGCGGCGTCCTAGTCGAGGCGGCCCCACGGGGCGAGCGGGGCCGCAGTGGCCAGTTTGTCCTGGGTCGGCCTGAGAGGCTCCGCTTGGACCGAAAGGCCGGAGGAGGCTGCCGCAGAGGATCCCACAGAGCCCGGCGCCCAGATCGGCGCCGAGGAGCAGTGGGCCATCGCAGAGTGTCGCATAACTGGAGTTATACGCCGCTCCGTCAGAGACTTGCCACGCGCTGAGCGGCCGCGATAGTCGGTTGGACGCCAAATCGAGTGCCTAGGACACTATGTAACATGTCTAGCATTACTAATTCTCTACTAAGTAAAACTCCTGTATAGCGAGCCAAGAGGGTGTGGGAGGGCGGGTCGATCGCGAAGATGGCTCCGGGTGGCCTTCCCGACGCTCTCGAGAAGAGAGGTGGTCGACATTATCTTATATATGATTTCTAAGACATTTAAAACACGATTAATAGCTTCATTAGTAGTCATACACTAGATTAGTCTGAGCTTGAACGGGACGACGCCTTTCGCAGGCGCGAAGGCTCGGGTGGTAATCCACTCGTCACAGCCCGCTCCGGCCAAGGTTCCCCAAACGAGGGATTGGTAGTCGGCGCGGCTATTCCCCTTGGCGCAACGCGCCGCCTCCCGCACAGACTCGGGCCCGATTGCCAGGACGGTCAAGCGGCGGCGAAGCCGGGAGAGGGTGGCTTCCCGGCCGCCCCGGAGACGTCGCGGGGCGGCCGCGGCGAGGACCCCCAGTTCGAATATATTGATCTCCGTCGTCGCGAGCTCCTCGCCTCGGAGACCCTTGAGAAGTTCCTTGGCCGGGGGCGAATCATGAAGGATCGCGAGCAGAACCGGGGTGTCGAGTCCCTTCATCCGGTTCGCCTCCCGCCCCCTCGACGCAGGCGGTTCAGTCGCCGGAGATCTTCGGTCATTCCGTCGCGGCCCCAGGCGCCTCGAATCTCCTCGGCAGTGCCCCGTTGATCGAGCATGCGGCCGAACAAGTCGGTGAAGCTTTCCCCTCGCCGTTTCTCTCGTGCCAGCGCGTCGTACACCGCCCTCTGAATGGCGACGTTCTTCGACGACATATTCATATGAATATGTTGATTATATATTTAGGGAGATGACCCGACCGGAAGTCGCCAATTTTCCGTCGTACCCGGACCGCGCAGGGCCCGGAACGGCGAGGACAGGCGGCCTCGTACCATCGTGTTGTTCGGGAGCGGGGCGTCAAGCGGCCGGCTCGCGGTCCGTCGAGCGAGGTCACCCGAATCGACCCGTGACGTAGTTCTCGGTGAGCTTCTCGCGCGGGGACTGGAAGATCTGTGAGGTCGTGCCGTACTCCACGAGCTTACCGAGGTAGAAAAACGCCGTGGAGTCCGAGACCCGGACCGCCTGCGACAGGTTATGGGTCACGATGACGACGGTGAACCGCGCCTTCAGGTCTCGGATCAACCCCTCGATCTTGTTGGTCGCTATCGGATCGAGCGCGGAACACGGTTCGTCCATCAGCAACACCTCGGGCTGGACCGCGAGCGCGCGCGCGATACAGAGTCGCTGCTGTTGGCCGCCGGAAAGGCTCGTCCCGGGGGCGTGGGGATTCGACTCCACGTCATCCCAGAGTCCGACCAGCTGGAGCGCCTCGACCACCCCGGCATCGAGGTCGGCGCGGTGCCGAACTCCGAGGAGCCGCAAGCCCGCCGCCACGTTGTCGTAGATCGACATGTTCGGGAACGGGCTCGGCTTTTGGAATACCATGCCCACCCGGAACCTCACCGCGACGACGTTCTGGGACCGGAGGTCCTCACCGTCCAGGAAGATCCCCCCGGCCACGCGAGCGCGCGGGGTCTCCTCGTGGAGTCGATTCAGGCACCGTAGGAACGTGGACTTCCCGCACCCGGACGGCCCGATGATCGCCGTGACCTGATTCTCGGGGATCTCGAGGCTGATGTCGTAGAGCGCCTGGCGCCGGCCGTACCACGCGTTCAGTTCCTGGGTCCGTATCTTCACCGCCATCGGATCACTCTCCGGCGGGGGAGTCGATGGGCCCCCGGACAGCCAGTCGCGCCCCAAGGCTCACGACGAGCATAATGAGCAACAGGACGAGGGTCGCTCCCCACGCGTCGGTTTCGAGGTTCGAGTACGCCGAGGAGAAGTTCCCGTAGATGAACGGCGTCAGTGCGGCGGTCTGGCTGTTCAGGTTGGTGAACCAGTAGTTGCTGCCCCCGGCCGTCACGATCAACGCCGCGGTGTCCCCGGCCGCTCGGGAGGCGGCCAGGAGGATTCCCGTGATGAGGGCGCTCCGGGCGCACCCCAGCACGACCCGGAGGGTCACACGGTGCCGGGGGAATCCCAAGGCGAGACCGGCCTCGCGGACCGCCTGGGGGACGGTCCGGAGCGCCTCCTCGGTCGCCCGGGTCACGATGGGGATCATCAACACACCGAGAGCGACGCCTCCCGAGAGGGCGCTCAGGGCCGAATCGTGGTCCGCGTAGAGGAACACCACAAAAACGAAAACTCCGATAAGGATAGTCGGGACCCCGGTCATCACGTCCGTCAGGAAGCTTACGGCCCGCGCGAATCGGTTCCGGCCGTATTCGGAGAGATAGATTCCAGCCATGAGTCCGACGGGGACGGCGATGAGCGCCCCGAGCCCCAGCATGATCAGCGTGCCTTGGATCGCGGGTCCGATCCCTCCGAGGGAGCAGGTCTGGCCGCCCACCGGATTGCAGCCGAGCGGTGGTTCGGACGTGTAGAAGGAGGGCCGGATCACGGCTTGCCCGCCCAGGTGAACCGCCGTGGTCAGGACGCCCGCCAGCGGGATCAGCGCCAGCACGACGCAGCCCGCCGCGAGGATCACCATCCCCCACTGGAACGCGTGGCGGCGGCGAAGTCGCCGCTGGAATTCGACCGGGGTCGGTGCGGCGCGTGACGGAAGGCCGGAGGATGGAACGGGTAGGGGGGTCCCCGTGCCTGGGAGGCTTGCGGGGCGGTCCGAGCTCGAACCACGAGAGACGAGCCGGTGCCAGACGCTGGGGGAGCGAACCCGCGCGACCGTGTCGTCGCCGTGGGCGCTACGGTCCGCCGTTCGCCAGAGGATGAGGCGGGCGACGGCGTTCACCGCGACGGTGATCGCGAGGAGAATGAGGCCGAGCTCCAATAGCGCGCTCATCTGTAGGCCGGGGCCCACCTCCCCGAAGCTCCCGGCGATCCAGCTGGCGAGAGTCGAGCCGGGGGAGAACAGGGTGCCGGGAAGGATGTAGATGTTGCCAATGACCATCGTGACCGCGATCGTCTCGCCGAGGGCGCGGCCCAATCCGAGGATGATCCCCCCAAAGATCCCTGATCGAGCGGGACCGAGCACCGCCATCCGGGTCGCCTCCCAACGGGTGGCGCCGAGACTGAGGGCGGATTCGCGTTGGATCCGCGATACCGCCATGAGCGATTCGCGCGAGACCGCGGCGATCGTGGGGATGATCATGACCGCGAGCACGATCGTGGCCGTGAAGATGTCCTGCCCGAGCGGGTGGCGAGAGAACGGATAGGCGCCCCCGGTGAGCCCCGAGAGTCCCGGCTCGACCACGGAGCGCATGAACGGCACGAGGACGATGAACGCCCAAAACCCGTACACGACCGACGGGATGGCCGCGCAAAGGTCCACCACGTACGCGAGAGGCCGTCGCAGCCATCGCGGCGCGATCTCCGAGAGGAACAGGGCGACCCCCAGCGCAATCGGGACCGCGATCACGAGCGCGAAGGCGCTGGTCAGCAGTGTGCCCACGATCGCCGGGCCTGCGCCGTAGATGTTGTGGACCCCGTCCCAGACGGAGCCGGTCAGGAACGATGGGCCAAACCGGGTGATCGACGCCCACCCTCCCGAGGCGAGGACGAGCGCGATGGCCACTACGAGGAGCAGTACCCCCGCGGCGGTGGCGGCCGCGCCTGCGTGGAAGACACTTCCGAGGCGCCGAAGCAAGCGCACCCGGCCCGCGGAGCCGGTGTTGGTCGGGGTTGTCCCGTTTGCCTCGTCGGGAACGGCCGGCCCCCCCTCAGGTACATGCGGGGATGGTCGCTCCATTAAAGGTCATCGTTTGAATACCGGCCTGGTCGACCGCGACCACCGCGGCCGGCAGCGCGACGTAGTACAGATTGGGTGCATTCGAGTAGGTCTGGCCCGTCGTCACCACCCAATCGAGCCATTGGACGAGCACCTGGGCCTTAGTCAACGTCGGTTCGTACCCCGCACTCACGTTCTGGTAGACGAACAGGTAGGCGAACGTGGCGAGAGGGTAATCGCCCACTCCCTGTGCGTTGACCATGCTGATGCTGTACCAGTTTCCGCCCGAGGCGGGGAACGTGGTCGACGTGGCTTTGTCCGCGATGGCCGACGCGGAGTCGGCGAGCGTGGGCACGATGAAATTGCCCGCCGGGTTCTGGATCGCGGCGTACTGAGTGGCGGTCGACGCGGTCAGGACGTCCGTCAGGTCGCTGTAGCCGATCGAGTCGGCCGTAGATTGTACCGTGGAGAGGACGAGGGCGTTTCCCTTCTCCGCGAGTTGGTCGGGCGCTGAGGGCCAACTGATCGAAATACCTTCCCCAGGTCCCGCCGCCCATGCGGAGCTGTCGTCCGATAGGAGGTTGGTCAATACGAAGGTCGTCCCGGCCGCATCGGAACGGTGGATCGTCACGATCGTCGCGCTCGGCAGGCTCACTCCCGGATTGTCGGCCTGGATTGTGGAGTCGTCCCAGTTCGTGATTGTCCCGCTGTAGATGTCGGCGAGGATCGGTCCCGTGAGGTTGAGATGACCGCTGACTCCGGGCAGGTTGTAGATGATCGCGAGCGCGCCGGCGCTCACGGGGAGGGTCAGGGCGGTCGACGGGAGCCCGGAGACCTCCGACGAAGAGAGCGGGTCGTCGGTGATGGCAAAGTCGATGAGTGGCGGATGCTCGGAGAAGTCCGTGATGCCGGTCCCCGAACCGGCGTCCACGTAGTTCACGAGGTTCGAAGTGGCAGCCTGGTAGGAGCTGGCCCACTGCTGGACGAGCGGGTTCACGAATTGGGCGCCATTGCCGAGAAGGGTGACCCCGGTCGAGCACGTTCCGGCCTTGGTGCTTGAACTGCCCCCGAGCCAGTGCTCCTCGTACCCTACGGCGACCCCGACCACTACAACGATGACGACGACCACGGCGGTCACCGCCCAACCGCGGCGGGAGGGGGGTCTAACGATGGGCCGGGGCGGGACGGGCGGAGTAGTCGGGGTCGCGGTCGGTGCGGCGCTCACGGGAGACCCCCGCCGGACGTGCCAGCGACGTTCGAGCAGCGGCCGGCGTCCGCGAGGTCAAACTTGTTCGACCTGGGGAACATAGCGGCGCGGCACTTAGGGTCGCCAGATAAGCCCTTCCACCGGCGAGAAAAAAAGCAGCAGCGGCCGGAGTCTTCGCCTATTCCCGTTGTCGAATGCGCGGTGATACAACGTCGCGTCGGTCGTCCGCCGCTGGGACCGCGCCGGGGAAACGTTTTTGGGCTCGCATGCAGGGTCGGGGACCGATGCCGGCGGACCTCTCGGGGAATCGGGATGGCTTTGTCATCTGGATCGAGGGCCTTTCCGGATCCGGGAAATCGACCCTGTCGCGCGAAGTGCGCGGCCGGCTGAGCTCCCTCGGATGGCGGACCGAGATCCTCGACGGGGACGAGGTCCGACACATGTTCTCTCCCGAGCTCGGGTTCTCGAGACGCGACCGGGAGTTCCACGCCCGCCGCGTCAGCTACGTTGCCCGGATGCTGGCCCGGAACGGGGTCGCCGTGATCGTCGCGATGATCACTCCCTACGAAACCTCTCGCCAGGCCGCACGCTCCGAGGTCGCGGCCCGCTTTGTCGAGGTGTGGCTCAAGTGCCCACTCGAGATCTGCCGTCAGCGAGACCCGAAGGGGATCTACAAGAGCAGCCGGGAAGGCTCGGTGAAGAAGATGACCGGGGTCGACGACCCCTTCGAAGAACCCCTCAACCCGGAACTGGTCGTCGATACGTCGAGCGCCTCGGTCTCGGACTGTACCGGAAAGATCCTCGGGTACCTTCAGACCGCGGGGCTCTTGGGCAAGCCGCCATCTTGAACTCCCACGGCGGTCCGTTCGATTGGCAGGCGCCTGGGTCCGTCCGGGGTCCGCTCGTGCCCAAGGGGCGGAGAACGCGTGCGGCTCCGTTTCAGGGAGCCGCGTCCGACGCCGAAGCGGGATCCGCGGGGGACGTCGCTTCCGCAGGGGTGCCTTCGCTGGTGGCCCCCGCCGGGGGAGTGAACTCGGTGGGCGGGGGTCGGCGCGACCGTCGGGAAAGTACCACGGCGACGAGCAGGATTGCCGCGGCGACGATCAGTCCCGCAAGGATGGCCAGCTGAAGCTCCGAAAGTCCGAGCCCTGATTGGCCCGTAGCGCCGAACGTGACTGTCATCGAGCTACTAGCGCCCGAGATATAGACCCACCCGGAAGAGGGATTCGGGGTCGGGCCAGCGGTCGAGCTGACCTCGAACGGGAACGTGCCGTTGACCACCGAGAAGACGACCGTGGAGTTCGTCGAGGTTTCCGTGATTCCGTCCAGCGTGACCGACCAGAGAGTCCCGCTCGCGAGGCCGGTCTCGTAGAACGTCACCGTGAACTCGGCACGAACGAAGGCGATCGAGAGCATCGCTCCTCCTCCGTTCACGAGGACGGAACCGTTCCCCGGCGTGGGGAAATAGATGCCATTCGGCGGCACGCGATACTGGTAGGTCCCGTTCTGAAGATTGAATGTGAGGAAGGTGGACGTCGAATCCAGCGATATCGGAGTGGCGCCGATTGCGGTCGACATGACCGTCACACTCCACAGGGCTCCGGACGGCAGTCCGGTCTCCACGAACTCCACAGGATAGGTCGACGCCAGGAAAGTGACCGTGATGTTGAGCTCCGCCCCATCGACGACGATCGTGTCCGTGGGAATCGTCGGAGCGAGCGCCTTATCGTCGGTTTGCACGGTGTAGACCCAGGTCCCGTTGGAGAGGTAAGCGAATCCCGCGGTCGCCGAGAACTCGTACGCCGCATAGAGCGTGAGGTTCTGGTAGGTTACGTTCACCCACCAAACGATTGGGGTACCCGTCTCGACGATGCCCGTTTCGGTGAATTTGACCGGGAAGGCAACTCCCTTGAAGGTGATCGTGACGTACAGCGGGATGCCTCGAACGGTAACATTGCCGTATGTGTCGCGGGTCGTGTAGCCGGCAAGGTAGCTGACGACCCAGGATGCTGTACCGTTCGGTTCATTGAACGTCATCGCCGCTCCGGTCGTAGTGTTCACCGTACCCGAGACGTTGATGGACCAGGCCGTCCCGGGAGAGAGTCCGGTTTCGTTGAACGTGACAGGGTACAGATGGTCGGTGAAGGTCACCGTGACCCCCAGGGGGCCACCGGTGACGTTGGCGAGTCCCGACGGCGCCGCCCACTCCCGGAGCGCCGACGAAGCGTGGTACTCATACGACCCGTTCGCCAACTGATATGTGATCGTGGAGCCCGTGGTGTTGTTGGTGAGCCCGCCGGCAGTGATGTTAACCCACCACTGCAGCCCGGGGGGGAGCGCGGCAGCCGTGAAGGTGACCGCATAAACCAATTCGGTGAAGGTGACCGGGAACACCAGCGCCGCCCCGTTGACGGTGAAACCGCCCGATGCCGTCGTGGGTTCCCAGCGCTTATCGTCGCTCTGAACCGTGTAAGTGTAGGTTCCGTTGGGTAGGGAGAGGATGATCGTAGTGCCAAGCCCCGAGTTGCCCGGATGCGAGGTGACTCCGGTCGGGCCGGAGGTGAGGTTGACCCACCATTTCGTGGAACCGGTCAGGCCGCTCTCGTTGAACGTTACGTTATAGACCGCCCGCGAAAACGTGACCGGTTGGATAACATCTCCCCCGTGGACGGTAATCGAACCGGACGACGGGGTATCGTAGTATCCCGAGATCTGACCGACCGCGAATCCATACGTGCCGTTCGGAATGTTATCGAACGCAATCGTCGCGGAGGTGGAGGGGAGGTTCATCCCGTCGAAGGTGACACTCCATTCAGTGGACGGGATAAGACCTGATTCCGAGAATTCCACAGTATACGCTTTCTCCTCGAAGACGACGTTTTGTGAACCGTCTCCACCGGAGATTGTGAAGCCACCGCCATCATTGTACCAGGACGTGTTGAACGATTGCACCGTGTAGGTGTACGACCCGTCGACCAAGCCCGTAACCACGAGGGAGGTCGTGGTCGAATCGACGGGTGACTCGCCAGAGACGGTGACCGCCCATTTGGTGCCGCCAGGCAAATTCTGTTCATTGAATGTCTCCGAAAACTCCGAGATTGTGAAAGTGATCGATACTGGATCGGGTCCACCGAAGATCGTCGTAGAACCCGGGGTCTGGGACGTCGAGTATGCCGGGTCGTCGGAAGCGATCGTATAGTGGTAGGTTCCGTCAGGAAGCGAGTAATCCACATCCCCCGGCGCGACGGCGGACATGGTCTCGGCGGTTGGGGAGGTCAGATTGGCCCACCATGTGGTTCCGAAAGGCAGACCGCTTTCTGAAAATTGGAGTTGGTAGGATATCGGCGTGAACGTGATTGGGATGGTTTGGTTGCCGTTCCCAGGCCCCGGTACGGTCACCGTACCAGAATTGGGACTGGCGCTATAGCCGGTGACCGAATCCACGGTGTACGTACACCCCGGAGGTGACCCGAAGAACGTGATCTCGCCGGTCATCGGTCCAGAGTCCGTGCCGCAGTAGGTTACCCCCCAGGAGGTGCCCCCCGGGAGCCCGGTCTCAGTGAAGTTCACCCAGTATTCTCCGGGAGGTGGCTGGGCCCCCATCACAGGACGCGCAAGCGAAGATGTCGGCGGCGCCGCGTTCGCGGACCCGATACCGGTCAGGGTGGTGCCCAGCAGGGCGAGTGCGAGCAGCAGCAGCACGACCGAAAGGGCCCCCAGTCGGCCCCGTCGTGACGCCCCGTGATCGCGCTGCGGTAGGTGCGACGGCATGGCCTTAGCGGCCGGCCCAGACCCCGGGACTTGGCATAAGCCTCACCCTCGGTCTCGGCCGGGTCCTCGGGAAATCCGCTATTTCTCGCTTTCGTCGGTGGTCGGAGTGGAGTCGCCCGTTTCCTCGGCTTCGGGCTCCTTGGGTTGGGTCCCGGGAGCGGTCGACGCTTCGGCGCCCGAGGGAGGAGGCGCCTCGGTAGACTGTGCCTTTCCTCGCCGGACAACGAGCCAGATGACCAGCGCGGCGATGATCACAACGATCAGCGCGAGGAGCAGATACCCGTACAGCGCCGGCAGCCCGAGGAACGTCGAGCTCGTGGACGAGGTGACATCCAGTGAGACAGTTGAGTTCGCGGTCTTCCCCTGAGCGTCCGTCACCTCGAGGTGCACGGTGTAGGAACCTGTGGCCGAGGGGCTGCAGGTCAGGGAGGCCGCGTTCGTGGACGCGCAGCCCGCGGGCAGTCCCGTGTACGCGTAGGAGTACGGGGCTGTTCCCCCGCTGACCGTGGCGGAGAACGTGACCGATCCTCCCGAACTCACGCTTGAGGAACTAACCGAGAACCCAGAGATCGCGGGGTCGCCGACAACCGTGACGATGGTCGACGAGGTTCCGGAGGCTGCGAGCGAGTCGTTCGCCCAGAGGGTTGCCTTGTAGGTTCCGGGGGCGACATAGGCGTGCGTCGGGCTGGCCCCCGTCCCGGCGGTCCCGTCACCGAACGACCAGGCGTAGCTGACCGCGCCGACGCCACCGGTCGACGCACCCGTGAACGTGACAGGGACGCCGACGTCCGCAGTCGAAGGAGAGGCGGTCGCGGTGGAGCTGATCGCCGCATTCACCGTCACCGTGACGGTATCGTGGGCGCTGAGACCGGCGCTGTCGTTCGCCCAGGCGGTCGCGGTGAAGGTTCCGCTCGCGGCGTAAGTGTGGGAGGCGGTCGCGCCCGTGCCGTGGCTTCCGTCACCAAAGACCCAGGCGACCGAGACGGGCGAGGATCCTCCGGTGACCGACGCAGTGAAGGCGACCGACACGCCCACCTCGCTCGGTGAGGGGGTGGCGGATGCCGAGACGCTCGGACCGGCGACCACCGTGACCGACGAAGTTCCTGAGGCCATTTCTCCCACGGCATCCGTCACGACGAAGGACACCGAGAACGTCCCGGCGGTCGTGTACGCGTGGGTCGCGTTGGCGGTCGTGGCGGTGCCGCCGTCACCGAACGTCCACAGGTAGGTGAACGCGGGGGTCCCGTGAAGTACCGTGCTGTTGAAGACCACCGTCACCCCCGTGTCCGTGGGGTTCGGTGCGACCTGCACCGAGGCGGTCGGGAGCGGTACCACCGTCACCGTGAGCGTAGCGAAAAAGTGGTTCGAGGCACTGTCGTTGATCCAGAAGTCGACCGCGTAGGTGCCCGTGGTGGCGTAGGCGTAGGTCGTATTGTTGAGCGTAGAGCTCCCGCCGTCGCCGAATAGCCACTTGACCGTGTACGGCGCGACTCCGCCATAGTGCGTAGAGTTGAAGATCACCGGCACGCCGACATCGGTCGTGGTGGAGGTGGTACACGCGGACACCATTGGGGAGTTCCTAGCGCAAACCTGCGCGGCGAGGGTCGCGATGCGGACCGTGACTGTTTCGTTCACGGCGACCAGGGCACCACTCGTCTCGTTCACGAAGATCGTCGCGTTGTACGTCCCCGTGGCGGAGTAGGCATGGGTCACGTTCTGCCCTGACACGGCTGCCGTGTGGTCACCGAAGACCCACATCTCGGTCAGCGGCCGGGTGCCGCCGCTAATCGTCGCGTTGAATTCGATGACGGTTCCCGGGGCCCCAGCGTCCGGGGTCGCGGACGCGACGACGGTGAGCATGGGGTTCACGATGACCGTCACGTTCGCTGTCGTTTGATCGGGCGTCGGGGTCCGCTGGTCGGTGACGGTGACCGAGGCGTTGTACGTCCCCGCGGTCAAGTAGGTGTGGACCGGAGGCACCGTGATCGGACCCGAACTCGAGCCGTCGCCGTACGACCAGTTGTAGGTGTAGTGACCGATTCCTGCGACCGCGGAGACCCCGAAGTCAACGGGGACCCCGACGTCCGTGGGGTTCGGAGCAGCCGTCGCTTCTGCGCTGAAAGCGACCCAAAGCCACGTGTCGGATTGCGCCGACATCGTGGTGTAGTTGTAGCCGCCGAACTGAACGATGTACTTGTCGCCCCTATCATACGAGAGCGCGGCGTCGTATCGAGCCGGCGGGGAAAGGGGTGGGGAGAAGGGCGTCCAAGTGCCCCCGATGAATCCGTTCGTGTCGTTGAGCGAAGTCGTGAAGGTCGATGCTCCAGCGGCCATGACGACGTATCCGTTGAACGGATCGTACGCCGCGCGCGACCCAAGGCGTGCGGAAGGGGGGGTGGCCGGCGTCAACTCGCTCCATGTGAGGGTCGTCGGGTGGAAGACCCAAGTGTCGCCGAAGACCATCGGAGAGTTGTTGTAGCCGCCGAACAGGAGCACGTACCCGTCCACGCCGTCGAAGGTCATCATCGGGTCAGCCCGCTGATTCGGTGAGCGAATGGGGGTCACATTCGCCCACGCGGTGCCGGAGAACGTCCAAGTGTCGTTGAAAAAGTCCGGTCCGTTGGTCCCGCCGAAAAGGACGACCTCGTTGTTAGGAGCCGCCTCGTAAGCGATCCCTGAGTAGTCACGAGCGGACGGCGTCGGGCCGGTGAGGCTCGAGGTCAGGTTGGTCCAGGTTCCGGTCACACCTCCGGTGAATTCCCAGGTGTCGTTGAGGTAGGTTCCATGGGTATTCACGCCGCCGAAGAGGATGACCGCTCCGAGAGCAGCATCGTAGGTCGACGCGGAGTAGGCTCGAGCGGACGGTGCCGTGGCGGCGGCGCTGTCGAGCGTCCACGAGCCGCCCTGGAAGATGTAGGTCGCGTCCGAATACCCGAGCGCTCCCAACCCCCCGAACAAGACGACCTCATTCTGGTTGGGCAGATTGACCAAGGAGGCTCCCGTGAGGGCCGGCGGGTGCCCGCCGGGGGTCACCTCGTTCCATCCCGTCACGGGGCCGGTATAGTTCCAGGTGTCGCTCTGCGCGGTGGACGGGGACGCGCTGGTCAGGCCGCCCCAGAGCACGATGTAGAAGTCGGGGTGCAAGCCGTCGAAAGTGAGGGCGACGCCGGCGCGGGCCGGTAGGGTGCCGGACGACTCTGGAGTCCAGGTTTCATTGATCAGTTCCCACGTGCCGTCGAGGGTCGTAACTCCGTTGGTCCCTCCGAACAGCACCAGCGCCTTCACGTTGGGGGCGCGGTCGAAGGCCATGCCGGCAAAAGCGAGCTTGGGCGGACCGGTCGGTCCGAGTCTCCATACTCCGCCCCGGTACTCCCAGGTCGCCGAAGAGTAGGTCCCGCCGCTCAGAACTCCGCCGTAGAGCACGGCGTAGCCAATGTGGTTATCGAAAGCGAGGCTGCTTCCCTTGAGGGCCGGTGGTCCGGACGAGGTAAGGATCGACCAAGCGCCCGCATGATACTCCCACGTCTGGTTGAGCGAAAGGGTCGCACCGTCCGCGCCACCGAACATCATCGAGTAGCCGTCGGAAGTGTTGGCGTCGTAGGTCATCCCTGCGAATGCCCGTGGGCTGGGATCGTGACTGGTCGTTACGTTGGTCCAAATTCCTCCCGAATACGCCCACGTGTCGTTGAAGACCGCGGTGCCGTTGGTCCCCCCGAAGAGAATGATGCTGGACGACGAGTCGTCGTAGTCCATCGCCGCCCCCCATCGAGGGGACGGCGCGGTCGACGTCAGGAGCAGCGTCCAGCCCCCTTCGGCATATTTCCAAGTGTCCCCGAGAGCGTGCCCTGCCGCGTCCATCCCGCCGAAAGCGACGACGTAGGCATCCCGCCCGTCGTAGGCGAGCGACGTGTAGGCCCGGGAGTAGTTGACCGGTACCCATTCCCCGCCGGTCGTATTGGCAGCAGTAGGAGAGCCCGGAGGGAGTGGACTCGACGGGGTGCAGGTGGCGCTCGCGCCGGAGACGGAGGCGCACTGGGCCGGTGAGCCGCCCGCCGGTCCGTCCCCCGCGCCTAGGGAGGCCTCGGCCGCGGCGACCAGGTTCGCCGAATCGTTCGTAGTGCTAGCGCCGGCCGGGGTTCCGGCGGCGCCGGCAGTGGAAAGGGAGCTCAGGAGGAACAGGACGACGATCCCGATCGCGGCCGCTACGGAAACTCGAGTCGCACTCGGGGAGCCAACCCCCCGGCTGTTCCACATAATCAACGCGGATGCGCGACCCCTCTTAATCGTTCGCCTCCATTCGGGCTCGTCGCAAGCGTATCAGTCCCCCATCGGGGGTGAGAAACCGAATGGTCTACGACCGCCCGGGACGGCGATGAGAGAGCGAGAGTCCGCCGCCTCAACTCAGAATCGTCAGTTCGCTCCAATCAGTCGCGCCGGCTCGTTCCGAACTGGCAATATCGACCGGAGGTGTCGGATCTCCGAGCGACGGAACTACCGAGACCCCACTCGACCGGCCATGCCGTTGAACGGCACCGAGCGGACCTCACCGACGGTCGGGGGCCCGGTGCGGGACGGCACGGGCGAGTATCCCGCGGTCGCCGGCGCGCCGGGTGCCGTCGGGGGTCGACTTCCCTTTCGCGCGACCGCATCGTCCCATACCGCATCGAACCGCGCGGCCTGGGACCTAACGAAATCCGGGTCGGCCGAAAGGAATCCGAAATCCGGGTCCCTCGAGGAACCGGAAAGCGTGGGAAACCGCAGCGCCGCCTGACCGTCGACCACGTAGACGTGCCCGCCGAGGGGCGTGAAATGCCGCACTTCGAGATTGGGCCCGCGGGTCGTCCGCTCGCGGTGAAGTTGCGCCGCAAATCGAAGGTCCGCGGCGAAGTAATCGAGTACGACCCGGACGTGGAGCCCTCGGGCCGAAGCACGGGCGAGGGATGCACCGACCTTCGCCCGAAGTCCCGCGGGGATCATCAGGGGACGGATGAGGGCGTTCACCTCGCGGCGGGCGCCTTGGAGATATCGGATCAGCGGCGAGTCCGTCGCCGAGCCGATCGTCGTCATCCCGATCGGAACCTCCGTCCCACGCTCGGGGGCGCCGGAAGGCGGGTTCCGACCGGGGTCCGGGCGCCCGACGAGGTGACCGCCGTTGGTCGGCTCGGGAGTTGAGGCGAAGGCGCGGAGAAGCCAGTGCCGCAGCTCGATCTCATCTCGCAGGAATGCGACGTTCCGCTCGACCAACACCCGCAGCGGCAGCGGGTGGTACTCCCGGGGCCAACGTCGGTCGGACGTCACCAGCCCGCGGGCCACGAGTCGGGAAAGTACGCGGTACGCGGTGGCTCGGTGGAGACCCGAGCCCTCGGTCGCCCGACGGGCCCCGGAAGGTCCGAGCGTTATGAGGGCCAGATACACGCGGGCTTCCCGGGACGAAAGCCCGAACCCTTGCAGTCCCCCCGGACCTCGGTGGGACGGCCATGGGATCCGCCCGGCCCCCGGCGCAGAGTCACGCGTCGAAGTATCCGAAGGGTTCCAATTGGGAGTCAGGAACTGCGAGTTCAGCGCCGGGTCGACGGGTCGGTATTCGCCTCGAGAAGGAGTCACCATGCGCGCGACTCCATCAGGGGGGTGACCCCCGGCCGAGTCTCATCGCTCGGCCGGATTCGCACCATGTGCCGGAATACGTATGGGCACGTATATATCCCTGTGGACGCCGGGCGGTCGTAACGAGGGGGATCGGCGAAGGTCGCTCCGACGATCCGCTCGCCGGCCGCCACCGCCGCTGGCGCCGATCGAGTTAACTTCGGGGCCCGCTCGAAGTCGACTCGTCGGCCGGGGAGGACCCGGGCGGGTCGATCGGCGGCGGGGCTCCCAGGGGGGTAGATAGGGCGGCGAGGCGGGACGCCTCTGCGGCGCGGATCCGCTTTCTCTTTCGGTAGAGGAAGAGAGCGCCGAGTGCCACCAGGAGCCCGCCGAAGGCCCAGAGGCCGAGCGCGCCGCTCGGGCTACTCGTCGATAGTGCGAGTGAAGCGGTGTGGTTGGCCCCGGGAGCGGCCGGGCCGACCAAGGCGACCCACAGATACCCCCCAGGGGGAATACTCGTGGTGGTGGACCCGCTCGTACCTGTCATGGTGACGTTCGAACCGCCAGTACACTGCCCCCAGATCGTCGTCGCGGAGGAGTTGATGGAAGCGCAGGTCCGGAGGACTATGGTCACGGATGCGCTAGACGTCCAACTCGCCGCGACCGGCTCGCTCGGTAGCACCGGAACTCGGAAGCCCAGGTGGAAAGTCGCCGGGGAGTTGGCGGAGACGCTCTTCGAGGTGTCGGGGACCAGGGGCACCACGGCGAGGATAACTCCCGCCGCGACGATCAATATCCCGACGATGAGGATGAGCGGTCGGAGGGGCCGCATCGACGCCTCCGAGCCCTCATGGCATAAAGAGTTCGGTGTACCCCTGGCCGGACCTCCCTCCGGGTATACGACACCGGAAATAGCGCTCAGAAGGGTGATTTGACGACCGCTGCGAACGGGTGTTGCAGCCTCGACGGCTCACCCTATTCATCCTTCGAGGGGAGAGTGCTGAGCGCGGATCTTGGCGACTTGCCCCCTCGGGCAGCGGGGGCGGGTCGGGGAACGGGTCCCGACGGCGGGCGAAGCACTCGGGCGACCAGTAGACGAGTCGAAGCCCAGTGGGGGCGGTCGGATTCCGATTACCGGACCACCGACCCGAGCGGCGTAGGCGGTGTGTCGCGAATGAAGCGACTGAGGAACTGACGCAGCTCGGGAAGGGGTCGTCCGATCATCCGTTCTACGCTGCCCAACAGTACGAGATCGTCCCGAGTCAGGGCCCGCGTCACCAAGATCGACCCAACGTAGAGGGCGGCCCCGAAGAAGAACAGCGGGACGACGATCCAGGTGGAGGCCACGAAATGAGTGGCGAGCACGACCACAGGGGCGCCGATGACGAGAGTGAGCCCGAGGGGCACGAGCAGCACCCGTCGGAACGGCGAGATGCGGTACCCCTCCCAGAGCACGCCCAGGCCCAGCAGGGGGAGCATCGCCCGGGCGACCCCCCAGGCGATCGCCGCGCCGATCACCCCGAAGGTCGGGATGAGCAGTAGGCTGAGCGCGATGTTCGCGATCGCCGAGATCATCGCGGTCCAAACCAACACCTTCGCCTTTCCGAGACCCGCGAGGCACGACTGGACAGGACCGACCATCGACGAAAGGAACGAAGTGATCACCAGGATCTGCAGGGCGGCTGCCCCGGGCACGTACCGGTGCCCCCAGACGAATTCCATGGAAGTCTGCGGCGCG
The DNA here is from genome assembly GCA_049802875.1 of Thermoplasmata archaeon. Taxonomy (GTDB): domain Archaea; phylum Thermoplasmatota; class Thermoplasmata; order Lutacidiplasmatales; family UBA184; genus Lutacidiplasma. The sequence goes on along the minus strand of JBARNH010000010.1, from coordinate 15,409 downwards.
AACGCAAAGAGGAGGAAGAACGGCACTGTCACGACCAACACCCATCGGGTCGACGTGACGTACGTCGTACGGATCGCATTCGACTCCCCATCGCGGAGAAGGCTCGCGGTGACGGGGAGAAAAATGAACGCGAGGGCCATCGTCCCGAACAACAGGATCCGGGCGAGGGTCATCGCCGCGGAGTAGTATCCGACCTGGGTGGAGGGCCAGAAGACGCCGAGGATGAGCGTGTCGGCGTACGCGGTGATGTACATCAGGTTCTGAGAACCCCAGAAGGCGATCGTGTACTGCCAGAGGGTCTTGCGGGGACGTCGATTGGCCGGAACGTCCGACCGCAGATACCGGGGGAGGCGGCGCATCGTGTAGACGACGATGAGGACCAATGCGACCGCGGCCGCCGCGACATACGCGAGGACGACTCCGAGCACTCCGGCCCGGAAGTGGATCAGGACGACGATGAAGAGAGCGAAGAGTCCCGCGTTCGCCGCGTTGGCGATGAGCGCGTTCGGAGCAACGTCCTTGAACCCCTGAAACACCCCCGCGATCGTGGAGGAGATGATGGCAAAGCCGACGGTGACCGACATCAGTTCGAACACGGGAACGAGCGCGGCGTTGTGGAACGCTTGAGAGAGCGGAACGGCGGAGAAGTACACCGTGGCCGACAGTGCAACGGCCGCGATCGCGGAAACGCCGAGTCCCCACTGAACGATCGCCCGGCGTTCGGCGGGATCCGTCTCGAAGGCGAGCGAACGGGCCATCGCCTGGCCGAGTCCCAGCAGGCCGACGAGGGAGAGGAGACCCGTGACCGAAACGCCGAGAGTGTACTCCCCCCACTCCGCGATCGAGAGGACGCGGACCGCGATGACGTAGGCAATGAACGTTAGGAACAGCTGGGAGATCGACCCGATCAGGGAGACCATCGAGCCGGTGCCCACTGCCCGGAGCGAGCGGTCGACTCGATCCGGGCTGGACGGTGAAATGTCGGGTTCGGTCGCAAGTTCGCCGCTCGGGATGATCGCCGCAGGTTCGAGACCCCCCACGATCAGTACCCCCCCCTCCGTCGAAACCGGGCGGAGGATTCGGTCGAAGCGCGCGAAAACTCCAGCACGAGGCCTCCGGTTTTGTGGGCGCGATTCGGGGGAAGGTCGCGATATATAACCTATCTTCCACGCTGGCAGTCCGGCGGCGCGACAAAGTCGTCCGGGTCACCGGGGCGGACCCAGCTCATCCTTTCCGCCGATGCCTCCGCTCCCCAACCCGCGGTCCAGCCCGCGAGACCGGCCCGCCGATGTCGCAGGATCCGACCGCGATTGAGCCGGGGCGAATCGAACCGTACGCGAGAGCTGGCCGCGAGTCGATTCCGTTACCGATCGGCACGTGAGATGCTCCGCTCCGAGCCCCTATAGTCCTCGAGCTACCGAGGGCCGAGACGCGACCGAATTCGATCCCAGACGACCGCGACCGACGCGACCTTAGGTCCGCCGGGGTTCTGTTCGTCCCGCGGGACTCGCGCTCCGCGCCGGTGCCGCGCTCGGGCGGCCAACTCGACGGGTAACATTTATGTTCTGCTCACGGTGAAGTGGCCGTGAGCGCCCCCTCTCCGGAAGGCCGTCCGACGCTCTTCCGCGAAGGCGGGGTCATCGCACTGTTCCTACTGACTCTCCTTTACGTCGGTGTAGTCTTCCTGACTCCCGGCTCTCCCGCGCGGATCCCCCTCGGTTTCGTCGAGCTGGTCTTTGTGCCGGGGTACGCCCTGGGGGCCATCCTGTTCGTTCGCCGGCCCCTCTTGCCGCCCGCCGCCGAGTTCGCGGTCGCCGTGGGACTGAGCGTGGTCTTCAATGTCCTCGTGGGGCTCATCCTTGCCCTCGTCGGGCCGGGACTGGCCGTGACATGGCTCGTGATCGCGGACACCGCCGCGATTTCGCTGGGGCTTGTCGTGAAGGTACTGGCGCGCGACGGCCCCGGCGAAGCCGGGGTGTCCGGAGCGATTCGCCGCGAATTCCGCCTTCCCGGGATCCAGCCCGCCTATCGGACCGCAGTCTACGCTCTCCTCGTCGCTGCGCTCCTGGCCTTTGCGGGCGTCATCTACTTGGGCGTAACGTTCCCCCATGCCACGGCGCCGGCGTCGGTCGCGGTGTACGGGCCGGGCGGCACGACCCAGTCCCTCCCTCGCAACCTCACCGTCGGTCAGGTTGCGCCGGTCGTCCTGACCCTTTACGGTGGCTCCAACTCCGGGCCCTTTAGCCTCGGGGTCAACGCGACGCAAGCGGGTCGCGAGGCAGGGACGCTCCCCGAGAGCGTCGTGTACGACAGCGGGACATCCGAACTGTTCGTCGCCAACGGGGTGGGCACGGTAAGCGTGATCTCCGACACGACGTTCGCGGTGGTGGCCACGATCTCGGTCGGCCCCGGTGCGGCGGGGTTGACGTATGACGCGAGCGTGGGGGAGATCTTCGTCACGAATTCGGCCGCGGGCACGGTGAGCGTGATCTCGGACGCGACGAACTCCGTCTTGGCTTCGTTCGCGGTCGAAACCACGCCGATGGGAATCGCATACGTCAACGCAACGGGCGACGTCTTTGTCGCGAATTACGGATCGGGCAACGTGACCGTGAACTCGGCCTCGACCCCTTATTCCCCGGTGTCGACGATCCCTCTGGGTGGTAATCCGGCCTACCTGGCCTACGACAGCGGGACAGGGGACGTATACGCCGTCAACTTTGGCTCGGACACCGTGAGTGTGATCTCGGGCACCACCTATGCGATCGAGGCGACGATTCCCGTCGGCAGCAACCCGCTGGGCGTGGCCTACGATTCGGGGACCGGCGACGTGTACGTCGCGAACTCCGGCTCGGACACCGTGAGCGTCATCTCGGACCTGACGAACACCGTGGTGGCCTCGGTCCCGGTCGGGGGGGCTCCCACGGGGGTGGCGTACGCCAGCACGACGGGGGAAATCTTCGTGACGAACAACGCCACGAACACCGTGAGCGTGATATCGGACGCCACGAACGCCGTTCTCGCGAACATCCCCGTGGACACGGGCCCAACGGGAGCGGCGTTCGATAATCGGACGGGACAGGTCTTCGTCGCGAACTACGTCTCGTCCACGGCGGTCACGATCTCCACCATGACCGATACGGTGGTCGGGACGATCCCTCTGGGGAAGATTCCCTGGAGTCTTCCGCTGCCGCTCATCGCGGGTGCGTCCAGTTCCCTCCCGCTGGCGCTCGGCAAGGGGCAACAGACCACTGTGGACATGACGTTCGATTTCGCCCAAGAGGGCAACTATTCGGTGGCCTTCGCCCTCCAATTCGCGGGGGGGGCCCCCCTCCCCGAAGCTTCGGTCTTCATCCATGTGGGCTTGGTATCGAGTCCCTCGGTGTCAACGATCCTGCTCGGTGGCGACCCTGCTCTCATGGTTGATGTGAGGGGGCCCGCGCACCTGTATGCCGTCACCCTTGGCTCGACCAACGTGGGCGGGATCGCAGACGCCGCGAACGCTGACCTCACGAACACCCCCGTGCTCGCGTTCCCAACGGGAGCGGCATTCGGTCAACGTACTGGACAGGTCTTGGTCGCGAACTACCTCTCGCCGTCGGCGGTCGCGAGGATCCCGCGGGAGCTGACCCCCGCGAGCGGTCCGCAGCCGATAATAGTCGATAGTTCGAGCTCCCTGTCGCTCGCGCTCGGCCAGGAGTCACCGTCCTCCTCGTTCGTGACGTTGGAGAACTCCGCACCAGGCGAGGACATGGCAACGTTCTCTCTCCAGTTCGCGGGAGGTACCTCGCATCCCACGGCTACGATTCCCGTGAACCTGGGCACCTAGGAGTTTATGGTCTCCCTCGCGGTCCTCACCCTGTCGGTGTTCCGGTTGATGCTCCAACCCATCCTCATCGGCAGCGCGGCGGGGATAATGGTCGTCGCTCGGGAGCTCGCCCCCCGCTGGCCCTCGACGGGGTTCCGCTGGCAGGTGTATGACGGCGTGATGGTCGGGCTGATCTTTCTCCTCTTCGTGTACGTGGTCCTTCGGATCCAGACGCTCTAAGAGCGGAAGAGTCCGAAACGACCCAAGGGCGGACTCGTCAGCGAGCCTGGTGCAGGACCGCGTACGTCGTGCTGGTCACCACATACACCGTGAAGGTAGAGTCCTCGAATACGATCGAGAAGTCGGGCGCATAGTTGAATTTGGCCGCCTGTTGCTCGGTCAGCGGAGCCGCCGGTTGGTCCGTGCCGGGACCGACGAACGTCGGGGTGATCTGCGTGGCGTAGACCTCCGTCACCACGTAGTCCCCCACCGAGAGGTAGGAGAGGTACACCGTGTTCGTCTGGAACCCGGTGGACGCTGAGTACGTCTGGAGGGCCGTCCCGTTGAAGACTCGGTACGCGTCGTACTGCATCTTGAGGCCGCCGATACCGGCATAGACGTCGTAGACGAACAGGTCGCCCCAGAGCCGGCCCCCCGGAGTCAGGTGCGCCCGGGCCCAGACGCCGTCCTGGTAGTCCGCCGCGGTGAGGTGCATGGGGGAGTTGACCGTGAGAAGGTCGACCGGCTGGAACTGGTCTCGGCTCGGTCCCGGAACGAGGTTGCCCCCCGTGAACACGAAGAGCGCGATGACGATCGCGATCGCGGGAGCGACCCATCCCGCGGACGACCGAGCACGCGACCTCCCCGCCGAAGAGCGACGGATACGTCGATCGAGCGCCGGGACGAAACCGCGGATCATGAACCAACCCGCCGCCGGCGCGGCGAAGATGAGGGCGTATTCGGTCGTCCGGATCGCGACGAACGAATAGCCGGTGGGGAACAAGATGAACGCGATGGTGAGCACCAGGATGGAGATGAGGAGCGACGTTGCGAGATACGGCCGGGTCTTTCCTCGTAACGTCTCGCGGAACGTCAGGATCGCGAATAGCGCGATCACCAGCAACGCGACGATGATCCACACCAGCTGGTAGGCCGGATAGGTGTTGCCGGCCGCCGCCGCCTTCGCCGATAGGGGTGCGTTGCTCAGCAGCAGGAGAATGTTCTTCTCTAACAGCGTGAGTTGACTCAGGACGACCGCGGCGCTGACGAAAAAGACGAACAGCAGGAACAGTACCGTATAGCGCAGCGAGGTCGCCGCCGAGCGGAGCGCCGCAAACGCGGGTCGTCCCCACAGCAGGAACGGCAGGATTGCGAGACCCGCGAGCCACACTCCCAGCACGTAGGAGGTAACGTGGTGGCTCAGGATCACGAACGACGAAAAGACGAGCACGAGGATCCGGAGCGGGGTCGACTCTTCGGCCGGGACGTAGAGGAGGAACGTGATCATCGCCAGGGTGAGCGCGAAGAACACGACCGCGAACTCCTGCTGTACGATGTCGTTGAACGTGATCGAGGGAACGGCCATGTAGAGGAACACCCCGAGCACCGCGGCGCGGGGCCCCAAGAGGCGATTGCCGACCGCGTAGAGCACCGGCGGCATGACGAGGAGCCGCATGACCGGCAACGTCCAAGGGAACGAGCTGGTCAGCGGAATGCCGAGGAAGACCGATCCTTCCGCGTTGAAAATGCCGCTACCGGGGAAGTACGAGTACGTCACCGCCTCGCCCGAGGTGTTGGCGCCGGCAACCCAGATCGAGTGCAGCAGGAGGGACTGGGCGAACTGGAAGTTGAAGAGCGCGTCCTGCCCGTAGATGACCCCGTAGGGGCTGAGGAGCGGATACAGTAGGAAAACAAGCGCGGTCGGGATCAGCAGCAGGAGGTACGGGATTCGGTTGGCGAAGAGCACGAGGAGGAATGGGACGACCGCGAGCCCGAGCGAGAAGACGAAGAAGACGCGGGAGGGGAGGAGGAAGATCGTGTGATGCCCCAGGAATTTGAACGCGTAGATCGAGTACCCCACCCCCAGGATCCCGACCAAACTCGCCACGAGCGCCAGGACGGCCACCAGGCCGAGTTGGACGTCGGCGGAGGGAAGTCCCGAGGCGGTGACCCCGCCGCTTTCCGCGATCGCGGGGGATGGGTTGGTCGCTTCCTGGGGGTCGGTTGCGGAAGGAGCGGCCGGCATCGTCGAACCGTGAATCAGGCCCCCGACGTACGCCCCCTACTTAAACACCGCCGCGCGGGCGCAGAGGCGACGCCCGTTCCGGGCGGCGCCCCCGATGGGCGGAAGCAACCGCGCCGACCTCCGGAAGGCGCGGCCGACGGGCTCTATAGCGTTCCGCGCGGCCCCGCGGCCGTTGCGAGCGCTTCTCGGTAACCGTCGTTCGTCGCGCGAGCTGTCCCGGGCCAGGTGAAGTGGGTCATCACCCGAGTTCGCGCTCGGGCGCCCATCCGTCGGCGCCGCTCCGGATCTCCGAGCAAGGCGATGAGCGAATCCGCCAGCATGTCGGAGTTACCCGGATCCACCAGGATTCCGTCGTCCTCCCCCGTCAGCGCCTCGGGGATCCCCCCCACGCGGGAGGCGACCAGCGGGGTGCCCGACGCCATCGCTTCGAGGACCGAGAACGGGAACGAATCATACAGGGAAGGGGCGACTGCCACGGTCGCGGAGGCGTAGAGGGCCGGTAGACTCTCGTCCGGAACATATCCGAGGAACTCGAGATGGCTCCGAAGTTCCGGCGAGAGCGAGAACGAGGTGTCCAACTGCGCCGGTACCCTTCCGGTGAATTGGAATCGGACCGAGGGGATCTCCCGGACAATCCGAGGGATCGCCCCGACCAGGGTCCCGATCCCCTTCACCAGCGTGAATCGACCCACGAAGAGCACGCGAGGTCGGCCCGATTCCGCGCCCGGTCCACTGGGTGCGGCGCGGTCCGGCCGGAATCGCTCGGTGTCGATTCCGTTGTGGATGACTCGGATCCGGTCCCTCCGAATTCCGAGTTCGACGAGATGGTTCCCGGTGTACTCGCATACGGGGAACAGGAGCCCGGGCCGATGAAGGGTCGACCATTCGGCGGCTCGGAGCACGGGTTCGATGGCGACCTGCCAGCGCTCCGTCACATCGGGCGTTTGTCCGAGAGATTCGAGGATCCGGATCGCTTCCCGCTGACCGGCGATCGTGCTGTGGATCGTGCGCACGATCGGCACCCCCGAGGTCATCGGGCCCGCCAGCAGGTCCGGCATGTGGGCATGCTGGGAGTGGACGATGTCGAACCGCTCGGCTCGCGCGAGGGCGGGAAGCCGCCGAAGTAGCTCGATCTGGAATTTGGCGTTGTAGAGGAAGGTGTCCCGCGCCTCCGCGATCGGGAAGACCCGGGCCCGGTGGTCGACCGCGTCCTCCATCTCGGCGCGACGATAGATCACGGCTCCCTGGCTCCGAGTGAGGGTCAGTACCGTCACATCCGCGATTCGTGAAAGTTCCCGAACGAGTGCGACGGAATAGGTGCCGACCCCGCCACGAACCGGCAGAAACTCCGGTGCAAGCAGGCATACCCGCAGCGTCTCGGTCACGCTCTCCCCCATCGGGGCGGACTGGAGGGCAATCGGGGACGAAGTCGTCGAGCGGAGCTCCGTGGGCCAGGGCCCAGGGAAGGTGCGGCCCTGGCATCACCGCGGACGCCACCGGACGTGCAGACCGAAGGCCCGAGTCCGCGGCCGACCGGCGATCCTCTTCGGCCCGTTCCCCCGACCCCCGAGGACGGCTCACGGGGACGGACTCCCCGGGGAAGGGAAAGATCGAAGGGTCGAGAACGAAGCACGGTTCGGCCGCTCACGCTATCTTGCGGCACACTTAAGACGCACGGGATTCGCGCGATGAAGGTCCTATTCGTCGGGTCTCACTTGGACAAAGGAGGAGGACAGGCCCTCCAAACGCTCCAGCTCTTCCGCGAGCTGCGGAGGTCGGTGGACGGGGAATACCTCTGCCTCCAGGCGGGGGGGCCTCACCAGGAGCTTCTCCAGACCGACGGGGTCCGGGTCGTCGGTACCCTTCGGATGCCGCAGGGGATCCAGGAACTTCGGGCGGCCATTCGCGCTCGGCGCGGCGACTGGGACGTCGTGCAGGTGTTCGACGTGTACTTTGGGTTACCCGCGGCGTTCCTCGCCCGGGCGTTCCCACGGGCTGTGCTCTTCGGAATGGACCCGGTCAACGAATTGGGGTGGCGGTACGGAGCCGGTGTGCGAACCGCGGCCCACTTCGGTCTACCGGTGCTCCTCCGCGACACGACGCTGTTGGTCAACTCCCCGGCACTTTCGGACAACTATCGACCTTTTTCTCCGCTCTTCATCCCGAATGGCCTCGAGGTCCAGCGGTTCGAGGCGCTCCCCTCCAAAACGGACGCGCGCCGCGCGCTCGGTCTCGACCCGGAGGTCCCGATCGTCCTTTGGGTGGGCAAAGTCGTCTACTCCAAGCGCGTCGAGTGGTTGTTCGAAACGCTCCGTCAGATCGCGAACGTCCGGATCCTCGCCGTCGGGGGGTACAACGAGGAACACTTCGGCGATCGCTACCTGCGGAGCGTACAGGCCCAGTACCCGGACGTCGCGGCCCGGGCGAGCTTTACCGGCGAAGTTCCGTACGCTACGATCGGCCTCTACCTAGCAGCGGCCGACGTCTTCGCTTTCCCGTCCCGGTTCGAAGGCATGCCGAATGCGGTCATGGAGGCAATGGCCGCGGCCCTCCCCGTCGTCGCCTCCGACATTCCGGCCCATCGGATCCTCCTCCGATCTGGAGAGAACGGATACCTGGCCGGGAGCTCCCAGGGATTCTCCCAGAAGATCTCGGCGCTGCTCAGCGACCCCGACCTCCGAACCCGAATCGGTCGCGCCGCGCGGGAGACCATCCGCACGGAGTTTGCCTTCGCGCGCGTCTGCAGTCGCTACCTCGAGCTGTATCGAACGATGTCCCAGACCGCCTGAGTGCGGTGCGGCTACCACGACCCTCCCGTAGGCGCGAAGCGTTCGCCAAGACGGGAGGTCGGATTCGAACGAGCGAGCGCGTCGGAGCGCTCGCGTTGCGGAATCTAGAGCGCATCCCGAAGCGGCAGCCGTGCCGCTCTCCAAGAACCCGGATCGGATCTAGGTCGGACCGCGAACCCGCCCTCGCTTCACTCCGGTCTCCGCCAGAGCGCGGACGGTCCGATCGAGACGCCGAAGCGCGGCGATCCCCGTTGCTTCATAGGCGAACCGCACCGAGGGCTGCGTGTTGGAACGGCGAACGAGACACCATCCGTCCGGAAATTCGACCGTGATACCATCGAGCCCGGACCGCGCCCGCGACCCGAGACCCCGCTCGATTGTTTGGAGCGCTTGGCGTGCCTCAGCTACGTCCCTAAACTCCGCGGCGAACGCACCCCGATAGACGCGCCCGATTCGGCGAGAGAGTTCGCGGAGCGGCGCCCCCTTACGGCGGACCACGTCGCAGACGAGGCAGGCGATCAGGAGGCCGTCGGAGTCGGCGCCGTAGCGGCGGACGTAGTAGTGTCCCGAAGGCTCGAGAGCGACCTCCGCGCCGGCGCGCCGCATCGCCCGCGTCACGTACCGGCCGCCCACCCGGGAGCGGATCGTCCGGGCCCGACGCTCCAGGATTTGAGAGGCGTCGACCGAGGCGACGATCGGCGTTCCCGGATCGGAAATCGCTTCGTGGAGGAGTAGCGCAATGACTTCCGGCTCGACCCGATCTCCCCGGCTGTCCAGAATCACACAACGGTCCCCGTCCCCGTCGAACGCGAAGCCAACGTCGGCGCGGGCGGCGAGGATGCGGTCAGAAAGGGACGTCAGGGTGTCGGCTCGGGGCTCGGGAGACTGACCAAAGAAATCGGACGAAAAACCACTGGTGGTCTCTTTGACACGCGCGCCCATACGTCGGAGCGCCGCCGGCGCCACTCGCGCGGTCGCGCCCCCGCGGGTGTCGAGGACAACCGTAAGGTCACACGCCAGGCCGTCGGTCAGATGCGCGAGATACTCGGGCTCCCAAGGGCCTAACGCTCCGGGCGCTCGAGCGGTGGAGCGGGGGCTCACGCGCGCGGAACCCCGAGCGCCGCGGGCCGTCGTAACTTGATAGGCGTCGTGCACGCTTCGCCACTCGCGGTCGAACAGGCGCCCCGACGGCGCGAACCCCTTGAGCCCCACGTAGCCGAGGGGGTTGTGCGACGGCGTCACCGCGAGCCCATACCTTCGGAACCGTCCGGCGAGGAACGCCACCTCGGGGGTTGGAACGATTCCAACGTCCTCCAGTCGAGCCCCCGCGGAACGGAGCCCGACTCGGAGTCCGAGCGCGAAACTCTTCGACGCCCGTCGGGTGTCGCGACCGACCAAGAAAGGGCCGGGGAGCGCCCGGCCGAGCGCGTACCCCAGACGGCGTGCGATCGTCGGGCCGATTTCGCGGGGATAGAGGCCGCGGATATCGTACCCGCGAAAGATCTCTTCCCATTCCGCGCGGTCGGCCGTTCGCCTCATCCCGGAGCTGCGACCGACGTCTCGGTACTAAAGTCCACGGGCCGTGCCTCATCTATCGCGACCGCGACGGGCCCCGGTTCGTAGAGAGCGAACGGGAGGCTCCGGCGACCCGCCCGACGTCGACGAGGGAGGGGTCCTCGGGAAACCGGCCGGCCGACGCAGCACGCCAGCTTTATGGCGCGAGACGGTTCGCGCGCGAGATGCGGATCGCAGTCACCGGAGCCTCGGGCCAAGTCGGCTCGCGCCTCCTCGCCCACCTCTCCAAGTCTCACGAAGTTCAGGGGTACGACCTTCGGCCCGGGCCGCAAACCGCCGTCCTCGACATCGCCTCGCCCGAGGCGGTGCCGACCCTTCGGAGTTTCGAGGTGATCTACCACCTCGCTGCCGCGATCTCCGTTCCCGAGAGCGTGGAGAACCCACTACTGTACGTGAGGGCGAACGTCGTGGGCACCGTCAACGTACTCGACGCGGCTCGCCGAGGCAACGGTCGGGTGGTTTTCATCTCCACCGCTGCGGTCTATGGCGAGCCCCAGGGGTCGCCGATCCCCGAGACCCATCCCCGAAACCCGACAAGCCCGTACGGGCAGTCGAAAGCCACGGGGGAGGACTTCGCACGTCTCTTTCACCAACTCTACGGGCTGAACGTGTCGATCGTCCGACCGTTCAATATCTACTCGGAGGACCTGAAACCCGACAACCCCTACGCCGGAGTTCTCGCGATCTTTCTCCGGAACGCCCGGGAGGGGCGCTCGCTGGAGGTCCACGGCGACGGTGGGCAAACCCGGGATTTTGTCCATGTCTCGGACGTCATCCAGCTCCTCTCGCTGCTGGCCTCGGTCAAGGGGGACGGCGAAGCGTACAACTGCGGTACCGGGGTCGTCACATCGATTCTCGATCTGGCGGAAATGGTCCGTCAGCGGTTTGGACCCGGGGTGCGCATCGTGCATGGGGCTCCCCGAGCCGGAGATATTCGGCACGGGATCGCGGATATCTCCAAGGCGCGGAGCTTGGGCTATCAACCGCAGATCCGGCTCGCGGATTGGATCCAGGCGACGCCGACCACGTCGTCTGCGTGAGCGACGGCACGTGAGAGTAGGAACTGCGAGCGCGTTACCCGCAAGAAGCGACCCCGTCGAGTCACCGATTCGACGACCGTCCGGATCCGGTGAGGGCGAAGGGAGCGGGGCCTAGCCGAGTTGTCGGACGAGATCCCGGACCTTGCGGCGTAGCTGGTCTCGAGCCCGTACGCGTTCGGAGTCGTTCCGAGGATCCTTCACATCGCTCCAGTACGCGACCTTTCCCGACCGCGCAACGTACTTGGGCAGCAGCGCCCGAGTCTGACCGGGCGTCATGACCACAATCACTCGGTCCGCGTCGGTGACCATGCGGCGGCTCAGTTGTTTTCGGCGGTACCGATCCATTCGAATGCCGATCCGCACCATCTTCTCGGCCACCTGCCGGGGGACGGGATACCCGACCTTTCGGCGGCGAGCTGTCCGGAGACCGGCGCTTTCCGCGGTGTGTTTCCGGGAGTAGTGACGAAGGAACGCCTCCGCCATCTGACTGCGGGCCGCGTTGCTTTTACAGATGAACAGGACCTTCATGCGTGTCTCCAATTGATCGTAGTGGTCCTCGTCGAGTCGGCGAGGCGGTCCCGGTCCGGCCCGAGGTGACGGTACCGAACCGCCCCACGGCATGATAAGAAGTTCGAGCGGGCGGTCGATCCGACACCCGTATTTTCCCTCCCCGGGACCCGCATCCGATTTGGCTCCTCGGGAAAGCCGCCGCGGGTCGCGAAGCCGCGGGGAAACGTCGGTTACCCGCGTGCGGGTCACGATCGGTCCATCCCCTACCGCGGGAGACGATTGGCAGTGGCGCGAAGTGTGCGGAGCGCGGGAGGGTTCGTGCTTCGCAAGCTCTATGTTCGGGTCTACTGTCCTACTCTCGGGTCAGGATTCCGTGCGAGACCGCGACCGAGAACTCGTGCTCGCGGTGGAGGAAGCGCCGGCGGAACCTGAGGGCTCGCCCTCGTCGCGACGGGCGCCGGTCCGGGAACCAGGCCAGCAGGGGTCGCCTACCTGTTTTCCTGGCGTCAGGTCGCGCACCGTCCGCCTCTCACTGGAGGCAGTGAGGCCGGCAGTATGAACATCCTCGTGACGGGTGCGGGCGGCCCGGCGGGAGTTTGCGTGATCAAGTGCCTTCGGGGCCACCACCGCGTGATTTCGACGGACATCGACCCACTCGCGGCCGGGCTCTACCTCTCGGACCGTGGCTACGTGACTCGCCGAGCGAACGACCCACGGATGGTCGCTGAATTGATCAGGATCTGCTCGCGGGAGCGGGTGAAGGTCCTCCTTCCGACGGTTCAAGAAGAGCTGATGCTCCTCGCTCGAAGTCGGCCGAGGCTCGAACGCGCCGGGATCGTACCCGTGGTCGCCGGGGAGGAATCCCTCGCCGTTGCGACCGACAAACTGCGGACGTACGCTTTCTTCCGCGGGGAGAGGTACTGCCCGAAAGTATACGACCGGTCACGGGTCGAATTCCCCGCGGTCGTGAAACCGACCGCCTCCCGGGGAGGACGTGGGTTTCACCGGTGCGAAAACTCCGACGAGCTGCGCGTGGCGCTCGCCCGCAACGGTCGTGACTTCGGGGATTCGGTGATCATGGAGTTCGTCCCCGGCACCGAGTTCTCCGTCTACGGACTCTCGGGTCCGGACGGAATCCCGCTCGTGGTCGTCCCGGTCCGCCGGATCCAGGCCGTCAGCGAATCCAAGAAGGCAGAGGTCGTCGCCGACCGGCGCATTCAACGGGTCGCGCGGGACATCGCGACGAAGCTGCGCCTCTCGGGGCCCTGGAACATCCAACTCATGAAAACTCCGAACCGGATCGTCCTGATCGAGGTGAACCCCCGATTCGCGGGGACGACGTCTCTCGTCGTCGCCGCCGGGGTCAACCTGCCGGAGTTGGCGGTCAAGCTGTTCCTGAAGCAGAAGATCCGGCCGAAGGAACTGGAATTCCGCGACCATCTCCTCATGACCCGGTACAATGAGGAGGTCTTTCTCTCTCCGGCCGACGTGAAGCGTCGTCACCGCTGACCGGAGCCTCCGGGAGCGGGGCAGCGGACCGTCGGCGACGCGGGATGCTCAGATCGAACGGCTGCGTTATCTCTCGGGGCGGATCGGGCGCCGATCGGTGCGAAGGCGCGAATCTTCAGCGGACCGATCGGTACAGCGCGAACGCCTCGAAAGCTTTCCCCTTTTGGTGGAGCCGCAGCGCGAAGTATCGTGCCTGGCCCTCGACCAGTGTCGCGTCGAGGTACGCGCGGTCCGCCTGACTGTGGAACAATGCCAAGGCTCGCTGCTTCACCGCCAGGGTGGACGTGATATCGTAGAATACGTCCGGCCGGAACTCGATAGTGGACGGCGTTTCGTAGAGCAGGATCTCGCCCGTGTGGACCGCCGAGGCGACGACCATCCCATAGGCCGCGGCATGGTCCTGATGCGTGTCTTCTGAATACGGGGCGAAGACGGTGGTCGCGCGGTGCTGCTTCATGAGGTCGCGGACCCGGCCCACGTTCTCGGCGTTCTGCACGAGACTTCCGTCGGAATACCGGAGAAACTCTACGGAGGCACCGATGAGTTGCGCGCTCTCGAGGGCTTCTCGCTCCCGTTCTTCGGGAGCCCCCCGAACCGACCCGGAAGTCAACACCACGATGACCACCGGTTCGTGCGCGGCGAGCCGAGCCAAAGTGCCGAAGCACCCGATCTCGACATCGTCCGGATGGGGGCTGATCGCAAGGACAGTCATGGTCGGTAACTTCGGGACGTTGCCCCACCCTCCCGCCGGGCGACCCCCGGACGGGAGAGGGCGATGCGCGATCCGTAGATTCGAGGACTTCCGTCGTTCGGCATGCCCAACCTCCGACCGAGATCGAATCCCCCATCGCAGCCATAACACTTCACCTGCGCCGTTTTCATTGGTTCGCCGTAAAAGCGAACCTTCTGGCCGCAGGACTTCGGTGTCGGCGGGCCGGCTCGCCGGCCCGCGCCGCGCGGCCCGACAGCGGGACGAGGGTAGTTTCGGGTGGTCTGACTGGGTGGCCCAGTACCTGCGACCGTAGTCGGCGACGGCGGACCGCAGTCCGGTCGCCGGCGCACGTTCCCATTGCGAGCCGATTGAACCGGAGCGCTCCCAACCCGACATTCCGTTGCCGTCCAACGGGGGCGGTCTCCGAGGTAACTGGCGCAAAAGTGAATCCGCATTGATACATCTCCATGCGCATTTTCCGAAACACGTATCTATGCGCACTTTCCTGATTTTTCTTAGATGCCTTTTCGTTTCCTTTCTTTGGTGGGACACCCGTCACTTCGGGTGGTCGCCGCGCTCGTCTGCGTCCTCGCCGTCCTGATGGGCGGTGGTTCGTGGCAAAGCGGTGCCCCGCCGGCGACCCCCTCGGCGGAGTTGGTCGCGGCTCAGGGCGACCTCCCCACCCCGATCCAGCACGTCTTCCTCATCATGATGGAGAACGAGGGCGTGCAGCAGGTCGTGGGGGGATCGGGGGTACCGTACCAGACCTACCTTGCGAACACCTACGCTTGGGGCGGGGACGCCCTCAAGAACGGGGGCGTCGGCTACTATTCCATCTGTCATCCGTCGACGGGGAATTACATCGGCCTCACCTCAGGACTTCCGCTCCACTGTGGCAGCGACGGCTATGCGACGTACTCGGTGAACAACCTTGGGAACGAACTGCAAACGGCGGGCCTCTCGTGGATCGACTACGAAGAGTCCGCGACCAAGAACTGCCAGACGACCAACGCCGGGTTGTACGCGGTGCGGCACAATCCGTTTCCGTACTACTCGGACCTCGGGTCGCCCACCGACCCGAGCTCCGTCTGCTACACCCACGTCGTCCCGATCGCGAATCTGATCCAAGACTATCCCTACAATGCAACGCCCCCCGCATTCACCTACATCGTGCCGAACCTCGACAACGACGCGCACAACACCAACGCGAAGGTCGGGGAC
>JBARNH010000009.1:0-41562 GCA_049802875.1 Thermoplasmata archaeon | reverse complement strand
CCGCAGTCATGGCAAAGGCCGCCGTCGTTCCCGCAGTCGTGGCAAAGGCCGCCGTCGTTCCCGCAGTCATGGCAAAGGCCGCCGTCGTTCCAGCAGTCGTGGCTAAGGCCGCCGTCGTTCCCGCAGTCGTGGCCAAGGCCGCCGTCGTTCCCGCAGTCGCGGTCAAGGCTGCCGTCGTTCCCGCGGTCGTAACTAAAGCCGCCGCGGCTCCCGCCGTGATGGCGAAGGCCGCTGCCGCCCCCGCCGTGATCGCGAAAGCCGCCGGTGCCCCTGCAGCCGCCGCAAAGGCCGCGGCCGCCCCGGCTTCGATGTCCAAGGCAGCGCTCGCCAAAGCTGCACTACTCAAGTCGTAAGCGACCTCGCGCCGGGCACACAAGGCTCAATGCTAAACCTTGGTTTGGTAGCCTTCACTTCGCTGCCCGGTGAACATCAACGTTCTCGATCCTTGAATCGGTCGGAGAACCACGTCGGGTAGCTCGAAGATCCCAAGGGGAAGGTCCGACGGATTCTGGCGACACCCTCAACTCGGGCAAACCTCCGCACGAACCGCTCCAGGCCGGTCGGTGCGTCGGCGGGCACCAACCCGGCGACAACGCCGGCCATATCCTCGGGCGCGAGCCCCAAGCCGTCGCTCGCGACCGGCAACCAGGAAGGTGCCTCTTTGACAATCCATCGGGTGATTTGATCTCGGTCCATAGGTTTTCGAAGGTCTACTCGGACCAATGCCAGGGGGAACTCCTCCGAGGTCGGGCCATGAGTCCACCAACATGCCCGAGAATCGATCAGTTGGTGGTACGTCCGAGCAGCGGTCTTTTGGCTGATCCTGACACCCTCGGCGATCTCGGCGGGCGTGGCATCCGGGCGGCGCCAAATCTCCTCGAGAACCTTCCATTCGAGTGACGAAAGGTCGCGGTCGCACGCCGGGATATAGTACGGGAGCGGCATGAGGGGGTTGCCCTCCGGCGAGAGGCGACCGATGAGGGCGGCGTAACGAGAAGCGGTCGAATCGTTTTCCGCTAAGAAATGAACTCGAATCTTCCGTTCGTCCTCGTCCAGAACATCGCGAGTAAAGATCACCCGCTCCGCCAACGCGAGGTCCCGGAGGATTCGGTCGACCTCCCCGGGGTCTTTGATCAAGAGGTTCGCCACATAGACCTGCGAGCCAAAGAGGGACGGGTTAGGAAGCACAATCTTGCTGGCGAGGTATCCTCGATCGACGAGATGGACGAGCCGTGCGCGCACCCCACTTTCGCTGATGCCCACCCGCTCGGCAATCTCTCGGGGCCGCATCAACGGGTCAATGATTCGGCGTCCGGCCCAGAACCTCGCCTCTCCGCCCCGGGAAAGGTAGCGATAGATCGCGAAGTCGAGCGGGTCCATGGCCCAGTTCGCGTCCTTTTCCCGTGGCAATCCTGAGGACGGGAACGATCAGTCCGCGAGAGCTTTGTCGGCAGCCCGGAGTCGAAGGCTCATCTCCTCCAAGAGGCGCAGCACAACTTCCGGTTCACCGGCGGCGAACCCCCAGAACTCCCACTTAGACAAGGCGACGAGCTTCGAAGGGCGCAAGGCGACAACATCGGCGGACCGTGGTTGATCGTCGAAGAGCGACATCTCGCCAAAGAACTGCCCCGCCCCGAGCTTGGCGAGGATGCGGCCTCCGCGGCGGACCTCCGCCGAGCCTTCCAGGATCAAGTACAGGCCGTCCCCCTTCTCCCCTCGGTTGACCACCGTCTCCCCCTTCGCGAAGGCAACGACCTTCGCCACTTTCGCGAGAGCGGTCAGCTGTCGTTCGGAGAGGGCGCCCAGTATGGTGACGGTCTTGAGTCGTTTCACCAGCTGGCTCGTCGGGTACGCGACTATCTCCGACACGAGGGGCAGGACTTTCTCCCGGGATTAATACGTATCTGCGAGGAGCCACCCATGCGTTTACGCCGTCTCGTTGACCCTTACTACGCGGGGGCTGCGCCTCAGACGATCAGTGTCAGCGCGCGTGCCGTCGAGCCTTCGAGGCGCCGCTAGACAATCGCGCCTTCCACAAGCTCGAGTAGATGTTTTCAGAGCTATCCGGTACGTCAAAGGTAAGGCGAGCAATCCGACTCCTCAGCCATGCGACCATCGCATGCGGGAGGTTCGGGCCGATGTCTATCGCGTTCATCCCACTCTCGATTGTCGGAACGCTCGCGGTCCGCCGGGGCCGGACGAAGGTCAGCTCCCGGTTCTGAGACTCTTCCTTGCCGATTCTCCAGGATTCCGTGCTCTAATGGATGGGGGTGATCTCCCCAGTTTCGCCGAAAGTGAGTAAGGATGATTCCACAGCTGCTCGCGCGGGCTTCTTATCTCAACGTCCCTGGTCGGTGGTCTGAGCGGCTCTCGCGATGAGCGTTGAACAGCTTCGGATAGGCTCGGTGGTCATGAACAGCATCGATTTCGATCGTATGAGGTCGTTTTGGGAACAAGCCCTCGGGTATGGACCCCGCCCTGGGTCGGGCCCCGGCCCGGCGCCTCATCGTTTTTCGGTGCTCCGTGACCCGGCCGGTAAGGGACCGAACGTGTCGATCGATGAGGGCGAGCCCGAACGGGGCCAGCTGCACCTCGACCTCTACAGCAAAGACCGCGAGGGCGACGTGGCTCGCCTTCTCAAACTCGGCGCGACCCTCTATCGAACTCGAGGAGAAGGCGAGGACTTCACGGTCCTCGCGGACCCCGAAGGGAATCTATTCTGCGTGGTCGACGCCCGGGAGTGACGCGGGCTGCTCACGAGTCCCGCGCGCGAGGGCGGCCCGGTGGAGGCATGCGGCCCTTGCGTCGTCCGCCGAACCTCAGGTAAACGCCCTCTTTCCATGCGGGAGACCCGCCCAGCGTGGGTGTTGTCTCAAGTTTCCCCGCACGAGAATCCGGGCGCCCCCATGCCCACCGCGACTCGTTTTCCCTACGGAAGTCGGATGGCTGGGCGGGGACCCGGTAGGTTGCGTTCACTCTTCCGCGGGCTGCGCTACGTCTAGGGGTGGCGTCCGGAGCCCACGGCGGGTGACGAGCCCCAGAATCCGAACGGGACCGTCGACCGATACGACCGCAGCCACATGCGAATCCGCTTTCTCCATCCGGCGCAGCGCGTCGAATGCCGAGAGGTTGCTCGGGAGGAGGAGCTCCACCGGCCGCGCGAGGTCCGCGATCGGGAGCTCGTCCCGGCGCTCCGGAGGTACCTCGAGCAGGTCCCTCAGCCGTACGCCCCCCAGCCAAGTCCCCTCCTGCTCGACCGAGAGGACCGAGCGACCGTGCAGGACCGCGAGGTCGATCGCGTCCTTCACCGTCATCTTGGGAAGGACGGGCTCGGAGTTGTGTCGGGCGACTTCCGCGAGCGGGAGCTCGGAGAGGAAATAGTTCCGGTACTCCTCCCGGTGCGCCGGGCTCTGGATCCGACTCGGGAGCTGCTCGGTGTAGATGTGATTGCGCCCGGTGATGACGTACGCGACGAAGATCGCGAGCATGGCGGCCGGGAGGATGGTGTAGCTCCCGGCCATCTCCACGACCATGATGAGGACCCCGAGGGGTGCCTTCGATATTCCCCCGAAGAACGACATCATCCCCACGATGGAGAATACCGCGACCACGGGGAGCGGCACGAGCCCGGGGAACAACCCGTGGAACGTCCCGCCGATGGCGGTGCCGAGGAACGCCCCGACCACGACACTCGTTCCAAAGAGCCCCGCGCTCCCGCCGCTACCGACCACGAACGATGTCATCACCATGCGGATGGCCAGGGCCGCGAGCAGCAAGGAGACGACCGTCACCGTGAAAGTGCCCGAGGCGAGCTGGCCCAGCATCGCGGCCTGGACGAACCCGTAGCCGACCGAGAGCGACGAGAGGGAGACGAAGTGACCCTGCTGCGGGAGAAGGAGGTACGCCCCGACGAAAATCGCGCCCGCGATCCCTGCCCCGATCGCCGGGCGGAGGGCGGGATGCCATCGGCCGACCTTGAACCAGGCATCGGACCAGTGGTACATCCACGTGAAGAGGATCCCGACCGCACCGCAGACGATTCCGAGCACCGCGTAGAGCGGGAGGCGAGCCGGCTCGAACGCATACCCGGCCAGCGACATGGGGGTGGCGAAGAGAGTGTGGAACCCAAAGATGGTGGAGTAGATCGAGTAGGCGACGACCGAGGCGATGATACCGGGGACGAAAACCTCGGGCTCGAAGTCCCCGGTGTAGAGGATCTCGGCAGCATAGACGGCCCCTCCCAGGGGCGCCCGGAAGATGGCCCCGATCCCGGCCCCCATACCTACCGCGAGCGCGATCCGCCGGTCCCGGTCACTCAAATGGACGAGATCGGCCCAGAGTGAGCCGAATCCGCCCCCGATCTGGGAAGTGGGGCCCTCCCGCCCTCCGCTGCCCCCGGTGCCGATCGTGATGACGCTCGCGAGGGTCTTGAGCAGCGGGACGCGAATCCGAACCTTCCCGGCATTGTGGTGGAACGCCCGGATGGTGGCGTCCGTCCCGTGCCCGGCCACCTCGGGTGCGACCTTCCAGATCAGAAGGCCGACGGCGAATCCGCCGAGCACCATCAGTAACGGAACGAGCAAGACCCGGGGGAACGTACTTGACCACGTGAGTTGGGCGAGGTTGGAAGTGCCTTCGGTGGGGAGGGTCAACCCTGCAAGATAGCTAAGGAAGAAGTTCGTCGCGTCCACTAGTAGGAAGTAAAAGAGGGCCGCCCCTAGACCCGCGACGACCCCGATGGGAACGGCGATCACGGCCCAGCGACCGAGGTCCCGGTAGACGGTCACCCACTCCCGTTGGGGAGAACGTCGTAACCGAGGCCACCAACGACGTGGAGGGGGGGAGGAGGGGTTGGGCGCTGCTCCGGAGACCGCCGTGGTGAATCACCCTCGGGGGGAGCGCGCCGGACGGCCGCTCCCGGACCCGGCCCTGCAGACTGGCCGCAGGTAAGGGATTTGTGGGGGTCTGGGGGTCGACGGGAACTTGCCCGGGACTACCGACCCTCTCGACCCCCCTCCACTACGTAGTGATGGAGGGTTCGAGGTGGTTGGCTCGGGACTCTGTCATGCGGAAGCGCGTCAGAGCCGGCTGATAGTAGCGGAACAGTCGACTCTCGAGGCACGCATGGCTCACCGTCAGGCTGGACACGTACGAATCGCAGGGCCGGCCGCCGGGAGTATTCACCGATTAGGGTAATAAGCCACCGAGTACTGTTCGGGGGTATGAAGACAGAGGTCGACCCCGTCCTGCTGGCCATGTGCGGCAGCGAGACTCGGCTCCGCACACTAGCGGTCCTGGCTAGCGCATACCGCCCCATGACCGCTTACCGAGTCGCGAAGGTGGGGGAGGTGCCGGTCCAGAAGGCGTATGAGGAGATGCGCCGCCTCAGCGAGGCGGGCCTCGTCGCTTGGCGAGGAGGCGGCTGGGCGCTTATCGACGACGACGTCCGGGCTCTTTTGCGGAGGCGGGTGAGATTTCGGTGGGATGAGGACTGGGATCGGGCTCGGTCCGGAAAAGCTGGTAAGGTAATGGCCGACTTGGATAGGATCCGGTCTGAGGTGAGGGGACTTGATTTCTATGACCCCGACAACCGGATTTCACGCGCTGCCCGGCAGGAGCTGGAGCGCGACTCGGAAAAGAATCGGATCCTACGGAGATACGGCGCACGCGTCTCTTCGCGCAAGGAGTAAATGAGGAGGGAGGAGGTCGCGGAACTGGTACTGGCGGAAAAAGCTCCGTGGCGCCGTCTCCGCATTTTCTCCGCTCTCCTGGCGAGGGGATCGCGTCTCGGGACCGCCGGAATGACCGTCGTCGGCGGCTCTGCCGTCGAGATTTACACCCAGGGAGACTACGTGAGTAGCGATCTGGACCTCGTGGTCACTTCCCGCGACAGAATCACCACAGTTCTGGAAAAGTGGGGATTTCACGACGACGGGAAACTTTGGTCGAGGCCGGCGTGGGGCATTTACGTTGATCCGATGCAAACGCAACTCAGCGGCTCGCAAAGCCGAACCCTGGTCGTCCGTACTTCCGTCGGGTCGTTCCGAATTAGTGGTGTTGAGGATCTGATCATCCGGCGCGTTCGGGAGTCCGTGGCGTGGCCGGACCGGCAGGAAGCTTTCTCTCAGGCCGTCCTGCTGGCGGAGCACTCCGGGAGCGACGTTGACTGGGACTACATCGAGTTCTACGCGGAGCAGGAAGGTTGGGAGCGGCCGTTGGCCGAGCTGCGACGTTTCGCAGGGAAGTTGGCGCCGGAAAGAGTGGGCCGGCCTGGGCAGGAGGGGCGAGACAAAAACCAGTGGCGTCGAAATTGATCCCGGCCCGACCAGCCCTGTCCGCTCCCCACTAAGCAACTACGAGATCGAAGATTCCGGCGAAGTTCGCGCCGGGCAAACCGATCGTTAAGGCCAATGCGGCCGAACCTCCGGCCGAGATCGTCAGAGGGAGGTTACTGCCGCTCACCGAAAAGCCGGGGGTAGTCGCCGAGACAGTGTAGATCGTGCAGTTGGAGAGCAGATTTTGGTTCGTCAACGTGATGGAATAGGAGGCCGTCCCTCTCTCGCGTCCGGTGAAGCCCGGGGCGGTCAGACCCGAGAGGCCGGCGCAGATGTCGCTCCCGCTCGAGGAAACCCCACTGACGCTAATCCCGAAGAGACGTTATTGGCGTGTTCGCCCTGGTCGGTCTCATCGGGGCGCATTCACGCCAACCGCAACCGAGAGAGGCGTTTCCGTATCTCCTCGGCATCAAGTTCCCGGTAGCCATCTTTAGTGATTTGGGCGACTGCGTGCCCGTCGCCGCTCGCCGAATCCCGTTTCATCGCGCTGGTGAGCCCTCGCAGAGAAAGGTCGATCGCTTCCGAAACGCTCGGGGTTTCTTTCCACGCATCCTCTAAAACCCCATAGACAAAGGGGGAACCGCTGCCGATGGACACATAGCGATCCTCGATGGACCCACCCCCCGCATCCAGGGCGAACACATGTCCCCCGAAGGTGTCGACTCCTCCGACAATTAACCAAGCGAAGTACGGGTAGTACCGATTGGCGTTGAGAATGTTAGCGATGAGCGTCGCCGCGGTCTCGACTCGGACCGCCGATCCTCGGCGCATGCGGTAGAGCGCCACCTCTGCCTGCATGGTGCGAATGATCACTTGCGCATCGCCGACAGTACCGGCGAAGGTGGCCCCGATGTTCTGGTCAATTCGAAACAGCTTCACTATTGTCTTATTGGCGATGAAGTGGCCCATCGTGGCCCGTTTCTCGGTGGCCAGCACTACCCCGTCTTTGCACGTGATTCCGATGGTCGTGGTCCCTGAACCGATCGCCGGCGGGGCCGGAGTCGCCGACATCCGCGTTATGTCTGAGTTCAGTCCGAGCACTCTCCTGGGACCACCCCAGAATCGGCGGTATTTACGGATGGGTTGAATCACGGGGTTTCGATTCAGCTCCGGGCGGCAAGGCTCGACCCCTCCCACTCGATTCCGGCGCCGGGGCTCGGGGGCAAGCCTCCTCGTTCGCCAGGTGGGTTTTCCGGAATCCTCCCCACGAAGTCATCCCCCGACGAAGTCGGCTCTCGGGAAACCTCACCGAATTCACCTGGAGATCTAGTTTCGTCCGGTTGGAATCGATCGGGAACGACGGATTCGTGGAGCTGGGGCTCCTCATGCGACCGTGGACGACCCGGGGGACGGCCGGAGCTGTGCGACTTGCGATACCGGCGCATACAGGCGGCCCGCTTCCCGCGGTTCGCCTGCAGCCACTTCCTCGCCGCCTGACGTCTCCGCTCCGGGTCTTTGTAGGGCATATCGGCGTCCGCGTCGAGCTATTCTCCAGAATATTTAGTCCTAGGATGAGTTACGCAGTTTCGAGAGGGACCCTGCAACGAAACGACTTCTAGGGAATGGCGAATCCTGCCAGGAATCGAGCTCGTTCGCGTCAGTCGATCCTGAGCGTCTCTTCGGACCCGGAGACGGTCGCGACGGCCGCCCGCGGCCCCGTCCAATTGGCGCGGAGTCGATCCGGCGCTCTACGCGTGGCGCGTCCGTTCGCTTCCCGCGAGTCATTCCGGGGGAGGCTCACGATCCGGGGGCGGCCGGATCGCCTCGTCGAGGTTCCTGGGTGAGTCGATGGAGTTATTGGGCGCGGGACACCATTCGAGTTCGTGTGCCAGTTTTGTACCTCGACCGGTAGTTCGGACGAAGAGGGAACTCCGCACGAGTGTGAGTGCCCGTGCCTCCCTAAGGATCTGCTTCCGAGCCCCAAGCGCTGCAGGGTCTGCTACCACGACCTTCGAAGGATTGACCCGAACCAAGAGTGAACGTTTCAACACCGGATCTTGTATTGGGCGGTCGGCGAGGGGCGAGTCGACCCGATTCTTGTGGGATTAAGGACCACCGGCCTGCGGACAAGTCGTCGACCGAGTCGCTCCGCTCGCCATCGGCAGTCGACGAGGAGGCAGGTACCTGGGGTCGTGACAGTGGATCTGAACTGGGACGAGCGTCGTGGATTACGAGAAGGCGATGGGCGCGGCGGGCAGAGGCCCCCGCTGAGCGCGGGCCCTACTGCGCCATCCTCGGATAGAGTCGAGACTCAATCGCTGTGAACACGACTAGGACGCCCAAGAGCACGCCAAAGTCGACGTAGAGCGGGTAAATTCCGACCTCGCCCGGCAGCATCAGGGTCCGGAGCGCGTCGACGAGGTAGGTTAGGGGGTTGGCAAGAGCGATGGGGCGAAGCCATCCCGGCATGAGCGAGAGCGGGTAGATCGCGCTGCTCGCGAAGAACAGCGGCATGGTGAGCAACTGACCGATCCCCAGGAACCGTTCCTGGGTCTTCACGATGCTCGCGATAATCATCGACATCGTAGAGAAGAGCGCGGAGCCGAGAACGACTGCCACCACGACTCCGACGAGTGCCACCGCGCTGAGGTTCAGCGTCACGCCGAGCGCAGTCGCCAGAAGAACGACGATCAGCGCCTGAGAGAGTCCGCGGAAACTGGCCGAGAGGCCGCGGGCGCCCACCAGGATCGCGCGCGGTGTTGGGCTGACGAGGAATTTCGTGATGATCCCGAGCTCCCGCTCACGGATCGAGGCTACCCCATAGAAGATGGAAATGAACAGGATGCTCTGCGCGAGGATGCCCGGAGTGAGGAACTGGAGGTAGGTGTACGGGCCCGTCGGGATGACATGGACCGCGGAAAAAACCCCCCCGAATACCACGAGCCAGAGCGCGGGCTGGACCGCTCGGAAGAGAAGCTCGGACGGGTCGTGGGCTAGCTTTCGTGCTTCCAGGCCGACGATCGCCACGACCTGGTCCCACCCTTCACGGACCCGTCCGGGGAAGCGAAGTCCATCGGTCCGCGAAACCGGTTCATTCGAGACGAACTGCGACACGTCGTGTCCTCCCGGCGTCCCGGTAGCCCCCCACGAGCTCGATCTCCTCGCCAGCGTAGTGCGCGAAGACGTCCTCGAGCGTCGCCTCGGACCGGTCCAGGCTCGCCTTCAATGCCGAAGGGGTCCCGCACGCCACCAGCCTGCCCCGATGCAGAACTCCTACTCGTTCGCAGAGGTGCTCGGCCTCCTCCATGTAGTGGGTGGTCAGTAGGATTGAGGTCCCGTTGTGACCCCGGAGCCGATTGATCTGGTCCCAGACCGCGTCGCGCGCAATCGGGTCGAGCCCGACCGTCGGCTCGTCCATGAACAGGACGCGCGGCCGGTGCATGAGTGCTTGCGCGATTTCGAGACGGCGGATCATTCCCCCCGAATAGTTCTTTACGAGCTCGTCCGCCACGCCGGTGAGACCCATGAAGTCCAGCGCATCGCGGATCCGTTTCTCTCGCTCAGCGCGGGGGATCGAATAGAGCCGCGCGAATACCCAGAGGTTCTCGTAGCCGGTGACCTGAGCATCGGCCGAAATCAACTGCGGGACGTATCCGATGGTCCGGCGCACCTGAGCCGGGTCTCGGCATACGTCGAACCCCGCTATCGTCGCGCTCCCCGAAGTAGGGAGCAGCAACGTTGTCAGCATTTTGATGGTTGTTGTCTTGCCGGCGCCGTTGGGTCCGATTAGTCCGAAGATCTCGCCACCACCCAACTGAAACGAAACATGGTCGACGGCAAGGATCTTGCCGAACCGACGAGTCAACTCGTGAGTCTCGAGTATCGGATCGTTCAATGCCCCCTCCGTCCTACCGTTTTCGGACCTCGATCCCCGGTGCGTTCGGCCAAGGTGGCGCGCAATTCACCGAGGCCCTCGGCAAGGGCCCTCCGAGCGCGTGGGGGTATGGCGGAGTAGACCTCCGCCAGACGACTCTGATACTCCCGCCGGGTCACGGCGTGCACTTGGAGACCCGCATCGGTCGCGAGGAGAAGGTGCGAGCGCCGGTCCCGAAGGTTGGGTCGACGAACTACCCATCTGCGATCGAGGAGCTGCTTTGCTAGATCCGTCATCGAAGCCGGGGTGAGCCCGAGGCCATCGGCAAGCTGCGTGAGCGTCCGGGGTCCCTCACGAAGTCGAGCCAACGCACGATACTCGCTCAGGTAGACTCCGTGGGTCAAAACCACGTCTCGCAGCTCAGCCCGCATCCGCCGGTGACAGTCGCGCAGCGTATCCCACAGGGTGTCGCCTTCGGTTCGTTCGCCCGGGATGCTTACTTGCATTCCGAACGAGCGACCAGGCCCATCATCCTGGGGTGACAGCGTCCGCTGTTCGCGAGTCGACCCGGGGGGCGGACGCCGAACGCGGGAGATCATGTCGGGACAACTGAAATCCAATTATTAAGGTTCCGTAGTATCAGCCCCCTGACTCTTTGTGCATCGGGCGGACCCTCGCCCGACGCATCGGCCGCGATCCCGAAGCGTTCTCTCCGGGCCCTCTCCCGGCAACAGATTCCTTCGATAGAAATCTACAAAGTCGCGGAGTCGCTTCCAGGATTCATTCCATGGCCCCTCAGGACCCGGAAGCGTCGGATCAGTCCACATTCTCGACGTGGAGGCGTGACTACCGACTCAGCCTCGCACTATTCGTGGCGGGCATCGTGCTGGTCGTGGCGTACTTCGCCTTCGGTGGTTGGCCCAACTCGACTGCGAACTACCCTACGACGTTTCGGGCCGGTCTTGCGATCTATCTCCTTGGCAGCGCCGGTGGCGCCTTGATTCTACTGGCCGGAACGGTCGCTTACTATCACTGGCGGGGCCTCGGACTGATCGAAGGCTCCGGCTGAACGAGCCCGCGTGGGAAGCCCATTAATAGGCGCCCTCCCGAAAAACCGGGGTGTCGGGGTTTGAAAGAAACCCGATGTCGGGGAAGGTCCTGGTGTGTGGGTCCCCGGTCTATGTGAGCGTGAGGTTCTCCATGAGCGGGTGGGACACGCACCGCGTCCATGCTCCGCAATCCTCCGTTGCCCTCTCGGTCGCCCCCTGGGAACGTTCATCAGTATGTGTGTTATCATAACTCCATCGCACAAATCAGGTTCCACCTGGCCAAACTCAAGACCCTCCGGGCCGACGGGCTTCGTGACGACATGAGCCCCGAACTACAGGTGGAGGCGCTGTTATTGGCCGCCTACCAGGCAGTGGAAGCTGCCGCGGCCCGCATCAACGTGCGCATCGGGAAGTACCAAAATATCCGGCGGCAACTTGGAGCCAATACGGGAATCTTTGGAGATCAGACGGACGATGCATGGAGAGCATTCCAGGATCTCGAGACACGCATCCGGCCGAAGTCCATCTATGGTCAATCCCGGAACAAGTCCGACTTGACCGAAGCACACCGCTGGTTCAAAGTCATTGAGTCATGCACCGAGGCGGTCCTGCAACCATGAATCCCTCCAGAATCGAACTTGCTATCCAAGACGTTCAGCGCACGCTTCGAATCGCCGGGGTCCACGCCGTCGTGTTGTTTGGCTCCGCCGCCCGGGGCGAAGCGACCGAGGACAGCGACATCGATCTCTTGATCATCCTACGGCCGGGTCAGGTCGTCCGTCGCGCCCTTGGGGCGATCGAGCAAGTCGAAAAAGAGCGGAAGGTCAGAATCTCTACGCTGATCAGTCGCTCCGCAGCCCTCACCGATATCGATCGCCAGCTCTTGGAGTCTATTGTCCGTCAGGGCAAACCCCTGGTGGGTGCCCTCCCACCCTTGGGGATGAGAGAATTGGATCTGGAGCCGGTGCGGTTGCTTACCCTCAACCTAAAGGGTCTCAGTCAGATCTCAAAAGTTCGCCTCGAGCGCGAGCTCTTTGGCTATCGCTCTCGCCACAGGTATCGCGGAAAGGTCTACGCTAGTCGCACCCGGGGACGATTGGAGCTTCTGGGAGGGAGGAGAGTCGGCCGCCTAGTCATCGTTCCCGAGGCGGCGGTCGGTGAAGTGGAGCGTGTACTGCGGCAGCACGGCGCCCGACGGGTGTTGGTTCCTGCGTGGATCCAGCGACCCTAAGCTTCGCCGCGGCCCATACCAGCATTGTGCGCGCTCGCGAACCTCCTCGAAGAAGAAAGCTGGTTCATTGACGTTGCACTCGCTTTCGGGACAGGTTGGTGAGAGGGGGTGGGTGAACCACGCATTTCACCCACCTCCGCCGACGCGCCCTATGAGTGGCCGTCGCGGGGGAAACGGCCACCTAGCCAAACTCTAAGGCGGCGGTTCCCGTCACCGCAGAAGAATGAACGACGCTCAACTCGATCGATCGATTCGATTTGCGGCCTTCCTCATCGGGGGTGTCCTCTTTCTCACTTTTGGAGTCGAGAACCTCGTATCCGGGACCATCATTCTCGTAATTGAGTGTGGATCGACCGGCTTCGGCCAGTACTGTTCAGGAAACGAGGTCTGGCAGATTCTTGCGCCCGTGATCGGTGGCACGATTGTGGTCGTATTAGCGGTCGTGTTTTTCTTCTTGGCATATCGAGCCCGACGTTCCGGTGCACCATCCGCTCCTCCCCCTCCCTAGGGCGCTTCCCGTCTCGTCGATCCGATTCTGATTCCGCCCACAATCCGCCATCCACTCTGGACGGTCGCTTGGATTTCCGTAACGTCGGTTGGCGGGGTGGCTGGGGTCAGGTTAACTGCGGCGAGTGCCGGGCGTCGAGGTTGGGGATTTGGCGAGGACCCATGGGAGTGTCAACGCGGAGCCGCGAGCTAGATCCCGAACGCACGGTCTGCCGGAATGTGAGCCGCCCGAGCGAACCGCGGCCGCCCAATCTACCTGGTGACGAGACTCCATGCCACGAAGGCAGCGGTGCGCGGAGCTCGCCTCGCCGTCCTGTCGAAGTAGGATCGCCTGGCATGCGACGACGTGGGGGGTTCATGGCAGAACCAAATCTAGTCCAGCAGCCGATACCAGGAGATCCGGAAGTCGACGCTCTTCGCGATCGGAGAGGGCTTCACGAATGACCCATGATGGAGAGGGCGCGCTCGATGTCCTCGGGTATGTTGTACAGATGGGGCGAGAAACGCAGGCTACCTGCTCTCAGTGCGACGTCGATCCCGGACTTCTGGAGGCTCGCGAAAATCTTCCCGTTGGACCCCGGACGGGGGTGAGTAAGAGCGACAATCGCGGAGCGCTTCTTGGGTTCCGGTGGACTCAGTGACCTCCAACCTCGTTCGGTCGCGCCGCGCGTCAGACTGTCTACGAGCGCCTCATTGTGCTGCTGGATTCGGCGAAGACCCGCGGATTGGAGGTATCGAACGGAGGCGAGCCAAGGAGCAAAGTTGAGGAAATTCGCGGTCCCAAATACGTCGAAGGCGTCGGCACCCAAATCGGAGCGAAGTCGGTACCGAGTGAGATCTCCCCCCCACGCATTCGGCAGCCAATACGTCTGGCAACTCTCGAAAGTCTCCCGAAACGAGGAACGAAACCACGCAAACCCCGTCCCGTAAGGGCCGCACAACCATTTGGTGCCGCAAGATACCAGGGCGTCGACCGGCCCACTCTCCACGGAAATGGTGCGCGCACCCACGCCCTGCGAGGCGTTGAGCGCGAACAGTGTACCGTTCTGTTTGCAGACTCGGCCGATTCTCGCAACGTCGAGGACGCCGCCGTTGAACGAATTCACCCAACTGATGCAAAGGAGTCGGGTCCGGGGCCCGACCTCCGAATCGAGTTCTTCCGCGGTGAGCGAGGGTCCCCGGGGCTTGATCAGGCGAACCCGAACCCCTTGCTCCCGAAGTCCCATCCACGGGTAGATGGACGCGGGGAACTCGTTCGTGACCGAGAGGACCTCATCCCCCGGTTTCCAGCGGAGCCCGTTCCGAAGAATGTGAAGTCCATACGACGCGCTGTTTCCAAGTATCACATCCCGTGCATCGACTCGGATCAAACGGGCGAGGGCCCGTTTCAACGCGTGAGGAAGCCGGAAGAAGTCCTCGTCGGCGATCCGAGAGGGATTGATCTTGTCCTCGAGCGAGTTCTTGGCCGCTTCGACCGCAACGCGTGGTAGGGGGCCCTGATGTGCGCAGTTGAGCCATACTCTGCGGTCGAACGGACCGAAGTCAGGGGCCCAGCTACCCGGCCCTCCTGCAGCCATATTCGAGTGCCAACCGTTCCGTAGTTTTGGCCACTTCCCAGCTCGGCCACCGGAACAGGCGCAGGGATCCGGAACTTCGACCTCAGGCGGAAACCCAACCGGGAAAAAGACCACATGCGCCCGTGGGCAACCACGAGGCGCCCCTGAGTGGCCCCGCTTGAGGTGCTCTCGTCACTTGCCACGCTTCGTGACAGAGACCGGGATAGTTCACGTGGTCCCGGCTCGGATTTGCCGTGCGTTCTCTTCAGCGCTCATCGCGGTCATGTCAGTGGCCGCGAGCCTCCTCCGCCGATTCGTGGGGGTCCGGCTTCGATACGTCACCCGGGGGCTAACTCGGTCCATCTTGACCCCGGGGATCAGTCCGGTCCCCGGAGGCACGCCGGTGGGTCGAGCGCTTGAGCTGAACGGCGACGACCGTCAGCAGCGCGACGCCCGTCCCAAGGATCACTGCTCCCAGCACCACCATGAGAAGAGCGTATCCCGTCAAGACCCACGGGAAATAGGGATAGCCGCACGCCTCGTGGCAAAACTGGAACAATCCGAAAGGGAGAAGGAGTCCGAGGAACACTAGGGCCCATCCGAGGAACATCAAACTCGGCGCGGCAAGGTGCAGCGCCAGTTGTCGGCCCGTTGGTACCCCAGTGTCGGAATCGTCGGGTTGCCGCCAGTAGGCACTGGCAAACGCGCGGAAGGACAGCCCCACGGACACGAAGAAGGACTCAACAGCTAGGACGGCCCCAGTTGTAACCACCGCGAACGCGGTTTCCGGACACGAGGGGCTGTCGGTGCCCATGCAGTAATTGCCCGCGCACACTACGCAGTCCCGAACGCCCACCTGGGCAACAGCTGCGAATAGGACGGTGAGCACGAGTGCGAGAATCGCAAGCCCTGTGATGATCCCCGCGGCTTCCCGCGTCGACGTCGCGGCCGGGTATCCGACTACCAGTCGACTTGTCTCTGTACTCATCGTGGTCATGACCTCGACCGTGCGGGTCCCAGATTAATCTCGCGCTCACTGCGATCCGGTCATCCGACTCGCGCGCATTGCCGGAAGATTTCGTTGCCCCGCCAGCGTTGGGCGTGACCCCCGTCGGCCGGGGGGAGCCGCCGGCCCCAGGTACCTCGCTCGTCGCCCTGAGCCCGCACCGTAGGTTTCAGGACAATTCCTTAAGTTCGCTTGGGGGTCGAAGGGCCATGGCGACGGAGGATTCGACCCTTATTCCGAACCCCGAATTCGCCGTTGGCGCATCGGAGGATCGGCTTGAGCGCGCCGCGAAGAACCTCAGGGATCACGGCATCGACGTCGAGATCGTGGCGACTGCCGTAGAGGCCCTGGAGGCTGCGATGCGACTAATCCCCCCTCACGCGGAGGTCCTCACGTCGACTTCGAAGACCCTAGAAACCATCGGGCTTGTCGAGCGGCTTTCAAAGCCGGGGGAGTTCGATCTCGTACGACCGAAATTCATGGCTCTGACCCAGGCCAAGGACGTGAGGGGAGCCCGGAAACTGGGGGCGGCCCCCGACGTGGAGGTTGGCAGCGTGCATGCGGTCACCGAGGAGGGGGAGGTCCTTATCGCCTCCGCAACCGGCAGTCAACTGGGTCCCTACGCTTCGGGCGCGGAGACTGTCATCTGGATCGTGGGCGCGCAGAAAGTCGTCGCGGACCTGAGCACGGGGTTGCGTCGAATCCGGGAATACGCCTATCCGTTGGAGGACGAGCGGGCGCGAGGCGCGTACGGGAAACCGAGTTCAATGGCCAAGATCCTCATCGTCGCTCGGGAGAATCGCCCGGGGCGGATCCACCTGATCCTGGTCAAGGAGAAGTTAGGTTTCTGAGGCGCCCTAGCGCGTCCGACTCCGGCGCCACGACGCCGTGCGGGACACCTACTTCGTGGAGTCTCCCCGGTTGGCCAGTCGCTGTCAAGCGGACACAGGCTGGGAATCCGGATAGGGGTCGGCGGGGTGCGTGGACCGAGGGGTCTTGAAGAAGTTCCGAGCGCACTTATCGCGACCTGCCATCGACTCCGCGAGTCGCCGATAAAGCTCTCGCGGCTCCGGCGCTTGCTCGATCCGTTCATTTAGCTCGCCCACCCCATCAGCGGTTTGCGGACTAACGATCCCACCCGCCGTGCGACGGGGTTTTCGGCTAGGAGGAGTGTTGACGGGTCATGCACCGGGGGGTTGAGGTCGGAATTTACTTGCGCCCGGGTCTTGAGGACGACAATTATGTCGCCAAAGCGCTGGGGAACTTGGCAGCGTTCCGGCTGCAAGGGGAGCGGAAGGAAAGACTCGAGTGGCAGGTGCTCCGCGTGCAGGGGACGGCACACCATCACTATCGGCTGGTCATCCGCCATCCCGAACACGTCCTTGACCTTGGATTCAGGTCACAGCTCGAAACGATCTTGAATGATCTGTCGAATGAATCGGTCGACCAACTGCGGGAACGACTCCGCTTAGCCGAGAATTCCGGGTTGCAGAGTGTAACTCT
Organism: Thermoplasmata archaeon; assembly: GCA_049802875.1. GTDB lineage: Archaea > Thermoplasmatota > Thermoplasmata > Lutacidiplasmatales > UBA184 > Lutacidiplasma. Next base: position 24,561 of record JBARNH010000009.1, on the reverse strand, counting down.
ACGCTCGGTGGCCCAGGAAGTGGACTTCTGGCGAGACGACTTTTGGAATTGGTTGGGGTAGGGATCGACGAGCCGTGGAGGTGTGCGATTGTCGGGGGGTGGGCACCGACCGCGCGTACCCCTCTTCGGGGGCCGCTACCGAGACCCGCGGGCTGAATCAGTAACGATTGAAGGCGTTACGTAGAGAGAGGCTTCCGTCGGTCGGAACTTAGGATGTCCACCTCGCAATCACTTCGCGGACGGCGAGCCGGCCCCGTACCCCTCGGGTCAACCTGATCCCGTAACGAAGGTCGACGAGCCGTACCCAATCGCGACACCATACGCCTCGTACGAACTCGTCCCGAGGCCGAGTGCCATCGGCGTGGAATGTTCTTCGGCCAACTCGACCGACGGGAGATAGGGAAACCTGCCCGCGGAGAGGTCGAGCTCGTCAACGAAGACCGCTCCTTCCGATTGTGGTGTACCTTCGTCCGTGTAGGTGACGGTAGACATCTGCACGTTGTTAGGGACGTTCCGATAGCATTCAGTCATAAGTCCAGTGAAGTACCCCGGGTTCTGGGGGGGCATTTCTCCCCCAAACGTCTGGGCACCGGCGCTGGAATAGGATTCGCTGGCACTCGCGTGGGTGGTTTGGTCGACGGCGCTGAATGTCACGTCGCCGTCCTCCAGTACCAGAGTGACGAGAACCGGGTCGCCCCGACCGACCGGACCGGAGAACGTCGCCACCCCCGCCCCTGAATCGAGTCCCGGGTAGATGGACGCGCCGTTCGGGCCGAATACCTCGTAGGTCAGTCCCCAGCCGGAAGACGAAAGAAATCCGCCGCCCCAGTCGTAGGATAAGCCGGCTTGATACCAGTAAAGCTGCCCGCTGACGCTCGTGTACGCATTGACCAGGTAGGTGAATCCGAGCTCACAATCGGGCGATTGGGAGATCGCATCGACCTCGTAGGAGAATGAGCTTCCGCCAGAACCGAAGACGAATCCTGCCTGCAGGTCATACGCCACCGGGTCGTTCACGAGGTCTCCAACCGTTGTGGCATCGGCCGACAGAACTTGGGGGCAGAGCAGGAGAATCATCGTCAACCCCACGAGTACGATCACGGCGGGCGTCACCCAGCTCCGCGGCGGTCTGCGGTTCGTCCTAGCTGACAACGAGGCAGGGTTTTCGACACTCGTGCGACCGACCGATTGACCCCCGTCCGTACGAGCCAGGATCAGGAGCGATCCGACAATGACCATTACGAATCCGACCCAAAACCCGGCGAGAGAGAAGGGAATGCTCGCCATGGCTCCCGCGAGAGCCAGGATCGCCGCGGGTCTCTCCTGCGACCTTCGCGCGTACAGAATGAACGCGGAAGCGACAAGGACAATACCGGGGAGAATGCAGATTGGGTAAATCGTGGCGAGGAAGCCGAACGGGCCGCCCCCGCTGGACGTCGTCGCGACGGCCAGGGCCAGGAGCACCCCGCTGACAAGGGTGAGAACTGCCCCGACCACGAGCAAGAGGCGTCCAGAGGGGGCTTTCACTGAGGCTTGTAGTGTTTTGCCATGTTTATGGGGTTTCACCCATCGTGTTGGGGGCCACCTCTGTCGGGTAGGATGCTTCGGGGCGGCGTCGAGGAGAATCGCAGACACGATCGAACCCGGTCGAGCGGCGCCGCACTCTCTCCGACCTATCGCACTCGGGTACGGACGTGCGACTCGATCCCAACCGATTTCGACCGCGCCCGAGGCAGAAGGGCATGCTCCTGATTGCGTGAAGCAAGGTACCGGGTTTCGCCGCAGCACCCTCGAAAGGAATGCCTACGTCAACACCGAGAACACGATCAGGACAACTCCGATCAAAAACAGGACGATACCGGCCCAGGCGAGTCTCTCGTCGGTCCATAGCGTGTCCCTTGCGAAGAATGCGGACTCGCTTTCGATACTCGAGCCCACCGCGGCATACAACGCGCGGTCCGTATCGTCCGCGGGTTCGTAACTCCCAAGTCCACGGCTCGCGTTCGGCTGAGTAACGTCGAATCGCCCCCGCAAACCCGCTCGCCTGGCCCGGTATCGGAGCATCCGAATGAGTCGGTGCCTCTGTCGCGACGGCAAGGGGTCCAAGTGGGTCAGGACCCACACGACTACTGCACCTCCACCAAACACAACGCCGCCGACCAGCAGGAGGATGTTCATCTTCCGTGCCTCACGACCGACGGAACGACTTGCGATTCTCCGGAAAGTAAGGGCTCAGGTGGTCGCCATCTCCCGCACATTGACCCCCGGTTGAAGTGAGGGTCCGAGCCGTTATTCGGGTCCCGGCGACTTCTCCGGAATCCGGCCGAGGAAGTCTCGTACCGCCCCGCTGAATGCCTGGGACTTTTCCAGGGACGGGAGATGTCCCGCGCCCGCGATCCCAACGCCCGTCCCCCCAGGAATCCGCGGAACCATTAACTGAGTCTGTTGGGGCGGAATCAAACGGTCCTCCGATCCCCACACCACGAGGGCAGGAACCCGGATATTGGGCAGTACGGGGGTGGAATCAGGGCGATCGGCTATCGCCCTCAGTGTACTGCGGATGGTCGCAGGGCGCGCTTCGCGAACCATGGACCGGACGTTCTCGACCACGGGACCGCCCATATGCCACGTGGCTGGAGCGACCAGGCTGCGAGCCACCTCGTCCACTTCGAGACTCTGGGTCGGATCTTCGAGTCGAGCGGCAAGGGCGAGGCGCTTTTCCTTCGCTTCGGGACTATCCGGTTCCGATCGAGTGTTGGTGAGAATGAGCGCCCGGAACTGCTCGGGGTGGTCCCGGAATAATTGTATCGCGACGTACCCGCCGAAGGAATGACCCACAAAGGCTACGGGAGTCGAGAAACGCTCGATCAGCGTCCGATGGACACTCTCGGCGAAACCCGAGAGGGTGTCGGGAACCGACCAATCACCGGCGAGACCGTAGCCCGGGAGATCCAACAAGATCACATGGTGGCTGAACGAAAGGTCCTCGAGCTGCGGAGTCCACATGGAATGATTTAGGGGGTACCCATGGAGGAACACCACCGCAGGGCCCGAACCCCGTTCGAGGGCGGGCCAGTTCGAGGGCGACTCCGACTTCATAGCTATCGGCCGTCAGGTCCCGAGGGGTAATCTCAATGTCGCCTCCGTCAGCGTGCGTCGGGGAGCCGGGCGCCCGAGGAAGATGCTCTTCGATTCAGGGTATCGAAAACACCAGCCGGTGTTCCTCGCCGGTGCTCCCCCACAGCCTCGCGACCTCCGAGATCGGTTGTACGTTGGTATCGAGGCGGAACCCGGCCGATGCCGCGGCGGCGAACATCCCCCGGAGCGACTCGACGATCTCGTCGTCGGTGGAGCTGCCGATCCCGCTCCCGAGAATCTCGAGGCCCGAGCTCCGGAGGATTTGCGACTCCAGCGCGATCGTCGGGCCAGAGATTGCTCCGATCTGGACGTAGCGGACCGGGGTCGGTCCTCGAGGGGCGTCAGGCCCACCGAGTCCGGCGATCACCGCGGCCGCACTTGGCCCCCAGAGGTAGTCGAGTACGACCCCGACCTGGTATTCTCGAGCCGCGGACCGCACTTCGTCTCGAATCCCCTCTGGCGATTGGTCCAGAGCGATGCTGTGGTCCGCGCCGATTTCAGCGAGGGTTGCGAGCTTCTGCCGGCTCCGTCCCATCGCGATCACGGCGCGGGCGCCGAGATGCTTCGCGATTTGGATCGCCATGCGACCCCCGGCGCCGGTCGCTCCGAGCACGATGACCGATTCTCCCGGTCGGATGGGTGCGCGATGCACGAGCGGACCCCAGCAAGATAGCCCCGGAATGGCGACGGCGGCCGCGAGCGTGTCGGTGAGACCATCGGGGAGCGGGATGAGGTGAGCGGTGGGGGACGGCGGGCGCTCCGCCAGCGTACCGAACGGGGGCCGCGTCTCGCGCAAGAAGACCCGACGCCCGTCTTCCGTTCGACCGACACCGTCGACACCGGCGACGAACGGCGTTGGCGTGTGAGCGCTGTAGTGGACTCCGCCGGCGCGAGACAGGGTCAAGGGATTGACCGCCGATGCGGTCATCGAGACTACGGACTCGTCGGGTCCGGCTTTGGGCTCCGGGAACTCGCCGAACTCGGGGGATTGGCCGATCACGCGAACGACCGCAGCGCGCATCCAACCGCCGGCCGACGAAACCCAAGTATTGGATATTAGGACGCTGATAGAGCGTTGATTCTCTCGTCGATGTTACGGGTCATTGGAGGGGTGCGACCGCCAATCGAGAAAAAGCTCCGGAAACTCGGGGAATTGGAACCGGACCATCTGATGTGCTACTCGGCCCGCGCGGAGTATTCCCTCCCCCGTGCTGATCTCGAACAGGCACTCAGAGAATTTCGACGAGCCGAGGAACTGCAGCCGACCCGGCGGAAAAGGAGCTGATCCACGCCCAGTACCGCGCCCTCGCCGGGGACAAGGCGGAGTCTCTGGCTCTCCCACGGCGTCAAGAGGCGTTGCCGGACCGCCCCCATCGTGCTCAGGTCATTGCCTGGATCTACGCGCAACTCGGAGACCTCGACGAATGCTTCCGATGTCTGGAGAAAGCGGTCGAAACTCACAACGTCTCGCTCCAGACGTGGCGACTCAGTCCGCGGGGCCACTTCGTCCGCAGTGACCCGCGATTCCACGGTATTCTGAAAAGGATGAACCTCGCCTGAACCGCTGCGTCCGGGGAACGACCTGCCGCGACGCGCCCGGTCCCCGGGCGCAGATCGAAAATGGGTCCTCTCGGAGAGGGTGCTCATATGGGCGAGGCCAGTCGATGGCACGCTCGCGGCTTTAATGCGCACTGATGCGTAGGTATATGTATGCGCTTGTCCGACTTTTGACCGCGATCGTCCGACCGACGCCTCGCCGACCTGCGAGCTGACGTCGAGGGGCGAACCAGTGCCCGAGTAAGAACCGCTGCGAGTAAAAATGGTCCTCACCACGCGAAGAGCACAATCGGCCGAAGTCCAGGCGGTCTCTCGGAGCAGGCATTCCGAGACGCTCCGACCATCGGCGTCGAGGGCGGGATGAAAACGCACTCGCGATCCCCGCGGACGGGGAGTGTCGGGCTCGCCTTGGCCCTCTCAATCATCATGCTGGGTTCCGCCGCTATTGCCTCCGTCGGGTTTGCGGTGCCCGCTTCATCGCCACTCGTGGTTGGGAGCGAACTCTCGGCGGGGATAATCTCGGCCTCGAGTTCGGGGACGACCATCGCGGGTCCATCGTACAACTCGCCGACCATCTTGTCGAACCCCGTCGTGTTTCAGGGAGAAACATCCACCCTGACGATGACGATCCCGAGCTCCGGCACGGCACCCTATGCTTGGCAATGGCTCTACAGCACTAACGGAGGAGAGAGCTACCGCGCCGCGACGTCGGTGCAGTGTGCCGCCCCAGGCGGCTCGGGCGCGAGCGCTGGGGAGACGGAGACCTGCTCCTTCGCGACGAGCGGCTCTACCCCCGTCGGAGGCTACCTCTTCGAGCTCAAAGTCACGGATAGCGCCACGACTCCCGAGACACAGATCTCGTCGCCGTCGGCCACCGTAACGGTGGACGCGGCCGTAACGGCTGCCGACGCGCCGCCCGACGACGAACTCGCCCCCGCCCTACTCTCACCGTTTTCAGTCACCCCCACCGTCGCTAAAGCCCCCTCCCCGTCGATGCCCCGTGGCCTCCTCGAGCCGGCGGCCCCCCTCTCGAGGGCATCGGCGCCGATTCGTGCCCCCGGGGCACCCCCGGTCCTTGACGGGGAGTCCACCGACAGCTGCGCCTCTTGCGCGGCTGGCGTCTGGTTCACACCGGCGGTGAGTGCCTCCAGCCCGAACGAGCTGCTGGTCCTGGTCATCACGGATTATGGCGAGGTTTCGGGACCGCTCACCGCCGCCGACATTTCGGACAGCGGCGCCTCCCATTGGGTCTTGGCCACGAATGACAACTGGAGCGGACCGGGCCAAGTGCAATATGTCTTCTGGGCCATCGATCCAGACGGTGGAGCCGACTCGGTCAGCGTCGATACCGCCTCTACTGCGACCTCAGCCAGCGGGGCGACTGCGATCGTATTCGCAGTCAAGAACGTGAACACCGCTTCCCCCATCGATCGCATCGGGTCGTTTGCCAACGGTGTGTCGCTCGCCCCGAGCGCGAGTGTCACCACCGACGTCGCCGACGATCTGGTCGTCGGGATCCTTTCAACGACCAATGGGACGGCGGTGTCGCCCACTTCGAGTTTCACCCAGATCGCGTCCGTGAGCGACTCCGTGTACACCGAATCGTACGCCGAGGAGGGGACCGCCCCGACGACCGGAACCTACACTTCGGCTCCGGCGCTCTCCGCCTCGGTTCCTTGGGGCGAGGAAGCCGTCGCCATCGCCGAAGTGCTGAGCGCGGGCACCGCGTCGTCGACGGTCAACCCGGTGGACGTGGGACAGGCGACGACGATCTCGACGAACGGCGCGACCGGGGGCACCGGAGGCTACACGTACTCATGGACAGGATTGCCGACGGGATGCAGTAGCGCGAACCCATCCTTCACCTGCACTCCCGCCGAGGATTTTGCGTCCCCGTACACGGTGACACTGACGGTTACAGACTCCATCGGAGATCGCGCGTCGACCTCCTTCACATTGACTGTCGATTCAAATCCGACCGTGAGCGTGTCGCCGGCCGGGCCCCTGATCTATGACGAGGGACAAACGTCGCTTCGTCTGACGGCAACGGTCAGCTACACCGGTCCGAACACCGCATCGGTCGAGTGGTACCGCTCCACGAGCTTACCCTGCAATGCTTCCTCGACGGACACGCATACTTCGGGGTCGACGTTCACCCCGAATACCGGTGTCATCGGCACGAGGTACTTCTGTGCGGTGGTGTCCGATAGTGGCGTACCTGGTTACACTTCGCCGTCCAACCCCGTCGAGGTGGTGGTGAACTCGGCGCTGATCGCGCCGGGGGCACCGACGATCACCTCGAACCCCGTGGTGGACCAGGGACAGACCTCCGCCCTCACCGCGACCCTCACCAACAATGGAACCGCCCCGTATGCCTGGCAGTGGCTCTACAGCACGAACGGGGGGTCGAGCTACGCCCCGGCGACTTCCTCGGTATGCGCTACGACGGGGGGCTCGGGTGCCAGTGGAGGCGCAGTCGAAACGTGCTCATTCTCGACCACGGGTTCGACACCCACGGGCAGCTACCTCTTTGAGCTGGAGGTCACGGACAGCGCGTCGACCCCTGAGACGCTGACCTCGGCGGCGTCCCAACCGGTGACCGTGAACACGGCGCTGACCACGCCGGCGGCACCAACGCCCGGCGAGCCGAAGATGGACGTGAACCAGGCCCTAACCGTTACCGGGACGATCCCGTCGTCCGGTTCTCCCACCTACTCTTGGCAGTGGCTGATCGAAGTGAACGGGGCCGGCGGGTATGTCACCGCGACGCAGTGCGGAGCGTCGGCCAGCGGCAGTGGAGCGGCCGCCGGCGCCTTCGAGACGTGCACGATCCCGGGGGGTACGCTTACCACTGGCGACTCCTACACGTTCGAATTCCTTGTCACCGACAGTGCGACCGCGCCCGAAGCGGCGATCTCGGCGGTCTCCTCGACCGTCACGGTGAGCTCGAGCTTGACCGCCCCCACCCCACCGACGACGGGCGCGGCGAAGTTGGACGCGAACCAGTTACTGACGGTGACGGGCACGATTCCGTCGACGGGAACCGCATCGTATTCCTGGCAGTGGCTGGTCGAGGTCAATGGAGCGGGGGGGTACGTGGATGCAACCCAGTGCGGTGCCTCGGAGAGTGGCACCGGAGCGACCGGTGGAGCGGTGGAGACGTGCACGATCCCGGGGGGAACGCTCACCGCAGGCGACTCGTACACTTTCGAATTCCAAGTGACGGACAGCGCGACGACCCATGAGACGAGCGCTTCCGCGCCATCGTCGACCGTGAGCGTGAGCTCGGCGCTGACCATGCCCGCCGTGCCGACCCCGAGCGCGGCGAAGCTGGACGTGAATCAGCCGCTGACAGTGACGGATACGATCCCATCGTCGGGAACGACGCCCTACTCCTGGCAGTGGCTGGTCGAGGTCAACGGAGCGGGCGGGTACGCGAGCGCGACCCAGTGCGGTGCATCGGCGAGCGGAAGCGGCGCGACCGGTGGCGCGTTGGAGACGTGTACGATCCCGGGGGGAACCCTCACCGCGGGCGACTCGTATACCTTCGAACTTCAGGTAACGGACCAATCCTCATCGCCGGAAACGATGACATCCTCCGCCTCGGCGACGGTCACAGTGAGCTCGGCACTGACGGCGCCCGGTACGCCCGGGCCGAGCGCGGCGAAGTTGGACGTGAACCAAGCACTGACGGTCACCGGGACTGTCCCATCGTCGGGGACACTCCCATACTCCTGGCAATGGCTCATCGAGGTCAACGGGGCCGGTGGTTACGTCGCCGCGACGGAATGCGGTTCATCGGCCAGCGGCAGCGGCGCGGGCGCTGGGGCGATGGAGACGTGCACGATTCCCGGGGGCACCCTCACCGCCGGCGACACCTACACGTTCGAATTGCAGGTCACGGACAGCGCATCGACGGCCGTGACGGCGACCTCGGCAGCGACGTCCGCGGTGACGGTGAACACCCCCCTTACCGCCCCTTCGGCACCGACCATCTCCTCGAATCCTGTGGTCGACCAGGGAGAGACGTCCACTTTGACCGCCACTATACCGAGCACCGGTACGTCCACCTATTCCTGGCAGTGGTTGTACAGTACGAACGGAGGCTCGAGCTACACTGCCGCGACATCTTCTCAGTGTGCGAACCCGGGGGCGTCCGGCGCGACTGGGGGCGCCGTCGAAACGTGCACCTTCGCCACAACGAGTTCGACGCCCACTGGGAGCTACCTGTTTGAGCTGAAAGTCACGGACAGCGCGTCGACGCCCGAAGTGGCGACATCGCTGGCCTCCGCCGCTGTGACGGTGAACTCCGCGCTTACGGCGCCAGCGACGCCAACCTCCAGCGCGACGAAGTTGGATGTCAACCAGGCGTTGACGATAACGGACTCGACGCCGTCGACGGGCACCCCGCCCTACTCCTGGCAGTGGCTCGTTTCGATCGACTCCGGCGGGTTCTCGTCCGCCACGCAGTGTGCGGTGAATAGCGGCAGTGGCGCGGCCGGGGGCGCGTTGGAGACGTGCAGTATCGCAGCGGGGGCATTGTCGGCCGGGGCGAACTATGCTTTCGAACTGCAAGTCACCGACAGCGCGACGACGCACGAGACGACGACCTCGTCGGCTTCGCTTACGGTCACGGTGAGCTCGGCGTTGGGAGCGCCGGCGGTACCGAACGTGAGCGCGACGAAGTTGGACTCTAATCAGGTGCTGACCATGATGGGCACAATCCCGTCGACGGGCACCTCGCCGTATGGATGGCAGTGGCTCATCGAGGTGAACGGGGCGGGCGGTTACGTCGCTGCGTCGCAGTGTGGCGCGACCGCAAGTGGCAGCGGTGCTGGCGCGGGCGCCTTGGAGACCTGCACGATTCCTGCTGGCACGCTAACCGCCGGCGACGTGTATAGCTTTGAATTCAAGGCGACGGATAGTGCGTCAGCGCCCGAGACCGCGACGTCGACCGCCTCTTCGACCGTCACGGTGAACGCGGCACTGACCGCGCCTGTCGCCCCCACCGTGAGCGCGGCGAAACTGGACGTCAACCAAGCGCTGACCGTGACGGGGACGATCCCGGCCACCGGAACTTCGACCTACTCCTGGCAGTGGCTGATCTCGGTCAACGGTGGTGCCTACGCAGCGGCGACGCAGTGTTCGGTCAACGGCGGGAGTGGCGCCGCCGCGGGCGCACCCGAAGTCTGCAGCTTCGCTGCCAGCACTCTAACTGTTGGGGATTCCTACGCCCTGGAGCTGGAGGTCACGGACAGTGCGTCTACGCCGGAAACGGTGACCTCGACCGCCTCTTCGACAGTAACGGTCAGCGCCGCCCTCACCGCCTCGACAGCCCCGGCGCTCAGCGCTACGAAGCTGGACCTCAATCAGGTGCTGACCGTCACGGCGACGCTCCCCTCGACGGGCACTTCGCCCTACTCGTGGAAATGGCTGATCTCGGTCGACGGAGGCGCCTTTGCGGCCACAACCCAATGTGCCGCGAACAGCGGTAGCGGAGGGGCCGGCGGCGCGCCGGAGTCCTGCAGCATTGCGGGGGGCACCCTGACGGCCGGGGACACGTATGCCTTTGAGCTGCAAGTTACCGACAGTGCGACGGTCGCCGAGTCTTCGACGTCGGCAGCGTCGGCCTCGGCCACGACGAGCTCGACCCTGATCGCCCCTTCCGCTCCCAGCCTCAGCGCAACGAAGCTGGATGTAAATCAGCCATTGACAGTCTCCGGCACGATTTCGTCGACGGGGACGTCCCTCTACTCCTGGCAGTGGCTGATCTCCATCAACGGTGGCGCCTACGGCTCAGCTACCCAGTGCACGGTGAACGGCGGGACCGGAGCGAGCGGAGGCGCCCTCGAGACGTGCGCTGTCGCGGCGAGCGCCTTTACGGCCGGGGATAGTTACGCGTTCGAACTTCGGGTCACCGACAACGCGACAACGCCCGAATCGGCCACATCGGCGCCCTCGTCGGCTGTCTCGGTGAGTACTGCGTTGGGCGCCCCCGGGGCGCCAACGATCACCTCGAACTCGGTCGTGGACCGAGGGCAGACATCCACCTTGACCGCGACGATCCCCAATTCGGGGATGGCTCCGTATTCCTGGCAATGGCTCTACAGCACGAACGGGGGGACGAGCTACAGCCCAGCGACCTCCGCGCAGTGCGCGACCCCGAGCGGCTCCGGCGCGCTGGGGGGGGCTACCGAGACCTGCTCGTTCGCCACGACCGCCTCGACCGCCCTGGGGAACGATCTATTCGAATTGGCGGTGACCGATGGCGCGACGACGCCGGAGACCGCGACCTCCTCCGCGTCTTCGGCCGTGACGGTCAACTCCGCTCTCACCGCGCCGCCCGCGCCGACTCCGAGCGCGACGACGTTGGATGCCGACCAAAACTTGACCCTCACCGGGACGATCCCTTCGACGGGCACGTCCCTCTATTCGTGGCAGTGGCTCATCGAGGTGAACGGAGCGGGAGGCTACGTAGCCGCGACCCAGTGCGGTGCATCGGCGAGCGGCAGCGGTGCGACGAGCGGTGCCACGGAAACGTGCACCGTTCCGGGTAACACGTTGACGGCGACCACTTCCTACACGTTCGAATTGCGGGTTTCGGACAGCGCGTCCTCCCCCGAGACGCAGACCTCTCCGGCGTCATCGACCGTCACAACGAGCTCGGCCCTGACCGCAGGCACGCCGACTCCGACGTCTCCCGCGATCGATCACGGCCAATCGATCGACCTGACCGCGAACCCCTCCGGCGGAACGACCCCGTACAGCTACCAATGGTATTCGGGGAGCACCGCGATCGGGTGCACTGGGTTGGGCGCTCCGATCTCCGGGGCGACGTCTTCCACTTATTCCGCTTCGCCAACGAGCTCAACATTCTACTGCTACGTCGTGACGGACCACGCCTCCGACACTGAGACATCCGCCGCCGGTCAGGTGCGGGTGAACTCGGCCTTGTCCGTTCCGAGTACTCCGATGGTGAGCGCGGCGGCATTAGATGCAGATCAGACCCTGATGGTCACGGGAACGATCCCATCGACGGGAACCCCGTCGTACTCGTGGCAATGGCTGGTTTCGATCGGCGGGGGTGCCTTCTCGGACGCGACCCAGTGCGCCGTCAACAACGGCACGGGCGCGGCCGGAGGCGTGCTCGCGACCTGCACGATTGCGGGGAATTCCCTCAGCCCGGGCTCGACCTACGTATTCGAACTCCAGGTCACGGACAGCGCGACGACGCCGGAAACGGCGACCTCGACGGCCTCTTCAGGAGTGGCCGTGAGCGCGTCGCTGACCGCCCCGGCCGCTCCAAATCCCAGCGCTTCGAAAATGGACGTCAATCAAGTGCTAACGGTGTCGGCTACCCTCCCATCGACCGGTACGTCGGCGTACTCCTGGCAGTGGTTGATTTCGATCAATGGGGGCGCGTACGCGGACGCGACGCAGTGCGCCGTGAGCCACGGAATCAACGCGAACGAGGGTGCGCGGGAACTGTGCACCGTCCCGAGCGGAACGCTGACCGCCGGCGACTCGTACTCCTTCGAGCTGCGGATCACCGACAGCGCAACGACCCCGGAGTCGGCGTCGTCCGCAGCGTCCGGCACCGTGACCGTGAGCACACCGCTAACGACGCTCATCGCGCCGACCACGAGTGCAACGAAGTTGGACGTCGACCAGGGACTGACGGTGACGGGGACGCTCCCGTCCACCGGAACGCCGGTCTACTCGTGGCAGTGGCTGATCTCGATCGACGGAGCCGTCTACGTGGACGCGACCGAGTGCGCCACGAACGGAGGAAGCGGAGCCGCCGGGGGCACGGTGGAGATGTGCGATATCGCGGGGAGCACCCTGACCGCCGGGGACACCTATACATTCGAGTTGGAGGTCACCGATAGTGCGACCGCCGCGGAATCCACCCTATCGACGCCCTCCTCGGCCGTCGCCGTGAGTCCCCCCTTGGCCGCAGGATCTGCGAGCCCGGCGTCACCTGCGATTGACGACGGACAATCGCTCCTATTGTCGGCCGAGCCCTCCGGCGGCTCGGGTGGCGACACCTACCAGTGGTATTCGGGCAGTTCGGCGAGCGGGTGCGTGGCCCGGGGGTCCCCGATCGCTGGGGCGACGTCCGCTACCTTTTCGGCCTCGCCGACCACCTCGACCTTTTACTGCTACGTGGTGACGGACAGCGCAACCGTGCCGGAATCGCAGACCTCGTCGTCTTCCGCCGTGACCGTGAACTCCGCGCTGACCGCGCCGCCGGTCCCGACCGTGAGTTCTGAGGTGGTGCTGGCCGACCAGACGTTGACGGTCACGGGAACTATCCCGTCGACGGGAACTCCCCCGTACTCCTGGCAGTGGCTAATCTCGACGAATGGCGGCGCCTTCGCCGATGCAACGCAATGCGCAGTCAACGGTGGTACCGGGGTGAACGGAGGTGCCACGGTGACTTGCAGCGTCCCGGCCGGGACGCTCACCGGGGGGAATACCTACGCCTTCGAGCTCCGAGTGGGAGATGATGCAACCGCGCCGGATCCGGTGACCTCGATGCCCTCCTCGACCGTCAAGGTCACGTCACCCTCGGCCCCCTCTGAGTTGTGGGTGTACGTCGGTATCGTGCTCGCGGCGATTGCCGCGGTTGTTCTCGTGGCAATCGTTGCAATGCGTCGGCGCCGCCCACCGGCCGCAGTCGCTTCCCCGCCCCCGAAGGCTATCTGGGAAGAGTAACCGCCTACCCTTAGCGGCGCCGCTTTCACGGTCGCGCCGGACTCCCCCCGTTCGATAACTAAGAGGGCGTTGAGAGAAGGTCGTGGGCCGTCGAATCTTCCAGAACGAACCCACGGTGGATCGCTACTCTTTGAGCGATTCAGGCCCGCCGGGCGGGCGCGGTGTACCGCCCTTCCCTCGGGGTTGAACTACGCGTTGGTCCGTGGTCAGCGCAGAAGCCGGGCGGATGATCGTTCGACGGGTCACTGCACCTGCCGTCGTAGTTGCTCATACAGCGGCAGCACCCTCTCGTACTTTGCGTGCCCTTCGATGTAGTCCCAGTCCAGGGCGCTCTTGTATCGATCGGCCAGCAGCACGGCTTCCTGGAAGAGTTCCGGGGACCGTTCTCTACCAGCCCTCATGAGGCGCCGCGTGATCAATTCCTCTACAGGGCCCAAGTTCACGCTCCCGTAGGGAGTTCGAATGGTTTGAATTGGAAGCTCTGACTTCAACCGAGTCCCGACCAGGTCGACCAGCCCCAAGGAGGACTTTACCCAGTATGCTCGACTCGACCTGCCTGACTCTTGCTGGAACCCCCACCGTCGCAATACGGGGGCTATTCGGGTCTTGGATCCGACGATGTCGATGTCGCTAGAGACGTAGGCACCGGCGGTGTAAATTTCGATCGCGGAGCCACCAACAATCACGAGCGAGACGCCGGAAGCCTCGGTGAGGAGAGCCCCGAACCAAGCGACTCGCTCGTCCGGTCGTTCGGCCCTGCGAATGATAGTATCGAACTCGTGCTCATCCATCAGTGACGCTGGGCTTCAATCCGTGGCGGACCAGAATGGCGTCTTTCTCCCTCCGCCGGTCCACGTCAAAGTTAATTCGATTCGGGTCGACCTGGTTCCAATCGGGCGGCGGGAGATTCTTGAGTCGACGGAGCAGGGCGCGATCTTCTCGGTCTCGCCCGGACTTGTCTTTGAACCAGTCCTCGCTATCGACGACATGGACGCGCTTTCGGAGCAGTAGCGCCACGTCTTTGTCGACGATCGTCCAGCCGTGCGGACCGTGAGCGGCGAGTTTGACCTTGGCAAGGCGATTCAGCTCGGGATAGGCTTTGGAGATTGACACTTCTCCCGTTTTGGCCACTCGGTAGCCCGTCAACGGATGCTGAGCGTTCGCTAACACCGCCAACAGACGGAAGCGGGTTTCGCTCCCGAAGAGAGCCAAGAGAGTCGAGTCAACTTCCATTGCTCATTCGATGGATACCACCGATATAAATACTCCCCTAATAGGGGGGTGTCTTCCGTCTGGGGTAGCCAACTACGGGATTGGGCGCCTGTCGAGATCCTGCCGTTCTGCCCTCGATTTGTGAATCCTCCTTGTTTCCGATTGAACTTAGATCAACTGAGCCAAAACTTCCCCGACGATCGCCCGGGATCCCGCGGTTTTGCGCGGCTAAACACGCTCCTAGCGGTCCCCGAGCGAGCGGGCTCGTTCATCGACAATTGGTTCGGCCTCCGAGGAGCTTGCCCGGGTCGGACCCGCGGCAGAACCCCCCTTTCCATCCGATCGCCCGAGTCAGATTTGATTCCAGCGAAGATTGCCGTCCCCGTGCACTGAAACCGCGGCGCTCGCAAAGGTCGGCCGGTCCCCCGGAGCTGCTGTCGGAACCCCCCAGGTCCCGGACCCCACGAAGACCCATTCCGGCCAGAGTGTCTCATCCCAAAAACGAGCCGGGGCTCAGTGCATCGAGAACCGGCGAGGTGGCACTTCTGAGTATTCTCGGACTGAATCTGGGCTGGGAGGCCCGTTGCGTCCGGAGCTCCTCAGGATGAGCCCTTGGACGCAGTGAGCCAGCGCGGGTGCCGGCGGTAGGAGTCGGAGATTTGAAGCAAGAAGAGCGCCGTGGCGAGTGTCGCGATGAGCCAAATCACGCTCGCCGCAGAGGGGTTACTCCCCACCCCACCGGTGGCCAGGACCCAGAGCAACCCGATCTGGGAGAAAAGGAAGCTAACACCCGCGCCGGTGTATCCAATGACTCGCGCTCTCCGGATCCCTTCGGCATCTTCCACGTTCGGATAGATCGACCGAGCATCGGCAGCACTGGCTTCCATTGGCAAGTAAATACGCGGGACTACTCTCTTTAGACTTGTGTGCGCCCGGCAGGCGCGGTACGGTTCAGGATCACTACTCGGGCTCAAGGTACGTGCGTTCACGTCTCCGATGAGTCATCTTCTCGAGCCGAGCCTTGGACGACTTGATGACTCGATCCGTCGGAGCGCGCGAATCCCGAATCGGTCACGGTTTCCAGAGATGCGCCGCATGGGCGGGCTTTCTGGTGCCGCCGAGAATAGGCCCCACCTTTTTTTGCTGCCTGCGAGTGGATACATATAGTGAGGATTCATCCTCCTGATTGGCCCGCAGCACGGGGTTCGGGACTGGGGAAGGGTGGCTGTACCGGCGTGGGTCATCGCGTACTCGGTCTTGCTGATCTTGGGCCTGATTGTCGGGCTACTCCTCCGGTTCCTCATTCTCACCGTAGTGATCGTTGTCTCGATCCTCGTCGTCGTGGGCGTGTGGATGCTCGGTCTGGTCGATCTGTCCGCTTTGTCGAACTTGCCGACTATCACCGGGTGGCTCTTGGACGGGCTGCCGGTCGGCCCTCAGATGCTCTTCACGATCGGCGGGATCATCTTCATCGGCGGGGCTCTCGGTGGGGTGTTATTAACCACCCGTCTCCGGGGACTCGACGGTCCTCGCCCGGCCTAGTGTTCTGTGGAACCCCCATTGCCCCACTATCGGAGCCGGACTCGACTCACGGCCGGATACTCGCGTCCGAGCGAAGTTGACAGGCCCGTTCCCGAAGCCGGCGTCAAGACGGAACGAATGGCCCCAGCGGGCCGAGATTGATGCACCGATGATTGAGCGAGCGCCGGGAAACCCGAAAGAGTCCGGCCGCTGGAAGTAGTCGGGGTCGCCCACCGTTGCTTGACGACCCCAACCGATAATCCACCCAGCGAAGACGGAATGCCGAGTTCCCCCCAGGACCGTTCTGCGAGGAATCATTGATATGATTAAAGACGTAGGTTCCACCAATGTCCGGTCAGATCACAACGGTACCGGTTAAGGCCGATACGCTTCGTCGCCTGCGCGGGTACAAGACCGGTGGGTCGAGCTTCGACAAGGTCCTGAACGACCTGATGGACGATGTTCCTCCCTCCGCGTTCATTCGGGAGCACTTGCGCCGCCTGCGTGAAGAGGAGAAGGTAGACTGGGAGAGAGTCAGATCGCGATTGAAGCTCTGAGCGGTGCCGCCAATTAGGATCTCCTTACTCGGAGCGCCGAGAAGGAGTTCGAAGCACTGGATCGACCCGTCCAGGAACGATTCGCTCTCGCCATTGCGGAACTCCGAGACGACCCCCGTCGCCCTCGTCCGGGAGTCGATATCCGACCCCTAAGGGGACTGAAGGGAATGTGGCGCCTCCGCGTCGGTGATTACCGAGGGATCTATCAATTGGAGCCCGACTTGGTCACTTTCACGCGGTTCGCGCACCGGTCGAAAGTGTACTAGACTTGCGAGCCGATGGTCACCCCCCGGTGCCCAGGCCCACCGCTGCCACAGCCGGGGGCGAATCGAATTTCCGCGTGGGCTCGACCCCAGGTCCGTCTTTGAGGACGGGCTAACTGGTGGGGCCCCTGCCTCGACCCAACACAGCCGCCGAGTCGCGACCATCGATGCCGGCACAGGCACGACGGGGAGGGCTCCTCACCCGAGCGATGAATGCGCCGAACGGGTTAACACCGCCCGCGCACTCGTGGATCGACTATTGAACGAATCTCTCTGGTACCGGCGGGAAAGCGATCACAGAACCGGGAGCGGGAGGTGATTCAAGTGGGGTGCATTACTCTTAAGTAAACTACCTTACTTACGAGGCTTGGTGACTACTCAGATAGCGAGGTATGGAGCTCTTCCGTTGCTTCCGATGTGGGAATGTCTGGCGCCCCCGCCGAGATCGGGTCAAAGTCTGTCCCCTGTGCAAGTCCCGTCTGTGGAACGTGCCTCGGCCCCCGACAGTACTCCCGTTCGATCCGGAAAATCGTGCCTGGCGAGAGATCGTGGAGCCTCACCGTCAAGAGATTCTCCGCACAGCGGCCCGACACCGTGCGACCCACGTCCGAGTATTCGGTTCCGTCCGGAGAGGCGATGCGACCGCCGCCAGCGACCTCGACTTGCTCGTCCGAATGAAGCCGGGCGCGAGTGTCCTCGACCAGATCGCTCTGGCACGGGAGCTCGAAGCTCGTCTCAAGCGCCGAGTGGACGTCGTGAATGACGAGTCCATCTACTGGTACGCAGAGCCCCAGATCCGGGCCGAGGCGATACCGTTGTGAGAGACGACGTCGCCCCTCTGTCCCAGATCCTCGAGCGGATCGAGCGCATCAAGGCGAGTGGCATCGACCGAGACCGTTTCCTCAAACATCCCTGGGATCAAGACGCGTTGATTCGAAACCTCGAGATCATCGGCGAGGCGGCCAAGAGGCTCTCGAATGCGACCCGGGACCGTGCCCAAGGGATTCGTTGGTCCGATATCGCAGGATTCCGTGACATCGCGATTCATGGCTATGACAAGCTGAGCCTCGAAAAGACCTGGGTGATCGTGGAGCGAGACCTCCCGCTGCTGACAAAAGAGGTGCGACGGCTCCTCTCGACGCCGGCGGGGCGGAAGTCTCGCTGACTCGAGACGCGGATTGCGCCACTCCCCCGCTCCGTCCAGACCCCGTATCCGTGGAGTGAGCTGCTCGAACGCCTCGTCACCGAAAGCGGATTCAGCGACGATGAGGAGCAATTGGGCGCGAAGGGCGTACCGGTCAGCGGGTGCAACCACGGTTACACCCAATTCCCTGAGTACGCGAAAGGGCAGCGGATCGACTTGAACAGGATCCCTTAAGGACCCAGACCGCGTCGACCGACGGAACGTCGGTGTGAGAACGCAATCGTAAGTTCCCCTCGGCGGGGTAGTGGGTGCATAACCTACATCCTCCCGGCAAGCCAACTCTTCCTGCTCCTCACAGCGGAAGTTCCCAGCGGTCCAGTGCCCGGGGAGCCGGACTCTCCCTCACGGAAGCTTCGACGCGAAGAAATGTGGCTAACCAGTGGGCTTAAGCGTGACTACTCCGATGAGAACGGCCATGGCCGCCGGAGGTCACCGACTTGCCGTGGTGATGTTCACGGACCTGGTCGGTTACACCGCGCGCTCCCAACACGACGAGCCGCAGGCCCTCCGATTCTTGGACGAACAACGTCGACTTCTTCGGCCGAAGTTCGACGAACATTGAGAGCGGGAAGTCAAGACCATCGGCGACGCTTTCCTCGTCGAGTTCGACAGCGCGCTCAACGCGGCCAGTTGTGCGGTCGCCATTCAGCGGGTCCTCTACGAGAGGAATTTGAAAGAACCCGGGGATTCGATCGACGTTCGGATCGGGATCCACCTCGGGGAGGTGACCCATGACCACGACGACATCTTCGGTGACGCGGTTAACGTCGCGTCCCGGATCTATCCGCTGGCGGACCCTGGCGGAATCTGCCTTTCCGAACCAGTGTACGCTCAGATCCGCGGGAAGCTGGATCTGAATGTAGAGAAGCTCCCGTCGACCCTTCTCAAGAACGTCAGTTATCCGATCGATCTGTTCCGGGCGCTGCTCCCCTGGTCCGAGAGAGGCCTGTCGGCGATTCTACCGTGGACAGACCGCGAGGAGGAACTCGACCTGGTCCAGAAAGCGCTCGCGGCATCTGCGAGGGGGGAGGAGGGCATCGTCATGCTGACTGGCGAGGTCGGGATAGGGAAGACTCGACTCGCCGACGAAGCGCTGGGACATGCCACGAAGGCGGGAACCCGAGTGCAGCGAGGGCGGTGTCCCCCGGGAGACCTCGCGGCACCCTACGCCCCGTGGATCGAGGCTTTCCGTCAGTTCGTTCAAGAGGCCCCCGTCCCCCTCCTGTATCGCGTTCTAGGCTCGAACGCTCGCGAGATAGCCAGGATCCTTCCCGAGATCACCGACAAAGTTGGGCCCGTTCCAACACCGGCCGCTGGTGAACCGGAGCGGGCCCGACACCAGTTCTTGGACGCCATCGGTCAATTCGTGGAGGGGCTTGCTGACGCCGGGCCACTCGTGATCTTCCTCGACGACCTGCACTGGGCGGATCCGGCGTCAACCCTCCTCCTCCGATATTTGGGGCCGCGGTTGCGCAAGCATCCGGTTTTGATCCTCGGGGCGTACCGGAAAACCGAGGAAGAGGAGAACCGGGACTTCCGCGAAGCCCTGGCTGAACTCCATCGTGAACGACTCGTTTCGACCGTGCCTTTGGGGCGGTTCGATGCCGCCCAAGTGGGGCACATCATCCGGGAGATGTTCCACACGTCCGAAGTCTCGAAGGAATTCAGAGAGTTGGTTCACAGCCGCACGGGCGGGAATCCGCTCCTCGTCGAGGAGGTTCTGCGCGCCCTGGTCCGCGATCGAATCATCTACTGGGCGGGGACCGGGTGGGAGCGGCGGTCGGTCGATCAGATTGAAATCCCGGAGGGGGTGAAGGAGATCATTCTCCAGCGACTACGGAAGTTCGACGATAAGAGCATCGACCTTCTTCGTCTCGCCTCCGTCATTGGTTACGATTTTGATTTTGACCTTCTCCTTGCGATTTCCGGCGAGGAGGAGGCCCGGATGTTGGATGCCATTGAAAGCCTCTTGCGGGGTCAACTGATCCAAGAGGTGCCCGCCTCGCACGGTCGGTCGATCTACCTGTTCTCGGACCACCCAACGCGGGACGTCCTCTACGAGCAAGCGAGTCTCGTCCGCCGACGGCGATTGCATCTGAAGATTGCCCAGGCCATCGAAAATCTCGGGGAGAAGACGGCCCGCGCTCGGGCACCCGAACTGGCTCACCACTTCCTCCAGGGGAACGACATCGGTAAAGCCCGAGAGTACTCGGTCCTCGCCGGCGAGCAGGCAGCCGCGGTCTTCGCTCACGCCGAAAGCTATCGTCATTTCCGAACGGCGTTGGAGATGGCCGAGGAAGAAGGCGACGATGCGTCGAAGGCTCGAGCCCTCCATCGCATGGGATTGGAAGCCCTCGCCCTGAATCAGGGGCGGGAGGCCCTGAAATGCCTCACCGACGCAGCCGCGCTCTACGCCCGCATCTCCCTGCCTCAGGAGCGCGCGGCCGCACTTTCCATGGCAGCGACAGTCGCTCGGGAGACCCAGGGCGATGTCGAATTGGCGCTGCGGCTGGCACGGGAAGCCGTCGCCACGCTGGAGAGCGGTCCCGAGAGCCAGGAATTGGCGGTGGCGCTCAACTCGCTCGGTGTCATCTTGTTGGCGACGCGAAACTTCGACGAAGGGCGCGCGATCTTGGAACGGGCTGTACCCTTGGCTCAAAAGTATCACGACGTCGATTCGGCCGCCACGGCGCTTCAGTTTCTGGGAAACTCGCTACCGTGGAACCGCAAGGAGGAGGGGTTGGCCCGCACGGTCGAAGGGGCCCGGATTGCAGAAGAAGGGGACGCCCAACGCACCGCCACGAAGTTCGTCAACCTGGGGTTCAGTCTGGGATGGATTCGCGGCGATCCGCGAGCAGGAATCGAGGCTATGGAGCGGGGCCGACGGGCCGCGGAGCGTCGTGGGCAAGCTCAGTATGTGGACTTCGCCAGGGCGAGCAAGTCGGGACTTTTCCTACTACTGGGACGAACCAACGAGGCCCGAGAGGAGGCACGGGCGGCGCTGGAGGGGGAAACCGGAGTGGGGTCCACCATGAGTCGGGCTCTTGCGTTGTCGACGTACGGCGCCCTCGAAGCGCTCGCCGGGGAATATGACCGTGCACGAGAGATCGCGGCGGAGCTCCGGAGAATCTCCGTCGGAGTGGGGGTCCCCCACTTTGTCGCCTACCTTGACTCCATGGTGATCGATCGAGCCATCGAGGAACAAACCCAGGACATCGAAGCGGAGGGTGAGCTCGAGAACCTGTTGGCCACCTCGTTGGGCCATGTCAAGGACCTTCAGGATGTGCGGATGCTCGGCTTTGCCCTTGTGGCGGCCGGCGAGGGACGAATTCGCTCGGGGGCGAAGGATGCCCAGCCACTGCTCGATCGATTGGAAGAGTTGGCCTCGGAGTTGGACGAGAGTTGGGCGCGGGCCAGTCGGGACGTACTTCAGGGGGAAGTCCTGCGAGCCCGACGGGACCTGCCCGGAGCGGTGCGGGCCTTCCGGGATGCTGCCGATGCCTGGAAGCAGCTGTCCGACCCGTACCAAGAAGCGAAGGCCCGAGAGTTGCTTGGATCGGCGTTGACGGAACTCGGGCAAGCAGTCGAGGCGAAGGCGGCATTCGACCGGGCGATTGAGCTGTTGGGCACGCTCAACGCGCAGGTCAGACTCCGGCGCGTTCAGCGATTACTCGTTTGAGCAACTGCGGTCAGATCCACGGCTCAACGCCTTGCCCGACCGACGGACTCGAAATGTTCGGGAGCAAGTTTGAGATTCGAGGACTCACGCTCCGAACTCGGGTTCTCGATGCACGCCGCGCACCGGCGGGTTCGATTTGGGACCAGCTCGCCCGATGACGATTGAACGAGCTCGTGACACGGGGCCATGTGTGGACCCCGGGTTCAATCCGTCACGATCGAGGACCACGTCACCGAGGATCCCGCACGGTCGAAGGGCACGCTCAGGATCGCGCGGCTGCATCTCGGAATGCATGCATAGGCCTTGACGCATCGCGGGTCGGGCGGCCTATGGCAGATCAGTTGAGCTCGCTCAGTTCGTATCGCAGCGGTCATCGAGGGAGGGACACCGGTCGGACGGACCGGCTGTAACTAACGCCGGCGCGTGCATGTGCGGCTAACTCGTGACGCGACGATTCGGCAGTGCCCACCGATTATCCAGATTAGGCTCTCTGAGGACCTCCCAAGATGTTATACGCCATAACCATTATCCTCTGAGCTCCCGAGAACTTGGTGAGAGCCGGGGTATCTCCCGTTCCGGGCCAGGGCAGTGCGGGCAGCGAGCGCGCCCCGCTCCGGGGCAGAGATCTCGAGTTCCTTTCGTAACGACTGCGTGTGTCTTTCGGCAGCGGAAGGTTAGCGAGAGCGAGGTATTGGGGGGCAAGTAGACCTGTGTCACTTCGATAGGCGTGGTGCGACCCGTGACACCAATACCCTTAGGCAATGACGGAGAACGAATGCGCATTGCCCAGCTCTCCGGTGACGCCCCAAGCAATCTCGGAGGGGTTGCTCGACTAGTCCAAATCCTCCGGGACGGTTTGGTCTCTCGCGGCCATGAGGTACTCTGCCTCTCGCCGCGGGCCAAGGTGGGCGATATAAAGCTCAGTCCACTTGCATTCAGCGACCTAAGCAGCTTCGACATCGTGCACGTTCATGGCCCCACACCCCTTCTATCCGATCTGGTGCGACTCAATCCAACCGTGGGCAGGCTCGTTCTCACCTATCATTCCGAGAATGAGTGGTTCTCCCACACCATCTCGCGGGCCTATCTGCAGGTTCACAGATTGCTCTACACCCGGACCCGGGGGATCGTGCTCAACACCCAATCATATCGCGCAAGGTACGGTGCGTTCCGGGGCAAAGTTTCGATTATTCCGCCTCCCGGGCCGGGCTGGGAACCGGAACCGGGACTTCTAGCGAGGAAGAGTGACCGATTCACCGTAATTTTCGTAGGCCAATTCCGTCCGTACAAGGGGCTTCCAGTCCTACTTGAAGCAGCGGCGCAACTGCCTACTGTTAGGTTTGTGATCTGCGGAGGGGGCCGGCTCGAGAGAGCGACTCGGAACATGAGTCGAGGGCTGACGAACGTCGAGTTCCGGGGCGCCCTCTCGGAGACTGAGCTCCGGAGCGAGTACGCGAAATCGCACGTGGTCTGCCTTCCGTCGGTGAACAACAGTGAAGCTTACGGAATGGTGCTTTCGGAGGGGGCAACGGTCGGAGCGTTCCCCATCGCATCCAGGCTACCCGGGGTGAGCGAGCACGTCGAACTCCTCGAGGGGGAGACATTTCCGGCGCGGGATGTGAGCGCGCTCGTCTCCATCCTTCGAAGTCTGTCCACGGACCACGATTTCTGGAGAGAACGTGCATCGCGATCGATGCAGAGAGCGGCAAATTACAACGAGACCCATGACGCTGAGTGGTACTGTGACGCCCATGAAGCTTTTTACCGGAGCTTAATCGATCGCTGACTCTTTACGGGTGGAAGATACCGTGAACGGGGTGGAGCGGCCGGATTTAGAGCGAAGTCTAGAACCTCCCCCTGAAGCGCGGCCGCACCCTCCCGTACCGAGTGCTTTCGAGCGAAACGATCGACTCGTCCCCGACGTTTCAGCCGATGGCCAGGCCGAGTAAAGGTAGCCTCTTCGGCATCTCGTCAGCTTTTCAAAATTGGGGGTTGAGGTCATCTTAGTGGCACTGCAGGTCGAAACCAGCTTGACAAGGGGGGGAGAGATAGGGTATGGATCTTCACCGAACATGTGGTGCGGAGCCCACGGAGAGGGGGAAATCAGACCGTGCACGCCATGGCCCCGCTTCTGGGACCTGCCCCTTATTTTCGATTCCCGGGCGTGGATTTTCTCGACCGACCGCTCCATCGGACGGTTCTCCGGTGACCTCTCTGCCCCACGACACATCTCGTGTTCAACACCGAGTGACTCCCCCGTCAGTATCAGGCCCTCGGGGTTTCGTTCAGCGTGATACGGTGCGGAATCTCCGAGACCCAGTTTTAGACGGACCCGGCCGGCCGATTGCAGCGGTCTGGCTCTCGATCTACGCAGGATCGGGACCGGTTTAGCCTTCTGTTCGTGGGGCGACAACGCCCATTCAAGAGTATCGAGGTCCTGTTGAATGTGCTCTCGCGGTTGAGGGGGGTCCGATCCTTCGCGATTCACGCCGACAATCGCCGGGGCCGGTCCCGACGAGAGCCGACTACGGGGAATCGCACAGCGACGGGAGCTGTCCGGAATGACCACTCCTCTAGGAGGGCTGTCCATTGCCCATAAGTTAAGCAGCCTCACCTCGACCAGACTTCTCGCACCGGCGGCCGACGGACGTGCGAAGTGAGGGCGCACACCGTCAGCCGGTAGTTGACGTCGTTCCACTCCTTCTCGGAAAA
>JBARNH010000008.1:0-18244 GCA_049802875.1 Thermoplasmata archaeon | reverse complement strand
CACCGAGTACGTCGCATAGCCGTCGCTGCCACAGTGGAGCGGAAGTCCTGAGGTGAGGCCGATGTAATTCCCCGTCGACGGATGACAGATGGAATAGTACCCCACCCCACCGTTCGTCACGGCGTCCCCGCCCCAGGCGTAGGTGTTCGCGAGGTAGGTCTGATACGGCACGCCACCCGAGCCGACCACCTGCTCGACTCCTTCGTTCTCCATCATGATGAGAAAGACATGTTGGATGGGCGTCGGAAGCGTCGTTGGAGCGGAAGTTCGAGCGGTCGTGAGATCCCCGGAGCTCGAGGGCGCGATGGGTACGGATGGCCAGAGCGCGACGACCACGAGGACGGCCAGGATCAGCGTAGCCGCGAGGGTCCAGCGCGCGGCCGCGTGAGCCCCGCCCATTCGACCCGGCAATTGCGGTCGGGCAGTCCCCCGCGAGGCCAATTCTTCCCTCCCCGATTCCTCCGCTCTTATCGGGTAGGTCCGTTGTGTTACCGGCCCACCGTCCGGCCGGCGGAATATATACCTAGCAGGGGGACTGGACGATGACCCGAGAGTACGGCGGCGACCGGCCGCCGGGATCGAGACCTGTGCTCGGGGAGAAGGAATCCCGCCGCGGATGGACCTCGAGAATCGGATGACCGAACGTTGAGGCCCTCGGAACCCGACGTTCTCCGTCCTCACCGGAATGTCCTGTACTTCGAGGCGAACCGCCCGCGCAGGTCCGCATCACGCCAGTGGGTCATCCCTCGAGCGAGGTCGCGTGGTGCAGGGATTCGACGATCCTGGTGCGTTTTTTCGACGTCGACGCGTCCGGCGAACCCACACAATTAAGTAACCTCAGACTCCATTTTCTTCTCGGTCTCACACTCATGGCCGTTTCTACTCCGGGGTCGACGCCCGGCGAAGCCGATGACCGTCGTCGGATGACCTCCCCGTCGCCCGTCCCATCCCATCGGCTCTCCGACCTTCGGGAGTTTTTTTTCCCGGCGGGCGAGTCGAATCTGGCGCACATCGTCATCGTGGCGGTCGTGCTGACGCTGGACGCCGCACTGGTCCTCGTGGTTTCCCTGAGCGACGGCGGTGCCCTAACTCGCGGACCGGCGGTCTACCTCGTACTGCCGGCCGCGGCGGCCGTGTACCTGTCCCTCGCGGCGGTCTTTTCAGCTCTGTCGAACGAGTACCCGGGGGCACGAACTCGAACGTTGGTCGCTGCGGTCGTCTCCTTGCTCTGGGCCGCAGGCCTAGTGACCCTCGTCGCGGTGTCCGGTGAGGCGGGCCGGTCCCTCGCCGGCGTCTCTCGGTCGGCATGGCTGTACCCCGCCTGTCTCGCCGGAGTCTAGCTGCCGCTCGTCAGCTTCTGGCTCAATGGCCCTACCGACCTCCGTCTTCGGCAACGTGGCGTGGTAGCCGCGATTCTTCCGCCACTGATCGCACTGACCGTCGTACCTCCCGGATTCGGCTCGGGTGTACTGGTCATTCTGACCTCGACGACCCTGCTCATCGGAGCCGGGCTCTTTGTCCTCTCGGGAATATTCCTAGCCCGCGCCGACTCCGCCGCTCCGCGGTCCTCTCCCTCCTCATTGCCGACCCCCGCGCTGGACTCCCGCACACCGTCGTCGTCGCTCGCGAGGTGGCGTTTTCGGTGGCGGCGGTGGGGGGCCCCGGCGGACGCTGCCCCTCCCTCGCCGGCGTCCGGGGGCACGGCCGCCCGTACGCTGGGCACCGCGGGCGCGGCGGGCGGTGGTTGGCCGGACGTCGTCAGTACGGGATTCGGATGGCTCGACGACCTCTTCTTGGGCGGTTTCCCTCGGCGAGGCCAGCTCGCTCTCGTCGGCGAAGCTGGCCTCGGCGGCGAGAAGGTGGTTTGGGGCACCCTGGCTGAGGGCCTGAAGCGAGGAGAGTCGGTCGTGATCGTGACCGCGTCTCGTTCCGTGCGCGAGATCGCACAGCAGATGGAGCAGTTCAGTCCGGGGTTCACGAACCGGGACCGAGAGGGGCGGGTCCTTTGGGTGGATGCGTCCGGTCGAGGGAGTGCGGCTCGGACCGACCCGCCGGCGATCCGTGGGCCGGGGGATTGCGTGCGTATCCTCGCCTCGCTCATCGCCGCGGCGAAGGAAGCCGAGCGTCAATCACCTCAGGGATTCTGTCTGGGCTTCTTGGGCGTTACTTCGGTGCTGGAAGCGGTCGGCGATTCGATGGGTCAGGCGTTCCTTCGGAACACGGTGGGAATCGTCCGCGAGCGGCCCGCGAGCGCGGCGTACTCCATCGACTTCGAATCTCGGGCTCCGGGGTCGGTGCCCGCGGTTCTGAACGAACTCGACGGGACCCTCGTCTTCCGATCCGGCCCGAGCGGCCCATCGCTGAAGGTCTTCCGGTACGGCCCAGTCGAGAGCCGCGGCTGGATCGAGTGTCACTTTGAGGAACGGGGGCACGCCTTCCGCGCTGCGGTGGTCCCCTCGAGCCCTCTCCACCAACCGACGGCGCGGCCGGGGTGGGACTCCTCTGTCCCCTGATTGCTCCTTCGAGTCCACCGCTCGGTCGGCAGCGGTGAGGGTCGGTGATGTGCGGCGGCCGCAACGCTTTTGGGGTTGCCCCTCTCGGGGCGGTCCTCCCGAAGGTCGCTCTCGATGACTCCGAAGATTGCTCCGACGAATGACGGTCGAATCGGCGGCCCACCGTTCAGGATCTTCCTCGATTTCGACGGGACGTTGGTCGACCCGAATGTGGCGATCCTCCTCGTCGAGCGCTTCGCCGACGACGGCGTGCGCGTTGCCCATGAGGTCGACCTGCAGCTGCACCGGGGCGAGCTCACCCTCCGTCAGGCCTGGGACCGCCAAGCGGCGCTCCTCCGATGGGAGCAGATCCCCGGAATGACGGACTTCGTGGTCCGGGAGATCCCGCTGCGGGAGGGCGCGCGCCAGCTCCTCGACCTCATCGCCACTTATCACGTCCCCACTGTGGTCGTCTCGGGGGGCCTCGACTTCTATATTCGGGCGGTCCTCGAACGCGAGGGGATCGCTCTGCCGTTCCTGTCTGACGCCGCACTCCCGGGTGAGGGAGGACGTCTACGAGTGGAGCACACCTACGGGCATGCGGTGTGCCGCCAATGCGGTATCTGCAAGGCTCAGGTAGTCCGTGGCCCGCTACCGCCGGCTCAGCGGACGATCTTCGTCGGAGATGGAAGCACCGACCGGTTCGCGGCCGAAGTCGCCGACATCGTCTTCGCCCGGGGGCGTCTGCTCCAATACTGCCAAAAGAGTGGAATTCCAAGTTTCCCGTTCGAAGATTTCGGACCGGTCACGACTCGGCTCACGGCGTGGCTCGAGGGGACGGAACCGACACCCCCGGGGTTCGCGCAGGGGCTCGGGGATTCGATCTGTCCGATATCGAGGGACATCAATTCCGCGGCGCACTGATCTTCGGTCGCCTCGGGTCCGAGAATTCCGCGCTCGAATCCGCCGCAATGTGCCCGGGACTGCTGGTCCCCCACGCGTATTCCTCCGAGGGGGGGCACCTTCCTGCGATGGCGAAGTCCATCCTTTTCTGGGTGCGCGCCTCGCAAGGAAGTCGTCTGCGAGCATCTCGGATAAAAGGCACCCTGACGGGTGGTCCGGCGAAGTCAATATAAGCCGAGGCCCGCTCGCAAGGAATCGAAAGTACCCATGGCAGCGATGGACGAGACGGACGAGTTTGACCAACTAGATCAACCCGGCGCGGGCCGGAAGAGTCCGGCGGCACCCCCGGCGGCTGCCCCCGCTCCACAGCCGAAGCCGGCGCCTAGTACGCCGGTCCCAGCTCCTTCGGCCCCTCCCCCCGCCGCAAAATCCCCGCCTGCTCCTCGAGCTGCACCGAAGAAGCGGAACACGCTCGTGATCGTGGTAGCAGTGGTCGTCGTCGTCGTGCTGGTCGTCGCCGGTGCGTTCTACGCCTTGGAGCTTTCCAAGACGACGCCCACGGCTCAATCCTCCCTCCCGGCCCCGGTGTGCCTCGGCGATCAGGTCGGCGATTGGCCCACCTACTTGGGAGAGATCACTCGAAACTCGCAGAATTGCGCGGCGTCCGACCTCTCTTCGGCCACCGCACCGCAGCTGGGCCTGCTCTGGTCGTTCAACACGGGATCCATGGACCCCGCCCCGCTCCAGGCCGAACCGATCGTCACCAACAATACGGTGTACATCGGCGGTGGGGACGGCATCTTCTATGCGCTCAATGCGACGACCGGTGCGAAGATATGGGAGTCTCCCTTCCTGGGGACCAACACCGATTGCGCCGTCGGCCAGGGGTCGGACGGGATCACTTCGTCGGCGACCGTCATCGGCGGACTGGTCTACGTCGGGGGCGGGGACGGTAGCTTCTACGCGCTCAACGAGAGCAACGGGCAAGTCAACTGGTCGTACTTCGTCGGGAGCTCCTCTCTCGGCTACTATCTCTGGTCGAGTCCGCTCGTCCTCCCCAGCCTCGGGTACGTCTACTACGGGGTCGCCAGCGACTGCGGCGCGCCCCAGGTCGCGGGTGGGCTCGACCAGCTCTCGCTCTCCACCCACCAGCTCGTGCACTTCTTCGACAACCTCAACCCCGCTCAACAGGTGAACTGCAACAACACCGCAGGCCCACCGTTCAACACGACCACGAGCTCCTGCGGCGCGAGCATCTGGGGCTCACCGTCGTACGACGCCCCGACCAATACGGTCTGGGCGGCGACCGGCAACGGGTACGTGGTGGGGACGCCGGAGTACGCCGTTTCGCTCATGGAGTGGAACGCGAGCACTCTCGCGCTCGTCAATCACTATACGCTCCCGCTCAACGAACAGATCCCCGACGGGGATTTCGGGACAACGCCGACCCTCATCAATCCGATCGGAGGGCAGCCGATGGTGTTCGTTACGAACAAGAACGGCTATTCGTACGCGTTCGACCGCGCGAACATTGCCGCCGGGCCCGTATTCGAGGACAATATCTCGGCCGTCGTGCCCGAGAGCACCTCCGTATCGCCCGATGCCTACGGCGGCGGGCTGATCTACATCGGGGGTCATGCGACCAATATTCCCGAACCGGACGGCACGCACTATCCCGGGTCCATCCGCGCGTTCAACCCGCTGGTGAACGCGTCGCCGATATGGGCCGTCGGAATGCCCGGCGAGGTCTTCGGAGCCCCGGTCTATTCAAACGGCCTGGTGGTGGTCGGAGGCGGGGACCTGCTCAACGTGCTCAACTCGACCACGGGCAAGGTTCTCTACAGCTACACGGCGTCCGGACCCTTCTTTGCCGCCGCCTCGATCGCGAACGGGGTCATCTACGTCGGGAACACGGACGGGGACGTCCTCGCGTTCGGCCTCCCTCCCAGCGCTGACCACGCGGCGAACCTACCCGGACTCTCGGGCGGAACCCTGACGGTGCTCACGGCCGGGGTCGCACCGGCTCTCGCGACGGCAGCGCTCATCGCTTCCACGGTCCGTCGATCGTAGGGACCCGGGAGTCGACGCGGCGCTTGGAGCGCGGGACGAGCGCAGACCCTCCTCCGGGTCGGACGCGCGACCGTCTCACTTCCGGCGGGCTCCCGAGACGGGGAGAGGGCTCCGGTGGGAGAACCCGCCCTCGCGTTCCCGACGACCGCTTTATAGCAAGGTCGGAGATGGCCGCCCGCTCATGACAGAACCGCGACGTGGATTTTGTCTCTGGCTGACCGGATTGCCCAGCGCGGGAAAGACGACGATCGCGAAGGAACTGATGCCGCGTCTCCGCGCCCGCGGCTGGGCCGTGGAGCTGCTCGACGGCGACGAGGTCCGCCAGGGACTGAGCGCCGACCTGGGCTTCGACCGGAAGTCCCGCGAGACCCACGCCCACCGGGTGACCTTCGTCGCCAAGGTGCTGGCGCGGTGCGGCGCGATCTCCCTCGTCGCCTTGATTTCCCCCTACCGGACCTCTCGTGCCCGCGCCCGCGCGGAGATCGGCCCCTTCGTGGAGGTCTACGTCAGCACCCCGATCGAGGTGTGCCAGCAACGGGACGTCAAGGGCCTCTATCGGAGAGCGCTCGCGGGCGAGATCAAAGAGATGACCGGCGTCGACGACCCGTACGAGGTGCCCGAGGCGCCGGACATCACGGTCGACGCGCTCACGCTCACGCCCGCCGAGTCCGCCGAGTTCATCCTCCGAGAGCTCGAACGCTTCGGCTGGATCGAGAACGGTGGGAAGTCGGAGGAGCCGGCGTCCGCGCCCTCCGGTCGCGCCAGCGCCCACTAGCCCGAGGGCCCGGGGCGGCGCAGCCTCCCTCGCGCTGGGGCGCGCGGGGTCGCACGGTGGGCCGCCCGCATCGCGGAGTCGTGGAATAGATCCCCCGCCGTCACGTCTCGCGGTAGGCTCCGTCCCCGGGCGGGCCGGGGTGAACGTCCCCCGGCGGGGGGGGCGGTGGAATCGCTTCGGCGAACCCCTGGGGGCCCTTACGATCCGCGGAACATCTTTCCGATGCGCGCCTCGGTCAGAGCGGTCAGCTCCTTCTCGGAGAGCTCCCCGACCGCGACCCGGTTCGCGGAGAGCAATCGGCGCCGCTGCGCGACGGGGTTCATGTCGAGTTGGTGGCCCATGACTCGGAGGGGGTCCAGGAAGTCCGCGCGCGCTCCCGCGCCCCGACCTGCGAACGCCCCGCTCTTGGAGACGTCCGTATTCGGCTCTGCGATCCCGTCGGGGGTCCCCGCGGGCTCGACACCGGTGAGGGTAACGTACAGCAGGCGACCCCGGGGCCCGAAGCGTACGGAGATGCCTCCTTCGGCCCCGGCGAGCCCCGGGGAGGCGGTGGCGACCGCGCCCGCGGCTCCTTGAGCAGGGGAGGGGGCATCCTTCGCGGGTTTGCCGACGACGACCCGGGGAAAGAGCCCGGTACGACGCAGCCGGTCCGCCATCGCCCGTGCCTCCGGTTGAAGACCCGGTGGGCAGAGCAGGACGACGTCGTGATGGCCGTTGATGAACGCCGTGAGGAGCAGGTCTCGGAGGATCGTGGGCGTCTCGGCGAGGGTGGGCGCGGAGGTTTGGAGCGATTGGCGCCCGTAACGGATGATGCTGAGCAGGATACGCATCCCGTCGGGCAGCGCATGCAGCTTGGCGAGCCCCACCCGTTCCCGGTACACGATCGGGATCTGGCTCGCGTTCCACCCGTTCCGGTGGGCCTTCAGGAACAGCTCGGCCTCGATGCCGAAGTCGTCGGTCGCCAGCTCGAGCTCGTGGGCCTTCTGGACGTTGATCGCCCAGAAACCGCTCGTCAGGTCAAGGTACATCGAGCGGCTGTATTGGCTCGCCGCGAAATTGAGCAGCACGTTCCCGACCCGGTGGATCACGTCACGGAAGGTCCGGGGCCGGTCGGTCTCGGGCTGGCGGACGCCCACGACCAGGTCGCTGCCGGAGTCGAGCAGCTCCAATGCGGGAAGGACTGCCGACCCGGGGTAGGTCGCGTCGGCGTCGAGAACGACCGCGAATCGTACTCCGAGCCGTCGAAGGAGCTCCAACCCTTCTCGGATGGCCGCCCCCTTGCCCCGGCTCGCTTGGGGCACCACGGGGATCCCCAGTTCCGCGGCCACCTCTCGGGTGCGGTCGGTCGAACCCCCGTCCAGAATGAGGGGTTTCGCATTCCAACCCCGTCCTTTGAGGGTGGTCAGGGGGAGATCTTCGACCGTGACCCGAAGCCCCCCCTCCTCGTTGAGGGTCGGCAGCAGGATCACGGCGTCGATGCCCTGGTAGGCCCACAGGCCTTCCGCACGCCCTGTTTTCGTCCCGGTCACGTCCGCCCCCCCTGCAAGCGAGCGGTTAGCCACCCGTCCCCTAGCATTTAAAGCGCACGCTCCCAGCAGCCGTATTTCTCACGGCTGTCTCGGAAAGGATACACAAATTTCTGGTGTATAAACCTCGGTCTAACGCCTGAGGACGAACGTGCTGCAACGACCCTCGACGTCACGTCCCACCGCACCTTCCGGCACCGGGGGAACTCAGTTATACATCAAGCCTACGCCCAGTCGCCGACTCCAGTCATTCACGTGCGCGGGCCCCCGCTTCGGGGTCCCCCACCGGACCCTGGATCGCCAACCGGGTCGCGACGTCCAACTGGGCGAGCGTTCCGACGTCCGTCCAGGTCGCGACCGGGACGATCCGCATCTCCCCCCCCTCGGCGACGAACCCCGACACCGCGTCCGTGAGCTCGATCTCCCCTCGCGGCGACAACGGGACGGACCGAAGGATCTCCCGCACCCTACGAGGGAGCAGATACGCCCCCGCGTTGATGAGTCCCGGGGACGGATTGCCGTCCTTTTCGTGGATGGCGACGAGGTGGGGCCAAGGGTGGCCTTCATCGGAGATCAGCCGACCGTACGTGCTGGCGTCCGGAACCTCGGCCCCGACGATCTTCGCGGTCCGATCGGACAGCAACGTCGACCAGATCGCCGGGGAACGACCGAAGAACACGTCACAGTAACCGACCAGGGTCCAGTCTGCGCGCAGTCGGTCCGCGACGACGAGCAGAGCGTCCCCGCTTCCCCGGGGCTCCGGCTGCTCCACATACTCGATTCGGAGACCGTACGACTCGCCCCCGCCGACGTGTTCGCGCAGCTGATCGCCTCGATAGCCGGTCACCAGGGTCGCGCGGCGCACGCCGGCAACCCGCCACGCTTCGAGATGATAGTCGACGATGGGGCGCCCCGCGACCGGGACCAGGGCCTTCGGGATCGAGTCCGTCAACGGGCGGAGGCGCTTGCCCATGCCTCCGCAGAGCAGGACGCACTCGACCTCAGCGAGCGACGCGCTGGGGGGGGACAGGGGCCGAGTCGGCCCTTGGGGGCGGGTCATGCGGAAACGCGGGGCGGCTCGCGAGCGATGAGGATGCACTCGTCGCCGCGGAAGAAGTCGGGTATCCGCGCCGCGACCTCGGTGCCGAGCACCCGGGCGTAGAACCCGAGGGCACCTTGCTCCGTTCCGGTGGTCACCTCCACCAGTTTGAGCTGCGAACCCCGCGCTCGGAGCGCGCGACGCAAGTCGTCGAGGGAACGCCGGATCAGCGCCTCTCCGACCCCTTGGCCCCGCAGGGTCGGTCGCACCGCCACCTGCTCGAGCTCGAGGACCGCGTCCCGACGGAACCCCCCCTTCTCGAGCCAGAGGATGTACCCCACCACCGTCCCTGAAGTGAGCGCGACCCAGTACTGCATTCGCGGAGCGGCGCGCCAGCAAGCCTCGACCCACCGCCGCCCCTCCTCGACCGGACGGAGGCCCGAGAACGCCTCGCTTCCGATCGAGGCGATCTCGCCCAGGTCTGACTCTACGGCGGGCCGAACTTCTACGTCCCCCCGGCCGCCCGCGTCGGGCGGTCTCGGTTCCGATTGCTCGGGGGCTCGGTTCATGGTACCGTGACCGACTTCGCGAGGTTCCGCGGCCGGTCCGGGTCCATGGACTTCAGTTTGGCGAGCTCGTAGGCGAGGATCTGCATCGGGATGATCTGGACGATCGGGGTCGCGATCCCGGCGTCATCGACCCGGATATGATGGTCGGAGCTCGGCAGCGGCTGGGGTCCCACGGAGATGATGCGCGCCCCCCTCGCCTTCAGTTCGGAGGCGGCGATCTCGGTGCGGACCAGCTCGTGAGTATCGTAGAAGTGGAGGGCGGGAGTGCCCTCTTCTACGAGGGCGAGCGTCCCATGCTTCATCTCCCCTCCGTGGAGCGCCTCGGCCTTGAGACCGGAAACCTCCTTCAGCTTGAGCGCCGCCTCGAGGGCGGTGACATAGTGACGTCCCCGGCCCGTGAGGAACACGGGCTGGGGCCCCAGGAGGTCGCGTCCGACCTCCCGAGTATGGTGTCGCGCAGCCTCCGACGTCAGGTTGTACAGCGCGTCCCGGGCCTGCCAGAGGGGCTGGGTCGCGTTCCCGTTCATCTCCGGCGCGAGCATCTGGGCGAAGAGCGTGAGGACGGCCAACTGCGCGGTGTACGACTTCGTCGCGGCGACCGCGAGCTCCGGGCCGGAGAAGAGCGGGATCACGCGCCGTGCAAGGCGAGCCATCGACGACAGTTCCACGTTCGTGACCGCGATCGTCTCCGCCCCACGGTCCTGGGCCAGGTGGACTGCCTCTAACGTGTCGAGCGTTTCTCCGGACTGTGAAAACGCTACGACCACGGAGCCGGGGCCGAGGAGGTCCGCGTGATGCTCGAAGTCGCTGGAGACGTAGGCGTCCACGTGCCGCCGGGCGGCCGCAGTGAAGAGGTATTGACCGAACAGACACGCATGATAGCTCGTACCTGCGCCCACGAACACGATGTCGCGAGCGTTGCGGAGGGTCGGCACCACATCGCCGATCAGCTGCGGCGCGCCCTGGATGATGCGCTCGAGGGTCCCGGTCTGATCGAGGATCTCCTTGATCATGAAGTGTTCGAAGGTGCCCTTCGAAATGCTCTCGGCCGAGATGCTCACGGACTGGGCAGACGGAACGCTCGGGAGGCGGACGGCCCGGTCTCCCTCGAGCGCCAGCCGCTCCATTCCTTTGGGACTGATGGCGTAGCATTCGTTCTCGCCCAGGTACACGACGCGCGGAGTGATCGGGAGGAAGCTCGGGATGTCCGAGGCGGGGAAGTACTCGCCGTCGCCGACGCCCACCACGAGCGGGGAGCCTTTCCGAGTGACACAGACCGAGTCGGAATCCCGGTGGACGGCCAAGATCGCATACGTCCCGAGAAGTCGCTCCTGGAGCCCCAGGAACGCGCGCTCGAACGATCGACCCTGGCGCATCTCCTCCTCGAGCAAGTGCGGAACCACTTCCGAGTCGGTCTCGGAAACGAACGTATGGCCCGCGAGGGAGAGTTCCGCCCGAAGGCGGTCACCGTTCTCGATGACCCCGTTGTGGACCGCGGCGATCGCGCCATCGCACGAGAGGTGGGGGTGAGCGTTGCGCTCGTCGACCTTTCCGTGGGTCGCCCATCGCGTGTGGCCGATCCCGATGCTTCCGGTCGGAGCGAGCGCCGCGATCTCTTCGCGGAAGGAGTCGATCGAACCAACGGTCTTGCGAACGAATAGCTCGCCGTGATCTTCGATGGCGATTCCGCAGGAGTCGTAGCCGCGATACTCGAGGCGCTTCAGGCATTCGAGGATGATCGGCGCGGCGTTACGAGACCCGATGTACCCCGCAATGCCGCACATGTTGTCGAACCACCCTCCCGTCGCCCCGGTGCTGGCTCCGAATCCGGGGGTTGATAAAAAGCCCTGCCGTCGGAAGAGCTGCTCAAATTCGAGCGGGAAGCGAGACCCTAAGTACGCCCTTCGGGCGACCCCGCGCTCTGTTCAAGCCCGGGAATTTGACTCGCGATATCATCTCTTAATGCGGCGCCCGATGACTTCGGAGCCTTCGGGTCAACCGGGCCGCCACCCCCATCCCCAGCACCGCCACAACGACCCCCAGGCCGAACAGCACGGGACCCGGGATCGTCGGCCACCCGCCGCCCCCGCTGCCTTCCGTCGCCGTGGAGGTCGCGGCTGCCGCCGGCTGGAAGTGTGCGACCTCCGTGATCGGTCCCGAGACGTTGATGCTCATCGGGTTCGCCATTCCGCTGTAACTCCCTGCCCCCGTCCCGTTCCATCCCGCGAACACCGACCCCGCCGGAACTGTCGCGGTGAACTCGACCGAACTCCCGAACGGATACCATCCCGACCCGCTCGGCGATTCCGTCACGCCCCCGACTCCCTGCGCCGTGATCTCGAGGAACGCGTCGGGGACGTAGGTTACCGTCACTCCCACTGGCCCTCCCGTGAGGTTGACCGTTCCTGAGCTCACCTCCGCCACATACTCCACGGCCGACGATACCCGGATCGGGCTCTCGACCGCATACCCGACCGCACCGGGGGAGAGTGGGACCGTGATCGTCGTCTGGTTCGTCGTCCAGCTGGCGCCGCCGACGTTGGCACTCCAGTTCGTCCCGGGAGGGAGGCCGCTGATCTCAAGCGAAAGCACGGAGCCCGAGTCCGGCTCGCTGAATTCCGCCACTTCGCCGATCGGCCCGCCCATCGCTATGCTCGCGGACTTCTCGGGTCCCGTGTAGTTCCCCGCCCCGGTTCCCACCCAGATAGAGAAACGGTATTCGGCATCGGGAACGGCGGACAAGTTGACGGACGAGTTCGCCTCGTACCACCCGCTGGACGGCGTCACCGACCCCGCCCCGTTCGGCGACTCCGACACGCTCAATTTGTATTCCGCAAGATACGCTACTGACTCTCTCACCGGCTCGCTCCCCACTACGACCGTGCCGTCCGTGGGCGCAGTCACATACCGCGAGCTGGCATTCGCTCCCGACATCGGACTCGCGAGTGCGTAGCCGTACGACCCGGGCAGGGCCTGGAACTCCACCGTCGTGTTCGTCGAGCTCTCCCACTGACCGTCGAGGCTCACGTTCCACTTGGTGCCGCTCGGTAACCCGGTCTCCGTGAACGTCACCCCGACCACGGTCCCGGGAGGTCCGGTGAACTCGGCGGTCTCGTTGATCGGACCCCGAACGGTCAGCGGCGCCGGGTTGGATGTACCGGTGTAACTGCCGAGCCCCTGACCGCTCCAATTCGAAAACGCATCCCCGGACCCTGGTGTCGCCCGGATCGACACCTTCTGGCCGGAGGTATACCACCCGCTCGCGGGGCTAACGTTCCCGGCACCGACCGGGGAGGCCACCGCCGTAAGCGCATACTGCGGCGAGTAGCTGATCGCCACGGTCACATTGGACCCCTTCACGTCGGCCGATCCGGTCGCCGGGGACGCCACGTACCGCGTTCCGTCCGCAACCGTGGTCGGAGTCAGGGCCGAGTACCCGTAGCTTCCGTTCGCCTCGGTGAACACCACCGAGGAGGTCCGGCTCGACTCGAGCGTACTGCCCAGCGTGACCGACCACTCGGTTCCGGCGGGAAGACCGGTCTCCGTGAAGGTCACGGTCGGAGTGGGCGAGCTGCGTCCAAGTCCCTCGATGGTGGCCCCGAGGTACGACTCGTAGCCGGACTCCATCCACAGGTCGATCGTGCTGATCCCCGCGGCCAGCGCGATCGCAATGTCCGCGAGGGCCTGGGTGGCATCCACCCCGAGAAGGCCGGGGGTGTCACCGAGGATGAGTTGGATCGCGACCTTGGAGAGCGGCTGGCCGGACCCGTTCACCTGGTCGACCAGGCTCGACAGGGCTTGCGAGAAGGCCGAGGTCCCGTACTGCCCGTTGTTGTAGGCGAATCCCTGCATCTCCACCCACATCTGGTCTACCTTCGAAGCGAGTTGACCGTAATTCCAATCATAGGATGCCTCGCCTCCCTCGGGAAGGAAACCGCTCGTGGGATACCCCACGGACTGCAGGCCCTGCGCGTGGGCGAGCGCGGTGGCCTCCTCGAAATAGGAGAGCGCGGCGCCGAAGGTGTAGCTGAGTCCCCGGGTCGCCCCGTTCGGCTCCAGCGTCGACACGATCTCGGAGATCGGCGCAGACGAGCCGTTAGCGAGAGCGCCGATCTGGCCCATGTAGAACGTATGCCCGCTGATGACCACACCAACCGGGGCGACGTGCGCGAACTCGGCCGCGACCTGATTGATCTGGCTGAGTACCGAGCTCGTCACGGGATTGTGACCATCATGGGTGAGGTCGATCGTGTCCCCCGGCCGCAGCACCCCAGCGACCGAGTTCAGAGCGTAGTTGACCTCGCCGGAGTTCGTGACCTGTACGTTGACGATCAGATGGGGAACGTAGATCGTCGAGGCGGTCTGAGGAGCCCCCGACGAAGTCGCCGGCGAACTCCCCCCACGGAGGGCGCCCTCCAGCGGAACGAGCGCACCCGCCAACACTCCGATCGCGAGCAGCACGGCGATCGTCGCGACCCCCCGAACGCGCCTTGCTGACGGGTACGTAGACGAAGAATCGTGGCGATAAGCCATGAGGTCAAGAGAGGTTTATACGTATACATACGCGTTTCGGAGGGTACGTGTAAATACTTGTTCGTGCGGATTAACCCCCCGCGCGGCCAATCGAGGAACGGGTCGGCTCGAGGGGCGACGACGCGCGGAATCCGCAGTCCCCGACCAAGAAATCAACGGCTAGGATCCGAGGTTCTTGGCCGGGCCGCCCGCGAGAGGGACTACTCCGTTCGCCGACCCGTCCGTGACAGGGAGCGATTGGGAGGGGAGTCGAGGACGGGCCCCGACGCCATTCGCGGCGCGCCGATTAGGACGACGGGTATACTCCTCAAACTGGCCGCCGCCGAACCTGGGGATGGAAGCAGCGAACCCCTCGTCGGGTTCGGGCCATCGGACCCTGCGCGACGAGCGAGGTCGAGTGTCCGATCACGGTCGAGCCGGGGAGGGCCGGCGATCCCAACCTCGTCGTTGACGTCTGTGCCGGCAAACTTCTCGACCGGGCGGTCGAATGTAGGGCCGCGCTCGTCAATTGCGCTCCCGCTTCGCCACGCCAGACGCTCACGGAGAGTGGCAGAGCCTCCGCCGTTGTATTCAGGACCGGGGCGGAGGCGATCCCCGTTCCGTTGGCCCACGTAGTCTCTTCGACTGCCCCAGAAAAGAGCCCCGACAGCGGGAACACGGCGGGGGTAGTGGTATTGACGTTCACGACCAGCAGCGAAAGGTGCGTCCCGTCGGTCGTCGCCGACGCGTAAAGCGTCGACGGAGTCACTACGATAGTCGGGTCATATTCGGAGTAGAGGAGCGGCATGAACGTTTGGAAGATCATTCCTGTCGGCGTCAGCGGCCCGTTGCCTGACCCGTCCCATGAATACGAGTCTACCGAAGCCCAGTCGAACCAGTC
This sequence comes from Thermoplasmata archaeon, assembly GCA_049802875.1. Classification (GTDB taxonomy): domain Archaea; phylum Thermoplasmatota; class Thermoplasmata; order Lutacidiplasmatales; family UBA184; genus Lutacidiplasma. Next base: position 3,457 of record JBARNH010000008.1, on the reverse strand, counting down.
GGCGTTCGCGACGTCGAGCGCGAGAAGCTGGGTTACCTCCGCGGCGTCGAACAGCCCGCCGTACAGCTCGCCGGTGTAGTTCGCGAACGCCCCCTCCCCGTTCTGGGTCGTGGGAACGGTGGAGATTTCGTCAACGAAGAGCGGGAGGTATCCGGAGTAGTTTCTTTGGATATACCCTCGATCCGCTGGTACGACGGTGGGCAAGGCGTAGGCCGACGTACGGAGGAGCGAAAAGAACGAGGTGAGCGACCGGCTGGCGGTGGGGGGAAAGGCGGGGTAGCTGTGGACGGAGACCGCGCCGAGGAGCGAGCCGTCCGCACTGACGACGGGGCCGCACCACGTTGCGCAGTTCTTGCCGATTCCGGACTCCCCGAGGGCCGGCGCGATGAGGGGAGTGGTAGGATCCACGCTGCGCACGGCTTCCGAGTAGTTGAACAGGAGCGAAGTGTACTCGGAGATGTTCACGGGATTCGGTGGTGCCGTGGCCCACTCACTCCACGGTTGGTCGTAGTGGTTCCACGCCGAAGGCTCGTTGCCGATCTCCCAGTAGGCCGGAGTGAAGTGAAGCGTCTGCTCGACATAGCTCACGTAGTACGCGGCGGTACTCGGGCTGTCGATCTCCGCGGGGAGCCCGAGAATGGCATGGCATTGGATCGCTTCGCAGGAGTCAACGAACTGGGCGGGCGGCGTTCCGGCAGGGTAAGTAACCCCCGTCTTGTTCGTGATGATGCCGGTCGTGTAATTCATTTCGTCGGCCGGGTCCCCGCCGGGGTAGCGAATGTAGGTCACGGGGGTGGTCGCCAACAGTCGGGCCTCCGCGAGCGTGAACGGATTGCCGGCGCCGACGTTAATGCCCCAGAAGGAGCTCGGAATCGGGGTCGCGCCCGACAGGGCAAAGGTGTTGATCGTTGCGTTGACCGGCGGGAGATAGTGGGGGCCCGACGGTACCGTCGGCGGAGGGATGAACTCCGAAGCAACCAGCGCGGTCCCGACGAGCATCCCGACCACCACCATCAGTACGACGATCGTTCGAGTCGTCTCGCGGTCTTCGGGCGGCGCGCGACGATCGGTTCCAACGTTCACGGTGAGGCGGCCCGACTCAGGCCCGCGGGGGGCCATCACTCTTCCCCGCGCGCGCGGTCGGGTGCGCTTGGTTGGCGCCTCCTCGTCCCAACGAATCCCCTGGGAGAATCCGGGAGTTGGGGCATCGACGGGATCCCTCGCTTTTACGCCTCAGGCTTTGAGAGGGGAGAGTGGGCTGTACTCCATCGGCTCACGAGCGACCCAGTCTATGCCGGAGGGGGACTTCAGAACCCGATTGACGTAAGGGTCCGTGGGAACGGGACCTGACCGGATTCTCGCGATATTTCGAGTCTTCGGCCGCGCCGTGCGGTGAGCCTACTTCTTCGGCCGCTGGGCTTTCGCGCGCCGGGACCGTCGGACCGTAGCGCGGATCGCGACCACGGAACCCACGACTCCCGCGAGCAGTCCGACCGGCACTAGCCACGACGGTGCGATGTTAATCCCACCCGCTCCTCCGCCTCCGCCGGTCGACCCCGGTGCCGTCGGCTCGAAGTCTGCGACTTCCGTGATCGGTCCCGTGACATTGATGCTCATCGGGTTCGCCATTCCGCTGTAACTCCCTGCCCCCGTCCCGTTCCATCCCGCGAACACCGACCCCGCCGGCACCGTAGCGGCGAACTCCACCGAGCTCCCGAACGCGTACCACCCCGACCCGCTCGGCGTTTCCGTCACATCCCCGACTCCCTGCGCCCTGATCTCGAGGAAAGTCTCGGGAACAAAGCTCACGCTCACGCCCACCGGCCCTCCCGTGAGATTGACCGTGCCCGAGTTCTCCTGCGCCACATACTCCAGGCTCGGCGACACCGGGATCGGGCTCTCGATGGCATACCCGACCGCCCCCGTCGAGAGGGGGATCGTGATCGTCGTTTGATTCGTCGTCCAACTCCCGCCCGCGACGTTCGCGCTCCAGTTCGTCCCCGGCGGGAGCCCGCTGATCACCAGCGACAACGTTGCTACCACGCTGGGCTTGACGAACTCTGCTACTTCACTCACCGGCCCCTCGATCGTCAGCTGCGGGGACTCCTGCGGTCCCGTGTAGTTCCCTGCCCCACTCCCGACCCACAGGGCAAAGTGGTCTCCCCCCAGGGCTTCCGCTGACAACGTGACGGAAGAGTTCGCCGGATACCACCCGCCGAGGGGCGTCACGACTCCCGCCCCGGTCGGGGTCTGCGAGACGCTCAGGTTGTATTCGACCTGATACGGCACCGATTCGCCCACCGGCTCGTTTCCCACCACGACCAGACCGTCCGCGGGCGTCGTCACATACCTAGTGCTCGCGTTCGTTCCCGTCACGGGACTCCCGATCGTGTAGCCATACGACCCCGCCGAGACCGGGAACGTGACAGTCGTGTTCGTGGAGCTCTCCCACTGACCGTTCAGGCTCACGTTCCACTCGGTCCCGCTCGGTAGCCCGCTCTCCGTGAACGTCACCGTGACCTGGCTCCCGGAAGCCGCCGTGAACTCGGCCGTCTCGTTGATCGGGCCTCGAACGGTCAACTCTACCGGGTTGGACGGACCGCTGTAGCTCCCGAGACCCTGACCGCTCCAATTCGAAAACGCATCCCCGGACCCCGGGGTCGCCTGGATAGACACCTTCTGGCCCGACGAATACCACCCGCTCTCGGGGCTGACGGTCCCGTCCCCGACCGGGCTCGCCACCGCCGTGAGGGAATACTCCGGCGCGTAACTGATCGTCACCGTCACGTTGGCCCCCGACACTTCCGCCGAGCCGGACGACGGGGTCGCCACGTACCGCGTCCCGTCCACCGTCGGGGTCGGGCTCAGGACCGAGTATCCGTAGCTCCCGTTCGGCTCCGTGAACCCCACCGAGGGGGTCCGACTCGACTCGAGCGTGCCGTCCAACGTCGCCGACCACTCGGTCCCGGTCGGAAGACCGGTCTCCGAGAACGTGACGTTGTACTGTTCGGGGCTGACCTTCTCGAAGTTGAAGAGCCCCTTCATCGGGGGGAAGGCTGCGGTCCCGTCGTTCCCCGTTCCCGTGGGCGGGAGTCCCAGCAGCCACTCCATGGTCGAGAGCAGGTTGTAGTGCGAAGTGTCGGTGTGGTCGACAGCGCCGATCCCGACTGAATACGGACTCACCGCGAACATCGGCACCGGCCCGCCGGCCAACCCGTCGTAACCGGTGTCCAGCCTCGGCGAGCCGGATTCATCGTACGTGATGAAGATCGCCGTGCTCGAGAACCAGCTCTGGTTCACCAGCTTCGAGACGAACCCTTTGAGGAAGTCGTCCCCGACCTTCGCGTTGGTGTTGTGCGCGTCGTTGTCGAGGTTCGGCACGATGTAGGTGAATGCGGGGGGCGTTGCATTGTAGGGATAGTCTTGGATCAGATTCGCGATCGGGACGACGTGGGTG
>JBARNH010000007.1:0-170610 GCA_049802875.1 Thermoplasmata archaeon | reverse complement strand
CCCGGCTTCGTATCGCCGCCCACGACGTGCGCGCCGAAGCGGGACCCGAACCGCTCCGCGCCTCGGACGACGGCCTCGGCCCAACTCCGAGGGGAGCCCCGCGGGAGCACGAGAGCGAGGAGGATCGCGTCGGGGACCGCGCCCTTCGCCGCGAGGTCCGAGAAGCTCACCCCGGCGGCCGCCGCGCCCACCCGTGCGGGCGGTGACTTCGGCAGGAAGTGGAACCCCTCGACCAGGGTATCGGTGGAGACGACCGCCACGCGGCCCGGCGGCGGTGAGAGGGCCGCCGCGTCGTCCCCGAGAGGGAGGAGCCCTCCCCGACCCGAGGGAAGGGTGCGGGCGAGCCAGCGGTGGAACTCTCGCTCGCGGATGGGGCGGGACGAGCGCGGCGTGCGGCCCGTCATCGCGCCCTCACTTGTAGGCCAGGAACTCCTTCCCGAGGAGCTCGCGTCCGAGGATGATCCGCATGATGTTGAGACCGCCCTCCGCCCCGACGAGATACGACATGATCCCCCGGAACCCGAGCTCGAGCCCCACGTCCTTGGTGAACCCCGCGGCCCCGAACCACATCATGACGCGCTTCACGCACTCGAAGGCGATCGGCGGCGCGGTGAGCTTCACACTGGCCACGGCCCGGTCGACCTCGGAGCGGTGGGACGCGTCGCCCTTCAGCGTGTAGGTGTCGAGGAGCCACGCGGCTCGACGACACTGCCACTTGACCGCCTCGACCTGGGCCCACAGGTCGACGAGCTCGAACTGGATCCCCTCGAACTTGCCGAGCGGTTGCCCAAAAGCGTGCCGTTCCCGGATGTACGCCATGCCGGTCTCGAGCGCTCGCTCGGCCGCTCCGATGCACGCAGCGCTCACGAACGTGCGCGCCACGGAGAATCCCTCCATCGCGCACTCGAACCCCTTCCCTTCGCCTCCGATCAGAAACCGAGCGGGGACCCGAACGTCGGAGTAGGTGAGCCCTCCCGTCGAGATGCCCATCCGGCCCATGTTCTCGAACTTCTGGGTTGCAATTCCGTCCGACCGCGTCGGCACGTAGAGGAAGTTGAATCCTCCCTCGGCGGCCCGGGAGAGCGTGAGGTGCCCACCGCCGAGGCGCTTCGCTTCCTCCACACCGGAGACGAACGCCTTCTCCCCCCGCAGCACGAACGCATCGCCGTCCCGTCGGGACGCGGTGCGCATGTTCGCGAGGTCGCTGCCCCCGGTCGGCTCCGTCGTCGCGATCCCGAGGAATGCTTCCCCGCGACAGACGGGCGGAAGGACCTCCCGCCTCGTCTCCTCGGTCCCGTGCCGACTCAGGATGTAGCCCCATCCCGCCTCGAGAAGAAAGAACACGGCGGTCGCCATGGAGAAGTCGCCCCGGCCGACCTCTTCGGCCGCGAGCTCCGTCAGCACCGCCGAGGCTCCCATGCCCCCATACTCGGTCGCCACGGGCATCGCGAGAAGCCCCAGCTCGGCCATCGGTCGCAGCACCGCTTCGGGGATCCTCCCCTCCGCGTCGATCTGTCGCTCGTGGGTGCGGAGGACCCGATCGCCGAATCGGCGGACGGCGGTCTGGAACGCCTCTTCCTCGTCGCTGAGCCGGAACTCCATCAGATATCGGGCGGCGACGTGCGCCCGGGGATAAAGGCTAGTGGACCGTCCCTACCGCCGCCCGGGGAATGCCTTTATCCCGGCCCTCGCTCGACGCCCGGGAGGACGAATTTCCGTGCGAGTTCGCGTGGCGGTCAACGGGTACGGAACGATCGGTAAGCGAATCGCCGACGCGGTCGCGAAGCAACCCGACATGGAGTTGGTCGGGGTCGCCAAGACCCGACCGAGCTTCGAGGCCCGCCGCGCGATCGAGAAGGGGTATCCGCTCTACGTTTCGGGCGACGGCCGTGCCGCGGAGTTCGAGGCGGCGGGCCTGTCGGTCGCGGGAACGATCCACGACCTCATCCCTCGTGCGGACGTGGTCGTGGACGCAACGCCCGATAAGGTCGGTGCCGAGAACCGTAAGCTGTACGACGCAGCGAACGTGCGGGCCGTGTTCCAGGGTGGAGAGAAGGCGACCGTCGCCGAAGCCTCGTTCAACGCGTTGGGGAACTTTGCCGCCGGCCGTGGGAAGCGCCGACTCCGGGTCATCTCCTGCAACTCGACCGGTATCGCGCGAGCGGCGGCCGTGCTGACGCCGCGCTGGGGAATCGACCACTGGGACGTCACCCTCGTCCGCCGCGCGGCGGACCCCGCCGAGTCGAAGAAGGGCCCGCTGAACGGCATCATCCCGTCGCTCCACATTCCCTCGCACCACGGGCCGGACGTCCAGACGATCTTTCCCGAGCTGTCGATCGCGACGGTCGCACTGGTCGTCCCGACGACGTTGATGCACGTGCATGTCAACCACGTTCGGTTTCGGACGCCTCCGGGCGACGTCGCCGAGCTCGTCGAAGCCTTTCGGTCCACACCTCGCTTTCGCGTCTTCGCCCCGTGGGAGCATGTCGACGGGACCCCCCAGGTGATGGAATTCGGCCGCAGCCGGGGGATCGGGCTCAACGACGTGATGGAGAACGTCCTCTGGCAGGAAGGCGTCAGTCTCGACGGACGGGAAGCCTACTTCTTCCAGGGGATCCATCAGGAGTCGGTGGTCGTGCCCGAAAACATCGACGCGATTCGAGCAATGTTCGACCTCGCCCCCGACGGACTCGCTTCGATCGCGGTCACGGACCGGGCCCTCGGCCTGACACCGGCTTAGCGGCGGACCCCGGTCGGCCGGGCGAGGCGGGTGGAGGGAGGGGTCGGTCGACTTTACGGTCCTTAAGTGTCCCGAGACTTTCGCGCTCTAGCGTACCGGTCACCCATGAGGAAAGTGCAGGTGCTGATGTTCATGACCCTGGACGGTGTCGCCGAGTTTCCCGACTACCCCGAGGACCCTGAACCGAACGCTCCCGGCGAGGCACCGCCGATGTGGGCTTCCCGACTGGATTCAACGGATACCCTTCTCTTGGGTCGGCGAACGTACGAGAAGTGGGCCGCTTTCTGGCCCCGCTGGAAGGACGAGCCGACCGCGGGGAAGTTCATGCGGGAGTTCTCGCGGTACGCCGACCGCGCGGAGAAGGTCGTGTTCTCGAAGACGCTCCCGTCGGCCGACTGGCCGACGTCCAGGATCGTCCGAGGCGACCTCGGGGAGGAGGTGGCCCGACTCAAGTCGCTGCCGGGGAAGGATATCGTCTTGGGCGGAGGTCCCAAACTCGCCCAATCCTTCTTGGAACGGGACCTCGCGGACGAGCTGTTCATCACGGTCTTTCCCAGCATCGTGGGAGGGGGGAAGCCGTTCTTCCGCGTGGTGGGTAACCCGGACCACGACGAGGATGTCGTTCCCCGCGGGGCGCCGGGTCGACACGATTTCACGTTGTTGGAGGCGCGACCCCACAAGACGGGGGCCCTCCTCCTCCACTATGCCCGGGCGAGTTCGTAGGAAACTCGTTGCTGGGCGAAGCCGTCCGCACCCCAAGAATCTTATAGGTCGCCCCGCTCGCGCGCGGCGCATGTACTACCTAGATCATCGACGGGACGTCGTTCGGATCCCGCCGGAACGGCTTGGCCCCGAGCTTTCGAACGTCCTCACCGAGCTCGCCCAGCAGCAGTTCGAAGGCAAGCTCGTCGACGGCCAGAACCTCGCGGTGACGATCCGCGATGTGAAGCCGCTCGGAGAGGGTCACATCATTCACGGCGACGGCGGAGTCTACCAGGAGGTCGAGTACGAGGCGCTCCTGTTCCGGCCGGAGATCCAGGAGGTCGTCGAGGGGTCGGTCGTGGAGATCCGCAAGTTCGGCGCCTTCGTGCGCTTCGGTCCGCTCGACGGTCTGCTCCACGTCTCCCAGATCATGGACGACCGGGTGAACATCGACGAACACAACCAACGCTTGGTGGGCGTCGAGAGCAAGAAGGACCTCAAGGTTGGATACAAGGTTCGCGCCCGCGTGGTCTCCCTTTCGCTCTCCGAGATCTCCCCGCGGGACAGCCGCATCGGACTCACCATGCGCCAGCCCGCCCTCGGCCGCCTCGAGTGGATCGTAGAGGTCCACAAAAAGAGCGAAGACAAGGGCGGAAAGAAGAGCGGTCCGCCCGCCGGGAAGCGCCTGCCGGCCAAACCGGCGGTCCCCGCGAAGCCCGCGGTGAAAGCTCCCGCCGCGGCGGAGTCAGCATGATCAACCTCAAGGCGTGCAAGAACTGCAGCACGATCACCGACCAGGCGAAGTGCCCCCGGTGCGGCGGGGAGGTCTCGCGGGAGTGGCAGGGCTACCTCATTGTGATCGACCCCGAGAAGTCGGAGATAGCCCGGAAGATGGGGATCCATGCCGCGGGTCGGTACGCGCTCCGCGTCAAGTGACGGCCGGGCGTGGGCGGTTCCCGAGGCGCTCCGCCCCACCCTCGCCGAACGGTACGGCCCGGTCTTTTCCGGTGACGAGGCCGACCGTCGGATCCGAGCCCTCGGCGTGTTCGCGACGTGCGGCGACCGGGTGACCGCGCGCGCCATCGAGCTCGACCACCTACCGCTCGTGGGGATCGTCGACTACAAGACGCGACGGCAGGAACCGGTTCCCCCAGAGCAGTTCGAGCGCCTCGCTGCCCGGCGGCGGGTTCGCGTGAAGAATCCTCCCGGGTTCCTTACCGAGGACCTCCGCAGTGCGGTGCGGAAGATCCTCGCCGCCGGCGGTGGCCTCATCGAGGTCGACGGCGAAGAGGACATGGGGTCGCTCGCGCTGGTCGAATCGCTCCCGAACGGCGCGACCGTACTCTACGGGATCCCCGGAGAGGGAGTGTCGTTCGTCCTGGTGGACGCGATCGCGAAGGAACACGTGCGCCTCCTCATCGGGCAGCTCGAGCTCCAGCGATTACCCCGCGAGAGCTGACCGGGCCGGTGTCGCGCTCCCCGCCTTGATTCCCGGATCGAACGATCGACCCGACGTCACTCCGCCCGTGCCGCGGGCGGAGCGCTGGCGGGTGCGGGGCTCTCCGGACTCTCCCCGCCGGCCGCTGCCGAGCGGGGGGAGGGAGCGTCACTCCGTTCCCCCGTCGAGGCGAACGTGTAGTTGTGAAGGAAGCTTGCCATGATCCCGCACGTGACCGCCAGGATCGCCCCAACCGCGAAGAGCCAGTGAAACGCCGTCAGGGTGGGGAGCACGACCGTCACCGGACCCGCGGGGCCACTGACGCCCGTGGCGAAAACCCCCGTGAAGCTCAGGAGGACGGTCGCGACGAGGACGGGGCCGATGCTCGACCTCAGGTCCTGCAACATCTCTTGCATGCCGGTCTGGATGCCGGTCTCTCCCTTCCGCGACGAGAGCACCACCATGTTGGTGATCGCGATGATCATCGCGACCAGGCCGACGAACGTCGGGATCGGAGCGAGGAGCAGCTCGGTATAGGTTTGGTCGAAGACCAGCAGCAGAAGGAACCCCGCCGTAGCCAGCGCGGACCCGAGCATCATCACGGGCTTCGGGCCGAACCGGGAGATCGCCCGACCGACGAACGGTGCCGCGACGAGCATCGACATCGTGGTCGGCAAACTGAGCACGCCGAACTCGAAGACCGTTCGTCCCAGGCCGACGATCGGAGTCTCGACCAGAATGGTCAGTCCGACGAAGCCGAGGAAGATGCTCATCCCGACGAGCAGGGAGGCCGTGTAACTGATCGCGAGGTTGCGCTCCCGGAACCGCTCGAGATGGACCATCGGGTCCGTTGCGGTTCGCTCTCGCCAGTAGAACAGGATCGTGAGCACGAGGGACAGTACGAACAGTTCGGGGACCCCGAAGGGAACCCCGGCCAGCCGGACCCCCGCGAGCTGCCCCCATCCCCAGGTCGGGCCCTGCGAGAGGGCGACCAGGAACGTCGCCAGCGCCGCCCCGAGGAGAGCGGCCCCCGGTACGTCCAAACGTACCCGGAGCCGGTGCTGGGATTCCGGGAGCGCCCAGACCGTAAGCCCCAGGATCACGACGGCGAACGGGATCACGATGTGGTAGGCGAACTGCCAACCGAAGCTCTGGATGAGCCAAGCGCCTCCGAACAGACCGAGGGCCGCCCCGATCGCGAACATCGCCGCGATGAGCCCCTGCGCTTGCGCGACCTGCGCCGGAGGGAGCTCCTCCCCCACGAGCGCGAAGGCGAGGGGGAACATCGCGAGACCGACGCCCTGCAGTCCGCGTACCGCGATCAGGAGGTAGACCGCATTAAAGCGAGAAAATCCGAGGAGCGTCGCGATCTGCGGCGTGAAGCCGGTGATCCCGACCGCGACGGCGTAGATGCCGAGCACGACGACGAGCATTCGCTTCTTTCCGTAGATGTCCCCGAGCTTCGCGAAGAGCGGCGTCGTCGAAACCCCGACCAGCAGGTAGGCGGAGACGACCCAGGCGATCGTCGTGTACGGTACCCCATCGAAAAAGGCGACCAGCGTCGGCAGGGCCGGGACGAGCATCGTCTCGACGTAGTTGACCATCAGGGCGGCCGACGCGAGAATGATCAGAATCACTGCGCCCCGACGCGCGTTCGCTGTGACGGCGCTATTCTTCGAACCCGCGACCTCGGGGGTCGCAACCGAACCACTCATGCACCTCCCTAAGACACGGGGAATGTCAAACCCACCGACGCTCGGTCCGTCGAATTCCGCCGTGCGACGGGGGGGAGCTGGCCGATATTTTCGAAGCGAACGCAATTGTCGGAACTCTCAAGCGCGCGAGCGCTGCTCTCCTCCCGAAGTGGCGGCGACGTCGATGCGGCCGGAGTCACTCGACCTCGACATCATCCGAGAAATGTACCGGGAGGGGGCGGCGAATCTCGCCGGGGTCGACCCCCGACTGAACGCCACCCGGATCGCCCACCGCCTCCGCGTGGGCCGCGCGCGAGTCGCGGCTCGGCTCAAGACCTGGGACGAGGTCGGATTCCTCCAACGCTACGACGTCTGGCTCAATCCAGCGCTTTTCGGATGGCAGGGCGCTTGGGTCAGCATTCAGGTCGACCACCCTCGGGTGAAGCCGCCCCTCTTCGCCCGTCTCGCTCTGATCGACGGTGCGGTCTCTGGGCTCGAGTTTCTCGGGGATTGGATCTCGGTCGGCCTCGTTACGCCGGACTCTCCGTCCCTTCACCGTAGCCTCGACCTCATCCGCGGACTCGCGGGAGTGCGCGGGGTGGAGCCCCCCGTCGTGTGGCGCACCCCCGTGCCGCAACGACAGCTCTCGTCACTCGAAGTCCGGATCGTCCGGGCGCTCCGCGAACGCCCCACCGCGACCCTGAGCGAGACGGCCCGCCGGGTCGGGGTCTCGACCCGTACGATGACCCGGCGGTATGCGCAGCTGATCGAGGATTGGGCGGTGTGGTTCGTCCCGATCTTCGATTTCCGGACTATCAGTTCCCCCGTCGTCTCGGTCGGCCTCTCGCTGGCCGTAGGAGCCAGCCGGGAGGGAATCGCCCGAAAGGTCCGCGCACGGTATCCCCTCACTCTCGAGTTCCGGAACACGATCGTGGGCCCCCAACTCGGCGTCGACTCGTTGATGCTCTTCGTGATCCCGCCGTCGGCCGCTCATCTTGAGGAGCTCGAGCAGTTCATCGGCGCCCTCGAAGGAGTCGTGGGGCTCGAGACGAACGTGATGGTCCGGTCGCATTCATTCCCCGCATGGTTCGATCGACACTTGGCGACCCTGGTGCCCTCACCGACGTGACCCGTGCTGACGGGTTCTTCCCGGGAACCGTGGACTTGGCGGGGGCAACGAATAAGGACGGCGCGGGCGTCCGCCGAGGCGAACGGTCCTCACTGGAGGGGCGGGTGAAGCGAGTCGACAGTCCCCAGATCTTCCGCGTACTCCTCCCGGCGAGCGACCTCGAACGATCTCGGCAGTTCTACGAGGCCCTCTTCGCCGCGCGCGGGCGGCCGGTCGGCGGGGGACGGGTCGATTTCGACTGCGGCCCGGTGATCCTCGGGATTCTGGACTATTCGACGACTCCGGAGAGGGAACGATCGTCGCCTGCCGAGGCCCTGTACTTCGCGACGCACGGCGTCGAGGGGATCCACCGACGGGCCAGCGCGCTCAGCTGCCTCTCTCCCGAACTCATCCACGGCGACCCCAACAACCCGGCCGGAGAAGTTGTCGTGCGCCCGTGGGGGGAACGCTCTTTCTACGTCAAGGACCCCTCCGGGAACCCGCTGTGCTTCGTGGATGCCGAGACGTTGTTCACGGGTACTCCCGCTCAAGTGACGAACCTGAGGAGGGCGGTCCCCCCACGACCGAAACGCCGACGCGCCCGGCGATCTCCCCGGTCGAACCCGCACCGCTCCCGTCGGGCGGCCCGTTAAACCAGTCGATTGCCCGGCCGGAAAACTTTAGGCACGAAATATAGTATATATACTTTAACGCCACCTACTCACGTCGATGCGTGTGGAGGCCAGCCTTTTCCGGGACCCCGGGGAGCGGCCGCTCCCTCGCGAGATGCTCTCGCCGCCGGCGAAGAACCGAGGACGCCCCAAGAAGGAGTACCGACCTCGGATACGGACGGCACGGGACGTCGACCGGCTCCGTCGCCGGCATATTCCGGCGCTTCTGCTCACCTCGGAGTGGGTCACGAAGTCGGGGTACCCCGTTCGCTTCCAACCCTGGCTCGCCCTCCCGGAAGGGCTCTCGACCAAAGTGACGTCCGAGTACCGAATCCTTCCCGTCAAGGACGGGGAGGCACTGCGGGACCCGGGAATCGCGGAGCTCGTTACGCTGCTCCTTCGGTTCGATCCGCTCGCCGCTCGCTTGGTCGCGAAACGCAACCGACGCACACTCGACCCTCACGAGCTTTATCGACGGGTCCGAAACGAGGGACTCGAACGAGCGGCGACCAAGGTGCGATTGCAGGAGTTTGCTCCCGCGCTCCCGGTAGTCGGGAATCCCTTGCCCCGCGAGGAGCTTCGTTGGATCGAGCGGAACAACCCGCCGCTCGCGGAGTCGGTATGACCGAGCCCGAGGTGGGAGCCGCGGACGCAATTCTACGGCGCCAGGGAATACGTTATGTCGTGGTCGGAGGCCAAGCCATCGCTCAGACGGCCGCGACGACCACGCGAGATGTCGATGTGATGGTGGCCACCAGCGACTTCCGAACGACGGTCGAGCGATTCCGGGGCGAGAAGGAACTTACGTTCGACTGGGGAGACGAGCAGATCGCCCGCTTTCGGATCCGCTCGGTGGGGGGCGTGCCCTTGGACGTCATCAACGCGGCCGCGTTCTCCGGAAACCGTCCCGGGGAAGAGTTCTTCCGCTTCCTCATCGAGGACGGATCGAAGGAGGCCGATGGTATCGCGTACGCCGTGCCCGAGGTCGTCTGGTACACCCGGCTCTTGACGAAGCGCTGGAGAGCGTACGCGGAGAAGATCATCACGAACGTGATCGATGGGGTCGCCGCCGGCCGCTTGAAAAAGGTAGAGGAGATCGCCCGGCGATTCGGCACCGAGGCGACGATCCAGGAACGGCTCGCCTACGTTCGAGCGGAGCTCGCGCGCCCGGACATCGAGTCATTCATCAAGCGCCCGTAGTTGATGGTCGCTCCGGCGAGTCCCACCTCCCGAGAGGCCACCGGCCCGAGGTGGGGAGCTAGGTTTCGAGGGTCCCGTCGGGGGCGCAACCGCGCGATCGGCGATATTCCCAGAACCGAAGGTAACACAGCCGCAAGAACCGGTTGACGGGACGAGCTCTCTCGGCGACCCACCGGGCGCTGCCGCCGCCGACGAGCCCGACCCACGCCGGCATGGCGTCCGGGCCGGTCCAGGTCTTCCCCGGTTCCACAATGTGAAAGGCGCCATAGCGAGTCTGCGGCGCCATCGACCCGAGCGCTCGATCTGCCTCGGGACCGTCGAGGGGATAGACTTCGAGTCGGGAACGAGAAAGCCCGGCCGTGAGGTGAGCGAAGAAGGTACACGGACCGCAGTTCGCGTCGAAGTACATCGAGCGGCTCACCGGACTCACCACCGGATGGGCATCGGCTACGTTGAGAAACCTTTTGGGGACCGCCGAGAGCGATGGACGGGCGCGAACTGCTCAAGGTCGCCGAGCTTCGACGCTCGCACCCACCCGCGTACCCGAAGGGGCGCGAGTGCGGCGAACCGTCAGGGTGGCTCCGCGCGCGACCGGAGCTTCCTCGTCGATCGTCGGGAGGGCGCAGGAGGAAAACGGTACTCGAAGAACAATGCTCCCGGCACGGGGTTTGCCCAGTACGCCTCGGTGGGCACGAACCCCAGCTTCCGATAGATTCCGACGGCCGCGATCATCCCCGGCATCGTATCGAGCACTACCCGGTGGTACCCCAACCGCCGAGCGCGCGATAACAGCGCCCGCGTGATCCCAACGCCGAGACCGCGGCCTCGGGAGGCGTCGCGGACGTACACCCGCTTGATCTCCCCGACGGTCCTCGAGAGGGGTCGCAACGCGCCGCAGCCGACCGGAGTGCGGTGCTCGAAGGCGAGCACCAGCGACCCGCGCGGCGGGGCGTACTCCCCCGGGAGGGCATCGATCTCTGCATCCAGGTAACCGAGCCCGAGAGCCAGGACCGCATCGTCCACCACCGTTACCTCGCGGTGGTCCAGATGCCATTGACGGTACTCTCGAAACAAATGGCGGGCGATGTCGTAGTCGGCCGGCCCTCTCGCCGCCCGGATCGACATCTCACCCTTGGTACGGCTGGTCGAGGTCGGCTGCGACCGCATTGCTCTTCGCGTCCCCCCGGCCGGCATGTATGAATCGTTTTCCGGTGGTGCCGGGCGGCACGAGCACCGCTCCAGCCGGCCTGATCTCCCCCGCCGCGCGTTCGATTGCCGAGAGAGGGCGAGAAAGGACCCGCTGGCCTCTCGAGGCGACTCGACGTCGGCGCGGGGGTTAATGAGACCGGTCCCGCTCGCCCGAAGGTGCGCGACGCCCTTCCCCCCACCCGATCGCTGCGCAGCGCCGCTCGAGCGGCGTGGCCCGACGAGCCGCTTCGGCGGTTTCGGGTCGACCATCACGGATGGACGAATCTAGTGCTCGAGGCCAACGGCGCGATCATCTTCCGTTTTCCCCGTCGAGTCGACGTCGCTCGCAACGTGGGGGTCGAGGTTCGGCTCCTCGAATTTCTCGGTCGCCACCTTTCGACCCCCATTCCCCGGCCCGTACGAATCTCCACGTTGGGCGAACCCGTCGGCTGGCCGTTCATCGCGTATCGAAAGCTGCCCGGCACCCCGCTCCGTGACCTCGAATCGTTGAGCGGGTTTGAGCGAACGCGGCTCCGGCGTTTCCTTACGACCCTGTTCTCCGATCTCTCGCGTCTGCCGCCGGGGCCGCTTCGTCATATCGGGATACCGTTCGGTGACCGGGTCTCCTGGCGGCAAAAGTACGAACGGCTTCGCCGAAGGTACCGGCGGACCGCGGCGAACTTGGTGCCGGTCTCCGTGCATCGAGAATTGACCCGGCTGTTCGACGCCTTCTCCGAGACCCTCGCGAGATCCCGATTTGCTCCGGTCCTGCTCCACAACGACCTCTGGCCGAGCCACATCCTTTGGGACCAGACCTCGCACCGGCCGACGGGGGTAATCGATTGGGAAGACGCGCGTTTCGGCGATCCGGTGTTCGACCTCACGACCCTTCGCGCCCTCGGCGCCCGCTTTGCCCGGTCGGTGATGCGGGGTCGAGACGGCGACCGGGACGCCACTTGGGGCGAACGCTTGCTCTTTTACCAACGGATCGAGCCACTGCAGGGACTCCTCTTTGGGCTCGAGACGAACCGGACGTCGATCATCCGGACGGAGATGCGGAAGCTGCGCATCAGTGTTCAGCTCGATTCGCTCACCCCGGCTTGAATCCGGGGCGGGCACGTCGGCGAAGATGTCGGCCGTTCGGAACGGGGTCTACGAATCGTGACCTGCCGGAACTGCTACGGTGGGGCGACCGGCCCTGTGCCCCCATGGAGACTGACGAGCGAACGTCGCGCCCGACATCGGTCCGACCGGATCGTCACGGAGGGGTCGCCTTCCGAAGGCCCTTTCGAGCGCCTTCCCCGGCTCGGCGGTCGAACGCGAGCAGTTCGTTCCCGTCGGGGTCGGAGAAGAGGAGGGTCCGTTCGCCCCAAGGCTGGAGTTCCAGACCTCGGATCACGCGCGCCCCGGCGTGTCGCAATCGTAGCTCCAACGCCTCGACGCTGTCCGTCTGGAAGACGATGCCGGTGACGGTGCCCATCCGGGACATCGTCTCGAAGTAGTGCTCCGCCCCCCAGTCCGGCCGCGGCGTGATCAGCGAGAGCGCGGTGGCCCCCGGACCGAGGGCCAGCTCGGCATACTGCGTGTCCGCGTCATGAGCGAGGACCGTGAGCCCGAGCACATCGTGATACCAGTCGATCGCCTTTCGCTGATCGCTGACGACCACGGGAATTCGTTGAAGAAGGGTCAGTCGCCCCGACCCTCGCGCGGGGGGTGGTTCGAGGCTGACCCCCGTTCCGGCCAGGTTCGCCGTCCACTCCAAGACCTCGTAGTGGACCCCTTCGATGCCCCGCAGGGGGTCGGAACGCAGCACCCGTTCCGCCTCGCCCCGGTCGGTCGCACGGAACAGCAAGAAGTCTCCCTTGGGGTTCGTCAGCGGCCCGTGTCCGACGAGCCGACCGACCCGGTCGACCTGCCGTGTGAACTCCCGTAACGATCGACGTTGGGCGATGCCGAACGGCTCGGCCGAGCCATACCGGACCAGGCGGACGTAGAGACGCCTAGAATTTCGCGGTCGTCGACTGGTCGCCGCCATGGCCCTCGCCCGGCAAATACGCCGAGGAGGAGATAGAGTTCTGGGGGCAGTGTCATGCGGCGGTTTCCAGAAGATGCGGCGCGATACCGAAGGCCGCGGGAGGATCGGGCGACGGAGGGGATCCCGAGCGTTTCGGCTGGCGCGGCGCGTCTACACAACCTTTTGCCAATCCCTCGACTGAACCCTCGTGGAGAGCGGAATGGACCGGCTCGACTTCGCCATCTATCGGTTCCTTTCTCCCCAGGGGGAGGCCCGATTCTGGGCGGGGCGGCGTCTGATCGACCCGACGATTCCCGCGCGAGAGATCGCCGAGCGTGTGGGGATCAGCGAGAACGGGGTTCGGACCCGACTGCGAGGTCTCACGGAGCGAGGAATCCTCCGGGGAACTTCGGTGACCCCGAATCCGTCCCTGTTCGGAGTTCGAGTCTACGTCGCCGGCCTGTCGGTGGACTCGGCGGGGCAGGCCACGCGATTGTTCCGTGACCTCGACCTGGTCGATGGAGTGATCTTCGCTCGCGACACGCTGGACGAAGGCGACCGGGAAGTTCGGGTGCATTTCGTTTCGGACAGCGACGCGACGACCCGGCGTCGAACGACGTTATTGGGTCGACTGTCCCCCAACGGTCAGGTGCAGGATCCGGAGCTCTATGCGATCCCGCCGTGCGAGCGCGACCTCTCGCCGCTCGATTGGCGCCTCCTCCACGCCCTGTTTCGTCACCCGGACGCCACGATCGCGGAGACGGCGCACACAGTCGGCCTCAGCCTCAAGACCACCTCGCGGCGGTACCACGAGCTGGTCGACTCCCGGGCCTGCTGGTGGACCCACGGCCCGAACTCGGAGGAGCTCCCTCTCGCCCTGGTTCGAGTGGAGGTGCAGGACCGGGCCGATCGGGATCCGGTGGCGACGTGGATCCTCCGGGAGGCGCCCGACTGGATGCCCGTCGCGGCCGACGGTCTCGGCCAGGCGCCCGA
Source organism: Thermoplasmata archaeon (assembly GCA_049802875.1). Lineage (GTDB taxonomy): Archaea > Thermoplasmatota > Thermoplasmata > Lutacidiplasmatales > UBA184 > Lutacidiplasma. Next base: position 156,862 of record JBARNH010000007.1, on the reverse strand, counting down.
CAGTGCCCCCACGTTGGTGGCCGGACTCGTCCCGGCCGATGCGCCGGTGGTCCTCGAACGAATGGTGCAAAAGTTCGTCGAACACCCGGGAGTCGCCGCCGTCCACCGTACGTTCGCTCTCGGCTCGAAGGCGTTCCCGGCATGGTTCGCCGACCGGATCACGGAACGGGTCCCCGCGCATCGATAGGTGGAGGCGGAAGGGCTTCGATGTCGAGCGGCTCGAGGGCACATCGCCGGCCTCAGAAACTGCGGTTCCCGTCCTCTGGGGCGGCCGGGGTCGGAACCGACTAAGACCGTTCCAGGATGAGGGTCTCTCCCTCGAGATGGACCCGATAGGAGGTCGCGTTCCGGACCGCTGGGCCTCGGACCACCTTCCCATCACGGACATCGAATACGGACCCGTGCCACGGGCAGCTCACGCGGGTTCCGTGGAACGCGCCCTGGTCCAACGGCCCGCCCACGTGCGTACACCGGGCATCCACGGCATAGAGCTCGCCGCTCCGCCGAAACAGTGCGATCGGCGTGCCGTCGGCAACGATCCGGACCACCTGCCCCTCGGCCGGCAATGGGGCTTTCTCTATTCTCACCGCCTCAGCCATCGGATCACTTCTTCCTCACGAGCCGGGCGGCCCGTCGAGGTCGCGCCGCGCTTCCTCCGGAGGGGGGACCCAATTCCTGTCGACCCCGACGATCTCGTCCTCAAGGATGTCGCCCGGTTCGTCGGGACCCATCGGCACCTTTCCACCGCACGTCCGGCAGATCGTCCGTGCTCCCCCGCGGGAAGGGCCCGCTCGATATCAAACTAGGCGCCATCCTCTCTCCGCGGACGACCGGTGCACTGCGTGCCTACTCGATTCGAGTCCGGAGCCGAGGTCTCGGCGCGCCGCGGAAGGCCACCGTCTCACCCACGGGTTCTTGATGAGTGGCGCGTTTCGCTCTCGGGAGGCGTCGATGGCGGAGTACCTGGAAGAGACCGACTTCCCGTTCCCGATCGATCGGGTCTGGAAGCTGCTCGAGGCCCACCTGGACGATGCGACGCTGCCCCAGATCCATCCCAAGATCAAAGCCCAGAAGACCCTCCATCGCTCGCCGAACGAGGCGTTGGTTCAGCGGACGATCGAGGCGCGCGGCAAGCTCTTGACCTCTGAGTGGAGAATTGGGTTTCGGCCTCCCGAGTTTCTGCGGTACGACATCGTATCCGGCGACGGACCCTACGCCACCGGCAGCTTCGTCGAGATCCACTACTCCGAGGGCCCCGGACGGACCCACTTTCGAACGCATGTGAAGGGAAGGATCACGGTCGTCCCATTCTTCCTCCCCCAGGCGACTGTTCTCAAACGGGTCCTGGCGGACATCGACGCGGAAGACGAGGCGTATCTGCGACGATAGGACCACATCGAGGATCCCTCCGGTCGCCCCGTGAAATCCCTGCTGGCCGCGTGCTCGAACGGATTCCCCGGCGAGGCGACCGAGCGAACCGAAGTTCGCGAATCGCGCGATCACCGCCGGAGGCGGGGGTCGAGGGCGTCGCGGAGTCCGTCCGAGAAGAAGTTGACGGAGATCGCAAAGAGGAACAGGATGAGACCGGGGAAAAGAACCTGCCACCAGGGGAAGTAGGAGGAGCCGTTGAAGAGGAGGTCGCTCACGATGGACGGCGATACCGAAACCGCCGCGATCGTCCCCCACTCGGGGAACACCCCACCCTGCCAGATGACGACCCCGAGGAACACGATGCTGCCGATGATCAACGGGATCGAACCGACGTCCAGAGCGATCTGGACGAACACCGGGAACAGCGAGTTGGGAACGATGTGTTTCCGGAGGATCCGGCCGACGCCGGCCCCGCTCGCCCGGGCGGCCTCGACGTACTTCTGCTCCCGCACGACGATGACCTGCGAACGGACGATGCGAGTGTAGAACGGCCACCAAGTGATCGAGAATCCGATGATGAGCACCGAGATCCGACCGGTCAGATTCGAGAAGATCGGGATCGGTTCTAACACGACGATCAGGACCAGGACGAGGAGCAGCTGCGGCACCGAGAGGAAGATGTCCGTGATCCGCATGATCGTCTCGTCCACCAGACCACCCGACATGCCGGCCAACGCTCCCGTGAGGAGGCCGACCACCGCTCCGACCGCGACGATCGCGACCGAGATCGTGATGCTCCATTCGGACCCTTTCACGAGACCGGCGAACAGGTTGTAGAACGATCCGCTCGACGGGTCGGTCGCGAGCGACCCGAGCGGTAACGGGCCGAGCTGATGGGACGTTAACGTCGGACCGACGAACGAAGGATTGCCCGGATCGGTCGGATAGCAGTTCGGGGCGGGAGCGACCTGGCCGACCGGGTAGGTACAGATGACAGTGCCGGCCCCGGTGCACGTCCCGACGGGGTAGTTCTGCACGCCGCTGAAGTAGGTACCGCAATAGAGATTCATCGAAGTGTTCGGAGCCTGATAGAAGAACGAGCCGACCAGAAGGACGGCGAAAAGGACCAGGAGCACCAGCCCGACCATCGCGAGGCCGTTCGTCCGAATGATGTACCACGTCCGTCGTGCCTGGTCCAGGCGAGGGTTGGGGCGTCGCTTCGCCAGCGGTCCGTCGCGGAGGGGTTCCGACGCCTGCGACAAAGTGGCGCTTCCCCCAGAGGTTTCAACTGAGAGATACTATTTCAGCCTTGAAACCGCCGGGTCGCAGCTCAGCAAGGTGAGATCCGTATTCCCCGAGGATTCAAGAGCGGGGCCGATTCTTCGGTCCCGAGAAGTCAGTGCAGCTACCGAAGCCGAAGGTCGACGCAGTGGGACTCTTCGAAGAACTGACTCCCGAGGGCCGCGGCGTGACGTCCAAGAAGATGTTTGGCCAACCCGCCGCCTTCGTCAACGGGAACCTGTTCTTCGGCGTATTCGGAGACCGCATCTTTCTCCGACTCTCCGAGGAGGATCGGGCCGAGGCCGCACGAACCTCCGGGTTCGTGCCCTTCGAGCCGATGCCCGGCCGGCCGATGAGAGCCTACCTTGTCGTCCCCGAGGTCATCCTGCGGGATCGGGCTCGGTGTCGCAAGTGGGTAGCGCGGTCGATGGATTTCGTGTCCCGTATGCCCCCCAAGACGACCCAGTCTAAGGGGAAGTAACGCGAGGGGCCCTCAGCCGCGGAAGAAATCGGCCCGTGCGAGCGATGTACTCCCGGTAGGTCGCGCCGAACGCCTCGGGAGCGGCGAGGAGCGCCTCTTCGAGTCGCGCGCGGTAGAATGCCAGTCCGAGGAGGAGTATGGTCAGTATACCCAGGGGGAGGCTGAGAAAGAACAACGCCCCCCCGAGCGCGACCAGAATGATCGCGGTGTAGACCGGATGCCGGATGTATCGGTAGGGTCCCGTTTGGATCAGTTGGTGGTCCTTCCGCAGTTGGATCGCCGGTGTCAATTGTTTTCCCAAGGTCTGCGCGGCGCGCGAGAAGAGGAACCCTCCCGACACCGAGAGTGCGACCCCCAGTACCTGGACTGCCCAAGAACCGGGGAAATCGGCGAACGCGGGCCAGTGGTAGGCATATTCGGGTGCTACGAAGACCCCCACGCCCCAGAGTACGCTCACGAGCGTCCCCGCGATCCACAGAAACTGCGTACCCTTCGCCGGCGCTCCGGCGGCCACGACCTCGACCGGTGGCGTCAGCCGGGGTCGTCGTGCCAGACCGATCAGGATCACTCCGCAGGTCACTACGAGCGCGAGGCCCGCACAAACCTGAACGATCGGAAGAGCGAGCACCGGACCACGATCCCCTTCGTGCCGGTTCCGTCAGAGTCCACTCGGGTCTGACGGGCTTCCCTCAGCGCGGCCAGGTCCGGTGGGCACGGGAAGGGAGCGGACCCGCTCGGTATTTAGACCAGGGAGCGACGGAGGCCCTCTCCGAACGCCCGGAGTCGGCCTCATCGGGGAGAACGAGCGAGGAATTCTGTCGGAGCGCGGCGGATCAGGTCGTCGAGCGCTGTATCGACATTCTTCGTGACCGGAGCGCCGTGACCGGGCAACAACAGCTCTACGTCGAGCGCTCGGAGTCGGGAGACCGATTGCACGGCCTGGGACAGATTGGACGCGAACTTCGCCGCCGGTATGGTCAGCCTCCCCTTTCGTTCGACGACGGAATCGCCGGAAAAAAGGATCTTGCGAGTCGGGTGATAGAGGGCCACTTCACCGGGCGTGTGGCCGGGCACGTGCACGACTCGGAGGGAGCCGACCGTATCCCCGTCCTTTAGCGGGACCGCGACCGGCGCCGGGTGTACCCGCACGAACAGTCGCATCAACCAGGGCATCGGGGCTCGTTGTCGCCCATCGACGAACGGTGCGTCGTCCGTGTGGCATGCGATGGGGGCGTGCGTGGTCTGGAGGAGAAACGCGGCTCCCCCCATGTGATCCAGGTGGTGATGAGTGAGCAGCATCTTGCTCACGCGCGCGAGCGGTACGTTTGCACTCCCGAACGCCCGGACGATCGGCTTGGCCTTTCGGTTGAAGCCGGTGTCGATCAGGTAGGTCTCAGCCCCTTCCGCGTACGTGTAGCTGTTCACAAACCCGGGGATACAACCGATGCCGTCGGAAACCGTGGTTCCAACGATGCTCGAAGATCCGGTTACCATGCGCCTCCCACGAAATGGCCTGCAACCCGGGGGTCTTCGCGGGTCGCCTCCGTATCGGGCGGAGTGGGTAAATCGTTTCCTGGTCGCGTGGGGGCGAGCCTCAAAGAAGGGATGTTTCCCAACCAGTCGGCGTGGTGATCTGGCCGCGCTCCGGCTCGCGCGATGTCTGCGGAGCGCGAGCCTCGAGGATCAGGCGGCCCGCGAGCCGGTCGCGGCCGGGAGAGTATCCGCGACCCGGACCACCGGTTCGTGTCGCACGGGAAAATTCACGGAATTCGCGATAAAACACATCCGGTGGGCCTCCCCGTGCAACTCCTTCGCCCGGGTCGGCGATCCGCGGCTGATGGTGACCGTAGGGTGAAGGGTCACGAGGGTGAACCGACCCGAGCCCTCGGCGGTGGTCTCCATCACTCCTTCGGCGTCGTCGGAGTATTCCTCCACTACGATCTCCGCGGCGGCGCACCGATGCAGGTACCAGAGCATATGGCACGCGGAGAGCGAGCTCACGAGAAGCTCCTCCGGATTGTACCGGGCCGGATCTCCCCGGAATTCCGGGTCGGAAGAGCCGGGCAGCGGCGTCTTCCCGGGGAAGGTGATTACGTGGTCTCTTCCGAAGGTACGGTAGGTGTTCGTACCGGTGCCCAGGTTGCCGACCCAACGGATACTCGCTCGATAATGGTGAGATTTCGTCACGGACCGATGAACGGTCGCTGATTACATCAGTCTGACGAAAGCGAATTGTTTCCCGTCCACCCGCCCGGAACGGTCCGGAAGGCCGCTCGATCGCCCATGTGCCTTCAACTGTCCCTCAAGCCGCGGGTGAAGACCAGCGTCCTCACCTTTCGAGGGCGTTATCGTCAGTACTTCCGGTGGCAGTGGCTCCCGGCCGTTTTGACGGACCCGCCGCAATCACGCGCGAGATTGGAGAAGAAGGGAGCGGATGCACCCTCCGAGCGCGAGATCGGAAAATCGAACGACGGAGTCTCTATCGCGCAAGTACCGTTAGATCTCTTGGCCTCGCGAGGGAAGGAGTTGTCACCGCGAGCGAGCATCCCCTCGACGGCGGCGGCGGGCGGGGGTCCGGGTTTTGGACGCCTCCTTGCCGAACCCCTGCCGCTGGTCCCACCTACTCGATACCGGAGCAGAGGTCGTCAGAGAACTCCCCCGCTCACGGTGAGTGGATGGGAACTCGCTCCAACGGTCGTTTGTCCTTGCTGGCACTGCGGCGCCGTAGGGGGCGTGCACGAGTGCGTGGACGACGTGCTCGTGTGCGTCACGCCGATCTCGCTGAGCACGACGAACCCAACCGCTCCCGCGATGCCGATCGCGGCGACAAGCACCACCGCAGCCGTCAACGGCATCATTCCCTTTCGACTATTGACCCGATGGCTCTGGGCCGGGCGCCCTACCGTTCGTTCGTTCATTGTTGTGCGACCTCCGGTTCGTCCTATCTTTAGAGGCACCGGAAGGGCAGAAATACCCTAGGGACTCGCTCCCCGGCAGTCCAGATATATACTAGGGGTTCGGCGCACGCCGTCCTGCCCCGTTCGAGGGGACGGAGAGCGAGGGACGATTGCGCCACTCAGAGAAGGAGGTGTACGGCCCCGAGGGGGGCTCCTCTCCATGGGCAACATAATCCCCGCTGTCGAGTAGGCAGGCAAGGCAGGGGGCCCACAATTGGATCTCTTCACCCACGTGATCTTCGCCTACCTCCTCTCGTTCATCCTCTGGGGACCCGCCGCCCCTCAGTACATCGCGGCCGGGGCCCTCGCGGGCGGACTTCCGGACGCGGACGTCCTTCTCTTTCCTCTCACTCGTTGGTTTCCGGCGCTCCACCATCGCGGGGCCGTGCACACGGTCGTCGGGGTCACGGTCATCGCGGCGATCGGGAGTCTTCTCGTGCCCTACCTGCCGTACTTCACGCCCGCCTCGACCCTGCTCTACTTCGTCGCGATGGAGGTCGGGGGGCTGTCGCACCTCGCGTTGGACGCGTTCACGAACTACGCCGTCCGCCCGCTCCTACCGTTCTCTTCCCGGCCGTTCCGATTGAACGCCGACGTGGCGGTCAGCCTCGTCACGATGGCGCTCACGGCGGTGACGCTGGTCGTGCTGATCCTCGAGCACGGAACGGTGCCGTTCGGAGTCTGGGAGGAGACCGCGTGGATCCTGGTCGGGGTCTACGGGGGGTACCTCCTGCTTCGGGGCCTCGCTCGTTGGAGGGCGGGGATCCAGCGGCGTCGGTTCGGGTACTCCGAGGTTCTCCCGAGCACCAACCCTTGGCGGTGGTTGCTTCTCGAGGAGACCGATACGCCCGAGCGATACCACATCCGCTTCCGCCGACTCTCGCTGGGCGCCGGGGTCGGGGACCCCGGTCGAAGCCTCGACGTGGCGAAGCTCCCTCCGGCCTCGGGTCCGGTAGTCTCGGCTCAAGCGGCTCTCGATAGGACCTACCTGCCCGCGATGGCCGAGAGCGAGTGGCTGGCGGAGAGCTTCCACTTTGGCGAAGCGGTGGAAAAGGGTCCGGTCTACGAGGTGTGGTGGTACATCGTTTCACAGGCGGCCGGTCGCCGGGCGTACGGGGTGCACGGGGAGATCGACCGCGCGACCGGAACGACCCGGTTGCGCTCGGGTTTCCTCCGGCTCCCGTCTCCCGCTCCGATGTGAACCGAGGAATGGCCGGACGCGGCTAGTTCGACTCTTTCTCTCGGTCGATCAGTATCGCAAAGACCAGCGCGCACAGTGGGTCCGCGTTCCCCACGAGGTCGAGGCCGTACGTATCGCGAACGGACGCCCAGGCCTCGTGGATCTTGGCGACCTCCTTCCCGGTGGGGTCGTGGATCGAGAAGTTGTGGCGGATCTGGTTGCCCTCAGTCTGGAACATCGGGCGCCCGTCGGGGGAGGAGGCGGTGGCCGTGAGCTTGCCGACGACCCCTCGGCTGACGGTGACGTTCAGGAGCGGGACCCCCGTGGCGTCCGACAAGGTCGACGCGGCGCTGTATCCCGACATTTGGATCGTGATACTGCCCCGCGGGTTGCCCCCGGAATCCAGGACGGCCCACGAGAGGTTCCGCGTGCCCATCCCCAGGCGACCGATCCCGAATCCGGTGTTCTGCTGTACCATCCCGCCGAGGAAGTTCGACCGTACGTCTTGGAGGTAGTTTTCCCTCACCGTGAAGAGATGGCGCTTCTCGTGGTCCAAAACGCGGTAATTGCGACCGCCGGAGACGAGCTGGTGCTGGAGGAGGAAAGTCCGGCCCCCCTGGAGGCCGAGGGCGGAACCGAGCGCTAATCGTGCGGTCGTCGCGTCCGGACCGGCAACGCCCGGAGCGCCGGGAGGAGGCGGAGGGGGTGTCGGCGGAGCGGAGGTAGCTCCTGTTGGCGAGGGTCCACCGGGGCCGGGCCCACTCGAGGTTCCGGCAGCGTTCGGAGCAGCTGTCCCGACCGCTGCCCCGCAACTGAAACAGAATTGGGCGTCGGGGGGCAGCGGTTTACCGCAGGCCATGCAAAACTGGGCGGCCATGAGCGGGGGAGCAGGCGCCCGGGTAAAGGCGTTGTCGCCCTCACATCGAGCGAGCGAACGGCGATCCCGTCGGCCCAAGGTTGGGTGGAAGTTCGGGTCTATTCGAGAGGGTCGCGCAAGGACCGTTCAGTAGCCGAATCCCCAGCCACCCGAGCCATCGTCGGGTTCGTGATTTCGGCCAGCACCGGGTCGAGCTTGTCGTTACTGACCAAGAGCTTCCAAGGCTCGATGTTCTGGAGGGTGAGGTGCCCCGAACGCACCCAAGGGTCGTCCAAGAGCCGGGCCCGCACGGCCGATTCGGTCTCGGAACTGACGATCAGAAGGGCCCGATGCGGGTTCCCCTCTCCGAGGGGACCGCCGAGAATGATGAAACCCGCGTACATGAGGGAGTTGATGAATGCGGCGTGCTCAGTCCACAACTCTTGATCGCGCATCGGCCGGCCTCCAACCCACGAGGGACCCTCCTCGTTGATCACCACGAAATACGCCACCGATTCGCTCCTTCGGTCTCTCGTTCGGACGACCGGACTTTCGGGACGGTACGCGGAGCATAAAACCCTCCGGAAAACCGCGGCTCGGCGGCGGAGCTGAGTGCGACCCGGCTGTTCATGCGCCGAACCGATGGAGGAGACCGCGAAGGGTCCGACGACGACCCAAAGGGTTGCCGGCGCGAGGTCGTTCGGGTTCGGGTCAATCACCGGAACGCTGCTCCGCGCGCTCGGGGGACACGACGGGCGAACCGGCCCGGGCTCGAGCTCGACCGGGAAACGGACCGACTTTACCGTCAGAAAATTGCTGTTCGCCGGGCATCACTCTATGAACCCCTTTCCCCCATTCTTCGACCATGCGCGCGCGAGCCCGACGGGTTACGAACGACTCCTCCTGGGAACCGCTGCCCGATCCGGAGGGTCGCTACTCCTCCGGGATCCCCGATTTCGACCGGCTCCTGGGCGGGGGCTTCTCGCGCGGCGACACCGCACTCTTTGCCCTCGATGCGACCGTCGGGCTCGATGATCTCGACCTCCTCCTCTTCCCGACCTTCCTCAACAACCTCCATCACTCTCGGGGAATGATCGCCGTGCTTCCGTCTCGCGACTCCCCTCACGATTTTCGCGAGCGCGTGACGCGGTATGTGACACGACGGCGATTCGACGGTCGGGTTCGCGTGTGTGATTACGTCGGCGAGGACGAAGGCACGCCGTGTGTGGTCAACCTGAACCCTTCGCACGGCACCCCCGACCGGCGTTCCGCGTCCGGCAAGAAGGCCGCACTGGCGAAGATGGTCAACGCCGAGCGGGTGATCCGAGGGGAGCGAGAGAAACCGTTCCTCGAGCTCACTGCGTTCGAGGTCTTCGAAACCCTGATGGGCGCGGAGCGGGCGACGCAGATGTTCTACTTCGGGATCAAGCGGACTCGACAACTGGGAAACCTGGGCATCGGATGGCTCGGACCGGGTCTGGGTTGCGCCGCGGGTGTGCGGCGGATGGCCACGACCGAGTTCGAACTCCATCGCGAGGACGTGGGGCTGATCATTCGCGGGGTTCGTCCGTCGTTCTCGAGTTGCGTCGTGACGGGGGACCTCTCGTCCGGTCCTCCTCACGTGGCGTTCGTGCCGCGACCTTCCTGAGCGCACGGGCGAACGTCGGTTCTCGCGAGGTCGAGGGTCAGATCACCGCTACGTCGACCGTTCCCTGAAAGACGGTGGCCTCGGCTCCCGGGTGTTGCGGGAGCACGGAGAAATGGAACGGCCCGTACCCGCTGACGTCGAACGAACCCGCCAAGGAGTCGTTCGCCGAATAGAGCTGGTCCGAGCAGTGGGAACACGGTTGGTCCGACCCGCCGTTATTGATGGTCACGATCTCGCCTTGCCCGGTGGCATTGGTCGACCACGTGCCCGTCAGTACGGCGTATCGATCATCGCCCAGCGTGTACACGGCATTGTTCTGGGTGCAAAGGGAGACCGGACACACGAGGCTCGTGTTCACGGTCTGTTGGAATGTTGAAGACTCGAGCGGCACGTAGATCAGTACGAGCGCAAGAATCACCAGAACGACGATGACCGCGGCGACGATCGCCGCCGTCCGCCTCCCCGAACGAGGCATCACGGATGGGAAGATGCCCGTAAAGTTAGAGATTGCGTCGGGCGGGTGGGAGCCTCTATTTCAGGCTCGAGCGGACCCGTCGCAGAGCCGTGCAGTGCGCTCACGAGGGTCGGATCTTCCTGGCACGGAGCTGAAGTACATCAGCCGCTCCGATCGGTCGATGCCTCCTACGATCGCCAAAAGGGCTGCTCGCCGGTCCACATCACTGCGAAGGGGAGGGCAGACCCGCAGCCACGTGCGGTCGAACCTTGCGCTGTGGGAGCGACAGAGCGTCCGGTATGATCGACGATGCCGTCAAGTTCTCGGGGGCCGCCGTTCGATGGCTTGGGGGTTGTGGCGCGTCCCCGAGTCGAAACTTCACGCCCTGGGACCTCCGAAAGGACGCGACTTTCTCGAGATCGGATGCGGGGCGGCGCGCTGGTCGATCGCCCTCGCCCGCAAGGGAGCTAGGGCCGTCGGTTTGGACCTGTCTCCCGCCCAGCTCGAGCACGCGACCCGGCTGCTCCGTCGGTCCGGGCAGCGGGTATACCTCGTTCGAGGAGACGCCGAGCGACTTCCGTTCCGGACCTCCTCGTTCGACGTCGTGTTCTGCGACTGGGGAGCGATGACCTTCTGCGACCCCGCTCGCACCGTGCCCGAGGCGGCCCGAGTGCTTCGCCCGGGGGGGCGTCTCGTCTTCGCGACCTCGAGCCCGATTCGCAACCTGGCGCAGGACCGGCGCCGGGGCCGGATCAGCCCCAAGCTCCGGTACGACTACTTCGGAATGCATCGAATCGCCTACCCTGGGGAGGTTAATTTCCAGCTCCCCTACGGAGATTGGATCCGATTGTTCTCGCAGCACGGCTTCGTAGTCGAGTCCCTCATCGAGACGCAACCGCGCCCACGCGACCGGTCGGCCTACCTGGGTCCGACCGATTCGGCCTGGGGGCGTCGCTGGCCCCTCGAGTCGATCTGGCAGGTCCGGCGGGTAGAACCTTGAACGAAAGGGCCGAAGTCCGGGGTTGTCTCGCTCTAGGCCGAACCGGCCGTGAGGGGCTGGCGTGAGTCCGCCCATCTAGGAGCCGAGGCGGTTCCCCGGATTCTCAGCGCCACTTGGGGGCGGAGAATGGCGAGCATCGGGGCTCGAGTAATTCGCGCCAAAACCGCGGCAAGCTACACATTTATGGAAGAGAATTGCCTCCCCCTCCTACCATGACTCGAATGGGCGGTTTGGCCATCGGACTCGCAGTGGCGGCAGTGGCGGTACTGATGATGTCGACGGGAGCGGCGTCGGCCCTCGGCTCATCGAATCCCGTGGTCCAGCCGGCGAGCATCCCTTCCACATCCCCGACGGCCTCACCGACCCTCGCTTCCCCCTCCAGTAGTCCCGCGTCGGCCGTTGCGGTTGCGGCGTCCGAACGGCTCAGCAACGCGCTGACGGCCGCGCATGTTCCGCAGTCGGAGCAGCTGCTGCCCAGCATGGACCCCGGCGTGACAGTCCAGAACGGAATGCTGACGCCGAAGTACTCCACGGTGGTCGCCCCCGTGGGTATCGCGGACTATGGAATCCAAGAAGTCGGTGGTAAGAACGTCGCCTCGATCTCCTATACCCGAAGCGTCGAAGGCGTTCTCGACCTGAAGCAGCTCAACCTTCTCTACCTCGACAGTGAGGGGCCGGACGAGTTCACGGCGCAAGAGAACGCCGTGCTCACGGGAGTCACCGTGCACGGGGACCCGAACCTCCAGTTCTGGACCCAGAACGTGATCTACTACTATCAATCGTCTCACACGCTTCACCTCGCCAGCGCCATCGTCAACTTCTCGAGCTCGGCGTTCAACTTCCCGGCGAGTACGATCGTGGCGGGGAACGGGTTCATCGACCCCGGTTTCGGTTACTTCAACCCGGACGGCCCGGCGATCGTCGCGGCCGAACCGTTCACGATCACTTTCATCGAAAACGCTGCCGTGGTGAACAACGAACCGGCGGTCTACTTCAACTACTCTGTGACTTCCCACGGAACCACCACTGCGGGCTCGTACGACCTGGTCGAGTTCAACGCCAGCGCCCCCGGGGGAGTCCCCCCGACCCCGGCGCCCCTCCCCGGTTATCAGATCAACGGAAAGGCGCTCGGCGGCACGGGGTACATCCCGAATGACGTCGAGTTGATCTTGGGCGGCGACGGCGGCGGTTCCACGGCCTCGGTCGTGAGCATCGACGGGACGATGCAATTGTCTACCGAAGCCAACGGCACCAACTCATATGCGCCCGTTCCGGCGGCGTACGATTTCGGCTCCGAGACGGGGGAGACGATCACGGGGATCGCCGAGTGGGCTTCCGGCGGAAGCACTCCGACGGTCCACATGAGCTCGGGCCCCTCCATCGAGACGCCACTCTGGGGCGTCAAGGGGTCTCCACCGTTCGGGCACGGCACGGTCACTCTCCACCTTGCCCCGTCGAATGCGTTTGTCTTCGTCTCTCCCGGAACGACCTTCGACGCGAATGCAGCGTCCTGGGCCGGACCCGTCCCGGTCGACGGTACGGCCACGTACGCTCTCCCGGCGGGTTCCTATGCCTACTCCTTCCTGTTGAGTGATCACACACCCCAGACCCGGACCACATCATTGGCCTCGGGCAGCGCCGTCAGCCTCTCCGTGAAGTTAGCGTCCAATCCGGCCCTCGGAGTCTACACTCCGTTGTGGGCGTGGAGCAATTCGCAGTTGGCCGCCATCTCCGCCCCGGGCGGGGCGGGGACCGTATCGAACCCGTACGTCCTCGACAATCGGGAGTCGGGATTGCTGAACCCGCTCTTCGCGGCGTTCAACGATTACATCTTCCCAGTGTTCTCCGGAGTCCAGCTCGTGGATACGACCGATTACGTGTCGGTCGCGGACGCTCCGGCGTTTGCGATCGCTTACTCGCTTCCCTGGGAGTCCTACTACCTGAACACCTACCTGCAAGTGGGTCTGTTTTCCAACAACCTCGGCTACGGATTCTACGGCGTGGAACACGTCTCGGTCGTCTCGGCCCCGCTCATCACGGGCTGGTTCTTCTACGCGGTCTACGGGGCGGCGAACATGATCTTCTGGAACTCGAGCGACAACCTCGTCGCCGGCAACAACTTCGAGGTTCCCAGCCTCGGGATCTACATGTTCGGCGGGGTCCACAACACGCTCTGGGGCAACGCGTTGTCGAGCCTACTGCCCGCTGCGCCGTATCCCGGGGACATTCTGAACTACGGAAACTCGCTCGGCCTCGAGCTGTGGGAATCCCACGACCTGATCTACAACAACGCGTTCGCTACCGCCGAAACGGCCGCCACCCCACCCTACAACCCCTACGATTTCTCCTACATCCCGGAGGCGTGGACCGACACCTGGAACGTCGCGAAGCAACCCGCGACCGACCAACGGGTCGTGAACGGCTGGATCCTCACGGGGAACATCCTGGGACTGAACTACGAGGGGGGTAACTACTGGGCGAACTACGGTACCCCGAGCGATCCGTACGGCGTGCTCCCGTACAACAACGGTGGCGCAATCCTGGTCGGCGGCGACTACGTACCCCTCACGACGGTCGTCCTCTATGAGGTCGACATTTCCGAGGTTGGACTTCCGACCGGGACGTCATGGTCAGTAACGATCAACGGGTACGACCAGACCACCACTGGAGCATCGATGGTGTTCTACGAACCCGCCGGGACCTATGCCTACGTGGTCGGGCCGGTTTCGGGGTACGTCGCGCATCCCGCCAAGGGCGCCGTCGTCATTTCGAGCCACTCGGTGCACGTCCACCTCAAGTTCACTAAGTAGGGAGATCCATCGGCACGGACGGTGAGACCCGGAGTACGAGGGCCGGGCCGCCTTCGATGGCTCGCTCAGGCGGTGGCCCCGGCGGATCGCAACGGGGGTTCCGACCCGCTCTTCGTCCGCCGCCTTCGGCACGAGATCCCTCACCGCACCCCCGGCGGCCCTCGTCTACGCCGATGGGCTCCGGGTCGAACGAGCCCATACTACCTAAACTCTCGACGGGCCCCGCAGGGCTTGGGATTCGTTCTTCACGGCGGAAGTCGGGGCTTCGGCGGCCCTCGCGGGCCTCATCTTCGCGGGCATTTCGATCAACCTGCAACGGATCATTGCATTGCCCACGATCACTCACCGTGCCTTCCAAGCCCTGCTGATTCTGGTAGGGTCCCTCAGCATTGAGTCGCTGCTGCTCGTGCCGGGCCAATCGACCTGGTTTCAGGGAATCGAGATCGTCGCCGTAGCTGTCACCTTGTGGGCCGCTCTCAATTGGCTCGAGTGGGCCAGCTGGTGGGGGGCGTCCCCGACCCACCGATCGACCCTCCGCGCTCACTCGGTCGAGATCCTTCGATAGAATCGTTGGAGCCGCTGCGCGAACCCCGGTCCCCGAACGGCTCCGTCCGATGGGAGTCCTCAACGCAACAGCAACGCCCGCTCCCCCGAGCGCCCCTTATCTCAGCTCTCGCCACCCCAAGGATAGGACGATAATGCCCACGACCCAGAAGACGAGGGCGACCGAACCCAGGTAGTACAGTCGAACGGTGACGAGAATGAGCGTAGGCTCTAGAAGCAAGAGGATCAGGCTCGAGGCAAAGAATCCGTCCGCCCGTTGCTGATAGATCGGCGCGCGCGAAGGGGTGGTTCGATACGCCTCCATCACGAACCAGTAGTTGAGCGAGGAGAGGGAGATCAGGGAGAGGCTGAGAACGATGACCAGCAGCGTGCCCTGAAAGAGCAGGTTGTTGATCTGTCCCGACGTCGCCCGATCATACAAGAAGATCAAGACGAACGTCAAAATGGCGATGCACGTCCCTCCGAGGCCGGCCGTCAGCGACCGGTTCTCGTTGGCGTCGTTGTACATCGCCAGGTTCGTCGGGTGGACGCTTCCCTCGACGATCGAAGGTGTGGCGAGGGGCGACGTATCCGGTGCCACACCTCCCCAGAGGCTCCGGCTTATCAAGGCCGTGAAGAACGGCGACCTCGGTTCGCGGTTGATGGGGGACGCCGTGAATGTAATCTCCCTGCGCCCCCTCGGGGGGGAGATGAGCGAGAATGGCCCGCGCGAGGGGACGCGCGACCTGCCTCGCCCCGGCCCGGAGACCGGTCGCCGGACGGTCGACGAGGACAGCACGGCGGGGATCGCGTACGGGTCGATCGCTCGTTCGATGCGTCGGAGACGGTCGGAGCTGGTCGCCCTGATGGAGGCCGGTGGGACCGTCGCCACGGCCGCCCAGGCGTACGCGTCGGGGCACCCGCTCGAACCGCACGTGACCACCGAGGAGATCGACGCCGCAGTGGCCGAGGCCCAAGCGTTCCGTGCCCGGAAGGCGAGGGCGGTCGAAACCCAACCACGACCCCGCGCCGGCAAAACGGGGGCTCGGGACTGACATCCCTCACTCGTTTCGCGGTGAGACCGGCCTCTTCTCCGAGGGAAAATCTCCGGGTCTCAGACCGTAAGGAGGTGTACGAGGGATGGCGGTCAGCGCGAACCGAATCGTCCGAGCAATTCCGGGGCGCCGGACCGTTTCGCCTCCTGACAGAGCGCTTAACTCGAGAGGGGTGAATTCGGGGGACATGATGCAAACGCGCCGTCGGCTAGCGGCCATCATGTTCACGGACATGGTCGGCTACTCCGCGCTGGCGCAGGCGGACGAAGCGAATGCACTCGCGGTGCTGGAGCGCCACAACCGTCTCCTACGACCGATCTTCAAGAAGTTCAGCGGCCGCGAAGTGAAGACGTTCGGCGATGCCTTTCTCGTCGAGTTCGAGAGCGCGCTCGAATCGGCCCAGTGCGCGGTCGAGATCCAGCGCGTTCTCCACGACTACAACCAGGGTTCCCCTGGCGGGAGGGCGATTCGGATTCGGATCGGAATTCATATCGGGGACGTCGTGCATGCCGCCGGAGACGTATTCGGGGATGTCGTGAACATCGCCTCCCGCATCCAATCCGTGGCCGACCCCGAGAGCGTCTGCGTCACGCAGCAGGTCTACGACCAGGTACAGAACAAGATCCCGACCCCGTTCACCAAATTGCCGCCGGTCGCGCTCAAGAACATCACCTCCCAGGTGAGCGTCTACAAAGTCGTCCAACCGTGGGAGCCACGTCCACCGGTGGTCTCCGCGCCGGAACCGTCGAACGGTCGCTGCATCGCGGTGCTCCCCCTCGCCAACATCAGTCCCGACCCCGGAGACGAGTACTTTGCGGATGGGCTGACCGAGGAGTTGATCTCGGCGCTTTCCCAGGTTCGGGACTTGAACGTGATCGCTCGCTCGTCCGTAATGCCGTACAAGACCGCCCCCAAGTCGGTCGCGCAGGTTGGGTCGGAGCTCGGGGTGGACGCGGTGCTGGAAGGGAGCGTCCGAAAGGCCGGAAAGCGCATCCGGATCACTCTCCAACTGATCGATGTCGTCACGCAACGGCACCTGTGGAGCCACATCTACGACCGGGAGATCGGCGACGTCTTCGCCATCCAGACCGACATCGCGCAACAGACGGCCGAAGCCCTCCAACTCGAGTTCACCAGGACCGTGGGCCCGCGAGCCCGAGGGAAGCCGACGGCGAATCCGGCGGCCTACGACTCCTACCTACGGGGCCTCGTCGCCGAGAACGAGGAGGGAGGACGCGGATACGACGAAGCGATCCGGTGCTATGAGCAGGCGACGAAGCTCGACCCGGGATTCGCCGAGGCGTTCGCCGCCTGGGCGGACCTGTACGTCAAAGCGGCCGGCGATTATCTTCCGATGCGGGAAGTGATCCCGCGCGCCCGAGAGCTGACGGCGCGCGCGCTCCAGCTCGACCCCGATTCCTCCGACGCCCACTCGGCACTGGCCAACATGGCGTTCCAGTTCGACCACGACTGGCACCTCGCGGAGACCGAATTCCGCCGGGCGATCTCCCTCAACCCCAGCAACGTGACGGCCCATCACTTTCTCGGCATGATGCTGGTCGCCCTGGAACGGTACGACGAGGCGCGGGAAGTGTATCGGGCCGAGATACGTCTCGACCCCGGAGGGCGCGCGGCGCACATGCTGGAGATGATCGACCTAGTTTCCGGGAACGCCGCGCCGGCAATCGCGATCCACGAGAAGGAAGTGGAGCGAGATCCTTCGTCCGTGGGGAAGCACGTCAGTCTCGGCTTCATGTACCTGACCGCCGGGCGGCGAGAGGACGCTCTCCGGCAGGCGGATACCCCGCCGACCGGTGCCAGTGAGGACGAGCGATTTGACCACGCCCTGTTGAACGCGCTCCTCGGCCGGCCGGCGGCCGCGCGTGCGGTCGCGGCGGCGGTGGAACGAGGGGAGGCCAAAACCTACGTTTCCTCTACGCACCTCGCGATGCTCTATTCGGCTCTCGGGGAGCGGGACAAGGCACTCGACCTCCTCGAAAAGGACGCGAGTGAGGGCGACCGAGTGTTGTGGTTGTGGCAGCGAGGCGAGTACTTCGACCCGATTCGCGCCGATCCGCGGTTCGTCGCATTGCTCCGTCAGTACGGGTTGCCGATCCACGATGCCAAGGCCTCCCCCAAGAGAAAGCGTGGACCGCGCGGTCCCGCCCGGCCCCAGTGATGGGGTCCGCGGAGAGGCGTATTTGGAGCCGACTCCGTTCGTCAAGTCGATGAACCGGGTTGTCCGAGTCTCGAGGCGCCTGCCCGCTTCCAAGTCCATCGTCTACCCACCGTTGCGAGTACGCCCGGGAGATCACGTCGAAGTCGGTGAAACTTCTGATGAATGGCCCGCCTTCGTATTGGTCACGACGAAGGACGTGAAGGCAGGCTGGATCCCCTCCCGCATCCTGCGCATCGAAGGTCGTTCGGGCCGCGTTCTGGTCGAATACGACACGACCTCCCTCGACCCCGCCGTGGGTGAAGAGCTGTCGGTGATCTCCGAGGATGTCGAAGGCGGGTGGTTCTGGTGTCGCGACTCGCAAGGTCGACTGGGTTGGTTTCCCAAGAGTCACGTTGAAATGGTCGACGTGTAGCGGCCCGTTGGCGTGCGGAGCGTTCCCCGGCCGGAAAGCGAGCCGGGAGTGCCGATGGCGCTGAACCTTCGGGGGAGTCGCTCGCCCAGAGCTGCGGTCGGGAAGCGCGAGGCGGCGACGGGATGGCTCCCCCTAGAAGACGGCCGCGCCGGGTCGCTCCTTGGGCATCGAAATGGAAACGCCTAGGTTCCGGGCCTCCGCGAGTTCATACATCATCTGGGCGACGACCAGTTCCTCCCAGGCCGCCCCCGTGTTGATGATGATTCGATTGGAGGTCGGGTCGCGAGCCGACCCGTCGGCGATTCCCTCGCCGAGCGGCCGGAGCTTGGCTCGACGAGCCGTGGACTCGAACAAGGTCCCCGCGCCACTGGCTTGCGCGACGCTGTCCGTCCACACTCGAAGGGCCGCGTCGAGGAGGGAGGAGTCGATCTCGGGTCTGCGGTAGGCGCTGATACTGAGGAACAGCTTCGGGTCCGTGACCATCTCGGGAGTCACGACGGTGGTTTCGGCGGCCGTCACGAGGACCACCGTGGGAACGGTTCGAATCACCTCGGCGGGATCTCGACCCAGCTCGACCGGAAGACCCAGAACCTGCTTCGACCACGAGCGAAACTCTTCTCGTCGGGACGGGTTGGGGCTCCAAGCGATGACTCGACTCGGTCGCGACGTCGACGCGATGCAGGCAAGGGCGTTCCGTGCCTGACTCCCCGTTCCAATGATCCCGACCTCCTGAAGCTGCGGCTCGGCCAGGTGGATCGCCGCCGCCAGGGCGGCTCCCGTGCGCAAGTTCCCCACGAGACGGCCGACGAAGACCGCCCGCACGTCCATCGTGGAATGCCCGTAGAGTACCACCACCTGATCCCCGCGGTCGTACCCTTCGGCGTTGTACACGTAGGAGCGAAAGCCGAGCAGTTCTTGGGTCGGGATCGCCGCTCCCTGCCATGCGAGGAACACGCCGTTGGCATCGAATCGAGTGCGGGGAAACGGTACGACTTCCCCACGAGCATCGGCGAGGTACCCCGCTTCGATGCGCTCGACGATCTTGGGAACTTCCAGCGCCTCTTGGATGTCGAGGTCCCGTATGATCCGCACGGGGATCGCCGCCGTCCCCAAGGTCGGTGCGTCATTATGGGCTTGCGGGTTCACAATGTTAGCAGCCAAGCGGCTCCGCGACCGTCGATTGACCACTCGGCTCCGGTCCGTCGATCTCGACGGGGGGAGCGTGCGGTGCGCCCCTCGGCGTCATCGCTGGGTTAGACTCTCGATCGCTCGGACGAGACCTTCTCCCATCCGTCGGTAACCGTCCACATCCGGATGCAGGCCATCGGGAGAGCCGGACAGACGGTTGGGGTTCTGCGGGTCGCCCGCGAAGGCGTGCGTGTCGCAGTACAGGATGCCCGAGTCCTGGGCGATCGTCTCTATCCAGAGGGTCAGCTCGTGAAGCATCTCGGATTGTCGCCGACTCATCGAATTGTACGGCAGGATCGACCCCGCGACTACCCGAATCCCGGCGGCCTGCGCGCGAGAGTACATCGTCGAGAGATTCGACCGGACAGCGGCGGCGGATCGTCCCCGGTAGACGTCGTTTACGCCGGCGAGGATCACCACCACATCGGGTCGCTCCCCGAGGACGTCCCGCGGGAATCGGGCCATTATCTCGCCGGAGTCTTCGCCGTTGACCCCGCGATTCAGGACAGTCCATTCGGGGTGAAGCTGCGTCATCCAGTAGGCGTACTGGCTCTCGGGATTTCCTGAGCCCGTTGGCGGGGACTCGAGTGGTGACGAGAACCCGGGGGTGCCCGCGGTGGTCGAGTCTCCGATCCCGACGATCTTCATCGGTCCATCGCAAAGGTGAACCACGCCTTCAAGTCACCCGAATGGATTCCTGGGTGTGGCGAGCGACGGGAGCGCTCGGTCAGATCGCGCATCCCCTCAACGCTCGGTGGAACTTTCCGGAATTCGGCGGTACGTTGGGCCGCTGGTCGCGTACCACATCCTGATTGTGGGGGGGAGTGGGGCTCGTGGCCGGCGTTGCTTGGAATCTACCGCAATGGAGCGAAGTCGCTCTCTCGGTATTGATCGTTGGTATGGGGATCCACGTTTGGGTCCTTTACTCGACGTCTCGACGAGCTGCCGAAAGCGGAACGTCCCCCGGTGACCCGACTACTGAGCGCAGTGCCGCCCCGCACTCTGGGATCAATGTCCGGACTCTCTGCCCGACCTGTGGGTTCCGGGGCGAAACCGAGTCGCAAATTTGCCCTCGGTGCGGAAAGTTGTTGATCCGGAGGAGCCCTCCTTAGGCGGTCAGGGGCGTTCGCCCAACCAGTAGTCTCCAATCTGAACGTCCACGAGCATGCCCAAGCCCCCAAGTAACGCGCTGGCTCGGAGCGCGGGCGGCCTTAACCCACCCCCCCAACCGCCAGTCCCCCGCACGCGGCGTTGGCGCACCCAGATCGGTTCGCGAAGTTGACGGCCCAAGCCAAGGTATTCCTACCCGTCATGAATCCCTGCTCGATGGCGAAACTCGCGGTGCCTCCCATCGAACGGTTCGCGCAGAATTGGCGATTCGGCGATACCGCGTGGTTGAGTTCGAACGAACTGGTGTTTACAGCGGACATTACCGGCCAGTCGAACCTCTGGCACCAGTCCGTTGGACCGCGAGGGGAGAGAGGATTCGCCCAGCCGCTGACGGCGTTCACTAACCGGTCCGTCCGGACCATCACCCCGTCGCCCGACGGTCGATCCATCCTGTTTACTGCCGACGAGGACGGGGACGAATTCTGCCAGATTTATCGGATCGGCGCGGGGGGAGGGGAGCCCCTCGCTATCACCGCGGATCGCAAGGTGCGACACTTCCTCAGCCCGGGTGGCTTCGACGCTGCCGGTCGTCGGCTCCTGTACTCGGATACCGGGCGTAACCCGTCGGATGTCGATATTGTCCTGCGCGATCTCGCCCGAGGCACCTCGATTCGGCCGCTCGCGGAGGGACAGTCGTGGTACGAGGCAGCCTGGGACCCGACGGGCCGACGCTTTTCGGTCCTGAACGTCCGCTCGAACACCCGAATTCAGTCGTTCGTGCACGACGTTTCCAAGGGGACGACCGTCGAGGTCGTGCCCCATGAGAGCGAGGCATGGGTCATGGCCGAGGCCTGGACGAAGGATGGTCGGAACCTTATCGTGAGGTCCGACCTCGATCGAGAGTTCAAGCAGCTCGAGCTCGTCGAGCTATCCTCCGGACGGCGAAAGGTGCTGGCGGCGCCCGACGGCGATGTGGAGAACGTGGTCTATTCAGCTCGGTCCTCTACGTTGGTCTACAGTGTCAATGAGAACGGATACTCGACGCTGTACGCGGGTCGAGTCGGTGGCCGATTCTACCGGATTTCCACCCTCCCGCGCGGATGTCGGGCCAACTTGATTTGGGGCAGCCCCCTCGCGATCGCTCCCGACGGCCGCGCGGCAGCGGTAAACTGGGAAACTGGCACCGGCCCACCCGAGATCCTCCGTTTCTCTCTGGACGGCGGACGGGGGAGCCAACTCACCGAGAGTATGGTGGGGGGCGTACCCGGCGGGCCGCTCAAGGCCCCCAAGGCGGTGCGCTTCCAATCGTTCGACGGACGGGACATTCCCGCGTTCTACTACCTTCCGAAGCGCCGGCCCAAAGGTAGGATGCCCGGCGTGCTCTATATCCACGGAGGGCCGGAGTCCCAGTCACGGCCGGAGTGGGGCTTCAGTGGTAGCCTACGTGCGTGGCTGAACGCCGAAGGCATCGCGGTCCTCGCCCCGAACATTCGAGGATCGACCGGCTACGGCAAATCGTACCAGAAACTAATCCACCATGACTGGGGTGGAGGGGAACTCCAGGACCTCAAGGCGGCCGCCGACTGGTTGCGGGGTCGGCCCGAGATCGATCCTACTCGACTCGGAGTCTACGGTGGGAGCTTTGGCGGATTCGCCACCCTCAGTTGCGTCACCCGCCTGGCCGACTACTGGAAGGTCGGTGTCGACGTCTTCGGCCCATCGAACTTGCTCACGTTCGTTCGGTCGGTGCCGCCGTCCTGGATCCGCTTCATGAACCAGTGGGTCGGAAACCCCGACACCGAGGCGGACTTCCTTCGCGAACGCTCTCCGATCACGTACATCGACCAGGTTCGCGCCGACCTGTTGATCATCCAGGGAGCCAACGATCCTCGGGTGAACAAGGCGGAGTCGGATCAGATGGTGGAAAAACTACGCGCGGCCGGCCGAAAGGTGGAGTACCTGGTCTTTGATGACGAGGGGCATGGGTTCACCCGGCGCTCCAACGAGCTCCTCGCCCTCAAGGCGAACGGCCGCTTTTTGGTCGATCACCTGCGGGAGTAGTATCGGACCGCTGACGGTGCCGTCCCCTTCGCCCGCCAATCCAGCGGATCAGTCCCACTGAATCCGGTAGTAGTCGTACGGACCCGCCGATCGGAACCCATGCCGCTTGAGAATCCTCCCCGAGGTGTCGACGACGGCGTGAGTGATCGCCAGTTCGGCTCCCCGTTCCAGGGCGACGCGACAACGTTCCCGGGTCAGTAACTGATAGGCGCCCTTCCCGCGATGCTGTGCCAGCACGCCCGACGTCCACAGTCGACCCACGCTGCCCGTGACCGTGAGTCCCCCTCTTCCGATAGGAACCGTCCCCTGAAGGACTAGAAACAGCGGTGAGTGGCCGGTTGCCTCGACGGCCTCGTGAGTTTGGGACTTGAGTTCCTCTACGAACTCGACCGGTGGCGGAGGCTCGTGAAAGATCTGCCCGCCCAATCGAACGAACGCCTCTACCTCTTCCCTTGTGGAGGCTTCTCGGACCGCGATCCCTCCTGCAGCTACCGCGGAGGGCAGACTCGGGTCCGTTTTCGTGCCCAGATCATGATAGAGGATCTCCGCGGCGGCCGAGAGCGCGAACCCTCGCCGAAGCAGTCGGCTCGCGATATCGACCGGCCGTGTCCTGGAGTTGATGACCCACCGCATGCCCGTTCCCCGGAGCGATCGGACTCGATGGAGGACCTCGTCGATGGTCGAATCTGTGGTCTCCGAATCCGCTTGAAATCGCCGGACACAGGTGAAAGCGGAGGAGTCCGGCACGACGAACAGCAGGTACTCGGGCGTCTCGACCCTGGTCAATGCCGGAGAATAGCGGGCATCGACGTCGTCGAGCTCAGCCACTCGGTCCGCGGTCCAACTCCTCATTCGACGACGTCCCGAATATTGGCGGGTCGGACTATAGCCTCACACGGCTCGCGGTCTTGGTGCGATCCCGGAGTTCTCGCCGGATCGATCCCGCCGAGGACGTTCTGACCGGGGAAGTAGACCCCGGGGGGTGTGACCTCATCGCCGTTAGCTGAACCAGCGATCGCACAGGGACGCCAACGGCGCCCTTAACTGACCCGGGAAAGGACGGTGAGCGCCCGAAGCGTGATCATTTTGCTCGGTCGGCGTGCCAGCTCGAAACTGAGCGGGGGTGGCCGATCCTTCGGATGGTCCTTGAACCACTGCTCATACCTCGGACCACCGTCCGGGTGAACCGCGTCGAGATTCCACCGCCCGTCGGCCCTTCGTTTCTTTTTCAGGTGATCCAACGCGAAGGCGAGTCTTGGGTCGTCCCCGCACCCTAGGGTGGTCACGACGTCGAGCCCGACCAGAAGGTCGTAAAAGTAATGGACCGGCCAATGAAATCGATACCACGGCTCGTGACGCGGCCCTTGGTTGTGCAGTTCTTTTTCGAGGTAGAACTCGGCTCCGCGTTCTACACACTCCTTCATCGCGGAAGTCCACTTCGAACGCGGGTACGCGGCGAAGGCGCTCAGACCCTCCCAGCCATCGAGCGTTCGCCCCTTCGCGGGGCCATCGCCGAATGACCAGCAGGTCCACCCCCCCTTAGGATGGGCGGTCTGGACCAGCCAGTCGAGCCCCTTGCGCACCCGAGGGTCGTCGGCGTATCCGAATTTGATCAGGGCGCGGATCATGTTGCCGGTATAGCAGTGATGGCCGTGCCCGTTCGACATGCCGCCGACACCGCCTCCGTTCAGCGGGGACTTTTTCATCCAATACTCGCAGGACACCTCCACTTCGGGGATTTTGCGAGTCGCGCCGAGGTCGGACAGCGCGAGCATGTTCCAGTTCGTTGCAATGTACTTCGGCCACATCGGATGTCGGTCGCGGAACCACCAACCTCCCGGGTCCCGGCGCGACAGTATGTCGGCGACCCATCCGACCCTCGGAATGCGGGCCCTCGCCTCCCGGACGTCCGAGTCGGTCGCCTTTCTTCCCATAATTTGGGTCAGCGTCAGATATCGGCACGAGGGCTGGTCCGGTTCGAGCAGCCAGTCCAGTACCTTCTCTCGCCCCATTCTTCCGACACGTGACGTTTGAGACGATTACATCGATGGCGCCCAGGTGGACGGTACGGGCTCTTTCTGCGTTCGGCTCGATTACGCCGCGCTCACTCCCACGTTCCGTAAGAGGCGCAGGTACTCGGCTTTTCTCATCCACGTCACGTGGAGGTACTCTCGGAGGTAACTGTCGGGCACTCCCAACCTCCGGGCCTCGGCAATGGCGAATGCGTACGCCTCGATCTCCGTGGGTCGATCAGCGTACGCGATCTTTCGGTCCGGCCAGATCTCTCGCCCCTGTTTCCTCTGGAGGATGTGCAGGAACTCATGGATCACATCCAGGTAGACGTCCATACGCGGACTGTTGGCGAGATGGGATCGGGAAACCACGATCACATCTTTCGTAGTTTCCACCATCCGAAACCCCGCGGCTCGGATCTCCGGAGGGGTCTTGGGTGGGGCAACGTACATCCAGCCCGGGCCGTCCGCGATGTGGGCCCAGGTCCTCCGAGCGATCTTCAGAATCTCGCGATCGTCTCCCGGGTACTTTCGGAACGGGACGGTCTTCTCCAGGCCGACAAAGACGCTCAGCAGCGAAAACCTGCCCGGTGGACTCCTCTTGTCCGGTCGAAACACGCGAGGTACCGGATAGACTTCCCGAGTGCCGCCCGCCGGAACCTCCGGCAGGACAACTCGAGGTCGTCTCGTACGCGCCATGCTCCGGGGGCCTGCAGGTAGTTATAGCGATTTGTGCGGGCTTGAAGCGGTAGACCAATCAGCCGCGACGGAGCCTAAAATGGCGTTCGACAGTCGGAGCCAGCGCGAGTGCCCCCTCGAGATCTCCGCCTCGCCTCAACGGTCCCCTCCTCGGACTCAATTGAGCCGAAACAGCGCGTCGAGCGGCGTCGCATACTACCGTTCGGAAAATCCAAACTACGCGTTCCTTACCGAGGGGCGGCAACCGGAGAGAACGAGAGCACCCGAAGGATGCGGCCCGTGGCGTTGAACTGGACGCAATCGATCCCCGTCAGTGGCGCGCGAACCTCTCCAAAGGTGGTCGTCCACGCCTGCAGCAGGGAGTCGTGATGCTGAGAGACGATCCGGCTGACGCAATGACCCTCAGGGAACTGCTTTCGAAACTGAGAGATTTCATCGAATTGTTTGTCGATACCTCGATAGTGACCGTACGGGCTCGATATCTCGATCTCAGGTGCGCACGTTTCTTCGAGTACTCGGCGACGCTCCGCGGGATCGCGGAGATTCCACGCCTCGATGAACCTTTGGAACACGGCGGCCATCGCGGGGTTGACGTCACTCATCGGAACATCGGACCTCACTTCGGGATTAAGCGGTTCTGCAAGGGCTCACTCGCCCCGCTACTTCGGGAGGTGCAATGTCGGTTGCACCCTTTCCACCCGAAATCCATTCGATTCAGGGCCGCGCCCTGGGAAGGGTCGTCGTCACACTCTAGAGGGGATCCGCGCCGGGG
Organism: Thermoplasmata archaeon; assembly: GCA_049802875.1. Classification (GTDB taxonomy): domain Archaea; phylum Thermoplasmatota; class Thermoplasmata; order Lutacidiplasmatales; family UBA184; genus Lutacidiplasma. Next base: position 130,793 of record JBARNH010000007.1, on the reverse strand, counting down.
CTCGGGTGACACCAGGGTCGAATCCTCGAGCACCGGAGTCGGGCGGCCGCGTACGTTTCACCCCAAAACGGTTGATCACCAGGTCCGGGGTGCGCCAGCGCCCCGTCGACGGCTCATTTCCTCTTCGAGGCTTGAGCTCGAATCACGGGAGCGTCGGCGTCGTACCTCGAAGTGGAACCCTCGCGCTGACGCAGCGGATGGGAAACCGCGACCATTGAACCCGACATTTGACGTCACGTACCTTCCTAAACCCCCAGCAGCGGGCGCCAGTCGATCCCGTCGGAAATCCGATCGAATCAGGTCCCCCAACTAGGAAGGGATCCGAGATCTGGATCAGTTCGGAAGGCGATGAACCTGGCCTAACCCAAGATCCGGTGTTCGTTCGATCACGCTCGATCACGCCAAAATCAGGTCATTTGGCCGGAGGTTGGGGAGCGCGCCGGCGCACGAGTCGGGCGGTGTATCCGGAGAGAGTCGCCAGGGGGCGAGCCGACCGCATCAGTTGGCGCGTGAGGCGAACGGTGCGGGGTCGATACTCGACCTGCTCGACGAGGAACAACGACTCGAAGGTGTCGACGACCTCGCCGACCGACAGGCGGTGGGGAGGACCCCATGGTCCCGTCTCCTCTCGGGCGACCCAAAAGAGAAGATAGGGCGCTCCCGGTGAGAGCAGGCGGGCAAGGCCGGCCGAAAACGCCCTTCGCGTACGCGGGGGAAGGGTCTGGAAACATCCCACGTCAACCGCAGATCGGAATTTCGCCGTGGGTAGAGAACTGACGAGCACGTCATCCTCCAAGAAATTTGGATTCCGAAGTGTCGCCCCCCGATTCGATACCGCCGCCGCGACCGCCCCGGGGGCGATATCAATCCCGGTCGCTTGGAAACCCTGACTGGCGAGCCAGAGGGTGTTCGTGCCGACTCCACACCCAACATCGAGCACGGGACCTGGCGTACTCAACCAGCCGTTCTCCACCGCTCGAACCAGTGGCGGGAACGGACCCGTGTTGGCCCACGGGAGGCCTTGAGTAGGGATCTCCGCGTATAATCGAGTCCAGAAAGCACGGGCCGATGCAGGCATACCGGTCGGGCGACGCGCCCCCGCTCGCCTCCTCGGAGCCGGCATTGTTCGCGATTGGCGAAGGAGGGGCGGCTCTTAGGAAGCGCTCACGGAAGCCGCAACAGCGGCGGACAGGTCGGGGACCGTTCCGGGCCGGTTAGCGAGTCGGCCCTTCGACGACCACCACCGTCTTGGTGGTCGCGCCTTCCTTACGAAGTTTGAGCACGGGCGCATACTCCGGAGAGGCATACCAGGTGCGAAAGTCGTCGGTGGTCGGAAACTCGAGTATGACCACTCTCGCCGGATTCCAGCTCCCTTCGATCACCTGAGGCGGGCCGGCGCAGAGGGTCTTGCCCCGATATTTATCGAGAACCGGTCCGAACTTCTCCCGATACTCCTTGGCCATATTCTGATCGTGCCAATCGACCTCGAAAAGCGCGTACGTCGCCATCCCTGAATCCCACGACGGAACGGCTACGGGGAGTAATACTGTACCCCCAGGGGTACTGGCGACCGCTGTCTCATGCCAGTCCGCTCATGGGCCTCTGATCGCGTTCACAAGCTTCTTGACGTGGGTTACCGGAATCCTCTCTTCCAATGGGAAGTCGGGCGCGTAATTGGGGCTGCACCTTCGGTGGCCCTCACGGCTTGCCTGGGTGAGCGCGCTCGCGCTCAGGGAGGATCTGACGGGGGCTCGCCCGATTGCGATTCTCCGTAGGCACGTTCCAAATCGCCGGGTCGGAATACGGGCGGCTGAGTCCCGTCGATGTCGGTGAACCCGTAGACTTTCGCCAGATTCCCCACGTAAAGGAGCTGGCCGGATTTTGCGAGGATATCTGGGTCGCTGGCCAGCGCCGCCACGGCTCTCCCAAGATACGAGGGCGATTCCGTCGAGCTGAGGTCGAAGGGATGCACGGCATGCGATGCCGTGACGCGTTCCGTGCGCATGAACCCGGGAACCAACGCGATGGCCGCAACCCCGTAGGGACGGAGCTCCTTTGCCATCCCCTCAGTCATTCGGATAATGGCGGACTTTGCCGTGTCGTAGTAGAGGTTTCCCAGGTACTCTCCCTCCAACCAGGCCACAATATTGAAGATGCAACCACGGCGGTTAGGCATCAGGAGTGGGGTGAGACGGGCCGAAGTCCGAAGTGTGAGACGGACTCCAGAATTGAACATCCGATCTCAATGATGAGTCGGCTGCTCCCAGAACGGTCGAACGAAATTTTCGAGGTCGTGTTCCTCGTAACCTCCCCAGGCGCAGTTCACGAGGAGGTCAAGCGTCGGGAATTCTCTCTTCACCTTCTCTGTCAACGTCGTCAAGTCTTCTTCGCGGGAGAGGTCGCATCGGGTGGGCAGGCATCTTCCCCCCGCATGCTCGACCGCCGTTGCCGTGTCCTCAAGGGTGCCCCCGATCCCTTCCCGGCTGGGAGTCTCGCGGGTGCTTCTGCCGGTCACTGCGATCGTCCAACCCGCTCCCCCAAGCTCGATAGCGACGGCCTTTCCCGCCCCGCGGGTTGCGCTGGTCACCACCGCATATCGAGGTGTGTTCGGCATGTCCCTTCGTCGGAATCCCTTGATATAACGGCTCACCGGGGTCCTGAAACGGGGTCAGAGGTTGGTCTAAGCATGTTCACCGTCGCCCAGCGCATTGCTAGTGCGATCTCAAGGGACGGGTGGTGCTGAACCGGCGGGCCAAGAAGCGAAGCTGTTCCGCGACAAGCTCCAGAGGACGAATGTTGCCCTCCGCCCGGCAGAGGATCAATGCCCCCTCGACCGACGCCAACGCCATCGCGGCAAGATCAGGCGCTTTCCCACGGGGAGTTCCGGCTGCTTCGAGCTGTTTCGCGAGAAGCGTGACCCACGCTCGAAAACTCGCGCGACCCGCTTGCTTGAGGCTCCCTTTCGACCCGTAAGTATCGAGGATGACGCCCGCCACCGGGCATCCTGCCGCACACCCCGACGAGATCATCGATTGGCGGAAAAAGTCGACGAAGTGTTCCAACACGTCGGCCGGCGTGCGGCCGGTGCATCTGCGCTGGTAACCCAGTACCTGTTCCGAGGTCCATCGCATCGCATCCTCGACGAGTTCGCGTTTCCCGCCGGGGAAATGGTGATAGATCGACCCACGAGGTGCCTTGCTACCCTCCAAGATGTCGGTCAGAGAGACGCCCCCGGCCCCACGGGATCCAAGGAGCGACGCCGCAGTCACCACCATCCGATCTCTACTATCCCTAGCCATTTCGCTTCGCGGAGGCGCTTCAGGGTTTGTTAAGCCACCGCATTCGGTTTCACCCGACGCCCTTGGCCAACCATTATATGATGACCATCATAATGCTTGATTCGACCCATGCCGATGATTGATGTGTACGCGAAGACCGGGACATTCGCCGACCGGCTCACGCTCGCGAAGGATCTCGCGGCCGCGGTGATGAAGTGGGAGAAGGTCCCCCCGCTCCCACTCTTCCGGAAGAACACGGCGGCCTTCGTGCACGACCTCCCCGCGGATTCAATATCGAACGTTGATGGGGACAGTAACTACGTGCGAGTCCAAGTGTTGACACCGGTTGGCGTTCTGGACCGCGAGAAGCAACTCGGAGTGGTCGCTGAGCTAACGGCGATCATCGCGAAGGCGGCAGCCGATCCGTCGCTCGCGGAGCGAACGTGGGTACTGATCTATGAATCCCCGGAAGGAGGTTGGGGGATCAATGGCCACGCGAACACCGGCTCTGACATCGCGCAGGCGGCGCGTGCCCAGATTGCTGCACTCGGAGCGACTGGCGGAAGCGGGAAGTCCGCCTAACCAAACTCTCCGGTGCCGCGACGGCTCTCTGTGCAATCGGCCTTGCACCTACTCCTTTAGTCCTCGAGACTTCTCCGAGGTCGTGACCCCCAATTGTCCACGGTGCGGTGCTCTATCGACCTCGGGAGCGGCGTTCTGCGAGGCCTGAGGTTCTCCCCTAGTTCTCTCGGCTGAGCCGTCCTTCACAGTACCAGAGCTCCTGTTGGGGGATATTCCTACGGCGTTCGAAGTCACCCTAGGCTACGGCCCGGTCCGGATTGCGTTCACTGACCAGCGAATCCTGGTCCCGTGGACCGGTCCGCACCAGTTCCTTCCGAGTAAACGCGTCTACATGGCCTGGAAGGGGGCGATACCCACCCTTCCTCGGACTCGAGTCCTGAACGGCCCATGGGTGGCCGGAACCGAGGCGCCCGCGTGGGAATTCGACAACTCCGCGACGATCGCGGTCCATGTGGGCAAGGAGCACGGCCTCTCCCCAGATCCGGACGTCTGCGACCTGGCCATCAAGGCACGGTCGGACGGAAGCCGCACCACCGCGCTTGGGGCAATGCCTCTCCGTCCCGGGAGCGAGGGCACGATGTTCTGGCGAATTCCGGGTCCGGCGCCCGCCATCGACGATTTTCTCCGTGCCCTGCCGATCGCTGCTGTCGTCCGGTGATCGAGTGCACACACCATCGGTACGGCCGGAGCCGTGCGCTGGCCAGGTCGGAGCGAGTCGTCGAGGATAGAGCACAACTGGAGCTGCAGTGTCCTACTTGGATGCAACTGCGCCTCAAGGGGTCAGGGCAGACGACGACCCGCTTTCGAGGGAAGGCGGCGAAGGCGCTCCGCTTGCGGCGAGCCGTTTCCAGTTCTGAAAAACGTAGCGGTGTACCTTCTTCAAACTGAAGTAGAGGGCGAATCTCGTCAGAACTTGGAAGAGCCCTTGGGTCCGGATCTGGGTCGTTCGAGTTACCTCGACTCCACGGGGTGTCGCCCGGAGATCGAACGTATCGACGAGGTCGCGGATGTGTCGGCCGAACGACATATCCGTGCTCTCCATCCGGAATGATAGGCACGTGTCGGGCTCCCAAACCAGGATCCGCTGATGAACCACTCCTTGGTCCGAGATGCACTCTCGCTCGCTGCCGACCCCCGGGCGGCCGTCGGCGACGCGGCACTGCACAGGTTGCGGAACGCCTAACTTGAAAAGCAGCGAAGTTGAGTCGTCCATCTGCGAATTGCACATCAACGACCAGATTGTCCTCGCCGGGCACTCGAAGGTTTGGCGGGTGCAAACAACCATCTCTTTCATCGAGGATTCGCGACGACGAAAAGCTCCTGGGGTCGTATTAGGATTGGCCAGGGCACCGTGAGTTGCTCACCAGGTACACGCGGAGCTACCGAGTATGGTTGGACGAGATCTCGCGTGGGTGCGATGGTACGTGCACCCACGTAGCTGACCCTCTCCGGAAAGAGGATCCTCCGTGTCCGATGGAGATGCAGACTTCAGTCCGGCCCCAGGTTTGTCCGATTGGCGGGGATGCCCACCGTTCTCCGTTCGACTCTCGGGGGGCGGCGCAGGGAACCTTACCGACCGGTTACGCCGTCACTCGTCTGACAGCTACGAGAGATATCCCCCGGCGAGTAGAAACCGGTAAGGTGACTACATGGTCGCAGAGAAGACGCAGCACTACCAGGGAAAGAACAAGGACCTCGGCGCACTCGGACAGGCGATCGCCCAGAAGCTTCAGAGCCAAGGGTACAAGGTTCAGTCGAAGTCGGACTCGAGCGGAACTGTGATTCAAGCCCAAAAGGCGGGTATCCTCCGGGACATCATCAGCGCCGACCGCGCATTCACGATCCTGATCACGGGGCAGCCGAGCGACTTCTCGATCCGCGTCGGGATCGGCAAGTTCGTCCAGAACCTTGCGGTCACCGCGGTCGAAGTGATCCTCATCTCGGGTCTTTTCCTCGCCGTCGATGTCCCTGAGATGCTCTGGACGACCCACGTCGAAAAGGGAGTCATCCAGCAGATCGACCAGATCGTCGAAAGCCCCGAGATGGCGATGGCTTCGGCGTCCGGGGAATCCCCCTCCAAACCGCTGGGGAGCGCGGCGTAGGCCCCTCGACCGACGTCCGAGGGCAGAGACAACCACTTCCCACCGCACACCGGTTGGGGTGCCCTATCGGCTTGCGGTCATCGAATCTACGGTCAGCTTCACCCTAAGTGGCAGCGCAAACTCGAACAAGGTCGTTCGGGTGGGTCGGGAATGTGGGTAGGGAGTGTGGAGCGAGTCCGGCTCCGGATGTCAGGCGGATGCGCTCAAAGGAGGCGCGGCGAGGCTCGGTTCGCGAGCGAGCGCTCGACGGTAACCAACGTAGGAGACCCCGTGTCCGACCGCCGGGAGGATCATGAGAATCGCGCCGGCCCGCAGCGTGCCGTCCTGGTACCTGAATCCTGCGCGCCAGCTGCCCATCGCCTGGCCGAAGAGGCCCACCACGGAGAGGATCACCCCCAGGAAGAGCAGCGGAGCGCCGAACAGGACCGCCACTGGAGCGAGGCCGTAGGAGGTCGCGGTGAGGGCTACCCCCGAGAGATAGAGCCCGAGCCCCCCGGCAGTCAGGGCAAACCCCAGAAGTCCTACGAGAGTCAGGAAGGCGGGAGGGGTGAACTCTCGGGAGGAGGTGGCCATCTTTCGAAACCCCGAGAAGTAGAGGAGAAAGGAGGCCGTCCCGACGATCGCTCCTGATGCGAGGCAGAGAATCGCCCAGACCGCGTGCGCGTAGAGGCCGGCGGGGTTCCACGCTGCCCCCGGGTACGCAAGCAGGCTCACCGTCAGGAAGGCAGCGCCACCGAGGAACAACCCCTGGGAGATGGACGCGGTGAGCGAAGCGTCCCGGAGCGATCGCACTCCCTCCCGCTCGGACGCATCGACCGCTTGCAGGAGGGCCGTTTCCCGGAGCACGCCGACGCCCCGGATGCACACGTACTCGACGAAGACGATGCCCACGATGAAGAAACTCGCGGGATAGTTCGTCCAAAGCGCGACGAACAACCCCCCCCAGACGGAGGTCACGGCCACGAGGATGGAGACCACCACCGCCCACAGGGCCCGTTTGGTCAAGCGCACTGCGATGGCGGCGGGTGTGACCGTCAGCGCAAAGATGAGCAGAACACCGATGATCTGGACCGCGAACGAGATCGTCACCGCGAGGAGAATCAGGAACGCGAGGTTGAGCCCGACCAGGGGCAATCCCTTCGCCTCCGCGACATCTTCGTCAAGCGACGCGAACAGTAGCGGGCGGTAGATCAGCGCCAGGATCGCGAGGACCCCCAAGCAGCTCCAGAACGTGAAGGCCACTTCGGCGGTGCTGATGCCCAGCACCTCCCCAAAGAGGATCGAGTACGCCTCCTGGGCGTACCCCTGATAGAGGCTGAGAAACAGCAATCCGAGTCCCAGGGAGAAGGCGAGCACCGTCCCGATCTCGACATCCCGGCTCGACGTACGGGTGCCCAGGACGGCCATGCCACTCGCCGCCGCGATGGTGAAGATCAAGAGACCGAAGACCGGCTGGGCTCCGACCAGGACGGCGGCGGCCGCTCCCGAGAATCCCGTGTGGCCGAGGGCATGACTGGCGAAGGACGAACGGCGCAGGACGACAAAGTAGCCGATGATGCCGGCCATGATCGCGATGATCGTTCCGGCCTCCACCGCATTGCGCATGAACTCGTACGACCAGAGGGTCCGCACGTCGGTGATGAAGTTCCAGCTCCAGGGAATGCCGCTCCAGCCCCCGCTCATGCCCCTTCCTCCCCGCGTTCGTCCTCTCCGCCCACGATCACCAGGTTGCCCCGGGAATCGTGCAGCACTTCGACGTGGACCCCGTAAAGCGCCGAGAGCCGCTCCGAAGAGAGGACGTCGTCCGGGGCTCCCACCGCGACGTGGCCGTTGGCGATGTAGATCACCTTGTCGAGGCACTTGATCATCGGATTGATGTCGTGGGCGACGAGGAGGGTCGTCACCCCGCGAGAGACGACCAACCCGTGGATCGTCTCGACCAACTCCCGGCTCCGGCGAAGGTCGAGGTTAGAGAGCGGCTCGTCGAGCAACAGCATGTCGGGGCTCCCCACCAGCGCCTCGGCCAGGAAGATCCGCTGCAACTCCCCGCCGGAGAGCGCGCCCAGCGATTTGGAGCCGAGGTCGGAAGCCCCAACATCCTCGAGCGCTCGGGCCGCCGCCTCGCGCTCCGCCCCCAATCGGAATCGGGGACCCCACTGCAAAGGGGCCCAGCGCTTCCCCGGCCCCCATCGGGTCCCCGGGTAGCCCAGGCGGACGAGTTTGTCGCACTCGAGGTGCGTCTCTCGGTCGATCGTGTGCCGTTGCGGGACGTAGCCGATCCGGTAGTTGCCCCGGCGGGGAGGGGAGCCGAAGACGGAAAGGTGCCCGCTCGACGGCCAGTGGAGTCCGAGCAGCATGCGGAAGAGCGTCGTCTTGCCCGCCCCATTGGGGCCGATGACCGCGACGAACTCGCCGGGCTGGACATCGAACGTAGCGTCCTTCCACACGAGCTTGTTCCGGTACCGTACTTCGAGGCGTTCGGCCCGGATCGCCGGCGGACCGGATCGGGCGAGACGGCTCGCCGTCGACTGGAACACCGGTGGGTGGGGGAGGTCAGCGTCCACCGGCCGTCATTTCCCCAGCTGTTCGGAGTTGAGCGCGTTGATGAGGGAGTTGTACTCCCCGTACATCCAATCCTGGAAGCTCGTGTCCGGGGGCTGGATGGTCTCGCTCACGTAGGTGACCGTCACGTTGTTCACCCCGGCGATTCCCTCGACTGTGGTCGTGATGGGGGTCACCGTCTGAATGTTGTACACCAGCACCTTCACGTAACCGCTCTCGAGCTGACACTCGAACAAGGCTACGCTGGACGCCGGCGGGTCGTTCCCTTCCGCGATGGCCTCCATGAACTCTGGGGGCGCGATCAGGTCGAGCCCCGTGTAGTTGGCGAGATAGACGAAGATGCTCTCCGTCGAGACCACGACCGTGCCGGCGAAATCGTCCCGGATCTGGTTGGCGCGGGCGTAGAGCTGATCGATCGAAACCCCCCCGGCCCCCCCGCCCGCGGAGGAGTTGATGTTCGCGAAGTTCTGCTGGAAGATCGCTTTCGAGGCCGGCTGAAGGGCGACAAGGTCGGAGTACATCGCCAACAGAGTGTGGTTCACGTAGAGCGGGTTGTACCACTGGTGGGGGTTGCCCGTGACGATCCCTCCCGTGACGAAGACGCCGTTCAGTGTACCTACATTCAACACTTCCTGACCGGGACTGTCCGCCGCTCCAATCAGTTGGAGGGCCCAGTCGTCGTAGCCGACGCCGTTGACGATCACGAAATTCGCGTGAGTGATCGCGGCCGCGTCCGAGGCGTTCGCCTCGTATTCGTGGGGGTCCGCGTTCGGGTCGCTCACGATGCTCAGCACGTTCGTCAGGTTTCCGCCCATCTGGCTGACAAGACTACCCCAGAAGTTTTCCCCCGCGACCACCTGGATTGTCTGCCCCACGGACACCGTGGCAAGGGGTCCGTTGGTCAACGAGGTGGCCTGCGCGTAGTTCGGGGTCGTGTTCCCCGAGACTTGACCCGGGGTGGCGTTCGCTCCGAGCTGCTGGGGCGTGAAGGCAGCACAGGGGTTGCCTGCGGCCTTGCTGGTCACTACTTCATAGGCGACCGCGCCCCCCACGAGAATGATGACCACCGCCACGATGGCGGCGATCGCCAACGTCGACCTTCCCGTCCGAGGGGGTTTGCGGGAAGCCCGAACACCGGGCGATGTCGGGGACGCCGGCTGCCCTACGGACAAGTCGGAAGCCGAGGGGTCGGGTGGTGACTCCGGAGCCTCCCCCGCCATTCTCAGCGAGCTCCCCGTTCGGTCGAACACGCAGCGATCGGCTGCCCGTGAGGACAGGTGGACGGGTGCGCCTGCGCCCGACAGACCTCCTCGACGGTGCGGTGCGTGATTGCGAGATCGATCTCCCGGGCGGCGGCACAGGTCTCCGAAGGAGAAAGGCCGAGACTACCGAACAGGCTCTCTGCGACTCTGTGATGTCGCTCGTACTCGAGCAAGGTGTTTCGGCCCTTGTTTGTCAGGCGGCTCTTGCCGCGATGGCGCTCGACCAACCCGAGCTGCTCAAGTGGCGTCATGTGGCCCAGAGCCGAGGGCGCGCTGAGGTGGAGTGATGCCGCAACCAGTTTGAGTGCCACTCCTCGTTCGGGCGACTCCTTCGCTCCGATCGTCTGGAGGGTGTCGAGTTGTCGGCGAGTCAGTCTCTGGAGCGGCTCCATGGGAGTGGTCACGCTCCGGTCGCATATATATGTGACCCTAATTATTAGGTTATATCTAACCAATTGGTGACCTGGCGCCCGCCTTCCTAACAAGAGGATCGTTGATGGTCCCGTGGATCACTCAGGGCGACACCCGAGAAGGGGAACGCAGGTGCAATGTCCATCGCAACCAACCTGACTGGGGGAACCGGAGCTATCTGAACGGAGTGTCTCCATCACTATCCTGCTGCTCGCCCGCCCACTTTTGTCTCCGAATCAACTGCCCCCGACATGACCCAGAAACTCCTTACCGCGGCCCAGGTACACAAATCCGCCATCGTTGTCGACACCCATGCCGACACGACACAGCGATTCTTGGACGAGCACTTCGACCTCGCGAACCCTTTGGAGGGGGGACAACTCAACCTCGATTCCATTCGCAAGGGCAACCTAGGCGCGGAGTTTTTCTCGATCTGGGTGGAACCCGCGCTCTACAAGGGACAGTACGCGCGGCGCACGCTGGAGCTGATCGATTCCGTCCGGCTCCAAGTGGCCAAACATTCCGACCAAGTTGTCTTTGAAGCCAGTCCCGAGGGCATCGAGACCGCCCATCGGGAACACAAATTCGCTGCCTTGATGGGCATCGAAGGCGGTCACTCGATCGAAAACTCGCTCGGCCTGCTCCGGCAGTACTACGACCTCGGTGTGCGCTACATGACACTCACATGGTCCAATTCTAACGACTGGGCCGACTCCTCCGGCGACATCGACAACAAGACCGTCCTGCACACCAGGAACGGACTTACCGAATTTGGGGAGGATGTGGTCCGCGAGATGAACCGTCTGGGAATGATGGTGGATATCTCGCACGTCGCCGACCGCACGTTCTACCGCGCGGTGGCGACGAGCCACGCCCCCGTGATCGCCTCCCACTCCGGGGCGCGCGCTCTATGCGACCACCCCCGCAACATGACCGACGACATGATACGTACCGTAGCCCGCTCAGGCCGGCCCGACTCGAAAGGCGGCGTGGTTCAGGTCAACTTCTTCTCCGGTTTTGTCTCCCAAGCCTATCGGGACGCTTGGAAATCGCGAGAGACCGAAGTGGAACGAGCAGACACGGCTGCCAAGCGGAAGGCCGCGAAGGCGGGTCGCGAGTTCACCCACGCCGACAAAGAACGGATTCGGCGTCGTCTTATGGACAAGATTCCCCGTCCACCGCTTTCCGCGCTCATCGACCAGATCGACCACATTGCCAAGGTGGGAGGCGTCGACCATGTCGGACTCGGATCCGACTTTGACGGCGTAAGCGGCCAGTTGCCGAAGGCCCTCGACTCGTCCGCCGACCTCCCCAAAATCACCGAGGTCCTGTTGGAACGTGGCTACTCCGCAGAGGACTGCCGCAAGATACTGGGCGCCAACACTCTCCGTGTCTTCCGCGAGGTCGGGGCCGTGTCGACGAATCTGCAGGCCAAAAGTTCGGGTAGAACCAAGTCTACTGGCCAAACTACGGTGAGGCGTGCGTGAGAAGCGCAGCCGGAAGGGGGGATAGTCTGTGATACTATTGTGGATTGTCCCACTGCCGAATTCTGCCACTAGCAACTGAGGTGCGGGCCGGTCAGTGGTTGATTGCAACGGGAGTATTATCGCGGGTTCCGACCTATCTCTCCCGTGATATCCAATGCCTCAGTCAGCGAAGGACATCGCCCTGGCGGACGGACGAACCCTCAGGATTAACGAGAGTGGGGACCCACGTGGCCCGCCGGTTTTCGTTCTCCACACCTGCCCTGGTTCAAAACTGCTTTACGCGCAGCACGTCGCCGATGCCGCTCGACGAGGAATCCGCCTGATCAGTTTTGACCCCGCGGGCTACGGGGGATCGACGGCAAGACCTGGCCGAATCGTTGCTGACGAGGCATCGGACGTTCGGGCGATCGCCGATAGTTTGGGGGTCGACCGGTTCGCCCTGTGGGGTCACTCCAAGGGAGCGTCGTACGCCCTTGCGTGCGCGGCACTCCTCCCGGATCGCTTGGTCGCTGTCGCGAGCCTGGGAGCGGTCGCGCCATATGCCGCGGACGGACTCGACTGGTTCGCCGGCGTTGCCGAAACCGCTGTCGCCGGATTTCAATTGTTCAGCTACGATCCCGATGCATGGAAGCGTAAATTGGCCGAGGAGGTCAAGGAAATGAGAGAAATTTCTCAGGAACGTCTAAACGAGTCTCTCTTCGACTCCTCGCCCGACGTTGATCGGGCAGTTCTCACTCCCGAGCTTCTCTCGTTCGCCCACGCCCAGATGCAAGACGGGCTATCGCAGGGACCCGATGGCTTCATCGACGACAGTCTCTCCGATATCAAGCCATGGGGATTCGAGCTCAGCTCGATCAAAGTCCCCGTTCAGCTCTGGCATGGGACGGACGATCAACTTGTTCCACTTTCGCACGCGAGGTGGCTGGCCGACCATCTCCCCGGTGCGGACGTCCACCTGGAACCGGGGGAGGGTCACATCTCGCTGTTCGTCAGAAGGATCCCGGAGGTTCACGAGTGGCTCGTTTCCCACTTTTGAGTCGCTTCCACCGGTGAAGGCTTGAAACCGGGTGCAGTCTGTCAACCGAAGGCGGCCGAGATCGCTTGCGCCGGCAGTCCAAGGGGACTCTGAGATCGGCGAAACCTCTCTCATGCGGTAGGCACAATCGCATTTGCCCCCAGAACTCGGGGGGTCGATGGTACCTCGTCTCGGGGGAGTCAAGAGACGGCGGTGTGGTTTTCGCCGGGCGAGGACCGAAAAAGGATCTTGCGAAGTCGTTTAACGACGACGTTTCGCTCCCTTCACCGAGCGGCGTACGGCTCGTCGTCTCGGTAGGATGCGACCTTGGAAGAGGGCCGACTTGGGAGGAGGCCACTTCCCAAGGAGAACTCTTCGATCGATCCAGAACGTCGTGGGTGGCTCCACATCCAACTGCCAGAGCATGGCCTCCACTTCGCCAAGGTGCAGCAAGTGCTCAGTCAAACACTGCGCGAGGGCGGAGTCCCGGGACAAGCGCAGGGGGTACTTCTCGGCGGCGACCCAAACAGCGGGCTTCTCCAGCTCTTCGGGACTGTTCCATCTCTTGAACCGTTGATCTCCCATCGCTCGAACTTCTCGGAGCCGCTTCCGGACCGAAGCGATCGTGAGGTATCGGTCCCGGGGGATCCTCATCACTTCGGGCATCCAAGGTGTCGGTCTCCCCTCGCAGAATTCGGTGACGTGTTGCTCTTCCACGTAGGCCAGGTGGAGAAAGACGTTGCGAAAGGAGTGCATGCTGACGCCTCGGTCCTTGGAGAACTCCTTCCAGCCGAGCTTTGCCGCACGTTCGAAAAAATCCTCCCTCAGTTCGTGGACGAAGTCCATGAGATCGATCGTTGTGACCATAGACGCGCGTCCATCCCGTTTCGACAAATAAGCTCTCAAGCGCCGACCCCGCGCGCATTCCCGGGATACTCTCCCCTCCGAACTGGAACCGGCTCGGATCCGGTAAACGAGGCTCGCTCTGGACGGACGGCCACCGATGCCCGATCCTTTCGGTCATTCAGCCCGTCGCGTTCTCGCCGAGTTTATCCCCCCTCACCCGCTCACCGCCTCATCATGCCTTTCCAGCGACTGACGTACCACTTCGCCACCGAATTGGCGGCGTCGCGGCCGCACGCATATCGCTGGGCCACCGACTACCGTTCGAATGATTTCGACCTTTCGGACGTCAAGGGCCGCCGCAAGGTCGAAAAGCTGACAGATGACCTCATCCTTCTTACCGATTCATTCGACGATGATCCGTTCGACTCTCGGCAGGGGGCACGGACGGTGAAAGTGAAGTTAGTCCACCTATTTCCGGACCGCTGGATGTGGACGTCAACTCACGTTGCCGGCCCCGCCAAGTACTCGCAGTTCCTCTACCAGCTGACCGCCCGCGGGCCCACTGCCTCCACTCTGCACTTCACCGGGAACCAGGTGGAACTCCTCAAGGGTCGGCCGAATCGAACATCGATTCAGCGTCGAGCGCAGGAACTCAAGCGCGAGGATTCTCACCTCTGGGCACAGTTCTCCGCCGCCCTCGCGAGAGAACTCTCGCAGCCAGCGCCGAAGACCGGCTGAACTCAACATTGCAACGAGGCGGGGGCGGCCTTGTCCACCGTAGGTCTCCCCTAACCCCGACTCCTGCCCGGGGTGGCGGGTTAATAGCGTTCTGCGAAATCACCGGGGCCGTGCAGCTGCTCCACAAGGAGTACTCGGATCCGATTGGGCGTGCCCTCGACGTGGCGGTAGTCGTCGCTCGAGACCACACACTGGACCACCCGCTCACGCCGGAACTGCTCTGGGAGGCGCTGGAGAACGACGGATTTTATTTCGCCCATGACCCGCCGGAGGCCGACGAACACGGACGATTTTTCGCGCACCTGGTCCTCGATCACGCGGTCGCGCTCCAACGGATAACTGGCAACACCGCGCAGCACCACTACTGGTCGATTCAGTAGCCGTTACCCGAGAGGATGCCGGCGAGCCCGCCTCTCCGTGTGATGGAGCCTCGAGCGACTGGGGCGAACGGTGCATAGAGCGCCGGACTGTGACGTGCTGGAATTCCCCCTTCTGCCCAGAGCACCCGGTTAGTGCTGAATTCGGGCGGGCTTAGGGCCAGGTTGTGGTGCGAAACTGCTCTCTCATTATCGGGGCCAAGCCCGTCTGCGGTTCCGATGACGCGAATGAGAATGTTGTGGGCTCTGCCGATCGCTGCCGTGCTTCTGCTGGTGCTGTCGAGCAGTGCCTTCGCACACCCGGCGGTGGGTCCCGACACAGGAAAGTGGGCGCAGGGAGCTGTGTTCACGGCGACGAACAGTCCGGACGGCAACGCGGTGGTGGCCTACGAGGTTGGCCCCGGCGGGTCGCTCATCCCCGCTGGCCAATTCAGCACTCACGGGTTGGGAACGGGAGTGAGTCTCGCCGACTCCGGATCGCTCGCATTGACCTCCGACCGTCACTGGCTCCTTGTCGTGGACGCCGGCAGCAACGCGGTCACCGTTTTCCATGTAAACTCGCTGGGCGGCGGCGGGCCTCTGCTGACCTTCGTGGACCGGGTGAGCTCTCACGGAATCCTTCCCGTAAGCGTCGCTGTGCACGGTTCGATCGTCTATGTCCTCAACGCAGGCACGTCGGCCGTCGCCGGCAATATCTTCGGGTTTTTCCTTGGCGACCACGGAATTCTCTTTCCGCTGCCCGGATCGAGCCGCGCCCTGAGCACCAGCGCCTCCACCGCCCCCGCGGAGATCGCCTTCAACCCCTCGGGTTCGGTCCTCGTAGTCTCCGAAAAGAACACGAGCGTCCTAGACACTTACAGGGTGGGTTCCCAAGGGTACGCTCGCGGCCCAATCGTGACCCCCTCGAATGGCGCGACTCCGTACGGGTTTACCTTCGGAGCAGCGGGCAGTCTAATCGTGAGTGACGCAGGGCCAGGGGCCCTCTCCTCGTACGCCGTCGCACCGTCCGGGGCTCTGAACGTGGTGAGCGGCGCGGTTTCGGATGGGCAGCTCGCTCCGTGCTGGGTCGCCACGACCGATCGCGGCCAGATCGCATTCACCTCGAACGCCCACAGCAACTCGATCTCAACTTACGGAGTGGCCTCTAACGGCGGGTTGACCCTGCTCGAGCCGGTGGCCGCGTCGACCGGAGCTGCGGACACCGACCTCGCCGTGGGCGGATCGCACGGCCAGTTCCTGTTCGTCTATGACGCGGGCGCTGGAGAGATCGAATCGTTCGCGATCGGGTCGGGCGGCACCCTGACCCTCGAGTACGCTGCCTTTGCGCTCCCAGCGACCGCGGAAGGCCTTGCCGCGTTCTAGCCAGGCGGTGCGGCGGAGGGAGTCGACCCGGGGGTTTGGTTGATAAAGGGAGGGTCCCTCGTTCGCGAGACATGATGAGTCCGGGCTTCCGCTCGCTCATGTGGTACCTTCTTTGTGGTACCCGAGGCGGACCGAACCGCCTCCGGATCCTCGAGCGGCTCGAACGGTCCCCCGCTAACGCGCACCAGCTCTCGTCGTCGCTCGGACTCGACTACCGAACCGTACGCCACCACCTCCTATTGCTCGAGCGGCATGGGACCGTCGCCCGTCCGGTCGGAGACGCATACGCAGCTCCGTACGAACTCTCCCCCTACCTTTCGGAGAACTTCCAAGATTTGAGACAGCTTTTGACCGCCCGGCGACCCGGATCGGGCCCTATTCCTGGGAGAGCCCACTCTCACGCCGGCGCGATGGGTTTCCGATGAGCGACCTTCTCATGGAGGCAAGCGTCGTTCTGGGCGTGATCAGCATCGCTCTCGCCGCCGTCCTTTTCGCGCTCTACCGACGACTGTATACGCATACCCAGACCGGCTTCGGACTTGCCCTACTCATCTTCGCGGCGGCGTTTGTGGTGCAGAGCGCCCTCACAGTCTACTCCTACCTGAACTCCATGCCGATTATCCCGGACTCCTTCGCACCGTTCTTGTTTGCGATTGGACTATGTGAGGCCACCGGACTCGGTGCGGTAGTTTGGACCGCCTCCCGATAGCGGTTACCTTCCCGGGCGTACACTGTTCCGGCACCGGCCAATCGAGGGTCTCGAGCGCCGAGAAAGCTATGGGGGGAGCGGCGTAAAGGTGACCTTCACTTCGGCCGGATCCTTACCCACCTTCACGGTCCCCGACGCGGGGGACGGGACGTAACCGGCTACAGGTTTTACGACGTACGGATGCTCACCCTTCGATGCGCTAAAGGTGATGCTCGAGCTCGTCGAGCTCAGGGCCGCTTCCTTCAGCGTCACGGACCATAGGGTATTCTCCGGGAGCCCTATCTCCAAGAATTTCACTTTCCTACCACGGCGGGCCAAAAGCGCGAGTAAGAGCGCTGCGAGCAAAGCCGCGATTAGAACTCCGACCACCGGATACACGTACGAAGGCAGCGTCGCCGATGATCCCGACGGGGGCGGAGTGGTCGGCGGAACTGACGCCGCGGCGGCCACCGTCACCGTGGCGCGGGCCGTCGCAGTGACCGGCAGGTATGCGCTGTCGGTGGCGGCGACACAGTACGTTGTGTTGGCCGCGAGCGTGGGTGTCGTGTAGTCCTTGGTGACGGCCAATACGGAACCTGCGCAGCTGCCTCCCGAGTACCATGCGTACGTGTCCGCGCCGGTGCCTCCCGAGGGGTTGGCGGTCAGGCTCACCGTCTGCCCGTTATCGATCGTGGGGGCGCTGGGAGTGATCGTCACCGAGAGTGGCGACGCGCTCACCGTGACCGTAGCCACGGCCGTCGCAGTGACCGGCGAGGTCTCGCTGTCCGTCGCTGCCACACAGTAGGCGGTGGTCGCCGTGAGGGCTGGGGTTGTGTAGGCTGGTGTGCTCGCCAGTTGGCTACCGGAGCACGCGCCTCCCGAGTACCACGCGTAAGTGTAAGGCGCGGTGCCTCCCGAAGGGTTGGCGGTGAGTACTACGGATTGACCTGAATCGATGGAGGGAGTCGCCGGAGCGATCGTGACCGTGAGCGGTGAGGAGGGCGCCGCCACGGTCACTGTGTCGTTGGCCGACGCGGTCGATGGAGTGTACGAACTGTCCGTAACCGACACACAGAACGTCGTCGTGGCTGTCAATGCGGGGGTCGTGTAGACCTGGGAAGTGGATAGTACCGTGCCCGAGCAGGCGGTCCCCGAATACCAGGCGTAACTGTCCGCTCCGGTGCCTCCCGACGGGTTGGCAGTCAACTGCACCGTCTGTCCGCCGGCAATGGTGGGAGCGTTGGGGGTAATCGTGACCGCGAGGGCTGGGTCAACACTGACGTTTGCGACGTTGGAATAGGCGACTTCGTTGGTTGGCGTGCTGTTGTCCGTAGCCCAGACACAGTAGTAGTAGCTCCCGATCGACAGCGCCGGAGTGGAGTAGGATAGACCGGTCGCGCCGCCAATCAATGTCCCGGAGCTGCAACTACTGGTCGACGTAGCGGCGTACCACTGGTACGTGATGGGAGGAGTTCCACCCGTGGCTGCGGTCGTTTCCAGGCCTATGGATTCACCAGCGTCAATGGCCGCGGTGGACGGGGTGACCGTTCCGGACACGAGGGGCGAGGTCTTCAGTGCCACCGCGATCGACGACCAGGACGCACTCGTGAAGGTCGCCGCGAGGGATATCGATCCTGTGGAAGCGTCGGTCTCGTCGAGCATCGCTCCGGAATCCAGGTCCGCCCCGGTGGTTGCAGCCTGAGTCACGAGTGTGTCACCGCCGCTCTCAGCAAAGGTCGTCGAAGCCCTGACCTCCACACCCAGGATGACCAAATCGTCCGGCACGGTGGTGGACACACTCGAAGCACCCGTCGTGCCAGCAGCGCTCGAGCAGACGCCCGTGCCCGCGGTCTCGAACGGAGCGGCCGCTGCCCCCTCTACGTCGAGGCCATGGATGGTGTAGTACGAGGCCGAAGTGTAATTGACCGTGAATGTTATCGATGTTTGCGCCGCGACGTTGGCTAGCCCATAGATGGCGGTCACTCCATGACCGCTGCCCGTGATGCAGGGGGTGGACCCGAGAAGAGCGAGAGCGTGGTCACCGCCAGCAGTCACTTCCTCTACCGTGGAAGGGGCCCCTCGCGAGGTGGTGAATTCCGTCACTACCACAACCAGGGTGTCCCCTGCGTCCACATTCGTAATGGCACCCGTCGTGCAGGTCGTATCGTCGTCGCACGCCGCAGCAACACTGGCCCCTTGCTTGATGGCTGGTGAAAGCGGCCCGCCGGCGTGACCTTCGGGCGCCGCGGCGCCCGTATTGTCACCAATGAACGTGGGCATGATCAAGAGGGAAGCCAGGACTAACGCCGCACAGGCGAGGATTACTGATAGCAGTGGCACAATACGGCTACGGTGTTTCATCCGGTGTGGGGGCAAACTAGAGGCCGAACCCCCGTCGTATAGCCAAGGAAGGTCTATCTAAACGATTCGGCGCGCCGGTTAGTCGGTTTACTCCCGAGAATAGCGTTTACCGGATCGGTGCCGGGCAAAAACTCGTGGCAGAGACTCCGATGTCAGGACCTACCGCGTTTGAATGAAGGGTCCGGCGAAACGGCGGAGGATCTCACCGGGAGTGTGTGCAAGGGCAATTGCACCTCCTCCTTCCCGGCTTCTACCGAACACCCGCGCAGAATTACATCGGGAGGTGACTAGTTTCACTCCATGCAAGAGCGGCCAGATTCAAAGGCGCTTTAGACCCTTCTCGCCTCCCGGTCTCGGGTTCGAGACGTATGGCGTATCGTACAACGATGACGGGGAGCTGGTTCCGGTCGAAGGACCTGATTGGACTGCTGGCGCAGAGCCCCACCGGGGAATTGTCAACAGACCACGAGCAGGCGTATCTGGAGGCGGAACGGGGGGCGATTCGCGACCAACTCCATCCGATGGGCTCGGAAATCGGCCTTGATCAAGTGTCGAACGGCGAGCAACGGCTCGCCGGCTATACGAGCTACCTGCCGAACCGTTTCGAGGGATTCTCCCCCACCGAACGGATCCCTATGCAAATGAGCCCCGAGATGATCGCCGAGTTCGTCGAATCGAATCCGGCCATGGCGGCGCAGATGGGCGCAATGGCATCGGTCTTCGCGCTGCCGAAGATCGTGGCACCCCTCCGCTATACCGGGGGCGAGCGGGCCGCACGCGAAGCTCGAGACGCGGTTCGGATCGCGAAGGAAGAGGGAGCGCCGAGCGTCTTTCAGCCGTCGGCCTCGCCCGGTGTCATCACGATCTTCTATCCGAACAACACCGCGGTGTACCCGGACCATCTGAGCTACCTCCGAGCCCTGACTCAGGAGCTGCGTCACGAGTATGAGGCGATCCTGAATGTCCCCGGAATCACGTTGCAGATCGACGCGCCGGACCTCGCCATGGGGAAACAGACTGCCACGGATTGGGGGATGGACTTCTACTCGGCACTCCCGCACCACGTGGATGCCATCAACGAGGCGATCAAGGGACTCCCCAAGGAGCGGATTCGCGTGCACTACTGCTACGGAAACTACACCGCGTCCCACATGACGGACGCCGACTTCAGTCGGGTCCTACCCGAGATCGCTCGTCTGAAGGTTTCCGCCGTCGTCGGCGAGCTGGCGAACCCTCACCACGAGGGGGACGTTCGCACCTTAGCGAAATATGTCAAGGACCATGGCTGGCCCAACAATCTCGCCTTCGTCGGGGGCGTCGTGGACGTAAAGACCCCCATCGTCGAGACTCCGGATACCATCCGACTGAGGCTCGAGCACCTCGGTGCGGCCGTGGGTCACTCGAACGCCTGGGGAGGGACCGATTGCGGTTTCGAGACGTTCGCCGCGTTCCAAAATGTAACCCACGCGGTCGGGCTTCGCAAGCTCAAGGCTCTGGCTGAGGGAGCCCGACTCGGCGGATAGGAGCCGAACGCTGCCCGGTGGGGCTATGAGAGTGGAATCACCGACCCGCGGGAATCAGCCGATCGGCTCGCGCAACCCTCTCGGCTCTGCTCGGCGGAGCGCTCACTTCCCGGAATAGGTGCTGGTCGGGAAGAGTAGGAGTTATTCATGCCATTTAACTAAAGTGACAACTTTATTAAGTGGTTACTTTATCACTCTGCTATGGACGCCTTCTCTGTCCTGGCAGAACCGCGCAGGCGCAGAGTAGTGGAGATTCTTGCCCAGAGGGGCAGGCTCAGCGCGTCCCAGATCTGCGACGAGTTCGACGTGACTCCGCAGGCGATTTCGCAACACCTCAGAGTGCTCAGGGAGGCGAACGTGATTCATATGGAGAAGCGAGCCCAGCGAAGGCTGTACGCGTTCAATCCGCAGTCAGTGAACCAAATCCAAGTGTGGGCTGCCGATATGGCCAAGAGGTGGAACAGCAGGCTCGACCGGCGTGAGAAGACGCTCAAAGAGGAAACAGTATGAACCAAAAGTGGAGGAAGGAATCAACGGACGGAGAGCGTAGCGCCGTGAAGATATCGAGGGACTTCGACTTCCCGCGGGAGTCGGTCTTCAATATGTTCACCGACCCAAAGAAAGCAGCGAAGTTTTGGGGCCCCGAGGGCGCCGTCACTCTCGTCTTCGAGTTGGATCCGAGGCCCGGAGGTGCGATAAGAATTCATGACCGAAACACCGAGGGGATCACCTTCGAAACGGCTGGGACCATTGTGGAGATTGTCGTTCCAGAACTTCTGGTATTCAGGAGCGCCACAACACCCGGGGAGGGCACCGTCCCTTTCGAGGCGCTTCAAACGGTGACTTTCGGGAAGCTCAGCCCCAAGAGGACGCGAGTGACTGTCCTTGTGAAAGTTCTCGCAACGGGCTCTTTCCCAGGGGGCGTCGGATCCCTCGAAGAGGGGTTCCAGGGTGGATGGGGACAGACTTTCGATAGGTTGCAGAGAGAGCTGCGCTAGGTCCTTCGTATCGGTTCAGCCGAGGCCGGACGCCCCCTCTCCCGACGACCTCCTCGACCGCTGAACAGGGATGGACGGAGGTCAAGAGGCGCATCGACCTCGCCCGGGCGTAATCCCTCCACAACTGACCCTTTTCCGGAGGGGGTCAGGCGAGTGGGTGGGTCGGTGATTGCTCGCAGCGGGGCTCGGGAGGTCCTCTGGGCCGGAATCAACGGCCCTGACGCCGGAAGGCGATGACCGCGAGCAAGTTGAGCAGGAATCCGACGATCGCGATGGCGAGGAATGCCTGGCCGATCTCGAACCAGTTGAATCCGGTCAGGATCATCGAGCGCGAGGCGGTGGCGACGTAGCTCACCGGATTGTACGTGGAGAAGGTCTGGACCCAGCTCGGCAGGAGGTTGATCGGTACCATCGCCGTGGACAGGAAGAGCAGCGGGAACGTCAGCGTGAAACTCACCATCATCGTCGATTCGGTGCTCTTGGTGAACAATGCCACCGAATTCGATAGCCCGGAGAAGGCCACCCCAAACAAGGCGGCCAACGCGGCGATCATCAGGTCACCCGGCAGGCCCGTGGCAAATGGGATCCTCCATCCGAACGCCAGAGTGAAGATGTAGGCGATCAGGAGTACGATGCCGGCCTGAGCGGCCATCCGCAGTCCGTCAGCGAGTAGTTTGCCGATCAGGACCGACGCACGATGAATCGGGGCCACGAAGAACTTGTCCATGAACCCGGTTTCGATGTCCGTAACCATGCCAAACCCGGACTGGGAGGCGGCTTGGATGGCCGTCAAAACCGCAATGCCGGGCAGTAGGACCGCGATGTAGTCGTAGGGAAGTGGGGCGCCGCCCGGGAGCGAGGCCCCCCGTGCGAACAACGTGCCGAACGTCTGGCTGAACAATCCCAGCCAGATGAGGGGCATGATGAGGGTGAACATCAGAAGGAACGGATTTCGGCTCAGCTTGCGGAGGCTCCGGTAGCAGACCCATCCGATGTCGGAGAACAGATTGGCAAGACCGGTCGTGGGGACCGAGATCGAAACAAAGTCCTGACCATGGCCCGTCTCGGTCGCCACGCTACCGTCCTCCCCGCCGCGGCATACCGGGCCGTGTCATCGGTTTGACTTCCTCGACTCGCATCTCCCGGCCGGTGTGCTTGAGGAAGACCTGGTCGAGAGTGGGCGGCGAGACCGCGACCTCCTTGACGGGGATGTGCCGCGCTTCGAGCAGGCGGAGAATCTCCACGAGTGTCGCGCCGCCGTTGTGCGCATGAACGGTGACCCCCTGTTCGGAGGGTGCAACATCCGCAACCCCGGCCACCGAACTAACGACCTCGAGCGCCTGGGTTCGGTGGAGCTCGAACTTCTCGTCCTGGGGGAGGCGGATCGTCACGCTGTCCGCCCCGATATCGGCCTTCAGTTCGGCCGGAGTCCCGCCCGCGACGATGCGGCCGTGATCGATGATGGCGACTCGCTCGCACAGTTGATCGGCCTCCT
This sequence comes from Thermoplasmata archaeon, assembly GCA_049802875.1. Lineage (GTDB taxonomy): Archaea > Thermoplasmatota > Thermoplasmata > Lutacidiplasmatales > UBA184 > Lutacidiplasma. The sequence goes on along the minus strand of JBARNH010000007.1, from coordinate 107,706 downwards.
CCATGTACTGAGTGGTAAGGAACACGGTCACGCCGTCCTCCCGATGGACGCGCCGCAGGTACTCCCAGACCGCGTTGCGGGTCTGGGGGTCGAGCCCGGTCGTCGGTTCGTCCAGGAAGAGGATTTTCGGTCGGTGGACGAGACCGGAACCTAGGTCGAGCCGACGTCGCATCCCGCCCGAATAGGTGTACGCTGGTCGATCCGCCGCCTCCGTTAGCTGGAGAACGTTGAGGAGTTCGTTGACGCGTTCTTTGATCAGGTCGCGGGGCAGATGGTAGAGATGGCCCATCAAGGTGAGGTTCTCTCGCCCCGTGAGATCGCCATCCACCCCGATCGACTGACCGGCGTAGCCGATCCGCTGTCGGATGGTGGGACCGTCTCGGTCGAGGTCAAATCCAGCGACCGACACGGAGCCGCTCGTGCGGCCCAGGAGTGTGGTGACGATCTTGATAGTCGTGGTCTTACCCGAACCGTTCGGTCCGAGAAACCCGAAGAACTCCCCCTCGGCAATCGAGAAACTGATTCCGTCCACCGCCCGGACCGATTGGGCAGTCGCGAAGCCGCGACCCGCTCCATAGACTTTGACGAGGTCACGGACCTCGATGATCGGTCGAGAACCAGAAGCTCTGGTATGGGTCAGTGAGGAGCTTTGAGTCGCGGGCAGCGCGGCGGCCATGGGAAGTGCATAATCGTTCACTATTAAATCATTTTCTAGTGAATGGTTGACTGGACAACCTTCTTGAGGAAGATAGGGGATGGGTCTCTGCGCCGATGTCGACCGAGGAACGCACCCAACTCATCGAGGAGACCGTCGGCCAGATGCGCCGGGTGATGACGCAGGCGCGGGCCTCCTTCGGTGCATCATTCAGGATCGGTAACATTCCGCTGCTCCATCACATGGCACTCCACGCCGCGCTGCAGCGGGGGGGCGTGACGCAGACCGAGCTCGCCGAGTTTCTCGGCGTCAGTTCTGCGCATGTCACCGGACTCGTGGACCAGCTCGAAAAGGAGGGGTTCGTGAAGCGTCAACGAGATCTGAAGGACCGCCGGGTGGTACACGTCAAGGCCACGGCGCACGGACGGCACCGGCACATTCAGACCCACGCTCATGTCCTACGCAGCGGGTTGGGTCTGTTCAACGGCTGGTCGGAGACTGATATTCGGATCTTCAAGGAGTTCCTCTCTCGAATGGAACCCACCCGGACAGATTCGGGTCATCGGAGGGCGACCGGTCGGGCTACCGCTGGTGGGGTCGAGTGAGTGCGATGGAGATTGCACCTACTCCGAGTCAGAGGCGTTGAGCACGAGATCAGTGCCCCGCATCCTCGGGTTCGCGTGTGCAAGCTGCGTTGCACCACCCGTTTCGGACTGACCAGTGAGCTCAGGCTGGTGGGGACCGATTAATCAACCTTCAGCAGCGGACATATACCGACCGGCGCCTGACAACGTTGGATCCACTCGACCATGGGCTCGAGACCGCCTTCGGAATCCCGCGAGCGCGACAAGAAAGTACTCGACTGGCTGATCGAACCGTATCAGCCGGCCGTCCGTTATCACGCGCTTCTCAACCTTCTCGATCGTCGGGTGGACGATTCCGAAGTCAAGGATGCCAAGTCAATGATTGCCCGCGCCGGATGGGCGGCCGAACAGCTTCGTCAACAGGGGCCGAAGGGATTTTGGGAACGTCGCGAGCCGAGGAATCTCAAGGAGTGGATCGACTTCCTCTACTATCCGAAGTACCACTCCACGAATTGGCGAGCGCTGGTCCTTTCAGACTTCGGTCTCGACGCGACCAATCCGCAGATTAAGAAGGTCGCCGAGCTTCTGTTCAAGTACAAACTGCGCCTCAGCTCCCCGTTCAATTTTTTCTACGAAGAGATGTGCGTGGTCGGGAACACTGCCCGGACGATGACACGGTTCGGGTACGCCGACGATGGTCGAATTCGGAAGCTCTTTGATTGGATGGTAGAGGACCAGCGAAAAGACGGTGGCTGGAATTGCTCTCAAGATACGCTCGGCACCTTGGACGTCTGGGAACCCCTCGCCGCCTTCGCGTCGCTACCGAAGTCCAAGCGCTCAGCCAAGATGGAGGAGGCGGCCGCGAAGGGTGCGGAGTTCTATCTCGAAAGGCGGCTCTTCAAGGAGGGCAGACCCTATCCCCCCTGGCTGAGGCTGCACTATCCTAACCACTATTACTACGACATCCTGGTCGGCCTCGACGTGCTCACGCAGCTCGGCTTCGCGGGGGACCGACGACTTCGGCCGGCACTCGAGATCCTTAAGGAAAAGCGGCGACGAGACGGCACCTGGTGGATGGACCGCATCCATCCGGACGTTTCGGGGCCGAAGGCCGCACAGTATCAGAAGGGCGTCAAGCCGCTCATAATCGAGGGGCCGGGTAAGCCCAGCAAGTGGATCACTCTCAAAGCGCTCACCGTGTTGAAGAGAGTCGAGGCCTCCCGATAGTCGGTGCAACAAGCCTCGCCTCACACAACCCCCTTGATACAAATCGGTTCGAGGGGTCGTCCCGAGCATCATCTGACCGGAAACCCGTCCGTTGAAGCCAACCTTTTCGAGTCCTCGTACCCTTCCGAGGTCAATGGCGCCTCCAAGGGGCGAACGTGAATTTCACCGAAAGACCGCAGCCCGCTGCTTCAATGAGGCGTGCGCGTACTTGGAGAAGCGAGTTCTGATCGGCGATGATCGGAGTCGGCTCCTGAACCTGGTGCACGCTTCTCGATATCACTGGGGGATCGTTGGGACCCCCGAGAACCAGGCCGTCGGGGATAGGCAGATCTCCCGAGCATACGCCTCGCTTGGTCAGCCCGACCTGTCCCTCCGATTCGCAAAGTCCTGTCTCGCGACGTGCGAAAAGAACGATTTGTCGGAGATTCTGTGCTCGGCCTACGAGGCAATTGCTCGGGCCTATGCGGTGGCCGATGACCCTAAGTCGGGGAGAGAGTATCTTCGAAAGGCCCGGCAGCATCTAGCAGCTCTGTCGTTGGACCGCGAGGACCGGGCGGTTTACTTGGGTCAGATTCGTGATACAGAGAGGCTTCTTCGAAGTTAGGAGTTCCAAAAAACACACTTCTCCAGAGGGTGGTCACGTGGGTAAGCGTGAGCAACCTTGCACCCCCGTAGGGGCTCTCGTCCAAACGTCGATTACACCGAGCGGCCGCGAACCGGTCCGCTGAGCCCGGACCACCAGAATCTCTCAGACGAAGACCATCACTTCGCCGTTCTCGACGGCGACCGGGTAGGGCCGTATCGTCTCGCATCGGATCTGGCCCATGATTTGCCCCATCTTGGCCATCGCCTCCATGAATTCGGGCGGTAGGTTGCCGGAGGGCGCGTGCATGACGGGCTGGCCACGCACTTGACCGGTCTCCGCGCCGAATACCGCTGAGTGAAGAGCGCACTTGATCACCCCGCTCTTGAATACGCCGAGACTGAGCGGGGCGGACATGTGCCCGCATCGATCCTCGAAAGCCCGAATCCCTGACGGGCCATGCACCAAGAGGACCTTCGCGTCCCCTACCTCAAAGCCCTTCATCGAACCCTGCGGCAACTCCTTCGCGTCCGCAGCCTTGTACCAGCCAGTCATCTCGACCACCTCACGGCGGAATGCGTGCGAGGGCGGTTAACGGGTTAGCGACGGCGACTGCACCTGCTAACCGTCGAGTAATCGCCGCAGTATCGCAGGTTTCATTTCGACCGCCCCTGACCCCCCGGATGTGGCTGCAATGTTGATTGCAACCACTTTGGGTCGGTGGAAAGTGTTTCCGACCCCCGAGGCGGCGTGGCTTTTCTAGGTGAAGGAGGGGCGCGATTTCACCCGCGGCCTCAAGCGCTAAAGTGGGCGGTGCCCTTCCACAACTGCGAAGATGACTGCAGACGGGGAACTCGGGCTACCGAAGGGATCTCGAGACCCCGCAAAAGCTCGGGCGGCTGCCGTCAGCCAGCGTCGAACGGGGGAAAAATGTCTCGCCCCTCCCGGCCGATTCGTTCCATTCGTAAACCGGGAGAAGTGTGAAGGGAAAGAAGAGTGCGTGCAAGTGTGCCCGTACTCGGTGTTCGAGCTCGGTACCCTGACGGAATCGGAATATGGTGCCCTCGGATTCGTGGGCCGATTGAAGGCTCGAAGTCACGAGCGGAAGACAGCCCGTACCCCCCTGGCCGAAGATTGTAGGGCATGCGGACTCTGCGTTGCCGCCTGCCCGGAAGAAGCCATCACTCTAGTTCCGGGATAGTTTTCATTGGCTGACTTCGGTCAACTTGGGCACTGGGCTCAACTAGCCTTGCACCCACTAATCACCCAGTGGTCGCGGGCGAAGGCGCGATCATACTCAATCTCGCTGTAGGCACGTTCCACACACGCTGGGTACGATTATCCGAAATCCCGGCTCGCACCATTTGCCCCGATGAGTCTTCATGGCAGAGAGCGGCCGGGATGCGCGGTCACGAACTCAGGGCGAGCTTGGTTGGAGAATCATCACAGTCGAGGTCGCGTGGGCGTACAACCGCTGTCCGCTATCCAGCAGGCGAGCCTCTAAGGTGGCAACGCGAGATCCGGAGTGAATGACGTGGCCTTCGGCACGCAGTGTGCCCACCTTTGCGGTCATCGATCTCACGAAGTTGACTTTGAGCTCGAGCGTCGTGTAGCCTGTCCCAGCGGGTAGGGTTGTGTGAAACGAACACCCCATCGCAGTGTCAAGCAACACTGTGACGATTCCTCCATGCACGTTCCCTAACGGACTGTACATATACTCAGCGGGATCGAACTCGAAGGCGACCGAGGAAGGCTCCACCGAAACGATCCGGATTCCGAGTAATTGCACGAACGGGGGTGGAGGCAATTCGCCGGTGAGAAACGCACGCATGAAATCGATTCCGCTCAGTTTCCGGATTGGGCCCTCAAACTGTGCTGGGTCCTGCCACGAAGTCGTCCGTGTTCGTGGGTCCAAACCGCTTCCCATGGTCCCCCCCGGATTGTCAGCTCGGTATGGGGATCCTCAAGCATCAAGCCTTGGCTTCTCCCAAACGCTCTCACCGAAGTTTCACGCAGGTCGGCTACCCCGTGAAGCGGATCACTGGTGCCGGAGCTCGTCGGTTGGCGGGTGTAATGTCGGCTGCAGCCTCGCTCGTCTCGGCTTCAAATCCCTGTGAAAGTGCCCCCCCGGGCGTAGTCTCAGTTGCGGCTTGCCCCATCTTCACCTTCAATGTGCAAGTAGTATTGCACCTACGTTCCGAGAGTAAAGCTCCGCACTGGCCGGGGGGCCATCTGATAAGCCCCGGTAAGAAAGACATCTGAGCAATCGAGGGGGTGCGAGCCCGTTGGAAAGTGGGCAGATTCGACCCGGACCCGCGCGTACTCTGCGGGGGAGTTGCCTTGATCCTAATCTAGCTCAAATTTTCGCATAGCCGTGGCCCTGTCGCATCTCCTCGCTGCGATGATGTTCGCCGCAGAGTCAGCGGCTAGTTCCCGCCCATCGTGCCGAGATGGTCGTGACCGGAGGAATAAAACTCAATTGTGACAGTGCGTGTCGGAGGCTCCCTCGCGGGGCGCTCCATGACCAATCACGCAAAGGCTGTCAGCGTCGAAGGCGCACGGAACCCGCCTCGGGTTCCGGGACGACGGGCGAGACGGGCCCCGCGAGTTCCGGCGCTCCCCGGGCAGGTCCGGTACAAACCGCTCAGTGACTACGGGGTCATCGGGAACCTACGGACCGTCGCACTCGTGGGGATGGATGGCTCCGTGGACTGGTTCTGCTTCCCGAATTTCGATTCCCCGAGCGTGTTCGCGGCCCTCCTCGACCGAGACAAGGGAGGCCGTTTCCAGATCAGCCCGACTGAGGTGTCGACCCGAAAGCAGCTCTACTTACCGGAGACCAACGTCCTCATCAGCCGCTTCCTCAGTCAAAAAGGCGTTGCCGAGGTGACGGATTTCATGCCGCTCGCGGTGGTGCGCGAACGGGTGCCCGCGGACTGTCTGGTCCGTCGTGTGGCAGTGGTTCGCGGGAAAGTCGACTTCGAGTTGACGTGCGATCCCGCCTTCGACTACGCCCGGGAGATTCCCGAGCCCCGGCTCCGTCCCGGGGGAGCCGTCTTCGAGGGCCGCTCGCTCCGACTCGGGCTCGCCACGAAGGTGCCGCTCACGGTCAGGGGACACGCGGCGATCGGAAGGTTCGCGCTGGCGGAAGGCGACTCAACGTGGTTCCTTCTTCGGGCTCTCTCGACCTCGCGGAGCCGCCGACTCCCGGCCGTCGGTGAGGAACAGATGAAGGACGCGCTCCAGGAAACGATGCGCTTCTGGCGCGGTTGGAGCGCTGGTTCGACCTACCGCGGTCGCTGGCGCGAGATGGTGAACCGCTCCGCTCTCGTACTCAAGTTGCTCACGTACGAGCCTACGGGGGCGATTGTCGCCGCACCGACCCTCGGACTTCCCGAGGTCATCGGAGGCGCCCGGAACTGGGACTACCGGTATACGTGGATCCGGGACGCGGCGTTCACCCTCTACGCATTCTTGCGTCTAGGGTATATCGACGAAGTTCGCGCGTTCATGGATTGGCTGCTCGCCCGGACCTCAGATCTTGAGCCCGACGGTTCCCTTCGCCCGGTCTATCGGATCCGCGGTGGCCATGACCTCCCCGAGGAGGTCCTTGATCACCTCGAGGGGTACCTCGGGTCCCGGCCGGTCCGGATCGGCAACGCGGCGGTCGACCAGCTACAGTTGGAAATCTACGGCGCGCTCTTAGATGCCGTCTACCTCTACAACAAGCACGGCGTCCCAATCTCGCACGACCTCTGGACCAGCCTGCGTCGGATCCTTGACTGGCTCACCGAGAACTGGCAGCGGCCGGACCGCGGTATCTGGGAGGTCCGAGGCAAGCCGCGCCAATTCGTCTACTCGAACATGATGTGCTGGGTCGCTTTCGACCGGGCCATCCGGATCGCCGAGAAGCGGGGGTTCCCGGCGGACCTAGAGAATTGGCGGGCGACCCGCGACGAGATCTATGAGCGGATCATGCGCAAAGGCTGGGACAAAAAGCGCGGTTCCTTCGTCCAGTGCTACGGGGGTAGCGCGTTGGACGCGAGCGCCCTCCTCATGCCCCTGGTCTTCTTTGTCTCGGCGAAGGACCCCCGGATGACGGCGACAATCGAAGCGATCCGGGCGGAGCTGGTGTCCGACAGCCTCGTTCGCCGGTACAGCCTCGACGAGACCTCCGATGGTCTCCCAGGTCGAGAAGGCACGTTCAGCCTGTGCAGCTTCTGGCTCGTCGAGGCCCTCACCCGGGCGGGCCGGCTAGACGAGGCCCGGCTCATGTTCGAGAAGGTACTGGGTTACGCGAGTCGACTCGGCCTCTACGCCGAGGAGCTCGGCCCGGCGGGCGAGTCGCTGGGCAACTTCCCGCAAGCATTCACACACCTCGCCCTCATCAGCGCCGCGGTAAATCTCGATAAGGCGCTGGGAGAAACGGGCTAACCCTCCCGAGCCACCAGCGGCGGAGACGGGTCGACGGACGCCCCCCCGCACTCGGATCATGCGCCGCTGGACGAAACCGGTGGGAGGGGGCAGAGTGCGTTCGCGGGCTGGCGGTCCTTGCGCCCCGGCCGGGTACCGACCGCGTCCTTCCGAAGCGCATTCGATCCGCTGGAGCCTGAGTGCATGTATAATTGGAACCAAAATTGAGTAGCGGGTCGGTCCGAACACGCAAGCTGCCTTGGCCCGATCGAACCGTGCATCCGGCGCAAGCATACCTTGAAGAACAGTCCCCTCGCATGCTCACACGATGCGCCACGACCGAGACAGCCCGTTCTCGTTGCGAGGTGGACGATTCGCAATCGCCGCAACCTTGCTGATCCTGCTAGCCACCCTGGCGGCGTATTCCGCGGGAGCCCCCCGCGTCTCAGGACCCTCGGGCGGACTTGAACTCGCGAGCGGCTCGGTCACGATCTCACAGTTTTCCTTCCAGCCCTCGAACGCAAACCCCGGGACGCAAGTCACCGGGACGGTCGGCTTGTCGGGAGGAACGGCGCCTTACTACCTCTGGTTCAACAACACCCCGCCCGATTGTTCTCCCTCGAACAACCCGGTGATGTCATCGTCGACCACATTCACCTTTCAATGCACCCCGACCTCGACGGGATCTTACTCCATTCAACTCGAGGTGGTCGATAGCTCGACCCCTGCCACAAAGGCATCTCAAACGGCGACCCTGAACGTCGAATCTGGTAGCAACGGGAGTGGGAACGGAAACGGGAACAATTCCAACAACGGAAACAACAGCCTCAGTTCGTTGATTCCTAGCGGCTTCCTCACGATCGGCCTCATCCTCGTGATAGTGTTCATGGGGGCAATCATCGCAATCGCAGCCGGCGTGGTCGCCCTAGCAGTGCTGGTTCCGCGGCGCCTACGGCAATTGAACGAAAGCCTCGCGAAGGGCGGACTTCCACCCAAGGAGTCGAAGCCACCCACATAGTCGAGTCCAGCACCTGAGGTCCCGTAGCGACCAGCTGGGGTCTGGGTGCATGCAGCGTTGCACTCATGTGACGGGGCGGGCGAATCGAATCCCTCGAATGGCCCCCGGAGATTCTCCTCTGAAATCGCGGACCGCTACCAGCCGAGCTGGACCGCGAGGGCTCCGTGGTCAGGCACTCCCCAGTGTTCCACGATTCGGCGATTTCTCAACGGACCAGGTCGAACACCGTGATCGTCATTGGGCGGCCGGTGGGCGGATTCCCCATGAAGGGACCCTTGTTCGTGCCGGTAGCTCGGATCCGCATCCAGACCCGGTCTCCGACCGCGTCGATCTCCTCGATCGAAAGGTGAATGTCCGGGAATCCGTTTTTCAGAGACTGGATGATCGCAGCGACAGCACCCCGCGTGGGCGGAACCCCGGGGGCGATCGTTTGATGCTCTACAAACGCTGGGTCGAGGATTTCGTCCAACACCTGCAGGTTGCCGCGTTTGAACCCCTGCTCGATCAACCGTCGTGCGATCTCCATGTTCTCCTCACTTGAGCTCGGAGAACCGGCCGCTCGACTATTCGGCTCTTTGGCGGGCACCAGGTTTGTGGGGGCAGTGGTCGCTGACATCGGAGTGAATCACCGCATGTGAGAAGTTAGTTCGACGTTCCGAATCCCTCAACGGACGGTCGCGTTCCCGACTCCTCCTTCTGGTTTGTCGAGGAAATTCCAACAAACCGGAACCACCGACGCTTTTCTGGGAGGGAAGCGTTGTCGGGTCCGTGGACTCTCTCGATCTGAAGATTCTTCGGGAGACTTCCCGAGGGCGAGTGATGTGGTGGGGTAGCCTTGACCCCCGAATTTCCACGCGGGAAGTGGCCCGCCGATTACGATTGGACCCGACCACTGTCTGGAGCCGACTTCGCTCCTGGCAGCGAAACGGATTTCTGTTGGGCTATTCAGTGGTGCCCAACCCCACCCTCTTCGGCGCCGGACTCGCGGGCGGAAGTGTTAGGATTGCAGACTCTCGAGCGAAGGAGCGATTTTTCCGGGATTTGCTCTCGTCGAAGGAGCCGCGTTTGCGGTTGATCAAGTGGGTCCTTGGGTTGCGGTCATGTTTGTTTTCCAGTCCGACCGCGGCCTGCAACGATGCTCGGGTCTGACTCGCAGGTTACCGGGGGTCGCCGAGATGGACCCGTGCCTCCTCTTTCGCTGTCCCTCGACGACGGTTGCGCCGTCCCGACTCGACTGGCGGATTCTCGAAATCCTCCATGGGCATCCGACAACGTCCATCGCGGAGTGCGCGCGGAAGACTGGCATCACGGCGAAGACCTTCGCCCGGCGCTACAACTCTCTCGTGCGGGACTGTGCCGTCTGGTCCGTCCCTCGACTCGACTTCACGCGGTATCAAGGGGCGAGCGTGGTTCGCTTCCTCGTCTTGCTCGGCCCGAAGACAGACTCCCAGCGAATCCTGGGTCGATTGGAGAGTAGCTTCTCGTCCTACATTCTGCTCGAGGATCAGAGCGGTCGCCCCGACGCGGGGCCCAAGGCGGTCCGGCTCCTCTCCGTCTTTTTGCAGCTGACTTCGCCCGGAGAGGTCGAGGACTCAGATCGACTTATTCGAGAGAATGAGGGCGTGGAGGAGGTTGAAGCCTACTTCCCTCGCCGGATCTACGTCTATGAGGATTGGTCTTCTGAGCAGCTGGAAAACCGGACCCGCGTCGCGTAGGCTCTTAGTGGGCGCAAGACGCGTTGCAGCCGCCAGTCTTCGTAACAATCGATCGGACTGGTTTGCTCCTACTGCTGGTCGGGGTTAGTTTCGGAGACGGAACGGCGCAAGAAGCGACGAAAGCTTGCCCGTCGTTACCCCTCGGGCCACCAGTTCTCCCATCACGCTCGCGAACTTGAAGCCGTGTCCGGAGCACGCGCTCACGACGACGACACTGTGGGAATCCGGGTGGAAGTCGACGATGAAGTTCTTGTCGGGGGTGTTCGTGTACAAGCAAGTCACGTGCCGATCCGGATTCGAAGCCAATCCGGGGAGGCGCCTCGCTCGAAACGCTCGAATCGAGCGCAGTTCCCTGGCCGCCGACGGAGGCCGCCGATTGAGGTTTCGGACGATTTGGCCACGGTTACCACCGATCTTCACTCCGTCCCCCACATCCGGAAGTCCGTAGTAATAGCCGCCCTGAGGGACGTACCAAACGAAGGCGGGCATCCCCCGGAACGACTCCGGCCTTCCCTCCCCCGGCCGGAACCAGTAGACAGTCTGCTGCTCGACGATCAGCGGGAGGCGGAGATTTCGGACCAAGGACGACATCCAGGCGCCCGCCGAGAGGACGAGTTTGTCGGTGAGATACTCTCGAGAAGCGGTGCGGACCAGGATGCGTCCGTCCGAACGAGGTTCCCATCCGGTGACTGGCGAGTTCCACCGGAAGACCACACCGCGGTCATGTGCGATCCGGCGAAAGGCGCTGATGGCCCTCTCGGGGAACAGGACACCGCCTTTCGGATCCCACAACACCCGATCGCCCGTACCAAACCGGAAGGCTGGAAAACGCCTCCGAGACGCGTCAGAATCCATCACCTCATGGGGAAGTTTCCAATGTCGCGCGCTGGCACGGGCTTGGCTGAGCGGGATGGAATCCGAACGACCAGCCAGGATCGCTCCGGTCGGTCGAAAGATCTCCACACCGGCAGCCTCGCCGAGACCGTTCCAGAGATTGCGAGCCCGTAAGACAAGGGGAACGTAGGAGGAACCCTCGGCGTACGCAGTACGAAGGATTCTGGTTCGGCCATGGGAGGATCCGAATGCATGGTTCTCCTCGAACCGCTCTAGCACGAGCGTTCGACCTTGGTCGTTCGAGAGGTGGTAGGCCGACGAAGCCCCCACGGCTCCCGCGCCAACTACGATGTGGCTGTAGGAGACCGGTCGGTATCCCACGTTCCGAACCTTCGGCGCGCCGCTAGTGGTGGGTCACTTAAGTCCTGTCTACTGCCCGCCACAGAAGGGTGCAATGTCAGTTGACCCCACACCGAGTGCGGCGTGGTTCCATCCGTCGACTTGTCTCACCTCCTGGATCTCGGGAACCTGCAGGTCGGGTGCGCTCCGAGATCCGTGGGCGGGTCTTTTGTGTAGGACGTTCTCTCCCACCGCCACGAGGCGCGTGACCTGAGGGCAAATCTCGGGGATATCTGACAATGTTGCGGAACTCGGTTGTACTGGCTTCGCTCGCCGCGATTGCGCCGCCGACGGGAGCTTCGGGCGACCCGGATTGGGATGCCCTCGGGCGACGGTGGTGGTCACATGTCGAGGTGCTCGCGGACGACCGCATGGAGGGACGCGAAACCGGAAGCCAAGGTTACGCACGCGCGGCCGACTACGTGATCCAGCAGTTCCGTGCGTCCGGTCTGCAACCCGCGGGGACGCGTGGGTTTTTGCAATCGATGGATTTTCTGGTCAGGCAGCTCGACCCGGCTCGCAGCTCACTCGAGTTCGTACGGGGTGGAAAGGTCCACACCGTTGCTCTTGGGCAAGATGCCTGTCACGTCGTGACCTCGGCGACTGCTGAACAGTGCGAGGCCGAGGCTGTCTTCGTTGGATACGGCCTCTCCGTCCCTGACCTCAACTACGATGATCTCTCGGGATTCGACCTCCATGGGAAGCTCGCGGTCTTCGTCAGCGGTGGGCCCACCGACATGCCTGCCGCCATCAAGGCGCACTTTTCATCCCCGGAGGAACGCTCCAACGCGCTGCGAAGGGCTGGCGCGATCGGGCTTGTCAGGATTCTCAATCCTACAATCCCCGAGCTACCGTGGCCGCGGTTAGTCTCGGGCCTCTTGATGCCGGTAATGGAATTGAGTGACTCGGGTCCCGAGGGATACCGACCTCTGTCGGTGGTGATTAATTTCAATCCCGATTCGGCCGGAACCCTGTTCGACGGTAGTGGGCACACGTGGCAGGAAATCGCGGCAGGGCTCGGCACGAAGGCACCCTTGCCACGGTTTCCGCTGGCCATCCGGATCCGGGTGCGAGTTGGATTTACCGAAGGAACAGCGAAGTGCCACAATGTCGTGGGAGTATTGCCGGGGAGCGACCCTCAGCTGAGGAACGAATACGTTGTCGTCAGCGCGCACCTCGACCACTTGGGCATCGGCACCCCGGTCAATGGCGACCCAGTCTACCACGGTGCAATCGACAACGCCTCGGGAGTGGCTTCGATACTCGAGATCGCTCGGACGATCCACGACTCGGGTGCTAGCCCTCGACGGTCCACCCTTTTCCTCGCGCTGACGGGGGAAGAGAAGCATCTCCTCGGTTCCGAGTACTTCGCCGCGCACCCTACGGTGTCGGGGCCTCTGGTCGCCAATGTCAACATCGACGGAGTTTGGTCGAACTTCCCGATGCGGGCGCTTGAAGTGCTCGGGGTGGAGGAGTCAACTCTCGGTGACGATATTCGAGCACTCGCCGCCGAGGCGGGGGTCGAGGTTCACCCCTCGTACGACCCCGACCGCGTGCTGTTCATCCGAAGTGATCAGTACAACTTCATCAAGCGGGGAGTCCCGGCGCTGTTTCCGGGAATCGGATACTCCCCAGGGTCCCCCGAGGAAAAGCTCGCGCACGAGTGGACGTTGGTCCGGTATCACAGCCCGGCGGATGACGCGAAACAGCCCGTCGATTCAGCGGCGGTCGCGCGATTCATTGACCTGCAGCGCAAGCTCGTCTTGAAGGTCGCGGACTCGGACGATCGGCCCTCCTGGAAGCCTGAGAGCTTTTTCAGCCGGTTTGCGCGCTGACCTTCGTGGCTTTATCGCGGGTGCCTTCCATCCCTCAGGTAGCGACTCTTCCGTTCCCTCGTCGGGCAGGAGGGGCGATGCACCCACCCACCATCGTAACGGGCAGCCGTAGTTTTCCGGGTGCCCACATCGTTCTAATCTTGGCCCAAGCTCGTTTAGTAGTCGGCGGGGACTGCGGTGACCAATGATCCTGCCAGGGCTAATCTCGGCCGTTTTCTATCGGCGTCGTCCCGGCGCGCTTCAGATTAGTCTTGGGCTCGTCTTTACCATAGTCCTGTCCGGACTGCTTGGATACCTTCAAGACGTCGGGACCTCCCGTGTCTGGGAAAACGTGGCGCTCGCCATAGTGGGAGGTGTGATCCTCTATGTTGCCATCCTCGCCTACCTCGTCTACCGATACTTCCCGAAGCAGGCGAAGGCGGGGGAGCAACAGGCCGCATCACCTTCGGCACCACCGCACTAAGTGGGGCGCGCAGTAGTCCGCCCTAGGGTGGAAGCATAAGGTGCGAGTCGCGTAGCACTCAGCCCAGTAGTCGGATCTAGGTCTAGTTCACCTTGAGTCCGGACCAAGAACCAACAATGTTGAGGTGGCGTGCGCATATGATCGCTGTCGCGAGTCCACGAGTCGAGCCTCTGCTGTGGCCACTCGCGTGCCCGCGTGAATCACGCGCCCTTCGGCACGTAGCGCACCAACTTTGACGGTTACCGCCCTCAGGAAGTTGCATTTCAGCTCGAGTGTGGTGTACCCGCTCGCAGCCGGGAGGGTAGTGTGAAACGAACATCCCATCGCGGTGTCCAGGAGCAGCGTGATAATCCCACCATGGACCTTTCCCAGTGGGCTGTACATGTACTCGGCAGGATCGAACTCGAATGCAACGGACGAGGGTTCTACCGATACGATCCGGACTCCGAGAAGTTGCATGAACGGGGGTGGAGGCAGGCCACCCGCGAGGAATGCGCGCATGAACTCGATGCCGCTGAGTCTCCGGATTGGCTCTTCAAACCGTGCCGGGTCCTGCCATAGAACCGTGCGTGTACGTGATTCGGTGGCGTCGGGCACATTTCCTTCGGAGCGGATCAACTCGCGTATTCTCTCGTACACCCTCAAGCCTGTGGCATTCTGGGACCAACGCTAGTGAAGGGTTACACGGCGTCCTATCGCCGTAGCCCGAGTTTTCGAGACCGACCGCTTACTCCCGGCCGACGGCTGGATGGCACCGGAATAGTCGTTTCTCTACTGTGCCAGGCAGCGGATGATTTCTCCTGGGGCCCGTGCAATCTCCATTGGAACCTGTGGGTGAAATGTCAGTTGCACCCGCACAGGCCAGCGACTGCCAAAGCAGGTTCAGTGCGAGTGCGGTGCCTACGCCCCCTCGAGGTCCCGCTTCGTCAGTTTCTTTCGGACCGTCTCGTAGTGGAGGATCAATTCTCCGTCCTCCAGGACCTTCGACCAGAGGAGCTTGAGGGTGAGCTGTTTCTTCATGGCACCCCAGTACTGGGGACCCTGGCCCCAGACCACCGGCTGCACGACCATCCAGTAATCGTCGGCCAACTGATGCCGCATGAACTCCTGGATGAGCCGCGGGCCCCCCTCCGCGATGATGTTCCCGCCCTTCTCGCGCTTCAGCTTCGCAACGATCTCGGAAAGGTCACCCTTCATGATCCGGGTGTTCTCCCAGTCCGTCGACTTCAAGCGATTTGACAGGCAAATCTTCTCGACCCTGTCCATGTAGCGCGAGTAATCCCACATGTACTGAGGGTCGCCCTTCTTCCGAGCCCTTTCGCTCCAGACCTTTCGGTGGCCCAGAAAGGACCGTCGGCCCATGATGACCGTGGTCACATCGTCAAACCGCTTGAACCAGAACTCCCGCCAGAGGTCGGTGAGCTCGTTGGGATCACTCGGTGGTCGGGCGGAGCCAATGTAGTCGGGGAACCCGCCGCGGCCGTCGATGCTCATGAAGAGATTCGCGGTGATCTTTCGCGTCATGGACCTTCCCTCACGCCTCGGTAGGGGTCGCCGTCGGCAGCCCATTCTCGAGGAGGTCGTCAACGGTCTCCCACATTGTGGTGACTGCCCGTTCCAGCGAGGGGCCGGCCATCTTGGCCACGTCTTCCGGTCGCTGGTACTTCCACCGGACGGTCAGGCGGGTGAAATCGCCCACCGGCTCGAACTCATCGGTCTCTAACGCCGAAAAGCCGGGCAACGTGTCAACCTCGAATGTGTTGACTACTCGGCGGGGAGGGTCCACTTCCCGGTACTCCCCGTGGACCCGTATCGACGAACCATCGGTTTGCATGACCCGGATTGAGTACTTTCCTCCCTTACGAAACTCGAGCTGCTCGATCGTGACCGCGCGATGGTCTGGCGCCATCACGTAGGGGAGTGTCGCGGGGTCCGTGAACAGGTGAAAAACTCGTTCGATCGGAGCTCGGAATACCCGGGTCACTTCCCTGTCCACCGGGCTGGGACGGGAGAACGTGATCGGCTCATGGGGGCGTCTGCGGTCACTACTGGCTGCTGACATCGTTCAGCCCCTCCGCGGTTCTCGCTTAGGGGAGTGTGATTTCGACCGGTCAGATTCGACCAGCTGCTCGAGCCGATCCAAGCGGTCCTCAACGAGGTCGCGATAGTCGTTCATCCACCGATCGATATCCCGGAAAGGTTGCGGCCGCAAGGAGTACAGTCGTCGCTGGCCGTCGGCGCGGACTCGAACGAATCCGCGGTCGTGAAGAATCCGAAGGTGGCGCGAGATCCCGGGTTGGCAGACGGAGAGCGTAGAGACGAGAGTGCCTACCGACCGCTCGCCGCACCGGAGCTGTTCAACAATACGGAGTCGTGTCGGATCTGACAGGACCTCGAAGGCCATTCCCGGAGTGGGCACGATCGAGGCATATGTTGAATAATATATAAGCGATGACATATGTGTGTCCGCAGTCTGCTATCGGGGCATCTGGGCCGTTGGCTGAAACGGGCTCGGAGAGAGGGCCCCCCGGGGACGCGATCGCGGTTTCACCCAGCTTGGGTACAGCGTCGACTGGGGCCAGCCGGGTCCGCGATGCGTTGTACTAACGTGACATTCGGCTAGCTCAACCCGGCGGCGATATACAGGTCCTTACTCAACCCCCCCGTTAGAAGAAGGTCAAGTAATCAAAGAGCACACGCCCGCCGGCAAAGGGATCCTTCTGAGCCGGTCTTGGCTTGTCTCCCGACAAGGGTAGACATAAAACCCGCCTCAGCCTCCGTGCGTCATGGAACCGATCCTGACTCCGAAACTCGCCCCCTACATTCTGGCCCGAGACGCCCCTGGCTTGATTGCGTTCATCGAGAAAGCAATCGGCGGTAAATTGTCATTCAAGGAGGCTGACCGTGACGGTCGAATCGCTCATGCCGAGATACAGATCGAGGATGGATTCGTAATGGTCGGTGAAGCACCGCAGGGCCGGAGCCCGTTCCCCGCGATGCTTCATCTCTATGTGCAGGACTCTGACGCGGCCCACCGTCGCGCCCTGGACGCGGGAGCTACACAGGTACGTCCGCCGATCGACTCCCCCGACGGTCTCCGGAGGGGTGGCGTGAAGGACAAGTGGGAGAACGAATGGTGGTTCTCCTCCCCGATTCCGAAAGTCTAAGCGTCGGCTCGCACGACCGCCAAAAACGCGTCGACCACGCAGGCTGCTTGCCCTTCTCCGTGCAATGTCGATTGCACCCACCTGTCGCGTCGACTCTGCCCTCGACGAACGGAGCGTATGGATCGTAAGGGCGAACATGGTGAGATGAATTTGGGGCCGGACACTGCTGAAAGCGGTTCCGCGCTCAGCCACCCATCACCTCTTGCCAGTCGCCGGCTCGAAGATGCCTTATTCAGCTGGACCCCTTCCGAGCGGGATGCCGGATTCGGTGGTGGGGATCTGGGCGTTAGTCTCCGTCGAGTTTCGCAGCGAATCTGGCCAAACCATCCAGCCCTTCGGTCCCAACCCTGCCGGGCTAATGGTAATTTCAGCGGACGGTTACTTCTCACTTCAGGTGATGGATCCCCGCAGACCCTCCTTTCCCTCGGGTGACGTGTTTGGGTCAACCTTAGTTGAAAAGGCCGGGGCGATGCAGGGATACTCCGCGTACTCGGGTACGTGGGAGCACCGAGGCGATCGGCTCCTCATTCACATCAAGACCTCTCTGTTTCCAAACTGGGTCGGTCAGGACGAGGAGCGTCCCTACGTGCTCATCGGGGATCGGCTCAATATGAAGACAAAATCCGTTCTCGCCGGCGGTCGCCAAGTCGCCGCCGAGGTGATCTGGAGCAGAGTCTCGAAACTGAAATAATCAAAGGAGTCCGGGGGTGCAAGTACCCTTACAACTGCGCTCGCGAATAAAGAGGTGGTCAGACCCAGGTCGATCTCTCGCACGCAGGTTTAAGGGGCCGGGTGCTTCCGACGTTCGTGGAACAGGGCCGCCGCCTCGCCGCCGTCATGTTCACCGACACTGTTGGGTTCACGGCGTCCACCCAGGCGAACGAAGGTCGTACCCTAGATGTGTTGCGCCAGCAGGCTGAATTGCTTCGACCACTGCTCGCACTCCACCAGGGTCGAGAAATCAAGTCGACGGGTGACGGCTTCCTCGTGGAATTCGACAGCGCGCTTAAGGCCGTTCAATGCGCGGTGAACATCCAGCGCCGGATAAACGACCGGAATTCCGAAGGTGGTCAGACACCCATCCGAATTCGAATCGGAGTCCATCTAGGGGACGTGGTCCAAAACGGGGGCGACATCCTCGGAGATGCAGTGAACATCGCAGCCCGAATCGAACCCCTTGCCGAGCCCGGTGGAGTGTGCGTTTCCAGCGCCATCTACGATCAGGTTCGATCCAAGGTTGCTGACAGGTTCGAGAAGCTTCCGCCGAAAGCGTTGAAGGGGATCGAAGTTCCGGTCGACGTCTATCGGGTGCTTTTTCCCTGGATAAACAACAACAGCGAACAAGTCGTTGACGAGTCGCGTTCCGCCGACAAAAGCCGTCTCGCAGTCCTTCCGTTCGCTAACATTAGCCCTGACCCCTCGGACGAATATTTCGCCGATGGGCTCACCGAGGAACTGATTGCGAGTCTCTCTCTCGTGCCGGGCCTGAAGGTGATCGCTCGGACGTCGGTCATCGGCTACAAGAAGACAGAGAAGTCCGTAGCCATGATCGGAAAGGAGCTCGGGGTTGGGACGGTCGTGGAGGGAAGCGTTCGCAGATCCGCAAACCGAATCCGTGTGACGGTCCAGGTAATCGACGTGGATTCCCAAGAACATATTTGGACGGCGAAGTACGACGACGACCTCGACGACATCTTCGCTGTGCAAGGAGACATCGCAACGAAGGTCTCCACTGCCCTCCCTGGAGGGTTGAAGAGGGAGAGGAGCCCGATTCACGAGCTCGCGAAACCCACTGAAACGGAAGCCTACCTTCTCTACCTTCAGGGCCAGGCGCTAATGTGGAGGACCGACGAGGATTCGTTGCGTCGTTCTCTCGAATTCTTCAAAAAGGCACTTCAGACCGACCCGACGTTTGCGCGAGCCTATGCGGGCACGGCACGTGCGTACATCGAGCTCGGAAGGGAGGATTTTATGTCATGGCTCGACGCCTGCAATCTCGGTCGGGCGGCAACCGAGAAGGCGATAGCAATTGAGCCGTATCTGGCTGAAGCTCATGCGCTACGGGCCGAGATCGCATTCATGGCCGACGAGCCGGCCGACATCCTCGACCGCGAAGTGCGAAAGGCGCTCGAGTTGAATCCCAACTTGGCTCAGGCGCATATCATATTGTCAGCGCTGGCGGGATCCCTCGCAATCGCGGAGGCGTACGCCACCGAGAGCGAGGAGGCGTACCGGCTGGACCCTCTTTCGCCGCAGACGATCCGATCCCTGGGGAACGCCTACTTCTTCTCGGGTCGGCTGGAGGAGGCTCTGGCCCACTGGAGGAAGACGATGGAGCAGGCCCCGCTGGATTCCCACCGTGGAATGGTCGAGTACTACATGTTGAAGGGAGATTTCGATCAGGCGGAACTGATGGTGAAGGAGTTGGAACGACTCGCTCCATCGAGCGACCTCGCCCTCCTCTGCCGCGGGTGGCTGTCGGCGCTGCGGGGGGATCGTCCGACGGCCATGAAGATGATCGAGAGGCTTCAGGAAACTTCTCGCGAGGGGTACGCGCGCCAATCGTCGGTCGGGTTCATCTTCTTTGCACTGGGCGATCTCGACCGTTTCTTCGAGGTCATGTTTGCCACGGCGAAAGCGCATACGATGCAGGCCGCTCGGCTCCGCATGTCCCCCCTGTTCGCGGGGGCGAGGAGGGACCGAAGATTCGTGGAGCTCATGTCGACGTACGGCCGACCCGTTCAGGCTCCGAAGTAAGTCTCGTGGTTTCGAGACTCCTCCAACTACCGGTTCGGCACCGCGAGGTGCGAGTCAGATCGCACCTACTCTATCAGGGGAGCGGAACGGGAGCGGGCGCCGATTCCACCGCTTCATGGGCCGGTGCCGAATCAGCGGTGAGTGGCTTGGGAACCGCCTTGGGAATGTGACCCGTCAAGAACAGGACGAATAGGAGCGCCACGACCAGTAGGCCCGTCATGACAGCGAAAGTCTGGTCGTAGGACGTGAGGAGCGAGCTCGGCGAAGGGCCGAGAGCGGCGAGCCGAGTGGCTTGATACGATGCGAGCACCGAGAGTCCGACCGCGCCCCCTAGCGATTGGAGGAACTGAATGAACCCGCCCGCTTCCCCGACATCGGCCGTGCCGACCTGATTCTGGGCGGCGAGCAGGAAGACCGGGAAGGTCATCCCGATCCCGAAACCGAGGGGGACTAACGGAAGCACCACCCCTCCGACGGGGATGAAAAGGAAGACCAAGATCCAGATTGGTGTGCTCGTGGAAAGGGTAGTAAGGCTCGCCATTCCGATGATCCCAATCACGAGACCCGTGATGGCGACCGCCCGGTACGACAATTTGGTCAGGAGCTGTCCTCCGAAAGCGGCACCGACCACGAGCGGGATTACTAGATAGTAGAGGATGTCCCGGACGATGTTCGGGTTGCCGGGAGCGAGGGCGAGACCGACCACCAGCGAAAGGAACGTCGCGACCGGAAAGAAGACCATCCCGATGAAGTAGGTCGCACCCCCACCCGCCGCCATCACGCGACGAGCCAGGAGCCGCAGCGGGACCAGCGGGTTGTTCTGCCGGAGCTCCCAGAGGACGAAGGCAACGACGAGAACCGCCCCCAAGCCGAGCAGAACGAGTACCCGCGGGTCCGCCCATCCCCAGCCGGCGTCCACGATTTGATAGAGGGGGAACATGATGGCTGCGACCCAAGCGGTCAACAGTCCCGCCCCGACGACGTCGAATTTTCGAACCAGCTCCGGGCGTAGCGGACCAAGGGTCGTCGCGATCAGTATGAATCCCACGATCCCGATGGGGATGTTCACGTAGAACACCCAACGCCAGGTCGTGTAGTCAACGATCGCGCTCCCAATGAGTGGTCCTGCTACGACCGCGATCCCGAAGACCCCCGAGAGGGCGCCGACGATCCTCGAACGAGTCTCCGGCGGGAATACGACCGCTACGATCGCAATTCCAACGGGGAAGAAGCCGCCGCTGCCGAACCCCTGTACAGCTCGGAAGAGAATGAGTTCGGGAAGGTTCTGGCTCAGTCCCGAGAAGATGGAGCCTATGATGAATACGACGAGTCCGCCCAGGAAAACATTGCGTCGGCTCCAGAGGTCGGAGAGCTTGGCAAAGATTGGGATGGCCGTCGTGGAGGCGATGACATAGGCGCTGATCACGAACGTGCCGCCGTTCAGCTGACCAAATTGCGCGAGTATGGTCGGCAGCGCCGTGAGGGCCACGAATTGGTCGAGTGCTCCCATGAGGAGGGCGAGGAGGATTCCAATTGTGACCACAAGCTCGAAGCTGATGGTCGGGGTCGCGGGCGACTCGTCGGTAACCTTCGTCATGAGTACTTCTCCCGCCATTCGACGATCGGGCGGAAGATCCGCACGAGGTCACTCCCCATCGGGGTGAGTCGATACTCCACACGACGCGGGACCACGCGGATCACCGCGCGTTGGACCAGCCCAAGACTCTGCATCTGTCTGAGTCGAATCGTAACGGTGGCCGTGTTAGCCCCGACGCTCTCCCGGAGCTCATTGAACCTCTGGGGACTCTTTTGCACCAATGCCCAAAGAATGGTGAGGACGTGCTTCTGACCCAGCAGCCGGAACGTCGCCTCGAAATCGCAGTGGGGAGCCTTGGACTCCGATCTCGACCCGACCATCGAGTCGGGCGCATCAGCGAGGGGTTCAAAAGGATTGCTGCACTTTATATTTCAAACTTTAAGTAGGAGCATTAACTGGTCTGCAGCGGTGACCTCCGTGCAAGCCTGGTACGAAATCAACGAAGCGAAGTCCCTGAAGCCTGGAGAAATGACCCACGGGCGCGCCGGCGGTGAAGACGTCCTCGTGCTAAATCAGTCGGGCGAACTGCACGCGTTTGTGAATCGCTGCGGCCACATGAACGCCCCTCTGGATCTCGGCACGTTCAAGAGCGGAGTCGTGAAATGCGCCCAACACAGTGCAGTCTTTGATGCGCGCACCGGTGAGGTCCGTGGGCAACCGGTCTTGGCGATGGCGGGGATGGACAAGCTCCCCCCCGAGTTTCTGGAACGGATGGCATCGATGGCGCCGATCTTTGCTCGAACGGAGTGTCGTCCGCTCACTCCACTTCCAATCGAGGTCTCCAACGGGGCGGTCCGAGTCTTCGCGTAGTTCGACACGGGGACTCGGGCCTCCGTCTCTCTTAGAGGGAGGGAGCGCCGGGAGAGTGCAAGTAGCGTTGCAACGATAATCGAGTCAAGTTTATTCTAGAGCGGAAGTTGCAGTTGCGATAGGGAGGAAGACCATGAGCGGCCCAAACTTCAGTGTCGCCTACACCGTGAGTCGAACCCCGGAAGAGGTTTTCAGCGCCATCAATGACGTTCGCGGGTGGTGGACAGGAGAACCAGGGGCGAAAGGTGCAACCGACAAGCTCGGCGCAGTGTGGACATATCAGTTCAAGGATCTCCACTACACCAAACAAAGGATCACGGAGTTCGTTCCCGGGAAGAAAGTTGTCTGGCTGGTCCTAGACAGCAAGCTCAGTTTCGTTAAGGACCAAACGGAATGGAACGGGAGCAAGATCACTTTCGAGATTGCGAAGAAGGGCGACAAGACCGAGCTCCGTTTCACGCACGTCGGCCTGGTCCCTGACGTCGAATGTTACGGAGATTGTTCGAGCGCTTGGGGATACTACGTGAAAGGACCTCTGCGGGTACTGATTTCCAAGCAAGGCAAAACCCGCACTACCGCGAATGACAAGGGCAAGACGAAGCAGCCTGCTCGTCCAATATCGAGTGCCAAGCGATCCAAGTGAGTACTCAGCTCACCTCGCCACCCGCTCTTCGTTGTGGGTGCAAGACTCGTTACACCTACCTGAACGAAAGTATCTGAGTCCAATCTTTCATCTCTTAGGCGACGATTCCGAGGGTGTGGTCGCAAGTGACGTCCAACAGGCCCAATCTCGTGTCAAGAAGGAACTCCGCAGAATTGGCCTGATGCCTGTTTCGGATTCGACCGTTCCATCTCTCGTCTCGATAGTCGTGGGCGCGCCCGTCTCCGGGTCGTGGTGGGGGCATCCGACCGGACGGTTGATCTATCAGGTGGCTGAGGCTCTCGAGGCCGATCCCGACGTTCTAGTCCTGCGGATCTGGAACAGAAAGCTCACAATGGTCCATCGGCGACTCTGGCCGGCGCTAGTTAGAGTAGGAGAAGCTCGGACATCCTGGCAGATGGCCGGACTCAGTGTCGTTGCACAACAACTCTTGGCCCGAATCGATCGCGATGGAACCTTACGGAGCGACCACCTGCCAGCCAACTTTGGGGCGAGATCTCAAGGGTTCCGACCCGCTCTACGTGCTCTCGAACAGCGGTTGTTGGTCGTCACCCGGTCTGTGCATACCAGCTCCGGCGCGCACGCGCTCGAAGCAGAAAGCTGGGCAATGTGGAGTGCAAGCGCTCGAGCGCCCCGCTTCTCTGGCTCGGTGGCTTCGGCTCAGTTAGCGATCGAGACGGCGGCGTCTCGTCTGTCCTCTAGAGACCAACCCGAACGTTCTTTTCCCTGGAACTTATCCCGAGGCAGGGCCGGAACCTCGCGTCGAAAGTAGAGACCCGGGCGCAATGGGCGTTGCACCTTTCCGACCCGTGAGCCGCCCTCATCGGAGCGTCTCGACTTCGGCTATCGCGTGGCGCAGCCTCCGGCGAGAAATCGACCTCCCAATGATAACAATTATTAAATAATAGTTCCGATAATAAGTGACCATGGCGACCGCGTACGTCGATGCCATTGACCATCTGTACGGGATCTCAGAATTCACTGTGCGAGACTTCGCGAGTCGCGTGGCCAATCCCCGTGCAGGCAAGGTGCTCAGCGAACTGAAGGCGCGCGGGCACATCGCACGTGTCGGGAGAGGGCGGTACCGTCGGCTTGGCCCAACGGAGCGGCCAGATCTCAGGCGGTTCGAGTGGCGACGCATCCGGGAAACCCTCCTGAGGGGTCCGGGGACGAAGGCCTGGGCGGGAGCGAACGCGGTCGAGGTGTGGACCGGCGGACGATACCGAACGTCGCCTTCCGTCTTCGTTCGCGTTTACACGCTCGCGGTTCCGGCGACTTCATTGGAGCGCTGGGACCGTTACTTGCGCGCAAAGGGACTTTCGCGACGGTCGAGGCGACGAATTGGACCGCGGATCGAGCTCGTGCCTCTCGAGGAAGTCAAGGTGGCGTTTCACGCCGGGGAGCCCGTCATTCCGAGATCCGACGTGTTGGAGCTCATACGTGCGCACCCCGCCATCTTCGCGAACGCTGCGGAACTCGTGCATGATCGACGCGGATCAGCGTGAGCTCCAGGTAGCCAGGCTGCTCGAGGCTTGGCCGACGGAGCTCGATGGCGTGGTTGTGGGTGGCTACGCGGTCGCCGCCTACGGCACCCCACGGTACTCGGTTGATGTCGACGTCGTCGTCTCCGAACGGAGTAGGGTTGATTGGGCCGACTGGCTAAAATCTCACCACCTACTGTTGGCCCCGGGGCATCGTGTTTTCCACCAAGGGAGAGCCAGCCTCGAGGTTCAACGATGGGAATATCGGGCGATCACGCTAGACCTGATGATAGGCGGGGTGCGCGACAGAGACTCGGGCGTGACCATCCCCGGAGATTGGCTGCTTCGTAGCCCACGGTCCGTTCGCCTCGAGCTTCTCTCCGGGCCCCTAAGCAGTCAGGTGGATGTGGTGCGCTTGGAAGGGCTGTGGGCGACGAAGCTCCTAGCCGGACGCCCCCACGACCTCACCGATCTCTTCGGCATCATGAGTCAGGAAGTCAATCTAGGAGAGGTCCGTGAGCTGTTCGGCCGGTTCCTCCAGTCAGTTGCTCTGAGGAAGT
The DNA here is from genome assembly GCA_049802875.1 of Thermoplasmata archaeon. Taxonomy (GTDB): domain Archaea; phylum Thermoplasmatota; class Thermoplasmata; order Lutacidiplasmatales; family UBA184; genus Lutacidiplasma. The sequence continues at coordinate 82,947 of JBARNH010000007.1, read as the reverse complement.
TCAAGTTGGTGCTGAGTCGCGTCAACGATCGGAAGACGTATGTCGACACGTTATCGAGATTGCTTCAAGGCAGCCCTGAAAGCCGGACAAACCTCTCTCGCTGGTCGCGTTTCGCCAACATGGTCCAGAGTTGCATTCCTGTCAGTTCGATTGAACCAGCATGACTTCGCACTGAGTCTCTGGGCAGTCGAGACCAACCTTGGCATTCCGCTAAGTGGTCGTGAACTCCCCCCATATCCTGGCATCCCCTCGCTGGTGGGAGCAAGTACTATTGCACCCAGCCGGCGTGGTGAGTGGTTGCAAGCGGCTTTGCACCCAAGGTATGCGCGGAAATCCAACTTGTAGGTGATGCACCACTTAACCTTCGAACGGAGGATTGGTGCAGTTCGGAAGTTGAATTCGTCGCGCGCTGACCACTATGCGCATTGTTCGCGAGAGGAGCTACGTGTGGGATCAGTAGTTCTCCACTAGAAGAATGGACTCTGGGGGAACGGCGTAGTATTGCGGGAGCGGCAGAGCGGACACCTCCGGTTCACTGGTGGTCCCGTTCCAGAAGACCGTGTGGCCCAAGGATCCCTCGGTGAAATTCGTGCCGACACTGAGCGACAATTGTTCGGACGTGTTGGCATTGACCACCATCAAAGTCTCGTTTGTTCCATCCCGCCACTCGATCGACCAGACGTCGGGCACATCCCCGGTGATGGTGTAGTCGTATGCGTCACCGTACCGAACTCCGTGCATCTCCGTCATCCACGTTCCGGTGGGATAAGGAGTGAAATTCGTGCCCACCAACGAGAAACCGTCATTCGCCAAGGCAAAGTAGTCGAGCTCGGACAGATTGGCCTGGAGCCCCTGGATCACCGTTCCCATGTACAGCAGAACGTCCGGGAAACCTTGGTCAAAGGGAGAAGGGATGGGACACGGCCCGCCGTTGAACTCACCCACGAAGATGGGCAGGTTCGCCATCGAGGCATTCACTGCGGTGATCCCCGCCCGGACCTCCTGCACCTCGTTGGTCAGCGCGTATTGGCCGGTGATTGAGGAGAGGTAGTCGGTCTCGCTACTTCCCGCCGGGGGCGGATAATCGTGAAAAGCGATGGCGTACAGATACTTCGCCGCGGGCGACGCCGCGAGCGTTGGAATGAAAGTGGAGTACGAACCGACCGCCTGGATGCCGATGATCTTCGCAGAGGGAACGACCGCCCGGATTGCTTGCGAGTACGCTAGGACCTCCGTCGCCCATTGTTCCGCGGTGGGAGTACCCTTGCAGGTCGCCCACGTGGTCCAAGCACAGTTCCAGTTCGTATAGCTCTCAGGTTCGTTCCCGATCGACCAGTACGTGGGAGGAAAACCCATGGTATCCACCAGCCACTTGGCTTCGTACCCCGCGTAACCCGGGTTGTTGATCTCGGCCGGCATTCCGACATACCAGTTGCAGTGGGGGGTGGTGGAGTAGCACCATTGCTTGAGGGCGCTGATGGAAAAGGGACAGTGGCCCACGACGATTCCGTTCTGGTAGAACGAATTGTTGACCACGTCACAGGAATCGCCCCCCTGCCCGTACCGAATGTCATCGTAGGGGGTCTCGTTCAGATAGAGTCCGTCCGCCCCCGCGATACAGTTGTAGCAGTTCGTTTGGGCCACCACCCCGAAATAGGATTGACCCGCTGCGTCGATCTCCCTGCCACTAACCAACGTCACATTCAGCCCACTGGGACGCGGCGGCGTTACGTTACGGGAGGAGGGGCTGACAGTCATTGCGGCGGAATCTGACGCGAATCCCGCCACGTTGCTCACGGTGACCGTCACATTGTAGGTCCCGGCGACGGAAGGGGCGCAAGAGAGATTGGATGAATTCTGGGACGTACACGGGTCGGGCAGGCCATACCAAACGTACGAGTAGGGCCCCTGACCCGCTGATGTGGTGACCACTCCCTTGGTTGTATTGTTGACCTCGAAGCTGGAGGGTGCCCAAAGGAAGCGCTTGATTTCGGGCGGAGATGCGGCGGCGGGAGGGCCGACGGGCTGGCCACCAGCTCCCGCCGAAGGGCGTTCGCTGAGCCCCCACCACGCTCCGACTACAATCAGCAGCAAGGTGAAAGCGATCGCGGCGAACTTTGTACCAGTCCCGAACCGGCCGAGATGGCGAGCTGGGTCGCTGGCTAGGGGACGCGAGGGAGCCACATGGAAGCCCGGATGATGCGCATTGATGCGGTTTCATATTATTAGAACGCAGCGGTCGGTTGTGGCGGCCATGCTTCTGATCCGCGTCACAACTCTGGCGCGGGGGTGTGTGGCCGAATACGCGGTCAGAGGCGCCAATCAGATTCCCGAACGAAACGAATGGAATTTACGCGGATTGTCAACGCTGGGTTGGCGGTCTGCCGCACTCCGCTCCCGAGAATGGCTTCTCGCGCGAATCAGAGTTTTGGCCGCAGGCTCGATTACACCTAATGCTGAGTGATGGGTGTTAGTGCTATTGCACCCACCTCAACCCGAACGAGCTTCCCATTACGCAATTCGCTCGTTACAAACCGGTTCGATGCTCCGTGACGAGGACCATCCATTCGGAAACCAGCCCATTTAATGCAAGACGCCAAGCGGGTCTGTGTCCTTACCCTGCCCAACGATGGAGGACTCTCATCAAGGTGCGCCGGGGGGTTGGTGGCGACGGCCCCCCAAACGACCCAGATGGACTTACGCGATCGCGGTTGGGGTCGTCATCGGATCGGTCTTGGGATTTCTTTTCATCGTCCCTGTCTCGCACCCGGCGACCGCAGACTACGTGATCCTCATTACGATTCCCTCGAACACTTCCGCGCCTTCCTGTCAAGGTACGGTCTTCTACCAAACCGGGATTTACAGCTTCACCTGGTACGTGCCGAACGGCAATCCGACGTACCTGACAGTCTACAACTCCACCAACAACTCAACTCGGGCAACGCTCTACCATGGATTGACCTATGGGGGCCAGGCGGGAAGATTCGGAGTCGATTCCACGGCGTCGATCTACGTCTTCTGTCTGGAGATTATGGCAAACTCACCCGTAGTGCCCTGCCCCTTCTCGGTGGTGACCGTCAGTGGAAGCCTGAGTTACAGTTACTCGGCACCAACGTTGTGACCTCACGCCCACACGAAAGGGACCCCTTTCCGAACGCCTGATGCAGCCTCGCAACGAGTCAGCAGATTCGGAGTGGGTGCAAGCTTCATTGCACCCACTCTCGCTTTGAGTGCCCACGAGCCATCCCTCAAACGCCGAAGCTAGGACGGGGGTCGACGGGCAAGTCCAACATTTCCTTACCTAATCTTTCCTAACAATCGGTTAGGCGGCCGCATGCCCACTCAAGCTCTGGTCTTGGCCGCTTCGAAGCTACCGCCTACAGTGACTCAGACTGCGCTTAGCCCTCGCCTCAGCGCGTGAAAGTATGCGATCGCGGGCGCCATTCGAAGCTCGTAATGACCCCGGGCCAGCCGCTTGAGGACTCCTTGAGTAGTGAGCCTTGAGAGATAGATGTGATTGATGCCCATCCGGATGGCGTCGGAACTTCGAAACTCGACTTTGCCTGAAGTGGCGATTTTGGCGAATGCCCTGATGTCTTCGTCTGAGGCTTCCGGAAGCTCGCGTTCGAGCCAGCTCGAAGCCAGTTGCATGGCTCCAGGGATCGCCCGTTGAACGTCTTCACCCTTGATGCGTCGACTGTCTTGATATGCCGCCGCCGCGAAGCATTGCACCAGGTAGGGGTATCCGTGTGTCAGATGGTGAATCGCCTTAACCGCCGAGGCGTCCCACCGTCCGGTCCCCTTGATCTGTTTAACGGGGGCTTCCAGGGCCTCCAGAGTTTCCACCTCCGAGAACTGGCCGATGTCAAAGACTGCACCCGAGAACGACCGAAGGATTGGTGACGCTTCGCGAAGAGAGAGTTTCTCGATGAGCTCAGGTCCACCAGCAACCACCATCAGAATCGGCACTGGAGAGTCTGTTTCAACCATCGTCTTGAGAATCCCAATTTCGCCGGCCTTGAGAAGCTCGGCGTCGTCGATGCTGATTGCCAAAAGGGGCAGATCCCCGAGTGCAAGGAGTGCGTCCTTCCACACTGTGAGGAGTGTGGAGGGCGTGAAGGGTAGTGGTTTCGTTCGCTCGATCCCGCTCCCCAGAACCGTTACCGCGCTCAGGTTTCCGAGCGCTTTCTTCATCCGGCTTGTGAGTTTTTCCTGGGACGTCACTTCGCGACGTACCATCTCGGCGATGCTGTGGACCAGCATCGCTTCTGTGCTAGGCACACGGAGTGGAACTTCAATAACAACGCCGTGTGGGGTAGTGTCTCTAACAATGGATTGAATCTTTCGGAGGGCCGAGGTCTTACCACTCCCCCGGTACCCGTAAAGCAGAATCGCGCTCCCGCGATGAAGTGTCGCGGCGACCCGCAGAGCATTGCCGGCGAACTCCAACAGTTCGTGACGTCCGGCAAACGTCCCGGGGCTCGCCGGACGTTGTGGATCGTAGGGCTGCACGGTGGGGACACAATAGTTTCCTTACATAAGCTTAGGTAAGCAAATGAACGATGCCCCCTTGATGATCCCGTTGTTGGCCGCGCTTCAGAGGCGGAACTCCCAACTGCGATTAGGTCGGACGCTTTGCGAGGGATTCACGTCGACGGGGGCGCTCCTGGGCAGGTCTTTGGCGCGAGGCGCGTTGCACAAGGCCCACCAAACACGTCGGCGGGGACAGCTGCTTCCCCTTCGATGCGGAGTCTCGGTCGCAGCTTCGATTCCCCAAGGGGAAGTTCGCCTCTTAGGCCTCGAAGAAGCTGATGAAGTTGACTAACGAGAAATCGTTAATTAACGCTGTTCGGAACAGAATGTTAACGACGGCACGTTTAGCCCGCCCTTCCTATTTGGGACCAGCGAGACCAACTCTTCAGTGCGAGGATCGGGTCCTCGAAAAGCGGCGCAAACACTTTGCACCCAATCGGCGGATCTAGCAGTTGCAAACTTCATTGCACCGAGTCACCGCCGAGGTGCGCCCATACAGCAGTCGACACTCCCCCAGGGTGTAAACCCCGCCTCGTTCGAAAGGGCGTGAATGGTTTGAAGAGGCGCAGGCGCTTTCAAAAGGTCCGATACGCGCTCATCCAGAAAAGCCCGGCCCTGATGCAATGCGCTACGGGGGAGACGGCGGCTGTTGTGAGGGCGGTGGAGTAGAAGCGATTGGTGTAGATTGACCCTCGCGCATTCGACCGCCGCCCTTGCGCCACCTCAAAAGGAAGGCTGCCGCGCCTACGCCGATTGCCGCGATGACCACACCGATCTCGACCCATGCCCACGGCGGGTTCGTCGCCGAAGGAAGTGCCTCGAAGGAGATCCCCTTGACGTTGAATTCCGGCATGCCCTGAATGGAGATAGTTCCGTTTTGCGGTTGGTACCCTGGCGCAGTGGCGTTCCACTCGAACGTGCCGTTCGGAATCATGAGGAGGTACTCGGCGCTGCCGCTTCCGGTTGTCGTTTCGTTGAGTATCTGTAGGGTCAATGGGACGGTGGTCGGGAGTCCCTCTACGTCGAAGTAGAACGGATAGGAGTAGCGGTACGCGAGGTCGATGAGCACACTGGACCCGTTAACGACCACCGTCCCACTAGACGGAAACGGAAAGTACGTGGGGATGGGGTACTCTGGTACGCTGGGGTGGAAGGCCGTCCAAGCGAATGTGCCGTTTTCGACTCCGTAGGGCGCGGAGGGAGTATGGGTCGGGCCGAAGTAATTCTGGCCGAATCCGCCAGGTTCGGTGGTCCCGTTGATGATAGCGGAAAGCTGGACCTCCCAAACGACGTTAAAGGACAGCCCTGTCTGAACGAACGTTACAAAGTAAAAGCCGGCCGGCGGCGGCGTGTAGTACACCGTGATGTCCATCGGAGCGCCACTGACCTTGAGAGTCGTCACGTTGGAGTAGCTCGTGTAACCCTTTACATCCCAAGTGTAGAGCTGATAGGTCCCATTCGGTTCCGCGATGGTAATCGTAGGCAACGCCGCGCTCCGTGTTGTATCGTTGAGACTAACCGACCAGTTCGTTCCCGATGGCAGCCCGCTCTCCGTGAAGGTCAGCGGGTAGGTGTCTAGCTCAGCGGAGTTCGTCCCAGTCCCAGAGAAACCCGCGACCGTGGCCATGTTCGTATAAACACTGGCAGCATCGTGCGCCGTCGGACTCACAAGCGTCGAGCCGGTCAACAAGATCAACGCTAGGGCGATGACAGCCGCGAAGACCGCGCGCATCCGAACTGCTGTATTCGATAGCCTACCTTAAGGACACTAGGCCGGCTTCCTTTGCGCCGACCGATGGCGACGGACCTACAGTGGGCGGAAACGACCCGATTCGAACGCCGGGGTGGGTTCGGTCCGCGGCGAGCATCAAGGGTAGCGTTAGACGGCCCGACGATAGTCAAGGGAGGTCATGGCATGTTAGCACGCAGCCGACAGGATCCGCCAACGGGATTTATTAAGGTCGACTTCGTCTCCGCCGCCGAGACGCTTCGGGTCCGAAAGGAACATGTAAGTGACGATATGACGGCGGAAGGTCCCGTCTCGACGTGGAGTCGCTCATTCGGCCGTGTTGCTCGCAGTCGTAGCGATTGTCGGCGTCATGCTACTGCCGTCCGTGTCTGCGCAGTCGACCGGCACCCTCCCGGCCCCAGGACCGGTTCGTGATCTCTCGACCTCCGGACTGACCAGTGCGACCTCGTCGACTCCCCATCTCATTGGACCCTCGGTTCATAACCGGGCGGACTCTCAGACGCTCGCGTACCCCGGCGTGCTGAGCGTGTTCGGAATGGCCAACGGGGGAACCCAGCCCTCTACCGGATTCTCGTCTGGAGACCTTGTCAACGCTGTCGATCGGGATGGGAACGTCGCAGCGGCCCTCGCGGTCACTCAGGAGACCTCCGACAACTACACGACCAGTGACTCTCAATTTTCCATCGGAGGCTTTGCCGTCAGCGGTTTCCAGTACTACGGGGAAAAGACAAAGGTCTCGATCCCACCGGTCCAAGCGACCACTACCCTCACCGAGAAACTGGTTTTGCCCGAGTCTGCGTTCGTCGTGCTGATCGCACTGAGTGGCGGGCAGAACACTATCCTTATGAGCGGCGTTCCGGGGCTGGTGATTGAGTCAAATGGGACCGGCGGCACCTGGTCGGGGGTGCTGATTGGCGAGTCGCAGCTCGCGTCCGGAACCTACTCCTTCACGGAAACTTCGACTAATCACGACGGCGGCGGCCAGAATCGGGCGGACGTCCTGGGGATCTTTGCGTTCTCCAACTCCCGCGCCGGTTTCATCGATCGGGAGCCGGCGTACCGAGTCGTGACGAGTATCCCCGTGGGGTATCTCCCCAGCGGTGTTGCGTACGATCCGGCGAAGGGCGAGTTCTTCGTTGCGGTCAGCGACGTGGACGAGGTGACCGTAATTAGCGCGACCACCAACAAAGTCGTGACGTCGATCCCGGTACCGTACCCAGAATTTCCCAGTTACGCCGCTTACGATAGCGCGAAATAAGAGGTGTTCGTAACGGAGTGGGGCGCGAGCCTCGTCACGGTGATCTCCGCCCTGACGGACAAAGTGGTTTCGACGATCTCCGTGGGCTCCTATCCCATGGGCGTGGCGTATGACCCCGCGAATGGGGAGTTGTTCGTCACGAGCGGCAACAACGTGACCGTGATTTCGGACGCGACCAACCAGGTGGTGGCGAACCTCGCCGTGGCAAGTGGACCGGTAGCCGTCGCGTACGACAGTGGAAAGGGCGAGCTCTTCGTAGCCAGCCCGGGTTCGGACAGTGTGAGCGTCATCTCAGCCACGACGAATGAGGTGGCGGCTACTATCCCGATGGGAGACTATCCATTCGGCGTCGCGTATGACAGTAGCCAGGGAGAGATCTTTGTCTCGAACGCCGGCTCAGCCAACCTGAGCGTGATCTCGGACGTGACGAACACGGTGGTGGCAACCATAGCGGTCGAGCCCAATCCCTTCGCGGTCGCCTATGACAGCGTGACAGGAGACGTCTTCGCGACAGGTAACTTGCTGAGTATAATCTCGGCTGCGACGAACCAGGTCCTCGCCATCGTCCCGGTAGATAGCGGCTCCTATGGCGAGGCGTCTGACAATGGGAATGGAGAGCTCCTTGTCACCAACTCCTTCCAGCACAGCGTGAGCATGGTCTCGGTCGACGCAAGTTAGCCGTGGCGACGTCATGGTTCCTGGACGACACGGACCCGGGTCTTGCTATCTCCGATAGGAAGTCCCTCCGTTCGGCACCGGGATGATTTCCCAATTATCGGGAACAACGCCTGGGCCGGTCTGATTCGAGCCGGACCACCATCGTCGGGTACATGGGAGGTGTCGCCGTCTTCCCCCTCGGCGTGACCTTCTACCCATTTTTTACCAGCAGGGTCGCATTGATCGTCCAGGGCTTCGTTGCTAGGGCTCTGGATTTAATGGGGTGCTAGGGCACGCATTCGGGGTCGTCTTTGGCCGGATAGCCTGACACTGGTGTCCGCCGAGTGTCTACCAGTTCCTGATAGAGTCAGGGCGACGCTCGACCACCGTTTGTCGGAGCGGGACAGCCGAGTATGTGCGAGGACTACTGGCCCCAAGTTCCCCTCCACCGAAGTTGCCCGCGTGATTAACGGGCCCGTTTGGAACACGGCACAGTTCACACGAGGGATCATTGGGTGCAATAGGCATTCAACATACATGGGTTCAAACCCTTCCAACAGATCTTAATCAGTGGGGTAGAGAGAGCACAGATTTAGCGGGAAAATAATGGGACCCTCCCTCAGGGAGGGTCCCGTGGCCCGCCGTCCGATTTATCCCAAGCACTCCAGCCCGAAAACGTTGCAGAGGTCGCGAAGCGCCTCTGTCCAAGCCTTCGCCTTTCGGGCGGGGAAAGAAACGAAGTTTGGATCGACCGGTTCGCGGGTCAACAGGTGGACGTTGCGGTTCCGCTCTCTGGCATCCTCTTTCAAGAAGTGTCGGATGCTTTCCAACAATATTGGGCGGCATGCATCCGCTTGTCGGTCGCTCAGTCCAAACACATCCCCCCATGTCACGTATCCGCGTCTCGCGACTTCGGGGAAGTAAGCGTCCACGAAGTCACGCTCGTGCTCCAAGTAGTGCTGAAGGGCTTGTTTCAGCACTGCTACGGTGCTTGGGCGCAGAAGTCTCCCCCTCTGCTCGGGCGGCGGTGTCTCGCGCTCTCCCTCTTCTCCAATCCTCGTCGCCATATTCTGCTTCCTTCGGGCTCGAACCTTGGGCGACGCTAGAGTCGAGAGATCCTTCTCGCTCGGACGGTCGAGGCGCGGTTGTGTTTCGAAGTCTTCCCTGTTTGCTAAGATGGTTATCGGAATAAGGGTCGATTAGTGAATCGTCTCGGAAGCTTCCTTACAGAAGCACACGTAGAAGTGGTCCAGATTTAGTTCAGGTTTTACGCCCCGTTAATCGGGCTCAAAGTTGATTTTAACAATTGATATTAGCAGACCGGATTCTCGCCCCAACCAAGGCGTAACCCGGGCCGTTCCCGGGGTCCAGTTGAGAAGCTCCCGCCTCCCCGCATCTACTTCGATTCTGTGCCCTCCAACAGTGCGAAGAGCTACCCGGAATAAATACCTGGCGAGCAAGGGTCTCGTTAACCGCTCGAAAACGGGATTCGGATACGCGATCCCAGCGCGGGCGATAGCCAGATGCGTGCAACGACCGTTGCACCCACCCGAGGGACCCTTGTCGTCAGGACTGGCTGCGCGGTTGATTGCACCGATCGTGCCCGTGCCGCACCAGCGCGGGAGCAGAGTGGTCCGCTTCATCCGAGATGCAGGAACCCCTCCGGGGCTCGATTCAGCCCAGGGAACGATACGACCTGAGCTTCAGTGCCTTTTATACGCTGGAAGAGACAGATTCTATGGTCGGTCCTCTGCCTGTGCCGATCATCAAGGATGGGGCTGCGACGTTGGAGCAAGGCCTCGACCTTGCCCGACGCGGCGATCATTCGAGGGCCAGTGAGAAGTTCATCGATGCAACTCGAAAGTTTTCGCGAGAGGGTAACCTCTTGTACGCCAACGTCGCGACGGCCTACACCAACCTACTTTCGAGCGCAGTGAGAAACTCGGATCCATCCTCGCTGATGGCACTATTTTCGCTGCTCCAAAACATTCCCGGAACGATTGAGCTCAAACTTGGGGCGAGAGGGACCAGTTCTAGTGAATTGGCGAACGAATTGCAGCTGACTGCACGGTACGCCAGCCTGACGGCCATGGCTCGCTCCCAGTCTGGCAATCCCGAGAGTTTGGCACAGGGCCTCCAGAGCCTCGCCGACGAATATCGCCAGTTGGGAAACAAGGTCCTTTACCTCCCTGAACTTCTTGAGCATCGAGCCATTCCGGCGGATTTTCAAGCGCCGATATTGATGGCCCTGTCGTTCGAGGTATTGGGGAAATCTCTCGAAGGCACCGACCCAATGACTGCCGCCGAGCACTTCCAAACTGCCCAGCAGTACTGGGCGCAGGCGGGCTACGATGACAACGCCCAGAGTGCGGCGATCAAATCAGGCAATCTTGCGTTGAAAGCCAAATGCTGGGTGTGCGGAAGGGAGGGGACTGGTCATGGTGTCCAATTCGTTTCACTCACAGTCGACAAGGAAGCCACTGGATTGAACCTCCATGGCACGTCGCCACTCCCTTCAATGGATCGGTCCGGCCGGTATGTCTACGTCTGCAAGGGCTGCTACTCGGCGATCGGCGACCTGGCGGACCGGATCGCAGTTCAACGAGTGAGCCAGGTTGAAGATCGGCTAATGCGTGAAATGCGTGCGATGGAGCATCGATTGCAGCATGCATCGGGGTCTTAGGGGCCGGGATTGCAGTACGTAGAGAGGAAGCTATGACGGGAGTAGGAGCGACCAGCCAGCTCGCGCCCGACGCGATGTTCTCCGAATATAGGCTAAGGTGCAGTGCATGCGGCGCTCCCTATTCCCCGCGTTCCGAGGGAGAGATACTAACGTGCGATTATTGCGGGACATCGCAGAGAATCGTCGATGCCCGTCAATTTCTCGACCATTTCATGGCCCAGGTCACAGCGTTCGTTCGACAAACGGTTCCACCGGGTCTCGATGTCTCGGGATCGCAGTATGTGGACCCAATGGCACGTCTCGCCGCCTTCAACACGGGTATTCGGCCCCACCTTAGCACTGAAAGCGATCAGTACCGGTTTCGTTGCTTCCAACTTCTCTCGTCCCCGCTGGCCTCACTTCCGTTCATATCGAGCCTTCGCCCATCTTCGGGTGAAAACCCGGCAGCCGTGTCCGTTTTCAATGCGAAAGTACAATCCATTTCAGCTCTGGCCGTAGATGAGACTGCTCGAGAGCTCATCCGTCGAGCCAGCGGACTGGCATCCTGCTATCAATCACTCCTGGTCGTCGAGAAGCTTTCTCAGAGCAACCACCCCGAGCGTTTTCATCTTATCTCGCAGAATCTCGCAACGGCTTCGGAGGCAATCGCCAGCATAGGCCGTTGGCCGGCCCTATCGACTCGGCTGGCCGGGCTTACTGAGGAGTGCAAGGCGGTCGACCAGTTGGTAACAGGGCGGGAATTCGAACTACCCCGCAAACTGCTCGGAGCGGCGGAGGGCGAACTAAAAACGGCGCGAACAGCTTTGTCATCGATCCCCGAACTAGGGTACATGACCACGGCGGTCGATCAGGAACTGACTGTCATCCGGATGGTTAATTCCATGATCAACCTCTCCGAAAACTCTCTGAATGTGCCCCCGCATCCACTGGCGTATCTCCAAAGACTTGGCTCGGTGGTAGATTGGCTCTCACGGAGCGCCCCGAGCGATTGGACCACTTCGTTTCGGTCCCTGAAATTCCAGGAGGAAATATTTCGACGCGCAGCCGAGGTTCGCGCCGCACAGTCGGGGAGAGGGGCAGTTAAGTTGTTGAACGTCGGAGGCGGAACTTTCGTCCCCTTCTGGGTCGTGGAGCTTCCGTATACCTTCGAAACCGGAGTCCTCTGGACGAAGCGGGGAAAAGAGGTTCCCGAGGTGTTGCTCGTTGCCGCCACTTTCTCCACCGACGTAACCACGCTGGCCGGTGCGGGCAGCTTCCGGGTCCTGACAGACGTCTTCTCTGCCCGCGGTGGAAATCGACCGCTCACCGGTTACTATGGTCGTGTTTCGGGTAAGGAGCAGAAGATCAGTCAGAGCGGAGGGTTGTCCGCGATTTTGCAGGGGGTGGGGTCGTACTCAATTCCTGGGCAACAGGCCATTCCGCCGTTGACGACGGAAGCCGAGGCGTTGAGGCTCGTGCAGCTCTACGTCAACGACGTCCGGGCAACTAACCCGAAGGCCTCGACTCAGCTTCGAGCTAGTTCGCCGCGTGTCCTGGACCTAGTTTACCTTCCGTGTGTCCTCCACTCCGAACACCCATTGCCCTGGCTAGGGGGGTTATCACCCGTGTCCCTAGGTGATCCTCGGTGCTTGTTGGGATTCGTCTCGTAAGATGCGTTGACCTCCGTGCCCAACGACATCCTCGCTTTCGGAGTCGCTCTCGGAATTGAACGCATCTAGAATACCAAACCCTCGAGTTGGACAACACCAAACGAACTGGAGGTCGCATCCGATCGACCGACGCCGCTGCGAGGATACCCAGAGCAATGACTGGTCTACCCCTCTCGGCGAAAGTGGGCTGAAGTGCAATGACCATTGCAGACACCGCGCCGCGAACCTCCGGAGTCCGAATAGTGCCGGATGTAACCCAAGGTATCAAGTGCCCCTCCCGCTCTTGGGGCCCTCGATGGATCCGGCTGCAGTGACGAACCTGCAGAGCAGCCTCCGCGGGCCCGTGATCACGCCGACGAGTCTCGAGTACGAGGAGACGCGAAAGCTGTACAATGCCATGATTGACAAGCGACCCGCCGTCATTGCTCGATGCCGAGATGTTGCCGACGTGATCTCTGCCGTCAAGTTCGGGCATGAGACCGGCCTCGAAGTGGCCGTGCGAGGCGCTGGCCACAACGGCGGCGGGCTGGCGAGTGTCGACAACGGGCTGATGATCGACCTCTCCCTCATGCGGGGCGTTCGCGTGGACCCGACCGCTCGTACTGTCCAAGCCGCCGGTGGCTGTCAGTGGGGGGACGTGGATCACGCGACACACGCCTTCGGAATGGCTACGCCGGCGGGAGTGATTTCGACCACCGGCGTTGGTGGTCTCACGCTTGGCGGGGGCCTCGGCCACCTAACGCGCAAGCATGGTCTTACGATCGACAATCTGCTCGAGGTGGACGTCGTCTTGGCTGACGGCAGCTTTGTCACGGCCGACTCGGACCATCACGCCGACCTCTTCTGGGCCGTCCGTGGCGGTGGGGGAAACTTCGGTGTCGTGACATCGTTCTCGTTACGTCTCCACCCGGTCGACACCGTCGCTGCCGGTCCGGTCCTGTGGCCGATCGACCAGGCGGGAGAGGTCCTTCGGTTCTACCGCGAGTTCATCCCAAAGGCTCCCGAAGAACTGAACGGATTCTTTGCTTTCCTCACAGTCCCCCCCGCCCCCCCGTTTCCGGAGTCTCTGCACGGGAAGAAAATGTGCGGCGTGGTTTGGTGCTACCTCGGCTCTCTCGAGAAGGCCGAACGGCTGCTCGCCCCGTTCCGGAAAGTGGGAGCGCCAGCCCTCTGGGGTCTCCACTCTGCGCCCTTCCCCGCGCTGCAGAGCGCTTTCGACGGGCTCTACCCTCCCGGCCACCAGTGGTACTGGCGGGCGGACTTTGTCAAGGAGTTGAGCGACGAGGCGATTGCGCAGCACGTTCAGCACGGCTCGAAAACCCCGACGATGCAATCCTCGATGCACCTCTACCCGATTGACGGGGCTGCGTCCAAGATCGGAAAGCGCGCCACTCCGTGGGCGTACCGCGACGCTCGCTGGGCCGAGACGATCATCGGCGTCGACCCGGACCCGGCGAATGCCAACAGGATCCGGGACTGGACCGTGGGCTACTGGGAGGCCCTCCACCCGTTCTCTATGGGGGGAGCGTACGTGAACATGATGATGGACGAGGGGCAGGATCGCGTCAAGGCGACCTACGGCGAAAACTACAAGCGATTGGCGTCGCTAAAACAGAAGTTCGACCCGAAGAACTTTTTCCACGTCAACCAGAACATCCAACCCGCCCGATAGGCTACGCTCGGTGTCGGGGGGCGGCCCCGCGTACGCTCAGCCACGGTCAGACCGACCGATCTCCGCGTCCCACTTCGTTCCGGAATCGGCCATGGGTGGACCCTCGCATCCGCCCGCCACCAAGTTCAGACCGACCTACAATTAAATTGGTCGGGAATGCCTGTCCCGAACGCCTCCCTTTCCATGGAACAGCCCGAGGTGAAGTACGCGACGAGTGGGGAGGTCAATATCGCCTACCAGGTCCTCGGAACTGGCCCGGTTGACTTTCTTCTCGCCCGCAGCGGCGTCTACCATCTGGAGGTTGCTTGGGACCATCCCCTGAATGCTCGCTACCACCAGGCCCTCGCCTCTCTCGGGCGACTGATCGTATTCGACAAGCGGGGAACCGGCTTGTCCGACCGAGACGTCGGCGTAGCCACTCTCGAACAGCGCATGGACGACGGTCGCGCAGTTCTGGACGCGGTCGACTCCAAGCGGGCCATCCTCGTCGCGGCTCGGGACGCCGCTTCTGTGGCGATACTATTCGCCGCCACCTATCCGGAACGAACTCGCGCGCTGATCCTGATGAGTGGGCTCGCCACAGGGGTCTGGTCAGCGGAGTGTCCATGGGCTCCCACCCGAGAACAGTGGGAGAGCGCCATTCGGAGGGATCGTGGGGAATGGGGGTCTCCAGCCCATATCGACCGGCTGACTTCGGAGATTGCTCCCAGTCGGATGGATGATGCCGAATTCAAGCGGTGGTTGGGTCGACTGGTGCGAAACGGTGGCTCCCCCGCGTCCGGGGAGGCGCTCGCCCGGATGAACATGGAGATCGACGTGCGGCCCGTACTCGGGGCCGTGCACGTACCGACGCTCATTCTGCACTGCAAAGGCGACCGAGCCGTGAGCTTGGAGCACGGACGGTACCTGGCCGCTCACATCCCGGGTGCACAACTAGTGGAAACGCCCGGCCAGGACCATCTCTTCTGGCTCTCCTCCGAGCAGACGAAGGTTGTCTTCGACGAGATCCACCATTTCCTTCGGGGCTTGTCGGACGTCCCCGAGACCGACCGCGTCCTGACCACCGTCCTCTTTACGGACGTAGTCGAGTCGACGCGTCGGGCGGCCAACCTGGGGGATCGGGCTTGGGGCGATCTGCTCAACCGATTCCTGGAGGATGCGCGCACCGAAACCGCCCGCTTCCAAGGCAGGACGATAAAGACGACCGGCGACGGGATCCTCGCGATCTTCGACGGCCCAACCCGGGCTGTTCGGTGCGCGTGCACGCTCCGAGACCAAGCTCGGAAGGCCGGATTGGAAATCCGCACCGGTCTCCACACAGGCGAGTGCGTCCTCAAGGATGGGGATGTTCAGGGCATAGCCGTGCACATCGCCGCCCGGGTCAGCCGGGAGGCCGCTGACGGTGAAGTCCTGGTTTCCGGCACCGTCCGGGACCTCTCCGTCGGCTCTGACGTGCGGTTCTCGGATCGTGGGATGCGAAGCCTGAAAGGCTTGGAAGGGGAGTGGCGGATGTACTCGGTGGAGGCGCCCTAGCGGACGGTCGCCGCGATGGCGGTGGCTGCAGTGAGTGTTGCGCCCATCGCCTCAACGCCAGGAGCATCAGCTTTCCGGGAAGGGCATCGAGGTCGGCGTCGAGCCCGGCGCGCGTACCGGAGTCGCATTTCCCGGAGCCATAGTAGTTCAACACCAGCACGCGGCACTCGGAACAACGAGACTGTCCAGGTAAACCTCGCCGTCGAGCGGCTTGTTTCCGATCGGCTTGCGGTTGGTTCTGCTCCGGACGGGGGCCGCCAAGTCTCGTCGCACTGCCCGAAGGGGTCGCTACATGCCGGACATCTCAGTTGAGGAGTCCCACGGGTCGAGGTGCCGGGCTCCGAGTCCGGTGGTGAAACAGATTCGAGGACCGGCGGGTCGCTGCTCCGCGGTCAATTCGTGGGAGCGAACCCGAGACCCTCGAGCATCGCGCGAGCGGCCGCCTCGACCTTCGGAACGGGTCCGAACAGCTCGGCCTGACGACGGGTGTCGGCCACGTACTTCCCCGTCTGGAAGAATCGGACCATCGCCATCATGTCGTCGTTGCGCGGGCCGCGACTCGGCGGCATCTGGCCCATCTGCATCGGGCGACCGAGTACCTTGCCGATCAAGACCGCGTACTCCGGACCAGATAGGGGACGGTCTGATCCAAGATCGATCCTCTGTCCTAAGGCGCCGGGCGCGTCCACCGCCATCGCAATCGCCCGAGCCACTTCGCTCGGTGCAATGTACGTGATGCGGATCCCCTCCGGGGTCATTCCGATGACCTGGCCGTGCACAATCCCCTGACGGATCATCTGTCCGTAGCCACCATCCGGCGCGTAGAGAAATGCCCCGGGTCTCAGCGCGACGAACGGCACGCCTTGCTTGGTGAGGTAATCCTCCGTCTCCTTCTTGGCCCAGAAGTGCGGCACATCGGGGGCCTGGTCGCACGCTAGGATGCTTAGCAACACGAATCGGGGAACGCGCGCCCGCTGCGCCGCATCCACGAGGTTCCGGTTGCCCTCGGTGTCCGTCCGGAGCGAGTCTCCCTCCCGCCGCTGCGAGTATCCAATGGCGGATGTCACGACTGCCGAGACGCCCTCCGTCGCCTTCTCCAGCGACCCCGGCTCGAGGAGGTCCCCTCGAACAACCTCGACTCCGTTCGGAAGCTTGGAGACGTCGCTGCCGGGGCGCACGAGGACGCGCACTCGCTTTCCCCGCGCGGTCAGCTCGCCAAGTATCAGTCGGCCGAGGTGACCGGTAGCTCCTACCTGAAGAACGGGTCGCTTCTCCTCTGTCGCGGGGGAACCCGACATGCTCTCGCAACTCCCCAACGGCATATATGGACCGCCGGGGACGGATCCAGTTCACAGTCTTCCAACCCGGGAGACTCCAATCCGCTCGCCCAACTTCGTTCCATCCCGGGCCTCGCCTGGCAGATCGCACGGTTGCATCAGCCGTCATTCAGAGTGGGTGCGTTGACTGTTGCAGCTACGTTCCGCTGGGTCGATCTCAGCCTAGCTATCCGTCAAGCTCCGGAACGTACTTCCAAAGAACATTGATGATCTTCCACTTTCCGTTCCATTTGGCCAGGTGGATGTAGTCAATTCCCCAGATGGCCCTTGTCTTGACGGTGCAAATATCGTCGGAGCAATCGAGGATTTTGATATAACCGTTCCAGCGCGAGGCACCCTTCATGCGATCTTCCCGAGATCGGGGGCGGGCTGTGCCAAAGAGCGGCCCCTTCAGCATCCGCACCATGCCCGGGATTCGATATTCAATCAGTGTGCTCCGACGACTGTTCTTGTCAGGCCACAGCATGCGCTTCGCGAGCCTGGGGTGCAATGCTCTCTTGAATCTTGCTGGATCCCACGTGTACCAGGATAGAACGTAGTCCAGCACCACCTTTCGGATTGCTCGATCGTCGGTGTCCGAGCGGCTGACCCTGGGCGCCGTTATCGCGGTATGTGCGTTGCCTGATATAGAGCACTCAAGACCCCTCGCTATTCGCCAGAAAGATCCGGTGGCTCTGAAAGCGGAGGCGTCAGGCGCCGGTGCAAGGTCGATTGCGCCTATAAATCCGGAAGGACTGGATATCAGGATCTCAAACTCGTCTCCGGACGCATCGAAGAGGACTTCTGCCTGATCCTTGTCTCTTGAGTGAGATGGAGAATCCTGGCAAGATCGCTTGGGGCGACGAACGGGTTTGGGGAGCCGTGCATGAATGGCGCTGGGTCCCCCCGTCGGCGCGTCGGTTTGCGACCGACCGGTTCGACCTGATTGTCACACCGGGATCGTACAGCATGACTACGGTGTACGGTTTTCTGGTCGAGGATCCGGAGAAAGTCGACGCTGCTTTGGACGAAGCGGAAGGTCTGGCCCGCTCGAACCACGCTACCGGCGCTCGATTCCAAATCCTGCCGACCGCTTGGCCGCTCGACCTGGGGGAACGCCTTATCCGGAGGGGGTACTCAGCACTCGATGACGTGGAAGTACTCGTCTACGACCTCCGCGACGAGTCCGGTCGAGCCCGGCTCCCTGAGTTCCGCCTTCCCGCCGAAATCTCGGCAAGAGAGGCGAAGAGCAGCGCAGATTACGCGGCGTTCGTCGGGCTCAACGCTCCAATCTGGGACAACCCCGACCCACCCGCGGAGACGCGAAAAGGTTTGGAGGCAGAGTTTCGTAAGCGTGCGGCCGAAACCGGCCACTCGGGCCGCTACGTGGTATGGAAAGAATCGACGCCGATAGGGCACGGCGGGCTGGAGGTCGTAGGCCCCGTCGCCCGCTTCTGGGGATCTGGCATCCTTCCCGCGTACCGGAAGCTCGGTGCCTATGGGGCCCTTGTTCGCGCGAGATGCGAGGAGGCGGTCCGACAGGGAGCCGAGATCGCCCTTGTGACGGCTCGCATCGGTACTTCGGGACCGATTCTCAAACGGCATGGCTTCAGGGTCGTGGGCCCCGTACGCAATTTCGAAGTCCGCTGGTAGGGT
Organism: Thermoplasmata archaeon; assembly: GCA_049802875.1. GTDB lineage: Archaea > Thermoplasmatota > Thermoplasmata > Lutacidiplasmatales > UBA184 > Lutacidiplasma. Next base: position 64,240 of record JBARNH010000007.1, on the reverse strand, counting down.
CCCAAGCTACAATTGGGTCATTGCAGCCGGATTGTCCAGGAGGCGCAAGGCTCCACCAACCCACGGGCGCTGGCGTGCAGGTCCCCATACGCCAACCCCCGAGGGTCTGCGGGCAGTGACAGGCGTAACGACAGTTGCGCCTGTGGCGCGACGAATAGTCTGACTGATGGTGGTTGCAACTACCTCACACCCAGACTCTCTGAACTACACTTCCTATCTCTTGTGAGATCCGGAGCAGGGTCAGATATCCTCCTTCCTCGGGGGGGCGGTGGACCAATGGGGAGCAATGGGGCAGGGACTGGTTCGCTACAATCAGCGTCAGTTCGCAAGCGGGCGGGGGGTGAGGATTCAATATGTGCCTGTGCTGAACCCTCCATGGTTCGACTCGTCCCAATGGATCCGTCGGATTTCGGGCCGTACCTTGAACAATTGACCCGCAACTATGCGGAAGACCACATACGCACAGGGAGATGGACGGCCGAGGAAGGACTGGCTAGGGCCCGGAGTGAAGTCAACGGGATGCTTACTGCGGGGTTGAACACACCGAATCACTTCCTTTTCACTATTCGCGGGGGTCCTTCCGAGGACAAGGTCGGGGTTATCTGGCTGGCGAGCGAGCCACGCGGCGGGTTCGTGTACGACCTGGAGATCTTCGACTCTTTTCGTAGACGAGGATTTGCTGAGGATGCCATGCGAGTGCTCGAGCAGGTCGCGAAGGAAAAGGGAATTCGGAAAATCTCCCTTCATGTCTTCGGCGACAATCTGGGGGCGAGGAAGCTCTACGTCAAGCTCGGTTACGCTGAGACGAACGTCGTAATGGCCAAAGTGCTCGTCCCGTAAATTGCCCCCGCGAGCGCAACCCATGCCTCCAACGGGCACTGCCAAATGGACTTCACGAGAGACGGGCGCGGGTGGGCCCGAAGCCGCCGCAGGTGCGTCTCGTAGTTCAAGCAAAGCGTCCCCCGACTCTGCGGACGATCGGCCGAAGATACCTGACGGGGCCACGCCGTACTTGTGGGCGCCGTCACCACGCGACCGCGTTGACTGACGATTGCAACCCTGGGCACGGACGGCTAATTCCAAGTAGAGGCGCCCTGTTGGAGGGAGGCGGGAAAGTCATGGAGACGAAAGAGGATCTGTTCACTTCGATTCATAAGGCTCTCCGAGCGATGATCTACAACCTCTCGGGTCGACTTCAGACTAACGACTTTGGAAATCTGGCTACGACGAAGGCGCTGACCTCCGACCTCGAGTACGACTTCGCTGCGGGTCAGAGCGCCGGATGTATCCTGTGTATCTTCAGTCATCATGCCACCGACGAGGAAAAGTCGATTTTCAATCATAGCGACAAGGTCGCTGGGGCTCTCACGGCAACTCTGATCGCTGACCACCACGAGCTCACTCGGCGCGAGTTGGAGCTCACAAAGTCAGCCCATCAGATTCTGGCGATGGGCTCCGCCGACGAGAGAGTCGTGGCCGGAGCTCGCCTGAACGCTGCCGCGAACGAGCTCTTCGCGGCGTATCTCACTCACATGAACCGGGAAGAAACGGAGTTGATGCCGCTCATGCAGCAACACTTCACCGACCCCGAAATCGTCGCGATGGCGCGCCAGATCATCGGTGGGTTGCCGCCGGAGAGAATGATGGCAATCTTGAGCTACATGCTCCCTTCGTTGAACGTGAGCGAGCTCAGCGACTTCGTCGGTTCAGTGCGCGAGACTGCGCCGCCTCCCGTGGCGAAGGCGGTAACGGAGCTTGCCGCCGCCAAAGTCGACCCCGCTCGTTGGGCGGAGGCGAAGTCCAGGCTGGGAATGTAGTGCGAAGCAGATCGGGCCCGGATGGGCCTCTGGAGGAAATGGTTGCGATGACTGTTCCGACTCCAGCGATCAGGAATCGACTCAGACAGTAAGATTATTTACTTTGTATTGAATGGCGCCTGGGATGTCGAACCGAGTCGACCCGTCCGGGTTATCGGGTTGCTTCCGTTGCGGATTTGTCTGGAGACCTCGGACCCTGGAGCCGAGGCTTTGCCCTCGTTGCAAGTCCCGATCTTGGGATGCCCCCGTGATTCGCCCGGTACGCCGTGGAAATGGATTGGGCATATCGGAAATCATCGTCCCGGTAAGAGCGCAACTCGAGGAGGCACTGAAGGTGAACCGCGCCCGAAACCCTCGCGTCTTTGGATCTGTAGCGCGCGGCGAGGCAGAGAAATCGAGCGATCTTGATCTACTGGTGGATTTCGATTCGACCGCCTCTGCCTTTGACCAGATGAACCTCATCGCGGAACTAGAGGCACTTTTCGGTCGGAAGGTGGACGTCACTGAACCGGATGGCCTTCATTGGCTCGTGCGACCCCAAGTGCTGTTTGAGGCGGTGCCGATTTGACCCGCCAGCCTCGAAAGGACGTGGTCCGACTCGCGGATATCGCCGTCGCAACTCGGCGGATCGCCGAATACATTCGCGGCGGACTGTCACAGTTTCTTGAGTCGACCATGGCCCAAGACGCTGTCATTCGTCAACTCGAAGTCATGGGAGAGGCTGCCGGGAGTGTTTCGGAGAGACTCCGGGCCGCACACCCAGAAGTTCCGTGGCGCGCGATGCGAGGGTTCGCCTCGTTCGCTAAGCATGAATACTGGCGGGTTAACCTCCGACTGGTCTGGAGGGCGGCTCAGGAGTGCGCTTCGATTCGGGTCGCAGTAGAGAAACTTCAGGCCGACTGAGAGGCGCCATGCTGGTTGCTCACGTCTTCAAGGTAGGCACACAGTTTCAGCTGTGCTTGGACAGTTTCTTCGAGAACTGTCTCGTCGAGGTGTTCAGCCAATGATGATGATGACAATGGCAAGGACGATCAGGACGACGACCCCGATCCGGACCCAGTGGAAGGTCTGCGCGGTCGTCTGCTCAATTTGACGAATCCTGTTGAGCAACTCGTTCGGGTCGTTCATTTGCGGCGCTCCTGACCAGGGCATTGCGGTGGACATGTTACCCGTCTAGCTTCACCAGTCAAAAGTCCGAGGGTCGTGTGCAACGTAGCGGTAGTCCAATGTCTCGGCAGGGCCGCTGGGTGAAATGGCTGTTGCAACCACGTTGGGCCGGGGTGTAAGACGTATCAGCCACTCCCGCTCCAGTTGCATCGCATTGAGTTGAAGTCCGGAGCTGGAGATCCTTATGGTTCGAAACCAAGGACGGGTCACGCGATTTGTGGTCATGGCGGTTCTCCAATCGGCTCGAGCGGAGTCCTTGGGGCTGCCTTACAACTCGGCCCTATCTTGGGGACTGAATCGGGCCATATTCTATGCCGCGGCGAAGCGAGGGTTCCGAGAGGCTCCGTCACAAGTCCGCGAAGGCCAAGGGAAGCCTGCGGGTGTCCCTTCGGACGAGAAGTACCGGTTGGGACAGGATGAGGCTTATCGGGACACGAGTGCGACGGAACTCACCTTCACGATCGGCGGTGAAGCGCAGACCGTGGATAAATTTGAGAAGCAGGTCGCGTCCCGGTTCGGATCTCGAGAGAATTTCCGGGCTGCTCGGGAAGAAGCGAAGCGTATTGTAGGGAAGTCTGACCGAGCCACCCTAGAGTCCCCCCAGCGTTTCTATGGGGAAGTGTATAAACCGCTGCGAGACGAGCTTTCGGACTCCTGGACTCAGAAGTACTCCCCGCCCAAAGCGGGAGACGAACGTTGAGTCGGCTTCGTTCTGCGTGGCAGATTACGTTCCACGGCTTTGACGGGCGAGACGAGTCCGGGGTAGTAAGCTTACAGTCTGCAAACACCGCGTTGGGCCGGCCTCTTAGAGCGCCACCGACGCGCGGTAGCGAATCGGCCGTGCCGAAGTCATGGCCGCACCGGAGGACTCGATCTCCGGTCACTCCGAACGAAACAATTTCCTCGGCGAAGGCCCCCCTACAGAGGAAGACCCTACCGCCGGCCTGAAGTCACGCGGGGCCCGGCTCGACTCGGGCAGCCGTAGCAGGGGAACCCAGTGGACGACGAGCCCGCGACCCGACCATAAGGATCGCGGAATTCGCGAACAGTGCCACGAGGAACATGGCTCCCATGGCGAAGGAGTCGATGGGGTTGTTCGGGGAGCTGCCTACAAAGGCGGACCCGAAGATGCCGGCGAGGAGCACCGCAACGACGACCACGATGCCGCCCAGGATCAGTCGCCAGTTCCGAGAGAGCCCTGCGAGGATCACCACGACTATTCCGACAAAGAAAAGAGCGAAGCCGATGAAGTAGTGGGCGTTGAGTGATGGAAAAGCCGAGTTTGAGGTGAACATCGCAGGCGCGTAGACATTCGTCCATAACCCAGAGAAGTACTGGGCTACGAGGAGGAGCATCTCCACTCCGGCGGTGATAAGGACCAGAGTAAGCCAGGTCTGTCGCGACGGCATCGCGGTTGGATTCGAGCCCTTCTTAAGAACACACGGTTCGTACCTCTGGCGGCGCTCCACCAACGGAGCGGCGTCGGGACCTTCGTTGTGAGCTGCTCTTTGCCGACGCGCTAGAGATGCAACGGTGGTGGGGGGCCGGACAGTCTCACCGGTCGAGTCGGACCGCCTCTCACTCGTGGGGAACGTGAGAGGTTTCGACATGGGCGGGTCTCCCGAGTCGAGCCATTGACTCTGAGCCGGTCACGCCGCCAATCGATCCGTATTTGACCCCCGTGTATTCGAAAGTCTGCTCAGACCCTCTATCTCTAAGGGGTAGTGGGTGCGATGACTAGTGAAACCAATCGTCTCACTTGAGAGATTAAGCATGTTCGAAAAGGGGTCCGTTGTCCGCGCTACGAGCGGTTTCCGGGGCAGCCGACCTCGCGCCCCCAACGAGGTCTTGGCTGGGGAGGACTCGGTCGCGTTGAGGTAACACGATCCCGAGTCGAATCCATTAAGACACACAGCCGAACTCCGACCCGGCGTGCCCGACGGCGACCGGCGCCTTTCGGCGGTGATGCTCACCGACCTCGTCGGCTACACCGCCCTCACCCAGCGCGACGAGGCCGCCGCGCTACGCCTCCTCGAAGAGCACCGGCAGATCGTTCGCCCTCTCCTTCGGGATCACTTCGGACGCGAGGTCAAAACGATCGGGGATGCGTTCCTGGTCGAGTTCGCCAATGCCCTCGACGCGACCCGCTGCGCGGAAGCGATCCAAAAATCACTGCACGCGCGGAACACGAGAACTCCTAGCGGCAAGATCGAACTTCGAATCGGACTGCATGTCGGGGACGTCGAGCACCAGAACGGGGACATCTATGGCGACGCAGTCAACATCGTCTCGCGGGTCGAGCCGATGGCCGAGCCCGGAGGGATCTGCGTCTCGGGGGACGTTTACAATCAGGTCCGGAACAAGATCGCGCTTGCCTTCGAGCCCCTCGGGACTCCCTCGCTCAAAAACATCGAGTTCCCGGTGGCGCTCTACCGGGTCGAACTCCCGTGGATGGTCACCTCGCTCAGTCCAAAGACCCCTTGGGTGGCCCGGCCAGAGGAGCAGGAACACCTTCGAAAGGCAGTAGAACGAGCGGTGAAGGGGGAAGGTTCGGCGCTCGTTCTGGTCGGAGAATCGGGGGTCGGGAAGACGCGACTAGCCGAGGAAGCGATCCGGTCGGCCGAGCAGGCCGGGGTCCGCGCTCTTCGAGGTCGCGCGTTCCCGGGAGAAGGCGCGCTACCGTACTCGCACTGGGTCGAGATGATCCAGACGTTCCTGCGCGACGCCCCCCTTCCGCTGGTCCAGCGGGTCGGCTGGGCGGTCGCTGGGGAGGTATCGAAAATCGTCCCCGAGCTCGCGGACAAGGTCGGTTCGATCCCCCCGAGCCCTGCCAGCGACCCGGAAGCGGCGCGCGCCCGTTTCTACGAGGGCGTGAGCCAGTTCTTCGTCAATCTATCGCAAGAAACCCCGTTACTGCTCCTCTTCGAGGACCTCCAGTGGGCCGACCCGGCCTCGCTGAGCCTTTTCGAGTACGCCATCCGGTCGGTCGCCCGGCACCGTCTCTTCCTGCTCGGGACCAGCCACGAGCTCGACGCAGAGGAGAACCCCCGGGTCGCTGGCGTCCTCCGGTATCTGGAAAAGAACCATCTCCTTGCGAATATGGCGATTCGCCGACTGAACCGGGCGTCGGTGGGGGCGATGATCCAAAGGACTTTCGGTGAGACCGAGCCAATCTCCGACGAGTTCGCGAGCTTGATCCACGAGCGAACCGGAGGAAATCCGTACTTCGTTGAGGAGGTGCTCCGCTCGCTGGTCGAGGAAGGGGCGATCTATCGGACCGACGAGGGGCGTTGGGAGCGCAAGGAGGTCGGTCAGATAGCGATCCCGAGGACCGTCCGGGACGTCGTGAAGCAGCGGTTCAACCGATTGGACGAGCCAACGCAGTCTACCCTTCGGGTGGCGGCCGTTCTCGGGGTTGAGTTCCCGGTCGACCTTTTGCGAGACGTAAGTGGAATGGATGAGGAGAGACTCCTCGAACAGTTGGAGCGAATGGTTCGAGCCGGCGTCCTGGAGGAGACGAAAAGCCCGACCCATCTTCAGTCGCTCTCGTTCGCGGACCCACAGCTCCAGCGGGTGCTCTACGAGGAGATCCTCTCGATGCGGAGGGTCCGGTACCACCGAAAGGCGGGGCAGGTCTTGGAAGGGATCGCGGGAACTCGTCGTGAGGAATTCGCAGGGGATCTGGCCTATCACTATCGGGAAGGTCACGACCATCTGAAGGCCCGAGAGTATTCGGTGCTCGCCGCCGGCCGGTGGGCGAAACTCTACGGGTTTGACGAGGCGGAGCGGCAGTACCGAACGGCACTCGAGCTGTTGGAGGAGGCCCCGGACGACGGGGTCCGGGCCCGGGTGCTGGATGGCCTCGGTCGCACCCAGTTCGCGCTCGGTCGGACGGAGCGGGCCGTCGGGGAGTGGGAGGCAGCAATCCGACTCTACGAAGCGACGGGCGACGCGCTCAAAGCCGGGTCCCTCTGCCATCAGCTGGCGGACCGGATCCGGTTGAACCCCGGGCTCGCTGCCGGACAGCCTCATCGAGTCGAGGAGTTGTTGGAGGCCGGTCGCCGGCTGCTCGAGAGCATTCCTCCCAGCCGGGAGCTCGTGCTGCTCTACGGTCTTTGGTCCATCCGACTCGGTGAGCAGGGCCGACGAGCCGAAGGGCGCTCGATGGCCGAGAAGGCGATCGAGGTGGCGCAGGCGATCGGGGACCGGGACGCCGAGATGATGAGCTACGATGAGCTCGCGATGACGGTCCCCCTGGGCGAGAAGGAGAAGGTCTTCGAGTACCTCGAGGCGAAGGAGAAGTACTTCTCGCAGCCGGGTAGGGAGGACTGGGAGCAGGTCTTCATGGCCCGGAACAATCTGAGTGTTGCGAGCCTTTGGGTAGCCTCCGATGCGCCGAGCGCCCTCCGCTGGGCGGAGAGCGCGGCCGAGGCGACACAACAAATTCGGAACCGGACCGACGAAGCCTACGTCCGGTTGTCACGGACGGTCCTCGCGCTGCTGTGGATCGGAGACGTTCCGCGAGCCGAGCAGGAGTTGGCCCGCGTTCGCGAGCTGCTGGATCTCCCGGCCGACTCCCGCAATTTCAATTTCGAAATCAGGTCGGCCGAGCTGGCGCTCCTGCGGGGAGATTTGGACCAGGCAGCTCGTCACCTGTCACGGACCGAAGCGAACCCCCAAGGTTACGCGAATTTCGCAACCCGGGCGATCCCGCTCAGCGAGCTCCACCGTCAGCGAGGAGAGCTGAGCGAGGCCGCCGCCGTCCTTAAGCAGGCGATCGCCGCGGAGGTCAGCCCCCTGACGGACCTATCGGCGCTCAGGGGGCGTATCCCTCTCGGGATCCGGGCCGCTCTGGCGGAAACCTTGCTGGAGGGTTCCCGGGAGCCGACTGCGACTGAGGACGTCGCGCGGCTCGCGAGCGAGCTGCACCAGGTCGCCACGATCCTCCGCAATCCGTTCGTTCTTGGCCTTGACCAGCGGGTCCAGGGCGAGTTGGCGCGACGGCAAGGCCGGACTGCGGACGCGGTCGTGCGACTCGAGGAGGCCGTCGAGTGGTTCCGGAAGTCGGGGAACGTCGCGGAGCTCGCGCGGACTCTCGTGCGACTCGGAGACGCGAGTCGCGAGGCAGGGCAGGGGGAGCGAACGGAACGCTTCCAGCAGGAGGCTCGAGAGATCACCGCCCGCCTCCGGGGAACGAGCCCGTAGTTTTCAGAGTCGTGTGCTCGGACCGAGTGCACCGCCGGGATCCCCCCTAGGTCGGCGCGCCGGCTCCCAGACCGCAGAGGGCCCTTTGAGCGCGCCCGGCTCCCTTCAAGGCAATCGCACGCTTTCGAGCGAGGGAAGTTTGAACGCGGGAGAGCATCGACCGAGGATTGTTACCAGTGAAAGGATTGACGGAGGAACGACGCCTTTTCTGCGTCACCCGACCTCCCGGGACTCATCGGGCGGAGTGGGGTGCGAGGACTATTGCAACCAATCGTTTTAGTTGAGAGACTACTGACGGTAGACTTGATGCCTTGATTATTTCTGACGAGAGGGGGGCGTTCTAGTCCCCGTCGACTGCATCAGTTGAGGTTTCCTCGGGTGCCACTGGCTGACGTAAGTCTATATTGCCCCTCCCGGCTCGAGGCCCAAGGTGCAGCGTTACCTCTCGGCAAGAGTAGCCAGCAAAGGGGTGATTGTCAGAGACGGTCGCCTCTTGCTCTTGCGACGCCGCGACGACCTTGACCTCTGGCCAGGGATGTGGGACCTTCCGGGGGGCGGAGTTGGGAGGGGGGGAACGATCGAGTTAACTCTGGTTCGGGCGGTGCGTGCGGAGACGGGTTACAACGCCCGTGTTGGCCTTCCGGTTCACGTATCGTCCGAAGTGGTCCGTGTTCGGAACGAGAAGTCGTTCCTCAGTATCGTATCGTGCTTCGTGTGTACGACGAGGTCACGAGCGCCGCCTAAACTCGACCTTGGTGAGCACTGCGACTTCGCGTGGGTGACCAGGAAGGAGCTGCGGCGGCTGAACGCTGTACCACGCCTGAGACCAGCAATGGAGATGGCTTTCGCCGAGTAGGATGGACCCCCAGAACATTGACCTCCCCACTCCCGACTGCGCATCCCGTGGAGAGTCACCCCGGTAGGTTCGAGGAGTCAGGACCATGCGGGGGCGCGCCCAGGCTGCTCTACGGGCGGCCCAGGCACTGAAGATGGCCTCCGGCTGATGCTATAGTGGAGAGCTTGCCGTCGATCGCCGACGTTCGTCGAAGTCGCGGAATGCCATGCGAGGGGCACGGGCGTCGCCGTACCCCGCTACCCTGCACCGCACCCTTATCTGCAAGGAGTCGATTGTTCTTCAATGGCCGTTCCGCTCAGTCCGGAGGTCGAGGCCCGTTTTGCCCAGCTCGAGAAAGAGATTCGGGGACTTTACGTTCGGGTCGTCGCGCTAGAGCGGATGGTCGGCGCCGGCGGACTGCACGACTATGACCAGGCGACCGTCCAAAAGAAGGCCGCATTCGACTGGCAAGCGCCGGACCGTACCTGACCCGTCGGAGCTACCTGTCGGCCACGGACCCACGTCGCGGGGCGCCTTAGCTGGACCAGTTTCAGTTGCCGGCGCCTCCGTATTCGCCTCTCTATCCGCGGCCTCCCCTCGAATCGACTCGCACTACGGCTAAGCGAAGTGGAATCGGGTGCCAACACTCGGTTGAAGGTACACGCCGGGCATCCGGCGACCCAGTTCTTGCTGGGCCTTCCAACCCGTGCAGTGACCGGGAACGATGTAGTCGGGTCCGATTGCCCCGAGTTCGGCGATGGTCTGGGGGATGATGGCTTCAAAGATTCCTCCGGTGAGATGGAGCCCACCGACGAAAGCGTAAATCGAGTCGACGCCGGTGATTCGCTTCGCGTTCCTCAGAATATTGATGGCTCCGGCATGACTGCATCCCGAAATGACGACGAGACCTTTGCCCTTCACGTGACAGATCAGGTTCTGGTCGTCCCACACCATCTTGTCCGGTTCCCATCCGCTCGCCCCTCGGGCCCATTGAAGGGGAATCCCGTGCTCAAAGTCGGTCGTTCGTTCTACCTTACCCGAGACCAGCGCGGAGTCGCCCACGAGGAGGGAAGGACCCTCCAGTTCGAGCATCTCGACGTCGTGCCGCATCAGCGCGCTTCGATCCGGCGGCGGCATGTCAATCTCCGCCCCGGTCGGAAAAACGATCTTTCGGGTTTTCCAAGCGTCCGGGTGGAGAACGAGCGGAAGTCGTTTGCGTCCCACCTTTCGGATCAGTCCCTCCAAACCCCCGTGGTGGTCGCCATGTCCATGGGAAAGGACAATCGCCTGAAGGTCGTCGACTCGGATTTCCAAAGCCTCGAGGTTGTGCAAAAGGGTGTCCGGTGTCAGCCCTGCGTCGTAGAGCAGAGCGGTCTCCCTCCCGTCACTTCGAATCCTCACGAGGGCCGAGAAACCGTGTTCCGCCCGCAATTGAGGACGTTCGAGCCAGTCACGAGCCAAGGGCGGTCGCTGGGCCCGTTCGTCGCTCGCGAGCAATGCGTCTATCGAGTTGTCGACCAGGAGGGTAATGTCGACAGAATCCACTGCGCGGAGCGCAAGCGGTCCTTCCATGCGGGGGCAACCGGAGAAAGGATAGTTAACCCCTAGGGCGAAGGGATCCTCGCAAGCTCCTGAAGGTGCCAAAATCGGCCCTCTGAAAGCGCGGGCGACTCTTCACGCCAACCGCATCTTGTCGAATGAGGGGAGTTTAGCACGGGAGGTCGAGGACAGCAGCGGCCAGCCCGTCCGATGACTCGTTGGACTGACTGTTGCAGGTTGAACGGACCGAACCCGCGGTGCGCAGATACTCCCTTAGATTCGGTAGGAGCTTTCCCTAAAGCATGAGGAACGCTCGACCCATTCTCTTCCTAGTCTTTCTCACTCCTTGCGTTGAATTCCTCACCGGCTCCACCTCGTTTGGAGCCGCGGTCACTGTGCCGTCGGCGGCGTTTACTTTCTTCCTCCTCACTTGGCCAAGCTACGCCTTTCCGGTGCTCTTGATCCGGGAGGCCGTGGTCGCCTGGAACAAGTGGATCGCATCACTCCTCGCGCTGGGTATCTCGTACGGTGCCCTGAACGAGGGGCTCCTCGCCAAGACGTACTTCGCAGTGAACCCGAACTCGCCCGTCCTCGGCGGAGGAGAGGGCCGGTGGATCGGGATCAACTGGCCCTGGGTGACAGAGATCACCCTCTTTCACATGATCGTCAGCATCTCAGTTCCCGTTGTCCTGAGCTTCTTGATTTTCCCTGAAACTCGCCACGTGCGATTCCTTAGCGAACGCACCATTCGCTGGTTCATCGCGCTCGTCCTCTTCGAAGTGCTCGGAATCCTCACGCTCCAGTCGTTGTTCAGCGCGACCTTCCGTGCCCTTCTTCCGCTCATGGTGCTCCCGGCCGGGATACTCGTCCTCGGAATCTACCTGGCGCGACGGCTGCCGATCCCAGATCCGGCTCACGAGCTCCGCGGGCGGTTCTCGCGGCCGGCCCCTCTGATCATGGCGTCCTTGGTTTTCTTCTTCGTAACCTTCATTCCGGTACTGGCGTTCTTTCCCGTTCCGTTCGTGCCGGACTGGGTTCCGGGCATGTTACTCTGGAGACTGGGGCCCGAAGCCGCGGTCATCGCCATAATTTACCCGGTCGGGTTTGCGTTTCTTGCCATCCGATTCTTCGAGCGCTACTCCCTGACGGAGATTCAGACGCTTAGCGTCCTGACCGGCGTGATGTTGATCCCACTCACAACCGCCATTGCCGTCCACGACATCCCCCAAGGAGATTGGTTTGCGGCAGGAGTCTACATCGCGTGCATCGTGGTGGCCGCCCGACGCATACGCGCTCGTGCGGCGACCGCTAGGCCGAGCGGTCCGGTCCCGGCTGTGTCCATCTGAGTGGGCGCGGCTACTCCTGCGCCCAACGGTGTCTGGTTGCGGTTGCAACCGGGGGGAGGACGACCCGAGTTACGCGATGTGGGATGGCGTTCATCAACGAAGAGGTTCTGCTGCAGCCCGCGACGTGGATTACTCGGTGCGCTCCCAGGTCCCGACGATCACCGGGTCGCACTAGGCGCGGAACCCTCGAACGGTCTCGTAGTGGAGCATCAACTCTCCGTCTTCCATGGTCGTCGAAGAGAGGAGCTTGAGGGTCGCTTGCGCTTTCATCGGACCCCAGTACTGGGGCCCCTTGCCGTAGACCACCGGCTGCACCACGGCCCAGTAGTCGTCCGCGAGCCCCCGACGGAGGAACTCGAGGATCAATCGCGGACCTCCTTCTGCGATGATGTTCCCGCCCTTCTCGCGCTTCAGCTTCGCAACGATCTTGGAAAGATCGCCCTTCATGATCCGGGAATTCTCCCATCCCGGAGCCTTCAAGCGGTTCGACAGACAGACTTTGTCGACGTGATCCAGCCACCGAGAGTAATCGACGAGGTACTTCGGGTCGGTCGGTTTTCGAGCTTTCTCGGTCCAGACGCGCCGGTGACCTACGAACGACCTCCGGCCCATGATGACGGTGGTGACATCGTCGAACCGGTTCAACCACATCTCGCGCCACATTTCGTTGGCTTCGGTGGTCTGTCTGTCCCAACCCGGGTACTTCGGGAACGCGCCGCGGCCGTCCAGGGTCATATACATACTTGCGGTGATTTTTCTCCTCATCTTCTATCCTCTACGCCTTCGCCCCGATAGGTACCGCGTGGGTCAATGACTTGTTGATGGCGTTCTCTCCCGCTCGGAACGCGAGGTACTTCGTCCCGAGGTTTGCAGCGGCGTCGCACGGAACCTGCGGGGGGGTTTTCGGCACGGCTGTCGAGGCATGCAGATCGGCCGATATCAATGGGTAGGTGAGTGAAAGGATACCTTGGGCAAATCGGGTCCGTGAGCTCCATCGGACCTACTATGTGACCAATTCAGGTTCCGCACACCGCCGGTGGACGGTCCCGCGGGTGAAATGTCCGACCGCTTCCGGTCGGGGCAAACGCACCATTTCCGAAGCACTCGACGAGGGCCGGTGGCTAGGAGCCGGGTTCCGGCGTCTCAAATTCGCGTAGCGCGTCGGCCGAGGGGACAAAGTAGTACGCTCCGGTGAGCGGGGTCGAAAAGCGCGTCAGCGCGTCGCGCACTCCGTCCGTCGCGCCCGCCATGCTTTCGAGCATCTTTGAAAGACGCAACTGATCCGCGCTGAACCCCACGAACATGGTACCGTGTCGGGTCGTCGTCCCATACGGCATGTTCCGGCGAAAGATCTCTCCGAATGTGTCCTGATCGGTTCGCGCGGCATGGGCGGTCGAAGGCTTGGGATCTAACTCGGTGCTGTCCGACTTCGTCCTCCCGATCACCCGCTCCTGATCTGAGGTAGTTGTAGTGTGTCAGGACATGTGGCCCCTTGACTTGTCAGGAGATCTGGCCGCCCTCAAGCCTTCGTGAACGCGGCTCGGCTCATCAGCTTGCGGTCGCTGTACGCCTCTCCGGGGGTCTGCCAACCAATCCCTCCATGGATCCGCTGGTGGTTGTACCGACCTCGCCACCGGTAGAGCTCTCGACGGAAGTGGCCGAGCGAGCGGAAGTGGACCCGCCCTACGAGCTCCTGGGTCAGGATCCCGTGGAACCGCTCGAGCTTCCCGCGGCCTTGAGGATTGTACGGTCGCCCATAGATCACCTGGATTCCCCACCCCTCGCAGTACTCTCGGAACTCCCTCGAGATGAAGCAGCTCCCGTTGTCCACATAGATCGCCTTGGGTGCCCTCCCCTTCTTGAGTGCCCACCAGAGATTGTTCGCGGCCTCGATCGTCCGTTCCCGTCGATAGGCGCGAGCCATCACGAGGAACCGAGACCGGTCATCGAGGATGGTGTGGACGTAGATGTGTCCCGGTACCCCGGCGATTCGGAACTTGTAGACGTCCACTTGCCAGAGCGAATCGACGTGACGCCGCTGGAACCGCTTGAACGACTGGGGCTTCTTGACGACACGAACCATGAACCCGTGGCGCTTCAGGAGGCGGTGGACCGTGCTGGAACTCACCGAAGTGCCGCGCCTCTTCAGTAGGGCGTGAAGTCGGAGGGCACCCCAGGCGGGGTGTTGGCGCCGCAGTTGGAGGATGCGATTGGCGAGGCTCCCATGGATCCGATTGGGGCTCCGGCGGGGTCGACGCGACTCCTCCCGGAGTCCTTCGGTCCCTTCCTCTCGGTACCTTTGGCACCAGCGTCTCAGCGTACGGCCGGAAACCCCAAAGATCTTGCAGATCTCGGCGGAGCGGATACCTCGCTCCAGGTGATGTTTGACCACTTGTAGACGGAACCGGACATCTTCCCTGACCACGGCCACCCCTTCCCGGGGCCGGCCATATGTCCTGACAATTCAGGCGGCCAGATGTCCTGCTACAGCACAGGTAGTGAGCGCCTCCCACGCCGCGATCTCATGCCTCCACTTCTGGAGGAGCAAAACGCTCCCGCCTCCCCCGGGTGCTCCGTCCTCGACCAGGGCGACCCGCGGAGCATCGAGCAACGTTGGATTCTCTGTGCCATCGATGAACCCGGTCAGGTCGCGGTCGTGGTGGTACGCCCACGAGGTCTCCTCCTCCACGACCGGGGCAACCGACGCGAGGGCGCGGATCACGCTACGGGCCGCGTCAAACACCAGATCGGTCGAGCTACCCGACAGCCAGAGGATAGCATCGTGTTGAGTGGCCGGCATGACGAACCCCTCGGTTCCTCGAATCTCCTGATTGAACCCGCTCACTCCGCGTGGGATGCCGTTGGGGCGAATCTCTCGCCAAGACTCGGGCCGGAATCCGGAGACTACATTTATTCCAGCCATCGTGGTCCCCGGAACACGCAGATCCGCGATTGCGGTTACCAACGCCCGAATGCTAGCACCCGGCCGCAAGTCGAACTCGAGGTAGGCATGCGACGCGGTCCCGACCGCAAAGATTCCGGACTGCGGACTCGTCAACTCTCCCCTCGAGACCCTACAGCGGAGCGCGGATATCTAGAATGTTGGAGATCGTGGCGTCGAAGGCGGCCGTGGACTCCCACGGTGCGCAAGGGTCGTCGCTCCCTCAGATCAAACCGGCGATACCGTGAGGGCTCACTTCTCGGCCGAATTTCGACTGGTGAAATCGAGGATTCGCTTCCAGGAATGCTTACACGCCTCACGGTGGTCGGCGAACGAGCGGTCGAAGTAGCTGTGCGGTGCACCAGGGTAAGTGTGGGATTCGACGTCGACCCCGTGCTCTCGGACTTGTTTTGCAAAGACTTCGAATTCAGAAGGTGGCGTCCCCTGATCGGCCCCGGCGAGCAGCATCAACAGAGGGGCGGTCATCTTCGGGATAGCCGAGCCGGCCCGCTCCATGGGGTGCCCGCCGTAGAACCCGATGCAGCCGGCGAGTCCGTGGCCTTCGCCGGACTGCCTCCAGGAGTTGGAGCCGCCGAAGCAGAAGCCAACAGTGAAGATCGGGAGCTTCGCGCCCTCGGGGTCAGCCCGGAGCCGCCCGACCGCGGCCCGTACATCGTGGGCTATTCCCTCGGGTGTCGTCTTCTGAAAGTGTGTCTTCCAGTCGAACGAGTCGTCTCGCTTCCCGATGCCCGCGCTCCGCCCGAAGTAGTCGAGCGCTATGGTGGAGAATCCGGCTTCGGCGAACCGCATCGCGAGATCCTCGTAGTAGGGGTGTAGCCCCCGAACGTCGGGCAGAATGATCATGCCGCCCACCGGCGCCGTCGCTGGATACGCGCGGAACGCACGAAACCGGTTCCCGTCCTGCGTGCTGAGCTCGAGCTCACCATGTTCGCCGACGGGTCCCCGGCGCGGGGGCTCCGGAGCCCTGGACTCGTCCGTGTGACACATGGGAAGGTCGAGGCGAGCCTCCTTACTATGCCTAACGGGCCCGAGGCGCAACGACGATTGCACCGAGCCGTGAGGCTCCACCCAGCCCAAACTTGTTGCAAAGTCAATCAAACTCTGGAGACCAAGTGCAAACCCGTTTCATGACCTCCTCGAGGCCTTTTAAGGCTCGAGTCAATGGCCTCTTCGAAGACTCATGAGCGGCGAAGTCGGACATTTTGAGCTACCCGCGGAAAACACCGAAAGAGCGCGCAAGTTCTACTCGTCCACCTTTGGTTGGAACATGACTCAGCTGCCCGGAATGGACTACACGATGGTGCAAACGGGCGCGGCCGATGAGAAAGGAATGCCCAAGGAACCCGGGTACATCGGCGGCGGCATCGGCAAGCGTGGTGGTCCCCTCGAACATCCGGTAGTGACGATCATTGTGGATGACCTGGGCGCCGCGATCAAGACGGTCGAGAAGAACGGGGGTAAGATCACCCGCGGAAAGGAAGAGATTCCCGGAAACATGGGCTGGACGGCCTATTTTAGGGACACCGAGGGAAATGTCGTTGGACTCTACCAATCACCCCGGCAACCCTGAGGGTTGGCGGTTCGACTGCGCTAAGCACCCAGACGGACTCGTAGCGTGAGATGGGCGGTTAGAATCGCCCTGTTATCGTCCGTAGGTCCTCTGGCGCGCGCAGTGGCTACTCCACGTGTGGCGGGTCAGCACTAAAGGGACGCGAGGACCCTTGCATACTCTTCGGGATGGTCAGTGGCCCGCGAATAGGGGCGCAATTTTTGTTTTCGAGCGAGCGAAGTTGGACTTCCTGCCTTAGCCTTCTCGGCGGAGACTGTTGCGATCCGCTCCCGAACGATGCGCTTTATCAGAGTTGCAGGAATGGGCCGTTCAGGAGTGAAGCGCAGTGTCGTCTTTCCGAAGAGAAACGGTCGCGTCTCTTTGGAGAATTTGGCTAGGATTGCGGTGCGACCTGCGAAGAAGCTGCAGTGACCTTTGAAGGCGGAGTAGTGGACCATGATCCGCCCTTGCCGAAATGCGGGAATGCCGTAGCTGATGACTTCCTCCGCATCGGGCGCGGCTTCCCGAATTAGATCTCGCAAACGTTGGAGGGCTGGACGTGAGCTTGCGGGCACTCGAGCCAGATACCTGTCAACGCGGTCGACTCCGTCGCCCCTTGGTCGCTTCAATCTGCCTCTCGATTCTACGTCCTTGAATTACAGTTGTGGGTGTGAGGACCGTTGCACCCTTGTGTATGAAAGCCTGCCAACCTTAGCGGCAGTAAATAAGCCGAGAGACTGACAGGCGAGGACGGCTTATCTCGACGAATTCTTCGAACCCGGGACAGCGGCATTATCGGGTCGACCATAGATCGAAGAGCAATCCTCGCTCCTTGGCTGGAGGGCCGGATCCGCCGGCCGTCGTCTGAGCTGGCTCCAGTAGCGGATGGACACCCTTGAGTTGACTCGCTACACCTTGGGCTAGGGTGCCTTCTCGATATAACGAATCACGAACTCATTGCCGTCGGGATCGGAGAACACACCCCGAGTTTGCATTCCTAGGGCGGATTGGAACGTCTCCGGCTCGTTAACAATCGAGCCGCCTCGTTTGCGAATCTCCGCGCAAGCCGCCTTCGGGTCGTGATGCGTGAAGACGATCCCTGTTACGGTCCCGGGCTCTCGACCGCCTTCGCCCTCCGCCTGAATGTGCATGGTTAGCTCCGTCGTCGTGCCCGGTATCGCGAAGGCAGCTCGAGATGCGGCCGCAGTGAAGGAGTTCTCCTTGAGGCCCAAGACCTCGGAATAGAACTTTCGCGCTCGCTCGATGTCTCGGATGTGCACCGACACCGCTGCCATGCCCTCGATTACTTCTGTCATTGCGTCCTCGGCCTACCCAAGATGCTCTCTGCTAAAGAGGTCAACGATAGAAGGCCGTTCCCGCGTGCCCGTGGTGTTGCGGGTCGCGCCTCCGGGAGCCGACAGTGAGTGCAAGGACCTTTTCACCCACCTTGACTTGAGACCCCAGAAACCTAGGGGATCTCCGAGCCGGAGGGAGCCCATTCCCGGACGAACGGCACTCCTCTCCGGAGAGGGGAGCCAACTAGGTGTGACACTGTGCCACGTTCTCATCGAAATTCGGGAAAAACTCTCGAGGGAAGCCCCGCGGGAGTTGGACACTTAAGGAACGGACAGTTGCCGCAACCGGGCGGAAGGCGATGGCGCAGCGGAACGTCATTCTTCAAATGCACACGACCCTGGACGGATTCGCGGACAGTAAGAACGGGTTCGTTCCCATAGAGGACCGACCCTATTGGAAGGAATTGGAAAGAGCGTTCGCGTTGACCGGGGCGTCCGAAGTCGACACGCTCCTCATGGGGAAAGGGACCTACAAACAGTTCGCAGGCTTCTGGCCGAACGTCGCGACCGATCCGAAGGCTCCGAAGGATTGGAAAGCCCAGGCGAGATCTCTTCACGAGACCCCTAAGGTCGTCTTCTCGAAGACGCTCCCAAAGGCGGATTGGAACAACTCGACCATCGTGCGCGGAGACGTTGGGCGGGAAATCGCCCGGCTCAAGCGACTACCCGGAAAGAACATGTTGGTCCCGGGCGGAGTTGACTTCCCCCGAACGTTGATCGAGCGAGATCTGGTCGATGAGTATCTCCTGTCTGTGGTCCCAACGATTGTGGGTCAGACGCGAAACCGCCTGTTCGGACACTTAGCGCGGCAGCGAAGCTTGCATCACGTTCGGTCGTGGACGTTCCGAAATGGGGTAACACTCCATCAGCTGCGTCGCGCGAAGTAGAAGCGGAGCCACTTTGGCCCCGTCGTCGGTGATCAAGAGTCTTGGGAAACCATCGCCCGAGCCGGGCGGTCGTATGAGACGGGGTCCGGCTCGGGGACCGTGGCGAGGAAGTGGTTACCAAAAGGCGTCCTGCACCGCCAAGAGGTATACGAACAGCACGCCCGAGAAGATCCCGGGCAGCGTCAGAATCGACGCGAGCCCGCCACCTCCCAGCAGTGGCAGCACGATGAACCAGACGACCGCTGCCCCAGTGGCGATGAGAGCGAGCACGAACGCCCACAACTCCTGGTCCCAGAGGCCAAACGCGATCGCGAGGATGATCGCTCCGACCGTGAATAAGATCAGGCCCGCGATCGCCCCGACGCCAAACGTCGCGGCATAACCGGCCGAGGCAAGGACGAGAAGCGCGACGAGTACGACGACGAGGCCTGCGAGGAGCACTATCGCCCCGAAGATCCCGGTAAGCACCGCTAGGACTGCGACGCCCAGCGGCAACCTGGGGGTAGCGTAACCGCCCATGTTCTTGTCACCTTAACTGCGAGCTATTTGACGGCCGGAGCTTCGTCTACGCCAGAGCCTGCGTCCGTTCGAGCGAACGAACTCGGAATACGGGGTGAACGGGGTCGCTAGCTCCTTCTCGGTCCCAGCGCGTACGGGGTCGCGATCTTCCTGGGGCAGGAGGTTCTCATCGACCTTCGTTCCCTCTGGTTCCGCCGTTTCGACGGCGTAGCGACGGTCGGACTGTGGGGTGGGGCCATCTGCGTCGCGTCCGTCTCGCACTCCCGGCGGAGCGAACCAGTCCAACGGACGGGCCCTCGGCACACGGGGAACCATTGGGGCTCGAAGTTCAAAGGAATCTGGCGCGTCCCCGTGCTGGAGCTTCTGATGGGAACGGAGAGTGCCTTCGTTCGAGAAACTCGCGGCGCAAACCTCGCAGCGGTACAGTGCCTGGTGGTTTGGATCGCTCGGCGGGCTGTCACTCGCTTCCATGGTTTTCGTTTCCTCCCTTTCTGTTGGCTCGTGATGCAACCCTGGACGCCATCTGTGCACCAGCGAGAGCGGTGCGCGCCCCAGGGAAAGTCGTTGGAGGGACGGTGCACGGTGGCCTCATCCGATCCATCCCTCCGAACCCTCCGACGGGGACTCGGCTCTTAACCGACCGCTGACGAAGTGCCAAGGCCGTTACCGACCGGGTATCGTTTTGACGAACCTATCCCATCCCGAGTTGGCATCGATGGGCCGGAGGCGAGGGGGGACCAAGGGGGTCGATCCCGGGCAGCGACCCGAGGGTTATATCGTCCGAGACGCGTCGGCCGAGTTGATGACGCGTGCCCGTACTGACCGGGTGCGGTCGGTCGCAAAGCCCGTCGTTCCTTCCGTGCCGGACACCCCCTGGGAGGAGGTCGACATCTGCTTCCGTGAATTTCGGGAGGCGGCGGTCCGACTTGTCGAACGGGTCAATGACCTGATGGCCTCCGCGCGCGCGCCCACGCGGTCCGCTCACTCAGACGTCGCGCTCGTTCGGTCAGTCTTCGGCAAATGGTCGATGGAGATCTTAGTCGCACTGCACACGATGCCGTCCTCGGGGTTTGAGGACCTGCGGCGAACCCTCGACGGGATTAGTCCGCGGGTCCTTTCCGTGAAACTGAAGGGACTGGAACGCCACGGGATGATCCGCCGGGAGATCATCGAATCCTGGCCCCCCCGTGTGCGGTACACCTTGACCGACCAGGGTTGGACAGTGGCATGGCTCTCCGACCCGGTGCTTCTCTTCCTTGAACAGTGTGATCTACGGGGAAAGGCACGGCCGGGCGCCACCGAATCGCGCCCCGCCGCGTAGGCCGAAGTCGTCCTCGACTCGGTAGAGGGGGTGGGCAGCGGCCCGTCTGTACCGTGGCGAGGACTCCATTCCCAAATGGGAAGGGAGCACTCTAATAGGGGGAAATTGGGTCGATGGACCCGGGTTGGCGCTTCGGTTCGGCCGTGGATCCGGAGCGGTCGGGGGCCTTACGTGACGGACGAGAAGCCGGCGAGCCCGGATGTCGAGTACGCCTCGGTGCTCTCCAGCATCCTGGACGCCTCGACCGCCTACTCGATCATCGCAACTCAGCTCGACGGTACCATCCTACTCTGGAACGCCGGAGCGCGCCGAATTTATGAATACGAGCCCGGGGAAGCCGTGGGCCAGAACATCCGTTTTCTGTACCCTGAGGCCGACTTGGCGGCTGGCCGTGTCGAGGAGATGTTCCGCGCCGCCCTCGAACGTGGGCAGGCGGAGGCCATCGTCACCCGCTTGCGCAAGGGCAAGAAGCCGTTCTCCGCACGTATTGTGCTCAATGTCCGGCGGGATCGTCGGGGTCGCCCCATCGGCTATCTGAGTATCTCGCAGGACCTCACGGGCGAGGAGGAGCTGACCCGGCGCCTCCAGGAATCGGAGGCGCACAACCGGGGCCTCATCGAGTCCGCGATCGACGGGCTCTTGATGACCGACTTGGAGGGGCGCCTTACGGACGTCAACAAGGGGATGGAGCGCCTCGCCGGTGTGCCACGGGAGGCGCTCCTGGGTCACCGATTCAGTGAATTCACTGCCCCGACCGCTAGCGGCGAAGAGGCGATCCGTCACGTCTTCGAGGACGGGCGGCTCAAGGACTTTGACATGAGCCTTAAGCGCCCCGATGGGGAGTTGGCGTCCGTTTCGTTCAATGCCACTATCATCCGGGAGGGGCCGGATCGCCGGACCGGAATCATCGGGACACTGCGCGACGTGGCGGAGGGCCGACGGCTGCGGGAGCAGCTAGTGCTGAGAAACCGCGAACTCGAGGTCCAGAACCGGCAGGTCGAGCAAGCGAACCGTCTCAAGAGCGAGTTCCTTGCGAGCATGTCGCACGAGCTGCGCACGCCGCTCAACAGCATCATTGGCTTCTCGGACTTTCTGCTCACCGACGAGGTGAACCGTCTCTCCGACGTCCAGCGGGAGTATCTCACGGAGATCCTCAACAGCGGGAATCACCTCCTTTCGCTGATCAATGACGTCCTGGACCTTGCGAAGGTCGAATCCGGCAAGCTCGAGATCAACCCGCAGTTGTTCAGCGCGCCGGGGGCTGTGGAGGCGGTCTGCTCCTCGCTCCGACCCCAGCTCAACGAGCGGGGGCTCGAGCTCAAAACCGACATCTCCTCCGAGATCGACCGGATCGTCTTGGACGAGCTCCGCTTCAAGCAGGTCCTGTACAACCTGCTGTCGAACGCGGTCAAGTTCACCCCGCAGGGGGGGCGGATCGTCCTGACGGTCGCCCCGACCGACGCCTCCCGGTTCCTGGTCGAGGTGCAGGACTCCGGCATCGGGATCCCCACCAAGGACCTCGCCCGCATCTTCCGCGAATTCGAACAGCTCGACGGCGGCGCCGCGCGCAAATACTCCGGAACCGGGCTCGGCCTTCCGTTGACCCAGAAGCTGGTCCTCGCGATGGGGGGATCCATCAGCGTCGCGAGCGAGCTCGGCAAGGGCTCGACGTTCACCGTGCGCTTGCCGCTCGCTCGCCCGAACCTTCCGACCCGGCCGACCGCCGACGAACGGGTGCGGGCCTGATGGCGCACATCCTGGTCGTCGAGGACAATCCGCAGAACCTGAAGCTGACCACCATAATCCTCGAATCCGACGGGCACACGGTGGTCTCCGCCGTCGACTCTGCCGAGGCGAATCGAGCCCTCGCGCAGCGGATCCCGGACCTGATACTCATGGACATGGCGCTCCCCGGGACGGACGGCTATACTCTCTCCCGCGAGCTTCGGAGCCGGTCAGAGACCTGCCTCCTGCCGATTCTGGGCCTCTCCGCCTTCGCGATGCCCGGGGACGCGGAGAAGGCGCTCGCGGCCGGTTGCAGCGACTACCTCACGAAGCCGATTCGACGCGTCGTGCTCCTCGAGCGCGTCGCTGCCCTGCTCGGCTCCTCCGTTGGGGGCCCGGCCTCGGCGGCTCTAGCCCCGGTGAACGACGGGAAACCGACCTCGGAGGTTGACGGGCCGTGAGCCGGCGCGACGCTGGGCCCGCGGGACGCGCGGGCAAGATCCTCGTCGTCGAGGACTCTCCGTCCGCCCGACGGCTCCTGCAGGACATCCTCTTGCGCCTCGGGTCGGACCTGGAGAACCTGCGCCTCGCCAGCAGCCCCGTCGAGGCGAGGGAACTGTTCACACGCTGGCGGCCGAACCTCGTGTTCCTCGACCTCCAGCTCGGCTCCGCGGGCCCCGACGCGGCTCCGGGGGGCTCCGGCGCGGCTAGTGCGTCACCAGAGTCGGCTCAGGATGGCGTTGAGCTCGCGGTCCTCTTCCGAAAGCAGGACCCCGAAGTCCGAATCATTATCTGCACCGCGTCGGACCCGGACAACGCGCGTGTCTCCCGCATGGTGCGGGGAGGCGAGGTTGACTTCATCGTCAAACCCATCCTCGCCGCGCGAATCGAGGACATCCTCTCCCGGAGGCCAGTCGAACCCTCCCGACGGGGTCCGTAGCGGGTGGTAGGCCCCGCCGTTGGGGGCGGCGGGGCCCGGCGGGTCCGCTCGGGGGGAATCGAACGGCCCGCCCAAGGTTGGGGGGGGAGCCTTACGGGTCGACATGGTGCAGCGCCTCCTTCGTCTTGCGCGCCGTGGTCCGCACGCGCTGCCCGACAAGGTGCCGGGCTCCGTTGATCTTCCGCGAGAGGGAGCGGCTCTGAGCCGTCATTCGGTGGGCCGTGCTGTCCGCGCGGCGGCCGAACGCCCGACCACCCGTCCGGAGCTGGTGCCCGGACAGTCGACCGGTGCGCTTCGCCTTGGCCAGGAGCCGACGCGTAGCGTTCCGAGCTCGTCGGGGGAGAGCGCTCGAGATCCGCGTCGTCGTGCGAACCGCTTCCAGGGGATCGAGGAGTTCGTCCCCGACCGTTTCGACGCTGCGTAGCCTGAGGACGACCTCACGGAAGGGCGCGGCCACCCATTCGGGGACACCGTCCAGCGCGCTGGTAGAGGCGATTGGACGGGGAGCACCACACGCCGGGCAGTCGTTGGCGCGGACCAGCAGTCGCGTGCCACAGTTGTAGCAGTTCATGGGCGGTTCCTCCCGGGAGGCAGGCCGACGCCCATCGCGACCCAGAACGGGGGCCCGGCCGCGAGCTGAACAAGCGCGGGGGCCGGCGGCTCGTCGGTCGGCCGCGACGGGGGCAATTCGGCGACGGGCTCGGACGGCTTCGAGAAGGCACCCTCGAATCGATTGATGGCGAGTCGATCGAATGACATCCAACTTCACCGTTGTTCCTGACCCCGCGTGATTCCGCTTAGACGATCTCCATTCGACAGCGCCCTCACTCGGTCGCCGGCGCGACGGTCAGCGTGACCGTCGTCTCACCCTCGATCTCGAGACTCGCCTCGCCCGCCCACCGGCCGCCGTCGGTGTCCTTGGCCACCACCATGAGGGCGAAACGGTTCCCGAGGGTCCGAGAACCTAGGTTCCGCCACGTGCAGTTGCCGGATCGGTCGGTGGTTCCGTGCCACTTCCGGTACCGCTTTGACCAAGCATCGTGGTTGATCGCCAGGACGCGAGCGCCCGAGACACTCGATCCGTCCAGATGTCGCACCTGCACCGTCACGGGTCCGCCCATGGTCGGTTCAGCGGGGACGTCGATTATGTACCTCCCGTCCCCGACGCGTCGGGTCGTAACCGACTGGGAACTTGCGTCGTTGGGCAATGTCGATCCTACGGCAGCGCGCCGTCCGCCGTCAAGAGAATGCCCAGCAGATGCTCGAACGGATGGACCCGCTCGCGGCGATAGACTACAGGGAGTGGGGTCGCCGAGCTCGCCTCGACGGCGACGCCACACCGGGGGTCGCCCCTTCCTTCATAGGTCCTAACGAATCGGTGACTGGTCAATGAAATAGGCTGAGGAGCTGACTATTTTTCGATGCAATCGGTCTATGGCTTTCCGCTCTCCGTGGTGCTCATCCTTGCGGGGATGATCGTCCTGATTGGTGCCTGGCTTCTGCACTGGCTCCTGCTCATCGCGGGGGTGGCCCTCATTGTCCTCGGTGTGTACTTCTATCTCAGCGGCGGGGCGGGACCCATCTGAGGACTCCGACCTCGGTCGAGCGTGAGAAGTTGGGCGTCGGGGGCAGGTGAGGGCATGGAACGAAAGGCGAGAAAGTGGGCGCGACATGTCCACTTGAAGGAGGGTGCCCTGATGGGCTGGTGTGAGAAGTGTCCTGCGGCGAAGCGCCATTCGGCGCTCCGCAGCGTGGTCCGACGCAGCGGATACGCCGTGACGATCCGCTGTCTGAACTTCCTGCGGAACGTGGCGAATCGGAAGGACAACCGGGGTCTGCGAAGCATCGCTTCGCGGGACCTGCGCTGGGCGCAGAAGAACCTTCGGCGAGCTGCCACCTGACCTTGGATTCTACCGAACGAAGGCGCGACTACTGTTGCACCTTTTGACGTTGGGCGAACCCGAGTGAGCGGCGTGCCACCGCCGGAGGCACTTCCCACCTTTCACCAGGCTCGTTAGGCCTCTAAGGGGAAAGCTGACTCCCCCCGCGTGAAACTAGCCGGGCGCTCGACTGCCGGTACCCTTCGGACCAGGCACTCAACTCGAACCCCCTGGTCCGCTGCTGTACGCCGGTTCGAAGAGGAGAATCTCACTGAATCCGGCATCGGAGATCTATGGAAGCGAAGAATCCTTTACGAGATCGAACGATCACCGTCGCTTCTTCGGCGAGCGGGCGTCACTTCGCCGCCATCGACCCCCCTAAGATTCGGGATTAGCCACGTGGAACTCCTTAAGCGCAACTTACCCTGGAGCCCGGCGACCTTCGCACTTCACTTCAACGCGCTTCGTCGATTTCTCCGTTGGTCCCGGAACCCCATTGCGGCAAAACGGGGAGTTTGGGCGGTGCCGGGCGAGTCGGCTGGGCTAAGGAGATGGCTCGCGGCTGAGCAACTGGTCCAGCTGTATCGGTCGGCGAGAGGGCGAGAACGGGTCCTCGTGGCTCTGGAGGGTTTCAACGGACTCCGCCGAGTTGAAGTACTGCGATTACGGGCCAGAGACATCGATTTCGGGCGTCAACGGCTCCACGTCCTAGGAAAGGGCCGGAACGGCGGCAAGTGGCGAACCCTTCCGATGTTCCCAGAGACAGCGAAGGTCCTGCGGTCCTTGCCCAGGGGGGATGACCAGAATTCAAGGGTGATCCCCCTCTCCCAGTCGGGTGCGGACCTCGTATTGCGCCGTGCATCCATGAGAGCGGGGTTCCCGCGCCAAGGTTGCGCGTCTCGCATCACGATCTGAGGCGAACGTTCGGGCGTCTCGCTCACAAGGCGGGGATGGATCTCGTCCAACTGAAGAATCTCTATGGGCACACGTCTCTCGATCAGACCGTCCACTACATCGGGTTGGATGAGGACGAAATGCGAGTCGGGCTAACTCGATTGGCAAGGCTCATCGACCCATGGCTGCGGGCAGTATCTGCCGCCGAGGACCCCTAAGTTGGGAAAATCACTCTGCTGAGACTGACTTACGAGTAAATGTCGCCCGCGGTAGGCAGTCCAACAAAGAATGTGGGAAATCGAAATCCGAAACCTGCGCGGCGGATAGAATGCGGATTCCCCACTCCACAACGCCGGCAAAGACTAACGGTTGTAGATTCGCGAACGATGATCCACTCGCTCTACCAAAACAGACTTCTCGGAGTGGGAGAGCAGAGCGAAAAGTCGGTAGTCACCGATGCGGAGCTTGTATTCATCCGAGCCAACGAGCCGAGTGAAGTAGTGGGTAGGGTTGGTCGCTGCCCTCTCCAGGCGGGTGAGGACGCGACGTGCGATCTCGCCGTCTAATCGATTAAGATCACGTACGGCCGTGTCGGTCCATCCGATCGACCACGGCTTCAGGGCCCTATCCGCTTCTTGACGGTATCATGACCGGTAACCCTTCCTTCGCGGACGTCGAGCCGGGCGTTAAGCAAGCCGATTCGGAAGGAATCGGTGTAGCGGCCCTCGTCATCTCCCCGGGGAACCAGAGCGATCAGTTTGTTGAGCAAGTCATCGTAGGTCTCTCGGGGAGAGCCCTTGAGCGACGCGAGTCGCTCCCGGGTCACGGGCCGGATTTGAATCGTTGTCGCCATCGCGTCGTGGATGACGCATAGCTCACATATAGCTTGTTATATGGAGGAAGCGGTGCCCCGGTGTTCACGGTCGTGTAGCCGCCCTGGCCACGGAACTGGCCGGGCACCCTTCCAGGGCGAGCGGATCGAGGTGAATCGGACTACAGCGATCCCTCACCCATCGCTTTCATCGCGGCGACGCGTCGACTTTCCCTGTCCTCGGGAGAGACATCCTCGACGTGAGTGGCTACTGTCCAGACATGGCCAAAGGGATCTAGGAACGAGCCAAACCGATCTCCCCAGAACATCGTCTGAGGCTCTTGGGTCGGCTTAGCTCCGGCAGCGACGGCCGTCTTGAACGCGACGTCGACGTCGGGAACGTACATCCATACACCGGACGACGTTCCACCCAAGCTCCGCGGTGACTTGATGTCGGACTCAGGAAACTCGTCGCTGAGCATGAGGACGGAATCGCCGACTTCGATCTCTGCGTGCCACACTTTGCCGCTCGGGCCGAGGGCGCGGCTGCGTTCCTTCGCTCCCAAAGCCCTTGCGTAAAAATCGAGAGCCTTGGCCCCGTCGTCGACGACAATGACGTGAGTCGCGGTACGAAACCCTCTCGGAATTGGCTTCACTTTGGGCGCCATGGCAGTGAGCTATCGAGGCGCGTCTGATAACGGTTTTCGGAGTGCAACAGTCGTTGCACCCATGTCAGTCCCGCAAAGACAAATCTGTCAAGGAGCGCTTGGAGTTCTACGCCCGCGCAGCCCCACCCACCCCCAAAGTGTCCGAGTTGCCAGCACTGGATAGATCCCAGGGCCGATATTCTCTATCAAGGAATGAGCGCATTGGTGGGACTTAGCGCCGCGTATTGCGACTGGTGCGGCGCCATCTTCTCCGCGGATCCATGGACCACCATCGTGGGCAAAAAGTAACAGCGGCTCCAAAGTGAGGCGTTCAGCGAAGGCCGACGTCAGAACTCGTCCTTAGGCCCGGGCTTCCTCGAATGTTAGAGCTCGCCCCTCGCAACTTCCGTCGACCACCCAACTACCACTGTTCGCGACGAGGAGGCGACGGCGACGAGGGCCTACTTACTTGTGACTGGTGTCGGGGAAATAGTACCACGATAGGAGTTCCAGGAACCTAGGGTCTTTCCTCGCCGCGGCGAACAATGGCGAGAGTCGGATCTTGCCTAACTGTATGGTATGGTCCCTCGCGGCGATATTCATGCAATCGAAGAACCGGTCCAGGTCCCCGAGAGCGTAGTAAATGAACCCGATGGAGGATTGGCGTCGCGAGTTCCCTTCGAGACTCGGATCGTTGAGCTTTGCAATCACTTTCATCGCGGAAGGCCGGTCTCCCTTTACGCCAGCGAGATATCCCCGCGATACGTAGGCATAGTCGCTGGACGGGCCGATGCGTTCCAGTTCCCGAACACAGTTCTCCGCCTGCTCGAGGTCCCCCTTGAGTAGGTAGTATTCCACGAGCCCGCGGTATGAGAACACCGGGGCCTGCTCTGCGGTCTTCTTCCAGTGCGCTTCCGCCGCGTCCGGTTGGCCGGCGTTGAAGTACGCATCGCCGAGGCGGCGAATGCTCTCGGGCGATAGCGGATCCAAGTGGTATGCCTCCTCGGCCTGAACGATGTACGATTCGACCACACCGAAGGTCGCGGCCATTGCAGCGAGTATGGAGTGACCCTCCGATAGATTCGGGTTCAGCTCCAGGGCCCGGCGCACCTCCCGGTTGAGAATGTCCGAAGGCTCGTCGGCCATGAACGCAAACTCGGCCCGCACGGCGTGCGCCTCGGCGAGGTCTGGATCGATCGCAGCCGCTCTCTCCGCAGCGGACCGGCCATGCTTGATGGCGTCCATCCACGGCATGAACCCCTCCGAACCCAGGCCTCGGAAGGCTCGCGAGAGTCCGGAGTACGCTCTCGCGAAGGCAGGGTCCAGTCGGATCGATTTCTCGAAGAAGGCCACGGATTGGCGGAGCGACGACTCGTCGGTTTTCCACATCAGGGCCTGGCCTTGGAGATACGCAAGGTAGGCTTCGGTCTCCGCCGGCTTTTCGAGCTTCGGGACCGGGGCCCGGGCCTTCTCTAGGCTCCCGGGGAGGGAAGTGGCAACCTTGGCCGCAATGTCGCTCTGGACGGCGAAAATGTCGTTGAGATCGTCATCGTACTTCGAGGTCCAGAGATGCTCTTCGGTGGCGACATCGATGACCTGGACCGTGACGCGGATCCGGTTCGCCGCCCGTCGAACGCTGCCCTCGACGATCGTCCCGACTCCGAGTTCCTTCCCAATCGCCGAGACAGGTTTCTCGGTCTTCTTGTAGCCGATCACCGAGGTCCGCGCGATGACCTTGAGCCCGGGAACGAGCGAGAGGCTCGCAATCAGCTCTTCCGTGAGTCCGTCGGCGAAGTACTCATCGCCGGGGTCGGGGCTGATATTGGCGAACGGGAGTACCGCGAGACGGTTGGGATCCGGCGGGCTCGAATCCCCCGTCGCACCGCCGTTCCCTCCGTCGCTCCAGGGGAGGACCACTCGATACACGTCGATCGGGGACTGAAGGCCCTTCATCGCCTGCGGTGGGAGTTTGGCGAACTTGTCCGGAACCTTGGTCCGGACCTGGTCGTAGATCGCTCCGGAGACGCAGACACCCCCGGGCTCGGCCAACGGTTCAATCCGGGCCGCAATATTGACCGCGTCACCGAGAATGTCCGACCCGTTCTGGACCACGTCGCCGAGGTGGACCCCGATCCGGATCCGAATTGGAGTAAGGCCACCCTCTGAATTCCGTTCGTAGAGCCGGCGCTGAAGGTTGATCGCGCATTGCACGGCCTTCAACGCGCTGTCGAATTCGACGAGGAAACCATCCCCTGTCGACTTGATCTCACGCCCTTGGTGGATGGCCACAACCGGGCGAAGCAACTCCGCCTGCTGCCGGAGTTGATCCAGCGAACGCCCCTCGTTGGTCTGAGTGGACGCCGTATAGCCCACCGTGTCGGTGAACATCACGGCAGCGAGACGGCGTCCAGGAGCCACGGGGTTTGGATGTCTTTGATGAGATAAGCGTGTGGGCGGGCGACGGGGCTCGCTGCCGAGGGGGGACCTTCCGAACCTTGGTCGTGGGCGCAATTGTGGTTGCATTTACGCTGAAAGCAGCCATCCGTCCTGCCGGGCCATAGTCCGATTGTTGGCTGACGCCGCTGCAACCCGAGCGAAGCGCGAGTCGGAACCGACGTAAATCTGTGGCCTGACCCTAGACCTGCCCGATCCGGAGGCCGGGGGCTTAATCTAACGGAAGCGAGTTTCGGGCCGTGGCTTCGGTTCGTCGCCTTTCCGCCATCATGTTCACCGACATGGTCGGCTCAACTGCCGCGGCCCAAGCCAACGAAGCGGAGGCCCTCAAACTACGTGACGAGCAGGCCGGATTGGTTCGTCCCCTCTTCTCGGCCCATCACGGACGCGAAGTAAAATCGATGGGCGACGGGTTTCTCGCGGAATTCGACAGCGCCCTCCATGCTGTCCAGTGCGCGATCGACATCCAACAACATCGGCATGAGCGGAACTCCCAACCGAATGTAGGGTCTATCCAGCTTCGGATAGGGATTCATCTGGGGGACGTCGAACAACGCGAGAGCGACATCTTCGGAGACGCGGTGAATGTCGCGTCCCGAATCGAGCCGGCAGCCGAGCCCGGCGGCGTGTGTGTCTCGGGAGCCGTCCACGAGCAAGTGCGGAACAAGGTTACTGAAAGGTTCGAGAAGCTCCCGACTACCGCACTGAAAGGACTGCAGGTCTCAATCGACATCTATCGAGTCGTTTTGCCTTGGGCGAGTGGCGGTGGCGCCGGGATGTCCGAAGACAATCGGAACCGGATCGCGATCCTTCCCCTCGCCAACTTCAGCCCAGCCGCTGGAGATGAGTACTTCGCCGACGGAATGACGGATGAGATCATTTCGACGGTTTCGGGCATTACCGGCCTCAGCGTGATTTCACGGACATCCGCAATGAGGTACAAGCAGACCTCGAAGAGCATGACCGAGATTGGCCGCGAACTGAAGGCAGGAAAGCTCCTAGAAGGCAGTGTTCGGAAGTCGGGAAATCGGGTGCGGATCACCGTCCAACTGCTCGACGAAGAAAGCGACGCCCATCTCTGGGGACAGAGTTACGATGGCAGCATGGACGCCGTCTTCGAGACTCAGTCGGATATCGCTCGCAAAATCGCAGAGGCGTTGAAGTTGCCCTCACCTCGAGCTGGAGTACGGACCGGGACTCCGGAGGTTCACGCGCTCTCACTTCGAGCTCGCACCCTTTGGAACAAGAGGACCCGGGAAGCGAACGAGCAGGCGATAATCATGTTCGAGGACGCATTGAAAATCGACTCCGAGTCCGCCCGGGCGATGGCTGGGCTCGCGGACTGTTACTCAACAGCGGCGGACTACGGGTGGATGGACAGGAAGGCGGGGTACGGCCAGGCGAGAGAGTTGGCAAAGCGTGCTCTCGATCTGGACGAGACGCTGCCCGAGGCCCATGTCGCCCTGGGCCTCATGATGATGGCGGACGACTACCCGGGAGCCGAGGGCGAGCTCAAGAAAGCGCTCTCGATGAACCCCAGTCACGCGGATGCCCATGAGTGGTACGGGATCATCCTCCGAGGCATGGGCCGACTGGACGAGGCTTTGGACGAAGCGAAAAGAGCCTACGAGCTGGACCCGCTTCCGGCCGGGCGAGCTTGGTTCTTAGCGATCTCGTACTTCTTCGCGGGCCGCAATGACGAATCGCTCGCAGTCTGCACGAAACTCATTCAAACGGAGCCCGGGTTCGCCGCGGGATACCTCGGGCGAGCCGTTCTGACATCTATCAAGGGAGAGCGGATAGATGCCTACCGGGATCTGGGAACCTACCGGAGACTGAGCTCCGAGATCGAGTACAAGAGCCTCCAGGCCCGGATCGAAGCGCACCTTGGCGACCGGGCAACCGCCTCGCGAATCATCGACGAGACCCTGGCGCTCGTCGCCGCGAGTAACTCCCCGGAAGCGCGAAGTGAGAGTTTCCAGCTAGCCCTCGCGTATGCCCTGATCGATGATCGAGAGGGGTTCTTTCCCCTGCTGGAGTATTCCATCGATCGCAGACTCCTTTCGCCAGGCGAACTTCGAGACCCCTCCTTCCAGAACATGGCG
This sequence comes from Thermoplasmata archaeon, assembly GCA_049802875.1. Classification (GTDB taxonomy): domain Archaea; phylum Thermoplasmatota; class Thermoplasmata; order Lutacidiplasmatales; family UBA184; genus Lutacidiplasma. The sequence continues at coordinate 32,282 of JBARNH010000007.1, read as the reverse complement.
GGAGATCCTCGATTCGCGGAACTTCGAAACAGGCTCCGGAAGTCCTTCGGCATTTCCAACTGAATACTCGCCGGGACGTGTGGAAGCCGCTTGTTCGGCGGGGTGTCGGGCGGTCGAACCCGAGTGGGTTGCGCGACCGATGGGGCGACCCCGCGAAGTCTGTGCAATGCTTGTTGCACTCAGCGGCGAGAGTCTCTCAGATGCGGGGGAGTCGTAACTTCAGGTTGTCGCGGCCCCCACTGGCATCCCCGCCAGTGAGACAAGGGGCGGAAGTCCACTCTTGGGCGATCGAGAACTACTTTGCGGAGAGATAAGCGCGCAGCGGGTCCCAGTAGGACTCCTTCCAGCCCGACGACAGGTGGCCCACGTGTTCCGTGGGTACCCGAGAGTGCGTGAACGTCAGTCGAGTTCCCCGGGGCGTCGCGGTGAGCGAGTACCGAACCCTCGATTCGTGGCCCTTCGGCCACTTAGGATCGCTTGGTACCCACGTTTGATAGATCGTCCTGCCGGGGACGAGCTTGAGATTCGTTCCGTGTATGTAGCCCCCCCACGCCATGAATTTGCCACCAACCCTCGGGCTGATGTTTGCTTTGGCTTTGGTGAACGCGATGTGGCCCTTGGTCGTCATCAGCGCATTGTAGACTGCCCGAGGAGTTCCGGGGAGATTGACCGTTTGGTGTATTGATCCCACTTTCATCGTAGGTTCCCGGATACGGCCAACGCCTTTCGTGTCATAATAGGTGGGGGGCCGTCTCATCGAACGCTCGAGCAGCCCGCGTCGTGTGACCGGATGGCTGCTCCCTACTCGATCGCCGAATGAACTGGCTGCGGTGACATACGACGTCGCGTTGGGGGCCCGCACTCGCCGAGGGTAGACGACGGCGAGACTCGGATTTCAATTTAGGGTCGGCTCGAGCTAGACATATCGCGAGCAATCTGCCACTTCCCGTTCCGACCCCGTTGGTAGATCATCAGGTACTTGCCTTCGTCTCTCAGCCGACCGCCCCGAGCCCCCTCACAGACCATACGATAGGTACCTACCGCGTAGGCCGTGTTGTCGATGATCCGAATGTTCTCGGTCGTCACTCCAAACTTTCGGATCCCGGTCGACGAAAGCCAATCGCGGAATAGCTTCTCGATGGAGGCTCTTCCTCGAACAACCTTAGAAAACTGGGGGACAACTATCGCATCCACCGCGTAGAGAGAACCCAGGGCGCCGGCGTCACCGCGCCTCATCGCGGTGATGAATGCTTGACGAGCGGCGTCGAGAGTCCTGCGCCTTCCCGCGCTCCCCTTACTTGGTCGGCCGCGCGACATTTGACAGACACCTCAGGCCGTGGAGGGGCGCCACAACGGTTTCACTGTTAGCCCAAGTTCGGTCATGGTCGCCTTTCACCCCCGGGTGGTTCGCGAAGAGCCCGGATCGATTCCCACGGCGCCCGGGTCCGTACCAGCCCGATTCCGTCTCGTGTGCGAGAGATCCAAGGGTAACCGGCGATCCTCGGAGGCAGCCTCAGAAGTGCTTTGAGCTCGCAGCAGGTAGCGGCCGCCAGTAGGCCCCGACGGTACGCCCCCATACGATCGCGAAACTGTTCGTCACACATTGCAGCCACCCCATAGACTTCGTGTCTGATTAAGGCGGAAGAGGGGACGAGAAACGGCTTGCTCGAGGGGCTGCCTGATAGATAGAGATAGGAGGGGCCACTGGGTCGGGAGAGGCGCCGCGCCATGAAGGCTCAAAGAAGATCCTATCAGGAAAGCTACCCAGGTACCAAGATTCGAAATGTGAATTGGCCGGAGGACATTGACACCGTCCGTCGGGTGTTCCAAGAGTACCGGCAGTGGGTCGTCGACCACCGAGACCCCGCCGCTACCGCCGAATCGAGAGTGTCCGCTGGACTCGGCGAGATCGATAGACTGATCGAAGAGCTACCTGGGGCGTACGGTCCGCCTCGCGGAGAGGTACTGCTTGCATTCGAGAAGGAGGATCTCACGTGCTGCGGTGCCCTGCGGGAACTGGAGCCGCGGGTCGGGGACATCAAGCGATTGTTCGTTCGCGGCGATCATCGAGGACCGGAATTCGGGCTTCGATTCGTCAGCGCGATGCTCAGTCGGGCGCGCGAGCTGGGGTACGAGCGCGTGCGGGCCGATACGCTTCCGACGATGGCCGCCGCGATTCAGTTCTATCAGGATCTGGGGTTCGATCCCATTCCAGCTTACTGGTCCCACCCTGTGAGCGGGGCGCTGTTCTTCGAGTGTGAGTTAGGGAAACAGCCGAGGGCTCGTCAAGGGCACCGAACTTCGAAATCGAAACGGTCAGACACGAAGTAGGCGTTCTCCCTGCAACGACTGTTGCACCCCCATCTTTCCCGGGGGCCTCCCGGTTGGGCCCCAAACGCAGTTTCGGGACGCCAAGGTCCGGCGAGTGGGTAACCGTCATCTAGTGAATGCTGATGTCCGATTGGAGGCGAGAAAGTGGTCGATCGGGTCTACAAGGCAAACATCCCCGCGTTGAGAAAGTCGCTTGAGAAGCTCAAGAGGGAGTTTTCCAAGCTCAGCTCCCCGACCGATTGGACGAAGGTCAGAATTGAGCCGCTGCTTCGACACGCGAAGCAACTGGAACGTCAGTTGAAGGCGCAAGGCTCGTCGCGACTCAAACGGGGAGTAAGAATGTTCCACTCCGACCTGGTCTATCTTCAAGAGAATGTCAAAAGTCTGAGAGGAGTCCTTCAGTCCGAAACGAAAGCGTTGCAGCGAAAAATCAAACTGCCGGGAAAGAGAAAGAGTTAGCTCCCCCGAACTCCCGACCTACGTTCGACCGCGGCAATCAACTCCTCGGTCGCCGGGACCGCCAGTTGATGTCGCCGAGCGTTACGAACGATCGGCCCCGCGATCGCGTCCAATTCCGGAGTTTTGTGTTGTTCCACATCTTTTTGCATCGAGCTCCGCAGACCGGGAGGCATGCCAACGGTCGACGCCAAAACCGCGTCCGGATCAGCCGTCGCACCCTCAGCCACGGCAACGGAGCACGCTTCTCGAACGCAGTTCTCCCATAACCGCCTCCAAATAGGGTCGGAGAGAATCTCCCCGGCCGTCTTGTCCGCCGCCGTGGTGGTCAGCGCAAACGGAGCGAGAAACACGAGCTTACTCCACAACAGCGTCGGCTCGCTCTTGACGTAGTTGCACACGAAGCCGATCTTTTGGAGTCGGTCGAGCGTGTCTCCCAGGAGCGTCCGCCCGGAGGGGGAGAGATTCAGACGGACGAAGGGAGAACGCTGGACGAATTGGCCAGGTCCGACTCGCTCGGTTTCGACAGCGATAGTGGCTGGAGTCACTCAGTCGAAGCCGTACCGGGTTCGGAGCAGCGCCACGTGATCAATGCCGTTCAGTAGCGGTACTATCATTCGCACCGATGCGGGATCCCGGAGAGTCGTGAGCGCCGCCTCGAGCTGGGTGGCCTTGACGGTAAGCCACAGCACGTCGACCGGGGGAACCGACGCAGTGACCGAGACCTCCGCGTCAATATTGCCGAAGGGGCTCTCTAAGTGGATACGTCGAGGATGTTGATCCAGCGCCTCGCGTCTCACGACAAGCGAGACGAATGCTCCGGAGTGCGCGAGGCAGGCACCGATTAGACCTCCCACTCCTCCGGCCCCGAGTATCGCGTGACGCTTCGGATCCGACATAGCCCGACCTCGGGGTGAACTACGAACCGGTGATGGGAGCCTATGCGGTTACTCGGATCGTGTTGAAAACTGGACCAGCCGTGCCGGCGAGGCGAGCCCGTCGCGGTTCGACCGATTACGAGCTGCCACACCCCATCGATTCAGGTGCGAGTCGATTCCACTTCGTGGACCCAGTCACACTTGAGGCCGACTTCGGCGTGATGCTTGCGAACCGCATCTGCGTTCGGGGCATTCAAAACACAGTAGACCCTGTTCTCGGCCTGGTTGAACAGGATGTCGTGGTGAGTAACACCAAACTCGTCGACCGGCGCGTGCTGTAGTTTCTTCAGGGTTTCGGGGTCGATCGTCCCCATTTCGTGTGTGTCAATGTACTTCGGCATTTCCAAAGCGCCTCGGCGCGGGTGCGCCGATAGGCCTGCCGGGGGAAATAGCTGACTCATTCCGAGGAACTGGGCTCAACGTCTACCGGAGTCCCGACCGGCACCGGTCTTCAGAGCCTCGGCTCCGTCTGCGAGTGAAATCTAGGACTTGAAATCCATCCTTGGAGTGATGACGGCAGGTTTCTCATGATCCACGCCGATAGACTGACGAAGCGATTCGGCAACGTTACGGCAGTGGACCAGGTCTCCCTCGACGTCAAGGATGGGGAGATCTTCGGATTCCTCGGTCCGAACGGTGCGGGCAAGACCACGACGATCCGAATGCTTGCGAGCTTGATCTCTAAGACGAGCGGCACGGCGGAGGTGGCCGGGTGCGAGATCGGTAACGAGACGCAGGAACTTCAGCTCCGCCACCGGATCGGTATTCTTCCCGAAAACGTCGGGCTCTACGAGGGGACGTCGGCCTACCAGAACCTGGAGTACTTCGGCCACCTCCATCGAGTGGACGCCGTCACTCTACGCAAGAACATCGAGCGGCTGCTTCGGATGATGGATCTGTGGGAGAAGAAGGACCTGCCGCTCGCGACGTTTTCGAAGGGCATGAAACAGAAGGTCGCGGTCGCCCGAACGCTGGTCCACGATCCGATCCTGCTTTTTCTCGACGAACCGACGGCGAATCTCGACCCCGAAGCCGCCAAGACGGTCCGGGACGTCATTCTCGAGTTCAAGAAGGAAGGGCGCACGATCTTCCTGAACACCCATCATCTCGACGAGGCTCAGCGGCTCTGTGACCGAGTCGGGATCCTGCGTACGCGCCTTTTGACCGTGGGTTCCGTGGATGCGCTTCGGACCGGGGGAGTGGGAAAGCGAACCGTGGTCCGGCTGGATCATGCGTCGAAAGAGCTCGCCGACGCGGTGCAGACGAAGTTGGGGCGCCACGTGGAGATTTCTGGAGACACGCTCATTGTCGGAGTCGGGGACCCCGACCGAGAAAATCCGGAGATCGCCGCGGCCGTGATCGCCGCGGGAGGAAGGATTCTCGAGCTCTCCCAGCTTTCGACCTCTCTCGAGGACGTCTACCTGAAGCTCGTTCACGAAGGGAAGACCGCCTCATGAGACTCGCCCAGTCCTGGATGATCGCCCGCCACGACATGGGTCTCTTTTGGCATAAGCGAGGGATCGTGACCGGCCTGATCGCCCTCCCGCTCGGGGTCGGAATCGGCTTTCCCCTCTTGGTCTGGGATATCGTCCGGAGGGGGACGGGCTCCCTCGAGTCCTACCTCCCCGACCTCGTCAACGCGTTCAGCATCTGGTGGATCATCGGCGCGGCGATCCTCCCCACCGCCATCGCCGCCTATGGGATCGTCGGAGAGAAGGTCGAGAGGAGCCTCGAGCCGCTGCTCTCCACACCGACGACCGATAGTGAGATCCTGCTCGGCAAGATGCTCGCCGCGTTCGTTCCGACCATGCTGGCCGTCTGGGCCGGGTCTGTCCTTTACCAAGTGCTCATCGATCTTCTCACTCAGGGGTCGCTCGGCTACCTGCTCTTCCCGAGCTGGGGGATGGCCCTTATTCTGTTCGTGATGGCACCGCTCGCATGCCTCTACGCGATCGAGTTCTCGGTGATCATCTCCTCCCGAGCAACGGACGCCCGGAGCGCTCAACAGTATGCGGGAATCGTCTTCGTACCGTTGATTTTTCTCTACGTCGCCGGGGAGATCGGCTTTTTCCCTCTCGACGCGACCAACCTTCTCTACATCGCCGCGGGTCTCGCGGTTCTGGTGGTCGCCCTATTCTACACGAGCGTGCGGATGTTCCGCCGCGAAGAGATCCTGACCCAGTGGAAATAACGTTGGCCTTCGGACACCCGGAGAGGGACCCCTCCGGAAGGCCGTTCGCGAAGAAAGACTCCCCGGAAGTCCGTCACGCGTTTCTCCGCGCGCCTTCTCCCCGGCAGGGAGGCTCCGCTCCGGGATTCCGGGCCAGGTCCATGGCGCAAGCCTGCGCTCGCGAGCGAGACCCGGTCTCTGTCGACGTCGCGAGGCCGGGCTACGCGGCACCCGACCCGGTCGAGCCACTTGTCGCACTCGCTGGTTGAACAAAGCCATTAACCCGGCGAGTTTACTGGACTCATGTCGGCTGCGTCAGCGCCTGCCACATCGCCCGTCTCTTTTGCCCCCCCGACCGACCTGATCATCGTGACCACGCCGTTTGTGTCCGGCTACCGCGTCACCCGAGTGATCGGAGCGACGTTTGGGCTGATCGTCCGGTCCCGCGGTCTTGGGCAGAACATCGCCGCCTACTTCCGGGCGTGGGGTGGTGGAGAGATCAAGCTGTATACGCAGTTGCTCGAACAAGTGCGCCACACCGCCATCGAGCGACTCGCCGCCCATGCCCGGAGTCTCGGAGCGAACGCGGTCGTATCGGTCGGATTCGACACCTCCGAAATGGGCGGATCGATGACCGAGGTTCTGGCATTTGGAACCGCGGTGGTGGTGGAGCCGGATAGCTCTCCCGCGCAGCCCGTCGCGCTGCACTGACTGAATCGCCCCGACATCCCGTCGTTCCCCTATCCTCCGAATCCGAAAGCTGAGGCGGCGGTAGGCTCGGTTATGGCGAACCTCGAGACGACCGGCCGTGCGGATACTGACGCTCGGGCCTGCGCCTAACTACGGCGACGTAGACGTGCGCATCTGAAGGGTGCAGTAGGTCTGAGTCACGATTCCTCGGGCAGGTTAGAACGCCGGAATCGCGGAGCCCGTGGGCGGTTCAAGGGCGGTAAACATACATTCGGTCACCAACGGTTTCCGTGCGCGCCCCCGTCGAACGGTAGAGTCGCTCCGCCGCGATGTTCTGTGGGTCGTCAGTGAAGACGAAGATCTCCTCAAAGTTTTGTTCCCGGCAGTGGCGAAGAAGGGCGCGAACCAGCTCAGTGCCGACTCCTTGCCTCCGGTGACCCTCTTCGACGGCCACCTCGTAGAGGAACATCTGCTTCCGTACCGATTTCAACTGATTGAGTTCGGTACCCCGAAGGAACCCCACGGGCACGTCCCCCAGATACGCCAGAAACAGCATGTTGCGAGGGTCGCCCAAATAGACAACGATGGCCTCCGGATCCGGGGGTTCATCGAAGAGGTGGGCAGCTCCAAGGACGTCCCGCGTATCGTCCTTCCCGAGCCGTTGAACGCGCACGAGCAAGATTACGATACATCCACTCATGGAGTCTTTGGGTCGGCGCGATGCGGGTTGTTTGCCCCCTCGCGGAGACGCCGCACCGGACCAAAGGTCCGCCGCCCTCCCGTTACTCGACGTTAATCCCGCCGGGCAGGCGGTCGCCCTACTTGCCCATCAGCGGTGCGAACGGGCGACCGTCGAACACGACGCGAATTCGGTCGATTTTTCCGTTCTTTACGTGGTGCCACTCCGCCACGAGCGCGGTGCCGGCGGGGGTATGGGTCACCAGGTCGTAGAACATGACCACATCGTCCCCGTCGACACAGAACTTGTGCATGTCAACGCGGTCGACGATCGGGTGCAGCTTCTGGAGGGCCGCGAGGTAATCCTCGGGTCGACTAAATTTGTCAAACGGTCCAATAAAATCGATCTGGTCGGCGAGGTGCTTTCGTGCCCCTGCCCAATCGTCCTTTCCCATCGCCGCCTGGAATCCCATCACCACTTCTTTCGCTCCTGTCATTCTTCCTCACCTCGGTTGTTCAGCCCCGGTCGGCCCGTCCTGCCAACAGGCGAGGATAGGCCCGCCCGGGATTTTGAACCAGAAGAAGCTCCCCATGCCCGGTACGTCGACTCGCGGGAGGACCACCGTCCCTCCCGCGGCCGTGATCCGCGAGAGCGCGGAATCGAGATCGGGCACCCGGATGTAGCTCAAGCTGGAAGGGGACTCGGTCGGTTGGGTGGGGCGAATTCCCGCTCGACCTCCTCCCGGAATCTCGAAGGAGAGATACTCGCCCTGGGGCATTCGAACCGATTGAAAGCTCCAGCGAAAGACCCGCTCCAGAAAACGTCGGGTGAGGGTGGGGTCGTCGCTCGCCATCTCGGTGAACGCAAAGGAGGACGCGAGAGCGTTTTCGGTGTCTTCCGGCGGCGCGCTCATTTCGGACAACCGGAGCCGGCTATCCATTGGATACTACTTATGCCGGCTAGGGACTCTCGGGATACCGATGCCCGGACGGCGTAAGGGCCTCCGGCCCTCCGAACCAGCCCCGCCGGCCCTCCTCTATCAGAACGACCCGATTCGGCAAAGCGTCCAACGCCTCGGCCGGAAGTGGGTTCTCCTGCTCGTCCGAGACCTTGCGTTCCTCAAGCTCTCCCGATTCGGAGAACTTCGCCGCAACAATCCGGGCCTTTCGCCGAGAGTACTCTCGCGACGATTACGTCAGATGGAACTCGAAGGGCTCGTGACCCGCGAGGTCCGAGGGAAGGCGGTCCGCTATCGATTGACCCGAAGAGGCGACGACGCGGCGTTCATCCTCCTTGCATTCCTTCAGTATGGGCTCAAACACCACGTCGGCCCGCAACCCCCGTCGCCGCCCTTGGCGAGCTTCCGGGCGAGCGTTGAAGTCGAGTCGCGCGATCTCGTGCGACGCCGTCGACGGCACCCCCCGGATTCCTGAGCCACGCAGTCGGAAGAAGAGGTGGAAGGCGAGTCACCTAACTCGCCCTGGCGCGAGCCCGAAGTCTGTGGAGCGAGGCGCTGATCCCCACGAGAATGAGTATCGGAGCGATGACCGTCAAGACGGGGATGATCGTGAGGATCGCCCCGACCTTGGTGATGGTGGAGTCGTAGCGCTTCCCGATCCGGTAGAGCCCGATCACCAATCCGATCCATCCCACGATGGCAAGAATGAACCCGAAGAAAATCGCGAGTACGGCTCCGTAGAGAGAGCTGAGCGCCACACAACTCGTCGGGCCGTTCGCCCCCACGCAATTCGTGGCCATCAGGAACTGCTGGAGAACTTCAGCGAGTCCCACGAAGACGAGGAGCGTCCCGATCACACCTACGATGAGGAGCGCCCGCGGTCCACCAAAGTTGGCCTGGACCTTTCGGAGGGCGCTGAACGAGAGAATGTAGAGTACGATGGCTATCAGCGCGACCAGGAAGCCGACGACCACCACGACGACCAGCTCCTCGAACACGCTATTGCTGAAGCTTCCCGATCCGACGTGAAATCCACCGTAATGAATCTCGATCCCCGTCGCGAGGATGATGGAGACCGGGGCCAAGAAGGCGATTACGAGCGAGACCAAGCTCGTAACCGCAGCTGCACGGGCGAGACTTAACCCGCGGAGTTCGTCGGGTGACACGAGGGCCGATCCCATCGGGCCGGTCGGGACGGCCGGCGACATCGAGGGAGCGGCTGGGTTCGAGGGTGCCCCCACGGACCCGACCGTATTCGTCCGCATTCAAGAACCCTTCTACGCACGGCCGAGACGGACGTCGCCCACCGCCCCGTGCCGGGCGCCGCTGAGGGGTCAAGGACCGTCGGTCCCGTGAGCGGGTCGATCGTCGCCTCAAGGCGAGTCGAACTTACGCGGGTTCGACACGGGCCAAGACGCTGAGGGCTTCCACGGTCGCCCACCGACTCGGGACGATGGGCGGTTCGAATCGCATCGGATAGACCAGGTCCTGGAACTGATATCCACCGTGTTCCGGGTCCAGGTCGGGGTGGGAGGCATCGAGAGCCCACGTCCCATCCTTCCTGCGCTTGTTGCGCAGCCAACGCAGGGCCGGAGTCATTCGGGGGTCGGATCCGTAACCCAGCCGAGCGAGGATACGCAGGCCGACCAGCAGGTCGTAGTAGTAGTGACTTGGGTAGTGAATCCGGAACCAGGGTGGGTATCGAACGCGACCCTCGTCCATGAGATGACGTCGTAGAAAAAATTCCGCCCCCCGCTCGATCGACCGCCGAACCGCTCCGTCTCGGCGGCCCTCGGGAATCTCGGCGAACGCGGCGAGGCCTTCCCAGCCGTCCAAGGTACCCGTGCGGGACGGAAAGCAGTGCCAACCGCCGTCTGCTTTCTGAGTTCGCACGATCCACGCGATACTCCGCTGAACCACCGGATGGTCGAGAAACCCGAAGCGAACGAGCGTCCGAACCGCATTGCCGGTGACGCAGATCTCCCCGGTCTTTCCGGAGAGTTCTCCGTCCCGCCCACCCCAGCGATCCATGATCAGCTCTGCCGTTCGACGAATTCGGGGGTCGGCCTTCGTCATGCCGAGCTCGGCAAGGGCGATCGCTAGCCAATTGGTCACGATGTATTTCGGTCGATACAGTTCGCGTTCGGATGTTCCGGGGGTGACCCAGTGTCCGTCGGGAAACTGATAATCCAGGAGAGACGCCGCCCATCCGGTCCGACCGATCGATTTCAGCGCGCTCCGCACTCGGGGATCCGTTCGGGGCCGTCCCTCGACTTCTTGCCAGAAGCGAGCCCGGACACTGGGGTCGGATGCGGGGCCGGTGAGCCACTTTCGAACACGAGAATTGACGCGCATCGTCTGAGGAGTGCCTGGCGGAATTTATTGTTACCCTGCCCTAGCGTCCGGACGTTGGTCGACGTCTCTATCCGCGTTGCGACCTCCGGTGATGAGTCCTCTCAGACCTACGGTAAGTCGACCGGAGCGGCCATCACCAGCCCCGGAACGCCTCGAGGGTGCGGGGAGCGCGCGGAGCGTTGTCTCATCGACGGCGGGCTCGGGGAGTCCAGCCGTGGAGTTCCATTCGGACCCTCCCCCCACGGAACTTTACCCCCTCCATTTCCAAACGAAGGCGCTGTTCCTGGCCATCTTCGTCGTGGAGAGCGATCCGACCTCCGGCGCCCACTACTCGGTGCCAAGGTAATCCCGTCGCCGCCTGGAGGGCCAGGACCGTCACGCGCGCCGACCTAGGGAATCCTGCAGCTGCGGCCACTTGGCCGTACGTGATCACTTTTCCCCGTGGGACCCGGGCGATCACTGCCCTAAACAGACCGAGCGAGGCCATTGGTCGGATCCCACGGGGAGAATCCGAGGGTGCTCGGTGCATATCTGGTCAACGAGTGTTCGGACAAGGTCGAGTACGCGAGCCGTCGCCCCCGAAGAGTCCTGGTCGGGGACCTGTCGGAACAATCATCGGAAGCGACTTGTTCACTCCCGACGTGGGCGCTGCCGCATGACGGAGAGCACCCCAGCGCCAAACTTCGGGGGTTCCGCCGGTCGAGATGTCGATGGGCCGAGTGACTTCTTCACGGGGCCCCACGGCAACCCATCCTATTTCCCGAGGTCCGGAGCCGTTCTGTTCACTACCGGTCTCATTCTCATTGCTCTCGGGTTCGTGTTCGTCGCGGAAGAGTACAACCTCATCTTCAACGGCAATGGCGGGCCGTACCCTTTTCGTGAGATCGAACTTCTGGGATTCGGTTACTCCCTGCTCACAGGAATCGGGATCCTCCTCGGCGGCGTGGGTTGGGCTCTAGATCAATGGGTCGGGACTCGAGGCGCCGACCTCCGGTACCCCCACGGGCGCCGCAGGGGCGGGCCGACCGGGCTCGCGGTGGTTCTCAGCGGAGCGGTACTGATTGCTTCCGCGAACTTCTACACCGCCAGTATGAGCCTAGCTGCCTACTTGGCGATCTCTTTCAGCTCCCCCGACTGGACGATCATCGCCACCCAGTTGGTACTCGCCGGCGGTGTCCTTCTGGTGGCCGTGGGTTGGTTGAGCCACCGACTTTTCGTGCTCGCCCGAAGTGAACGCGGAACAATGTGAGCCCCGGCCCACTCAGTCCCACTCGACCCGCCTCCTCTCCCACGGGCGGGCCGGACATATCACTCGATGGCCCCGAACCCAAGGTGCGGGAGTACCCCTGCCAGGTCGGGGAGCCCATTGACGGTCACATCCGCCTGCTCTCGGATCTTCTCGTTCGCCGCAGCCGAACGAAGGCCGTTCACGGACACGAACCCGGACTGAAAGACGATCTTGCGGAATCCCGCGCGACGCGCCCCCGCCAACTCATCGTTCGAACCGTCGCCCACGAAGATGGCGTCTTCGGGAGGGATCCCGCCCCACCGGGGGATCAGGGCTTGATACGCTTCCAACGATGGCTTCGCGAACCCTACCTCGCACGAGAAGACCGCGGCGTCGAACAGCGGGGCGAGCTCGGACGAACTCCAGGGTCGCTTCTCCCGCTCGTCGCAGTTGCTGAGCACTCCCAGCACCCATCCCTCGGTTCGTAGGTGCTGAAGGGTATCCAGGACGTTCCGCCGGGGATTGAGCAGTGCGAGGTCCGTGTATCGGCCCAGGATATCCTCGACCTTGGGCCATACCTCTCGCGGAGGAGAGACGCCAAAGCCCCGGCAGAGAGCTTGCACGCGCTCGACCACCGAGGGCGACATCGAAACCTGTCGATCCTTCGCGCTGGCCTCCCACGCCGCCGAGAATCGATCCACGGGAATGCCCAACAGCTCCGCGGCCGCTCGAGGTCGGTGGAATTCGTTCGGGCGGAACTCCTCCGGGTCGACCAGCGTGTGGAAGAGATCGAAGGCAATCGCGCCCGCTCGCGCCGAAGTCATTCAACGTCTCCTGCCGCTCACGGTCCTACGTGTCGCCATCGCTCGCCCCTCAGAATCGGCCGCTCCGGCCCACGATCGATCAGTCTCCGGGGTGAGAGGGGTCCGTCCTCCCGAGCCGTGAACGCAATCGTTCGTAGGCCTCGAGGAGCTCCAGGCTCCGTTGGATCGTCGAGTCCGCCTCGGGGAATCTCTCTCGCTCGAAGAAGTGTTTCACCGCGTGGGCCCGCCCTATCCCCAGGTACGGGAGGGTGCGATCGAGGCATTCTGAGAGGAGAAACGAGCCCACCGCGCGGCGCTCGATTTCGCGCAGATTGTGAGTGAGCCAGTCCCAAAGGACAGGGCGGGCGGTGGGGTTTCTTCCACCGGACGGAACCAGAAAGATGAGGGTGTCCGCGATGCGAACAGACGCAAGGGCTTCGTCAAAGATTCGGGGCAGCTCCGCCGGCTTCGGAGACTCTCCTAACGCAGTACACGCGGCAGTCGCCGCGTCGAAGTCCGACCCTTGAGCGCGCACGAGCAGCCGGTCGGCCGACCCGGGACCCCCGCAACGAGCGAACGAGGTCGCGATCGCCTGGCGCAGGGCCGGAGGATGCTCATCGATGCTCGTGAAACGATCGGAGAGCGTTCTCGCGAACGTCTCGTCCACCCGGGCGCTGACCCAAAGAATCTCCTCCCGAACTATATCCCAGGCCTCGGACTCCCCCGGTGACGCGGTATCGGAGATTCGACCGCGCTGGACGGCGCAGTAGTGTCGAGCCGCCTCGCGGAAGGCGGGAACGTCCCAGAGCACTGGCTCCAAGAAATTGAGGGAGTTCGCCACTTCTTCCGTCGTGAGGCGATCGGTCGCCGAACTCGCGGCCCGGACGGCGGCCGCGTACTCGGCCAAGGAGTAGTCACCCGATAAGAGGAATCCGTACGCGTCATGGAGGAACGCTCGCCGGTCGGGGTCAGAAAGAGAGTGGAGCTTTCCCGTGATCTCGGCCCGGAGCTCCGGCGCCCAGAGGATCCGGAAGAACCCCGTTCGCCCGGGGTCGAGGCAAAGGCTGGCCGCCTCCTGATGCTCCAGTGTCATCTGGGCCGAATCGAAGAGGGCCGAGTGCGACCCTCCTCCGTTCTCCCACCTCAGCGGAATCGGCCATGGGGGTTCGGACTCACCTCTCGGTACGAACGTAAACCGCCGCTGGGTGAGCTCCACATGCGGGCCAACCTGCCGCACGGTGATGCACGGGTGTCCCGGCCGCTCCACCCACGGCCGCATGATCTTCGAGATGGGCTGCTGGGACTCCTCCTCCAACGCCTCCCATAGGTCGTCACTAACGGCGTTTCCGAATCGGTGGTCTCGGAGGTACTCCGAGACGCCGTCTCGAAAACGATCGTGGCCGAGGAAATTCTCGATCATGCGCACGAGCCGAGCGCCCTTGAAGTAAGTGACGGAATCCGCGTTCGCCATCACTTCCGCGGCCACATAGGTCGTCGGTTTGACCGGGTGCGTCGACCACAACGCATCCATTCGGTCGCCGGGGTCGGTTCGCATCACGAACTCCGCCCACGGATCTTGGCGCAGATGGGTCGACTCTTGGACCAGGGGGACCGCGAACGTAGCGAACGCTTCGTTCAGCCAGAGGTCGTCCCAACTCCGTAACGTCACCAGGTCTCCGAACCACTGGTGGGCGACCTCATGGACGATCGCTTCGTCGCCGTACTGACGGCCGGCCGGCGAGGTAGCGTCGTCGATGAGGTAGTGGCTTTCCGAGCCGCTGATGGCTCCCCAGTTCTCCATCCCTGCCCAAAAATCACTGAACACGACGAGGTGGAGTTTCGGAAGAGGGTAGGGCACGTCAAAGTAGTCGGAAAACCCCCGGAGGGCCGATCGAGCGATTCGCGCGGCGCGTCGTGCTTGGGCCTGCTTTCCCGCGGGACCCGCGACGACGATGCGGACGGGTCCGTCGTCGTCGATCGTTTCCTCGAACGGTCCAATGCCGAGGTAGAACAGATAGGTCGACATCGGGGGCGTCGGCTCGAACGTCCACGCAGTTCGACCGTCGGGTAGCGGGCGCGAGGTCGAGGGCATGTTAGAGATGACGGTCAGACGGGATTCGGTCAGAACGCGAAGATGGAACACCGCCTTTCGGTCGGGGCGGTCGACGCAGGGGAGCAGGCGCCGACAGGACTCGGGCTGCATTTGGGTCGTCAACGCCTTCGCCGAACCGAGTCGAGAGACAAAGAACCCCGTTTGGATACCGTCCAGGGCCCTGCCCGAGAAGACGACTCTGACAGTCTCCGAAAGGCGGTTCGAGTGAGGGATGACCAGCTTGTTGGAGATAGGGTCCGATGTGAATGGGACCGGCACCCCGGCTACTTCCACGCTGACGATGGTGAGATCGACCGAGTCGAGCTCGACTGGATCGGTCTCTGGTAGTCCGGAGATCTCGACGACCCCCCGAAAAGTGCTCGCGAGGAAGTCAATGTCGAGCGCGACGACGTAGTCCAGCACTTGCGTCCGCAGAGAAGGGCCCCAACTAATCGTTTCCCCCGAGAGCAAGGGCGGGCCGTTCGCACGGATGCGCAAAGGGCGAGCAGAACAGAAGGGGTAGTACCGGGTCCGCTCTTTGACGAGGACTACGCGCCTACCGGGGTCTTTCGTCCGGAGCGATTGGTGGGGGGGTGCGGGCTGACGTTGTGTCGTGCGAGCGCCTCGCTGTCGCGGAATCGGACGCCGCAGAGCGCGCACACGAGTCCGGGCTCCAGCGACTCGGGATTCATCGCGAGACTCTCGCTCGAGTCGTGGGTCGGATGAGCCTTCTTCGTGTGGGCCAACAGCTCCGAGGGCGACGCGAAATATCCTCCGCAACTTGCGCATTCTTCTGCCATCGTTTTCACCTTCCGGCGACCTGCCAATCATTGACTTCTGGCCACGGGTAATGTAGCTTTGTCCAACCACGGGCCGTCGAGCCGGCGATTGCCGAAACAATCGGCCAGAAGTTCCTCGATTGTCGAACTTCAAGGAGGGGTTACGCGTCCGGTTCCGGTGCACTGGATCGCGCAGTCTCCCGGGGGGAAATCAGGCTCGGTCTCCCCTGGCGAGTCGTCGCCGACTCGGTGAGTCGCCGAACGAGGGACTGGAAACGATCAACGCAGATCGGTTCAAGGCTGGGCGGGAGAGGGGGAAGCAGTCGGAGTTTCGGCGGGTTTATGCTGGTAACGATAGGAGAAGAACGCAAGAATCGCGAGATATAGAATTGCCCCACCCGCGATCGCGACTAGGACAGAGCCCTCTCGCCCGAGCGGGCCTGCCGGGGAGAAATAACCGAGGAGCGCCGAGAGCGCGATCGTCGCAACCAAGCCGAGGCTTATCTGAATCGCGGACGGTTTCCGTCGGTAGAATGCGAGAGAGATTAGACCGGGAAGGATCATGGGCGTACCAAGACGTCGGCCGATAAGAAAGGCGGTGTCCCTTCTCAACGTCGGGCCGTCCCAGCTGGGATTCGTGCTCCTCCCCGACCAACAACCTCGGTTCGTGCGGGTCTAGAAGATCTTGAGAAGTAACCGAGGGGGCCGTCTACTTTTTCACGCGGAGCGCGTCCTCCAATCTCGCCATCGCTCCTCGCGAGATTCCGAAGTATCTCTTTCCGTCGACCCTCATTTGCACGGACCCGTCCCGGAAAACGAGGATCGACGGGCTGATTCGGATTTGAAACGCCTCCCACAGCGGGTCCTTTAGGTCGGTGATGTCGGCGATAGCCGGTGTTCCCGCCAGTTCGCCCCTCGCAGCGGCAAACTTGGGGACGAAACGTCGAGTAGCCGAGCACCAGTGGGCGCCGAAGCAGACCACATACGTCCCGACGCGATTCAATTTTCCGTCGCGAAAATCAGGGGTTCTCAGGACCTCTAGGCCCCACGATGACCACGGTGAATCTGTCATCCGGGACCGACCCATGCGACTTCGCCCAATGAATCACTCCAAGGGTTCATCCCTTCTCACCCACCACGCCACCGAGCGTTGATCGGGAAGAATTGCTGCGCAGTGGGACACGATCGCGTCGGGCCCTCGTGACGAGCCTCTCGCACCGAGGGGCCTCGAAGTGCAGTTACGATCGAACATAGAGGAACTTCCCGCCTCGGATCGTCGCGCGAACGTGCGTAAAGGCGCGGAGATCGTCCATGGGGTCGCCGTCGAGGACGGTCAGGTCGGCTCGTCTGCCTACGGTGACCGCTCCGACTTCGTTCGCGAGCCGGAATCGTCTCGCCGGAGCGGTCGTCAACATTCGCAGGATTCCTCGAGGGTCGATGCCGGAAATCACTAACCCTCGAAACTCGCCGTCGGTCGTGTAGTCTTGGAGGTATCCCACGTCGGTACCAAACAGCAATTCACCGCCCATCGTCCGGAATTGGCGCACGATCTCGTAAATGGGGTCGAGATAGCTTCGGTCCGAGCTGACGGTGTCCGCGAACATCTTGAGCGTCGGGATCATGGCCATTCCTTGATCGACCATTTTCTGCACGACCGACCGATCCACCCCGTCGGTCAAGTCGGGTGGGTGGGCGAGCACATCGACCCCCGCCCCGATCGCCACCCGAGTGCCCTCCAAGTTTGAGGGGTGACTGAACGCCAGCCGGCCATGCGCATGGGCCACGTTCGAGGCGGCTCGCGCGATCGGTTCGGGCATGGTGAGTACCCGGCCGCGAGCGACGTACGAGCCCGTAAACAGTTTGACCAGCTCCGCTCCCCGGCCGAGGTTCCTCTCGATGATTCGTATCGCGGCGTCCGGGGTCGACGGTTGAGGGACGAGGGGGCGCAGCCAGAACGGGATGCTGGCACGGACGTAGTACGGGATTCCGTTCGGAGGATAGACGCCCGGCCCGGAAGTGTAGATCGACGGACCGGTGAGTTCAGCGGAGTCGATCCGTCGGCGAAGTGCGAGAGTGTCGGGCGGATACGACCCCGTGTCCACCACGGTAGTGAACCCTCGACTGGTGAACATGTCGCGTAGCTGTGCGTTGAGGGTCCCTGCGGGCTTCCTTCCCGACGACTTCCATTTGGGTTCCGTGAAGTGCACGTGCGAATTCCAGAAACCAGCGGTGACGGTGCAGCCATCCAGCAGAATCTCCTGGTAGCCCGCGGGGTCCGACGCCCCTGGACCAACGGAAGCGATCCGACCGTCCCGGACAAAGATCGAACCCCGTTCGATTGGGGGCTCATCGGGAGACGGGTAGATCTTTACGTTTCGAAGAACGAACGGGGTTTGACTCGCCGTGGCGAGCGCTTCGATCACATCGCTTCCGACCCGGCGTGGGAGTATATCCCCTCACCTCGCAGCCCTGGGGGAGTCGACCCTCGGCCCACTCGACTCCGCCCGATCGTAGCTTCCGTTGACGGCGAGTGCCGATGGATCCTCGAAACGACTGCCGGGATCATCACAACGACCTTCGGATCCGAGGTCTTCGGGGAACTGTTTCCCCGGATCGACGAATCGGGAGCAAATCCCTCTCAACAGTTACATACGGTGGCACCGGTACATCGCTCGCGACTGCGCGCGGGTGACCAACGATGCCAAGGAACCCTAGATCCCCCTTACCCCAACCGATCTTCGACGAGCCGGTCTTCAGTCAAGGGAAACCAACCCCGGACCCGACCCGGTTCAAGGTTCCGCATCCTTCCGATGCCCAGCTGTACGCGAAGATCCAGGCGCTGCTCTACGAGGATGTCGTCGGGTTTTCCGCTTCTCGGGGAGCGCCCTCCGACCTCTACGACTTGGTGACCGCGCTCGGGCCCCACGGCCCCGAGGTCGTCCAAGCGATCCAGACCGCGGGTCAGGTCGTATTCCACGTGGTCGGCGACATCGGGGCCTCGACCGCCGCGAAATACCCCGGCGAGGTCCGAGTTTCTGATCGGATCACCGAGGACTGTCAGACGGCGACCGCGGCGGACCGTCCGCAGTTCCTCTACCTTCTGGGCGATCTGGTGTACGACTTCGGAGAGTCCCAGTACTATTACGATCAATTCTACGAACCCTACCGGGACTACCCGGCTCCGATCTTCGCCATCCCCGGAAACCACGATTCGTTCATCGTCCCGGGCACCCCGTCAACGGAGGACCCGCTCGAGACCTTTCAGCGGAATTTTTGCGCCACCGAGCCGGTCGTTACGCCAGAGGCCGGCTCGCTCCACCGGACCGCGATGACGCAGCCCGGGGTCTACTTCGCTCTCGATGCACCGTTCGTTCGGATCATCGGGCTGTTCAGTAACGCCCTCGAAGACCCCGGCGTCATTTCGAGCGAGAACGGGACCTGGAAAGGAGTTCCCGATGTCCAGCTGGAGTTTCTGTCCGCCCAGCTCGGCCGGGTGAAGAGCGACGACTTCTCGGGGGCGCTACTCCTCGCCGTTCACCACCCTCCGTTTTCGTACGCCCCTCCCATGGGGGGAACCGGGGGCGGGGGCACCCACGGAGGGAATCCGGCGATGTTAGCGCAGATCGACACGATCTGCCAGGAAGTGGGCGTCTACCCTCACGTGTTCCTGGCGGGTCATGCCCACAATTACCAACGTTACTCCCGCTCGATCCACTTCGCGGGCGGCGCCTACACCGTACCGTTCATCGTGTGCGGCGGGGGTGGCCACGGGGTCGCTCCGCTGGTCCAAGCCCGTTCGGGCTCGCCCCCCCAGGAACCCGTCGACGGGGTGAATGTCGATTATCTGGACCCGGATCCGGCCGTCGACGCCTTCGGTCTCGTACTGGACCGGCACGACGACACGACCTACGGATATCTTCGGGCAGTCGCCACTCCGCAACAGTTGAGCCTGGGATTCTATCCCGTCGGCTCGGGGGCCACCTCCAGCGGACCGTCGGACCTCGTTACCGTCGATCTCGCCCGCCACACGATCGTGGCCTCGCCGCCAAGCTCGTCGACGGGGAGCAGTTCGGGAACGAGCAGGAAAGGCCGTCGGGCTCGGGGAACCCCCGACGGAAGGAACCCCCGTGCGTGAGCCCTCAATTCGAATCGGACTTTCTCATATTCCACCGGTACGTGCGACATTTCCTACCGGCTTACCCACGAGGTCGATCGCTCGCGCCGCGAAGTGTTCCCCCATCTGAAAGAGGAGGGCATGGATCAACTCGTGCGAGATCGTCTCTGCCACCGACAGTTCGTCGGTCGAGTTCGCCAGTCGGTAGAGCGTGATCCGATTCTCCTTGTAGTTATACCGCGCATCCACCTGCTCGAAGTTGTTCGTGCGGCCACCGAGCTCCCTCAGGAACTTGCGTAGCCGCGACTCCCAGTAGGCATATTCGAGCGCGGTGCCGACCGAAATGCTGGGGGGCTCCACCCCGTCACCTCACTGTCCCATCGAGGGCACAGAGTGCGTAAACCGATTGCCGGGACACTGAGGGGGGGGTTCGAGAACCGTTGTGGCGGTGAACTGGGCCGGCGATCGCCGATACTGTGGGCCCCGGTCGGTCGAACGCCCCGGTGGGCGGTCCGCGTAGGGCCCCGGACTCGGGGACGCCTCTAACTTCGGGATTTCTTTCTCTTCCGCCGAGCAGCCGAGCGGTTGGCGAGGAATCGCCTCGTCTCTGCCTCGTCCCTCCGAAGCAACCGCTCGAGTTCCTGAATCGGATGCGGGTGTCGGTCGACCCGCAGGTTCACCCAGTAGTCGGACCATGCCCGGTCGAACCACGGCTCCCGACGGACGACCAGGAGCGCGGCCGATTCCATGCCGCGCTTGTCTCCGCCGTTCCGAGCACCGGCCTTGAGCGCGGCGAGCATCCGGGATCCCAAAGTCCCCCGTGCGGATTCGAACGCAGTCGCCATCGCGGGCACCACGGAAATGGCGGCGAGCATGTTGCCCTGGCACGAGTATCCCTCGCCGGTCTGGTGGAGGGCGTATTCGGTGCACTTCGCTCCCGTCCACGCGGCCGCCCGTCCTCGGCGGTCGACCATCCCCAGCTGACGATGCTCCCGCTGGGGGTCGGATCCCGTCAGTCGACGAACGGCTTCCTCGGCGGAGTATCCTTTGCGAAGCAACTCGAGTCCTTTGGGGCCGTAGTAGTAGTTCGACCGCGCCTGAGTGGCGATCGCTCCCGTGCGCCATTCTGCCCAGGGGACGATGGCGCCGACGCTCGCCGGCTTGGTCGAGACCGCCACCCCCCAAAAACCCCGGTCAGCGTCGCACGCGACGATCGAGAATGTGCCGTGTTCCCACTTTCCGTACATGCAGGCAGTGCCGGCGAAGCGCGAGCGGGTATCAAGCGTTTCGAGAGGGCGCGGGCTCGCTCTTACTTGTAGGTCGAGGGATGGACCTTTCCCTCGTCGTCGACGATCGTGATGCACTCGCCTTCGCACTCGAACAGACAGGCTTCGCAAACGATGCAATCCGGTCCATGGATGACGACCGACTTCTCTCCGCGGAACTGGAACTTCGCCCCGACCGTCGGATCGTCGACAACATCGGGGAACTGGTCGCGGGGTTTGAGCTCGAAGACGTTGACCGGACAAACATCTCGACAGTGGGCGCATCCGGTGCATTTCCCCGTGTCGATGTCGACCTGAACCACGATTCCGACCCGCCCGGAGCAGTTCCCCGTCCTTCTTAGATTTGCCGCCGAAGGATCCGCGGGGAGTCGCTTCGATGTGCTTCCCTGAGACATCCTCTTAGCTCGGCTCGGACGTTCCGAGTTCGTGACTCGGAAGGCGCGGTCCGTAGCCCGAGCGCAGCCCCGTCGCGCGCCACTGCCCGAACGGGCGGAACGACCGGCGCGCTCCGCTTCGCCGGGACAGCGGGAGCAGGTCGCGGCGCTCCTCGAGGAGATGGCTGGGGGGGACCTCCCTCGCGCCCGCCGGGCCGCACTTCGACTTGGAGAGCTAAAACCCGCGGGGGCCCGCTCTGCGCTCGAAGCGGCACTGGGCAGTCCGGATCCGGGATTGCGTGTGGGGGCGGCTTCTGCGCTCGGCTCTCTCGGCCGACCGGAGAGCCGGACGGCGCTCGAATTGCGTGTGGCCGACGACGACTGGCGAGTTCGTGCCCAAGCAGCGTATTCCCTCGCGACCATCGCCGATCCACGGTCGACGGCCCTTCTTTGCGGCACGCTCGCTCGTGACCCGAGCGCGCTCGTGCGGAATGCCTGCGCGCTCGCCCTCGGTCGGATCGGTGACGAGCGGGCGATTCCCACCCTCGAACACGCCTTGGACGATGAATCGGACCGGGTCCGACGGGAGGCCGTCCTCGCGCTCGAACGCTCCCACGACCCCGAGGTGGCGAGGAAGGTGCGCCGGTTCCTTCAGGACCCGGCCCGTCGGGTCCGTATCGCTGCGGCGGTCGTGCTGGGCCTGCGCCGAGACCGGGAGAGCGCTTCGGCCCTCATCGCGCACTTCGAACGTTCCGACTCCTGGGAACGGCCCGCGCTGCTTGTAGCGCTCGGCCGAATTGGGACCCCTGAATGCGGAGAGACCCTGGCTCGGGCGGCGAACGACCCGATGCGCTGGGTTCGGGTTTGCTCGCTGTACGGACTCTCCGAGATGGGCTCTCCTCTAGCGAGAGAGGTCGCCCGGGGGAAACTGACGGATGGATCGTGGGCTGTTCGGGGGGCGGCCGCCTTGGCGCTGGGTCGGGTCGGAGGCGAGGACGATGTGGGTCCATTGGTCGCGATCCTCCGCGATCTGCATCCCTGGGTGCGCCGGGGTGCGGTCTACGCCTTAGGACAGATCGGCGTCGCCTCGGCGCTCCCCGAGATCCGGCCGGCGCTGGACGACGGCGATCCGGAAGTTCACCTGGCCGCCATCTGGGCCCTCGGTCAGCTGCGAGACCCGGTCGCAGCGCCACGGCTCATCGAACTGTTGAACGGGGCCCGACCCCAGGCGAGCTCGGCTCAACCGACGCTCGCCGCCGGCGACGGATCGGTCCGTCTCGTGTCGGACGCTGGCGCGCGGCTCTTTGACGCCCTCGTTCAGGCGACCGCGTCGCTCTCCCGTGGCGCCGCCCATCCATCGGCTCGCGCCGCGCTCCTCGAGGCGAAGGCGCGTTTGGACGACGCCGAGCTCGACCGGCCCGCCCGGTTGCCGAGCCCGCTCGGTTCCGGTGAGACGCCGCCGACGCTTCGACAGGTCTTCGATTCGGGGATCGATCCCGCGGCGGGGACCTCCGGGTGATCGGAGGCGCTGGGCCGGTCGGTCGACCGCACGGGAACTAGGGGAGTCGGACCCCGGATTGACCGAAGACGTACCGCCATCCGCTGGGGAATCGGACGTACGTGTCGCTGAACCATACGCGGTAATCGACCGGGCGCGTACCTTCCTTCCCTTTGGCGGTGAGCAGGGCCGTTACTACGGCGGTATCCCCCCACACTCGCACGGTCCGGTCGCTCGCGTCCTGTCGCTCGTAGACGATTCGCCCGCTCCTTGCCTCCTCGAGCAGGTCGGCCTTCGTGTAGATTTTTCCCGACCCGACCACGAGGGTGAAGTCGTCCGCGAGGAGGCGGTCCATCGTCGCGGCGTCGTTCCGCTCGACGGCCGCCTGGTACTCGATGTCCAGTCGGGCAACCTCGCTCGCGTCATCGGCTTTCGTCATTTCGCCGCTGCGGCCCATTCTCGCCGGCCGGTAGTTATACCTTAACAAGCGACCGCCCGCGAGTCACCGGCGGACTCCCCCACTGCCCGAGCCCTTCCGCGGACGACGCGAGGTCATCCCTCTGCCGAGAGGAGGCCCAAGGCGAACGCCGCCCGGAGCACGCCGATGTGCGTGAACGCCTGGGGATAATTTCCGAGGGGCTGGCGGGAGGCCGGGTCGTACTCTTCCGAGAACAGGAGGAGCGGGCCGGCCACGTCGAGCAGCGCGCGCCAATTGTCGAGCGCCCGATCCATCTGCCCGCTTTTGGCGAGCGACTCGACCAACCAGAACGAGCAGAGCAGGAACGACCCCTCGGGCCCGGCCACCCCGTCGTCGCCTTCGTACCGGCGGACGAACGGGCCGCGGGCGAGCTTCCGCTCCACCGCGGCGATCGTCCCGACGACCCGCGGGTCGTTGGGCGGGAGGAGACCGTCCAGGCCGATCCGAAGCGCACTCGCATCGAGGAGGCGACGGTCGAACGCCCCGACGAACGACCCGAGTTTGTCGTCGTATCCCCGGGAGAGGATCGCGGCCCGGATCTCCTCCGCGACTCTCGTCCATCGGTCCACCGGCTCGGTCTTGCCGAAATCCTTCGCCAGTTGAATGGCTCGGTCGAGCGCGACCCAGCACATCAGTTTCGAGTGAACGTGATGCGCAGGCGCGGCGCGCGCCTCCCACATGCCGCTGTCCGGCAACGCCCAGAATGTCGTGATGCGTTGCGCGAGGCGCTCGATCGTGGACCAGTGGTCTCGGACGAAGGCGGGGTCAAGTCGTTCCAGCAGCAGGGCCGAATCGAGGATCTCGCCGTAAATGTCGAGTTGACGCTGGGCGGCGGCGGCGTTGCCCACGCGCACGGGGCGCGAGCCGCGATACCCTTCGAGATGCGGAAGCTCAGTCTCCGTCGGAGGGCTTCCACCGTCCACCGTGTAGACCGTCCTTAGCTCTTCGTCCTCGTGCAACTGGGCGGCGCGTTGGAACGCCCACCCGACATACGACCGGGCCTCGCTCAGGTGGCCGAGGAGGAGGAAGACCTGCGCCGTGAACGCCGCGTCACGGATCCAGACGTATCGATAGTCCCAGTTGCGCGATCCGCCGGGCCACTCCGGCAGCGAGGTTGTCGGAGCGGCGACGAACACTCCCGAATCCGCGAACGAGAGGAGTTTCAGGACAAGCTCCGACCGTTCCACCCACGGGTGCCATCGCGCCGCCACCCGGCGAAGCGGGGCGTCCGGTGGAGAGACCCACCCCCGCCAGTAGGCATCCGTCACCGAGAGCAATGACGCGGGGGAAGGCTCGGCCGGCGGAGGGTCCCCCCAGCGGAGTTGCACGAACAGGGGCTTTCCCGGTCCGACCGCTCCGTTGGAGTGCACCGCGCTCCCGTCGACCCGCCACGGCCATGGACTGGTGAACGACATCCGCGACGCACCGCTCTGTGCCACCGCGAGCTCGCCGTGGATCGTCCAACTGGAGTGGG
Organism: Thermoplasmata archaeon; assembly: GCA_049802875.1. Taxonomy (GTDB): domain Archaea; phylum Thermoplasmatota; class Thermoplasmata; order Lutacidiplasmatales; family UBA184; genus Lutacidiplasma. The sequence continues at coordinate 7,579 of JBARNH010000007.1, read as the reverse complement.
AACGTCCGTAGTCGAATCGAGGGTCCGCGTGGATCGATACCTCGATCGGAGCTCCTCGGGCGACCGCCCGCCGGACGAGCCGTGGGTCCCCTCCGATCGACGAGCCCGCGGGCCCCATCGGCATAAAGTCCGTCACGGTCAGGGAAACGCCGCGTCGGATCTCGAAGAACGTGGCGAGCACGTTCGTTCCGGTGACGTACTGCTGGTGAGAGACGTAAGGCACGGAGGGCACCAGCTGGTGGAAGCCCCCCAACCGACGATCCAGCAGGCGGGCAAACACGCTGGGGCTGTCGAATCGAGGAAGACACGCCCAGTCGATCGAACCGTGCCGGGAGACCAACGCCCCCGTCGATTCGTTCCCGACCAGTCCGTAGTCGTGCAGCGACGGCCACGCATCCCCGGTCTCGGGAACAGTGGGCGATGCTGCGGACCCGGGGGGCTCCGTGCCCCGGCGTCGGTCGGCCGGACTGTGGGAACCGCCCATCGTATAACTCTCGGGGTACCGGGAGTTGATAAAGTTCGGCCCGGATTGCCTAAGGCCCCACGGGGGGAAGGTGCCCGCATCGTCGCCCCGGCGGAATGCGTAACTACACCGGTGCGCGTCGTGGACCCGATCGATGACCTGCAATCGTTCCGGCTCGCCCGCGGCTCCACCGCAACGGAGTCATCTGCCGGGCACGGATTCCGCTTCGAGTTCCCTTGGGCTATCGAGATGAACGTTCGGTCCCCTCGGAACGGTAGCATCCGCGGTTTCGCCGGTGGCTCCGCAAGTTCCGCCAGCCATTCCCGCGGGTCACTGATGGGACGCCGGATCTCGGTGTTCGCGACCGACCTCGACCGTACGCTGATCCGACCGGGGCGGCCCCCTACGGCGACCGGGAGGACCGCCCTTCGGGAAGCCCGGGCGATGGGGCTCCGCACCCTCCTCGTCTCGGGTCGGCAGTACGGGGAGCTGCAGGGATTCGCTCGCGCCTTCGGCGAGGTGGACGGGATCGTCGCGGAGAACGGAGCGATGGTGGAGGTGCCCCTCGGTACGAAGCCGACGGTGGTCGGACTTCGGCCGGCCGCATCCCTCCGTCGGCGCCTGGAGGAACGAGGGGGAGTGAACGCCCGGTACGGTCAGGTCGTCATCTCGGTACCACGAGAGGAACGTCGGAAGCTGATGGCAGCGCTGCGTGGTCTTCCCGTCCGCGTGATCGCGAACGTTGACCGTCTGATGGTTCTGCCCGTGGGGGTAGACAAGTGGTCGGGAACTCGACTGGCCCTTCGGCGCCTCGGATTGGCGCGGTCGGGGTACGCAGGCATCGGGGACGCCGAGACCGACCTCGACCTGATGCGCGGGGCCACTCTTTCCGGGGCGGTGGGGAATGCCCTTCGCGACGTCCGGGCGGCGGCAGATTACCGGTGTCGGGGCGAGTTCGATCGCGGGGTGCTCGAGTTCGTCCGCGGGCCGCTCGCCGAACGGGTGCGGGGAACGGCGGACCGGGGCTCGCTCAGCGACGAACCCCGCGCACTCGGTCGAGCAGCTCGGTCAGGCGCTTGTTCGCCTCCGCGGTGATCGCGTCCCGGTCCTCGGGGCGTCGGATCATGAGGGTCAGGACGAGATCGCTCGACTGCGCCGTGCGGGCCTTCGTGGTCAGAACCGGAGGGAACCGGGGGTCGAGACGCGTCTTCAGCTTCGACAGCGTCTTGAGCAGGTCGCTCTCGAACGTCGCGAGGTCGACATTCCCCCCGATCGTGACGGGGATCGTCACCTCCTTCCACGCCTGGGGGGAAGTGTTCACCACGACGTCTCGGATCATCGATACGTTGGGAACCGAAATGAGCTGGTCGTTGTCCGAGAGGAGCATGGTCGTCATCGCATTGATCTCGATGACCTTCCCCGAAAACCCCTGGACCTGGATCGTGTCGCCGAGCTTGAACGGGGTGTAGATGTTGGAGAAGTACTTCGACCCGTAGTTGTTCAGCGGTTCCCTCAACGCGACCAGGACCGTGATGCCCAGCAGCGCGATCACGACGAGGAGGATGTCGGGGTTCACTCCGAGCGCCTGGAGCGCCAGCGTGCCTCCGATCAGTCCGACCAGGGCCGCCCCCAGTCGGCGGCCCGTGGCGGCCATTTGAGGCGTGCTCGAGCGCAGGATCCGGCCGATCAGCAGGCTGCCCAGCCAAGCGACCAGTAGCGTGAGAATCACGATGACGAAGACGGGTACGTACGGGAGGACCCAGGCCCCGACCACGCCGAGCGCGGTCACCTACGCCTCCGTGAGTTCGGCCAACATCGTTCGCTCCGCTTTCTCCGCGGCGGCGAGCGAACACTTCTTGGAAGTCGTTCGCCCGTTCCGGGCGAGGCGCGCCCTCAGCTCACCGGAGCGGTCGTTCAATAAGAGCTTCATCTTCGCCGCCAGCGCTTCTGGGTCCTCGGGGTCGAACAGCAGTCCGTTCACGCCGTCGTGAATGAGCTCCGCGATCCCCGCCCGGACCGTTACGATCGCCGGTTTTCCGTGCAACCAGCTCTCGACGGCCACCAGGCCGAATCCTTCGCGGACCGAGGAAAGGATCGTGAACCGAGACCGCTCGTAGAGGCAGTCCAGGTCGCCCTGCAAGAGGTGGCCGGTGAAGATCACCCGGCGCTCGAGTCCGTGGGCGGCGACCATCTTCTCGAGGTGGGCTCGCCACTCCCCCGACTTCGAGAGCCCGAGTCCCGCACCCGATCCCGAGAAGCTTCCGTTGCCGACGAGCACGAGCTTGAGGTGCGGGTAGCGGTCCGCGAGGGAGGCGAACGCCGCGATCGCGAGGTCCTGTCCCTTGATCGGGTCCATTCGGCCGACCAGGAGCGCTACCTCGTCCGTCGCGGCGATCCCGAGACGCTCCGAGGTGGCCGCGACTGTCGCCCGGTCCGGCCGAGTGTAGTCGTCGGGGTCGACGTACGGGTAGAGGCGGAGGATCTTCCCTTTCGGGTGGAGCTCGTGCATCGATTCCACGTATCGCTCCGCGCTCACCACCATCACGTCGTAGCTGTCGAGATAGGACAAGAGCACGGTCCTCCACTGCTCGGGGATACCGGACGCGTCGAACGGGATGTGCCATCGGAAGATCTTCGGCTTCAAAGTGCTGAGCATCTGCCCCACCGGCATCTGTTGGAAGTCGTGGATGTAGAACGCGTCGAAGTCGTGGGCCTCGTCCAGCTGGTGGATCAGTTCCGCGGTCCGACGGTTGTAGTACGCGTACTCGGAGAACGCCTCCGTCCAGAACAGGTCGTCGTGGCGTTCGGCCGTGTCGATCTCGTGGATCCTTCCCCAGATGGCCTCCTTCACCTTCCCGTAGCCGGCCATCCGTTCCCCCTCGATCGTGACGTTATGAAGCGTCATCTCCCCCAGTCGGACGGTCGCGGGCGCGTGAGGGTTGAGCGCGACCCAGTGCGCATCGCTGAGCACCTTGTCCTTCAGCAGCCGGCGGACCAGCGGATAGACCATCCGCGTCACCCCGCCGGGAGAGTACCGGTAATCGATCCCCTCGCGAAGCGTCGCCAGGTTCGTCGGGTCCCGGCCCGCCGTATCCATGAGGGTCCCGTCCGGGGGTCCGAGGAATTGGACGAGCGGGGTCTGCGTGTTGATACAGATGGACAAGGGCGTCACGACGGTCCCCCGAAGGGTGCTCCTCAAACCCTCTTCGGAAGATATGGCCTTTCCGAATCGCGCGGAAACCGTGAGTGGTGCGTCGGTCGCTCACGTACTCCTCCGGGCGGCGCCTCGCAGTGCGGGCGTTGACCGAGCGCCCCAACGCTTCGACGTCAGGGCCGATCCCCTGAAGAACGTCCTCCCCCGATTCGCGGGGCAGGAAGGCTGTTCGAGAGGGCGGGGGCCACTTCCCGACATGGGAACCACGGCCGCCGGGGCCACCGTTATATACGGTACCCCGGCTGAGGGGGCCTCCTTCGCCCTCCTCGGGGCCGAGGGGAGTCCCTCGCGCGCACCTCAGCATTCGGACGGAGTTCAGGAGATTCGGTCGTGGAGATCAAGATCGTTGAGGACCATCCGAATCCGTTGCTCAAGCGACGCGAGTACCGGTTCGAGGTAGCGCACCCGACCGCCGCCACGCCCAGTCGGGAGGCGGTCCGCGGGGAGCTTTCCAAGCTCGTACGGGCACCGAAGGACCGCGTGATCATCGAGCGGATGGCGGCGCGCTACGGCACCGCGACCACGCTCGGGGACGCGTTGGTGTATGAAACCGCCGACGCGGCCAAGTCGATCACCCGCGAGCACATTCTGGTTCGGAACGGACTCAAGGAGAAGGTCGTCAAAGGCGCAACTCCGCCCGCGGAAGCGGCGGCTACGGAAGCGCCGAAGCCGCCCGCCCCCGCCGAGAGCGCGAAGGCGGAATCACCGGCCGAAGGAACTCCCCCGCCGAAGAGCGAGCCCAAGACGGAGCACAAGCCCGAAAGCAAGCCCGAATCCCCGCCCGAGCTCAAGTCGGAACACAAGGCGGAGCACAAATCCGAGCACAAGGGCGAGCACAAGTCAGGAGACCGGACAGAACCAGGACCCGAGGGTGCGGGCGAGCCGAAGGCCGAGCATCACAAAGGCGAGCACAAAGCCAAGGCCGCCAAGCCCGCGAAGGACGCCGCGGCATCCAAAGAGGAATGAGCGCCGATGGCGAAGGGGCGAGTCGGACTCTACGACGTTAAGGGCGAGACCCTCACCCGGACGCACAAGTCGTGTCCGAAGTGTGGCCCCGGCATCTTTCTGGCGGAGCACGCAGATCGGCGCTCGTGTGGGAAATGCGGCTACTCCGAATCGAAGGCGGCATCCCCACCGAAGGCCAAGCCGCCCAAAGCCGCCTGAGCGCGCCCCGGAGACTCAGCCGCGGATCGGAACTGGCTTCCCGTCTACCTCGAGCGACGCGCCCGCGTTAACGACCCAGCCGAAGAACGGCGACGTGTTCTTGCCGTCGAGGAAGGCGTTGCCTCCGACGGCGACCGTGAACGCGCCGAGCTCGATGTCCTCGAGCTGCGGCGTGTTGTGGAGTTCGGGGTTCAGCCCGACCCGCAACTGACCCGGGCGGTCGCGACCCTTCCCACCGGCCTTGAACGGTTTCCGGAATCGCTCCCCGCCGCGGTCGAATTCGGCACGGGTAAGTCTCCCGCGACGGAATCGAAGCACCCCGCCGGTCGCGACCCCGTCGTCGTAGAAGCAGTCGCGGTTGCCGACGATCGTCCCGTCCGCCACGTTCTCGTCGAGCGCAACATGGATCGCGCCGCTCGGAAGAGTCGTCAGTGAGAAGAATTGGCGGTGTCGGTCCGCCGGGCTCACGTGCCCGGCGAACACCTTCGGCTTCCGTCCGGCCAGACCGAGCGTGAGGTCCGTACCCGCGTCATCCCGGATCCGAATCCTCTTCCCGCGCTGGAGCGCCCTCGCCACCGGGGCGGCGGACGCGGCCAGAGCGTCCGGGGAGACCATGGTCGCACGGATCACCTCGTCCGTCCACCGCGACTGATCCGCGGCGTATGCTCTCGCGAGCGTCGGGTAGGGCCGGCCGAGCTCCATCCGGGCGCCTCGGACCCCGGCCTTCGCCGCCGCACGGTACCAGTCGGCGTTGAACCCGAAGAGGGTGCTCGCCTGCTTTTCGGGGAGCGTGCCCAGCCGGACGCGGTCGCCGGGGCCCCACATGTGGATGTAGACGTCGGTCTTTCCCAACGCGGCCCACTCGTGGGCCGCCGGTTTCCCAAGGACGTTCTCGCTCCCGCTCTTGACGGCGTCCCAGTACGCGTCTTCGTCCTCGTACGGCACGAGAGTCTGGGCGCCGAGGCGGCGCGCCTCCCGCGCGAACGTCACCGCCCAGGGGAGTGTGTGCGTCCACGCCTCAATGATGACGCGTTCCCCGGGTTTGACCGCGAGGTTCTTTGTGAGGACGGATCGAGCGACCTTCGTACGCGTTGCGGGGGGGACGGGGTCTTTCGCCATGGCTCCGCGATTCGGTAGGAGGTATTTACGGAATCCCGGGGGTCCGGAAACGGGACTGGGTCCGATGGCGGCGACCCCGCGGCGGGCCCCCGTTCAAGGCCCCGTGGGGAACCGTCATGGTCACCTATCGGATGTGGGGTCCCGGCACATTTCTGGCGGAGCAAGGCGGCCATCGCTCGTGCGGGGACAGCGGCCACTTCGAATCAAAGGCGACCGCCGGCCCAAGCCAAGCCCTGCGAGCCGGCGTGAAGCGCTTCGGTGCCCGCACCTTAGGGCCCATAGGGGGCCGGTCAGCGGTTCTGGAAGAGGGACTTCCCGTCCATCTCGATCGTCGCGCCGGCGTTCACCACCCAGCCGAAGAACGGCGAGGGATTCTTCCCGCCCAACCGGCGGTTTCCCCCCACGGCGACGAGGACCGCACCCAATTCCGCATCCTCATCGGGCGGAGTGTCCCGCATGGCCGGGTTCAGTCCAAACCCGAGGGTCCCGGGGCGGTCTCGGCCCTTGCCGCCGGCCCTGAATCCCTTCGCGAAGCTCTCGCCTCCGTGGTCGAAGTGCGCGCTCGTGAGTTTCCCATGGCGGAACTCGAACACTCCACCGGTGGCCTTCGCCGGCGGGTCGGCGTAGTTCGGACGATTGGCGACGATCGTCCCCTCCGCCACGGTCTCGTCGAGCGCGGCCCGCATGTAACCAGCGGGAAGCGACACCAGCCGCTGCGGTCCTCCTCGCCCCGGCCGGGGAACTCCGGTGAACGCTTGCACGGGGCGGTGGGCCAGCCCGAGTGTGAGGTCGGTCCCGTGATCGTCACGGATTCGGAGTTTCTTCCCCCGTTGGAGTGCCGTGACCACCGGCGCCGCGGTGCGCGCTAGCGTTTCGGGAGCCACCATCGTCCCGCGAGTCATTTGGTCGGCCCACGTACGGTAATCGACCCCGTACGCCCGCGCCGTCGCGGGGTAGATCCGACCGATGTCGAGACGAGCTCCCCGGAGGCCTGCCTTGTCCGCAGCGGCGTACCACGCCGGGTTCCAGGCAAACAGCTTCTCGGCGCGAGCCTCAGGAAGGGTGCCCAGTCGGACCCGATCCGTTGGGCCCCACATATGGAGGAACACGTCGGTCTTTGCGAGTGCTCCGGATTCGTGGGCGCCGGCCTTGCTCAGCAATGCGTCCTGTCCGTTGTCCACGGCGGTTCAGTAGGCGTCCTCATCGTCGTACGTGATCAACGGAAACGCTCCGAGACGACGGGTCTCTCGGGCGAAGGCGACGGCCCAGGGCAAGGTGTGCGTCCAGGCCTCAATGGTCACATGCTCTCCTTTGCGTACTTTCAGATTCCGTTGGAGGACGGACCGGGCGAGCTTCGCTCGAGTAGCGGGGGTCACCGGATCGGCGGGCATGTTCGGAGCAACGCGCGCGAATATTTCCCTGCCGCGCTCGCCGCAGCGCGTCGCCCGCGGCCCGGGGCTACCGTAACGGTTACCCCTCCGGGCGCGTCAGGGCGGAACATCCGGACGGCTCTGCGTGTACGCAGAGATCCACATAGCCCGAAGGGCCCGTAGTATAGCTTGGACATCACGGAGGCCTCCGGAGCCTCAAACCCGGGTTCGAATCCCGGCGGGCCCGTC
>JBARNH010000006.1:0-3254 GCA_049802875.1 Thermoplasmata archaeon | reverse complement strand
CCCTCAGCAGTGAGGTTCGACTACTTAGAATTAGTTTGTACAAAATAGTGCTTGAGGTTTAAGTAGCATGTTTCCCCCATCTCTCTCAAGAGATGAGCGCGGAAGAGGAGAGCGGTGCCTACCTCGGAGGCATCGGAACGATGCTCGAGGTGGCAGATGTCTGCCCCGCCTGCGGGCAGGTCCACTCCGACCGCCAATATGCGTTCTTGCACCGCGGGTCGGGGCAGTGCCCAGCCCTGGTGCGCGGCAACTTCTCGGTGGTCAGCCGCCCGTCGGCGCCGATCGAAGCTCACCTGGTTCCCGACCTCCCTAAGCCCCACGAAGCGGACGTCCCCATCTCGATGGGATCACTGCCTCTCCCGCCCAAGGAATCCGTCGGGGACCGAAGGATGCGGACCCTCACGATGCCCTGGCTCTCCCCGCCCGATCTCGGAGGTGCGCTCTGATGCTGCGAACCGAGCGGAGCCGGCTCCCGATGGCTCCCAGCCTCGCGGATGCGCCGCACACCATGGCTCGGGACCTCCTCATCGCCGTGGCGCCGCCCCCTCGCACCCACGTCTACGACCTCTCTGGCTGGCCCAGCTGGCTCTCTCCGACCTACCGTTCCGGGGCTCACCGGATCTCCTCCCACATCCAAGATTACGAGAAGTAAGCGTGCGCGCAGGACCTCCTTAACTCACGATGCTAAGGCCCCCGCGGGGTACCCGGCCCCGCGGGGGTCGCCCTTTTTTTTCCCCCGCCCAAGAGAGTCGTGAGAGTTTTCGCTTTACTTACGGACTCCTGAGTCCTACGCAAACAAGAGATACCTGAGCTCCGTGGACCCCGCTCGGTCGTCTGGGATGTCCGAGTCAAATTGCACGGTCTGCGGGAAGCCACTCGAGGCGGGGTTCGTCACGAGCACTAACGGTTCGGGGCTGTTCTGGTCCCACGACTCGGAGCCCTCCCGGTTTCGCCCCAAAGGACTCGAGGTGCTGGTGCCGACCGGATTCGGGGTGACCTCGTCTGCCAACCTGCCCGGTCAACGCTGCGCCAACTGTCAGACGATCCTCGTTCAGCTCAAGCCTCGGCCGTAATCCCGACGGGCACCCCTCCGCGATTGAGCGCTCCGGTGTTCATCGACCTTAGGCTCCCAGTGGTCGGAGGATCCTGACAGATTCACTCCACCATTTCCGTGGGACCCCGGGGGGCAGAATGACTCGACCCGCGGCCCCCCGGGCCAGGGGTAAGATGGCCGGCGACGAATAACTCGGCCAAGGGAAGCAGGCCCGGCGGACAGCGCGGTGTCCCAGAGAGGATATAGGACTTCGGTGGTCAGCACCGACTGTGCCCGCCAAACCGCCTCCTCGGGATTTCGGGCTGGTCGGGTTCGATCACGTAGACATCCGGCTCCGCGACCGCGACAAGGCCCGCCGTTTTTTCGTCGAGCAGCTGGGGATGGACGTGATCGGCGAGGGAGCCGATCACACCTTCCTGCTCTTCGGGGACCAGGTGCTTGGCCTCCGCGACGCCAAAGAGGGGGAGACCCCCTCCGGAGTGGACCACATCGCCATTCGGGTCAGCGAGTGGACCGGACTGCGCAACCGGGTCGCTCGGGCTCGGGTCGTCATCACGGGGGAGAAGGAGCGGAACGAATCGCGATCCCTCTACCTTCGGGGTCCGGAGGGTCTCCACCTCGAACTCGTCTGGCGGCCGGACCCCCACGTCCACTCGTGCGAGCACCCGGCCCCCCCGCCCGGTCCGCCGGCCGAGGACGACGAATAGGCCCTACTTCCCCACTCGCGCCGTCGGGCGCGCGAGGGCCGGGACCGGCGCGAGCCACGAAGCGTACTTCGGGTCCTCGCCGTGCAGGGCACGAGTGAACTCACTCATGACGGCCGCGGTGATCGGGCCCGGGGAGGAGGCGCCGACGGAGTAGTGTCCGACCTCCTTGATCGGGGCGATCTCGGCGTACGTGCCGGTGAAGAACGCCTCGTCGGCGGTCAACAGCTCGTTGACCGATAGGAGTTTCTCGACGGTCGGGATCCCGAGGTTACTCGCGATCTGGAGCACCGAGTCCCGGGTAATACCGAGCAAGATGTCCGACTCCAGCCCTGGAGTGTAGAGCGTGCCGTTCCGGACCAGGAAGATGTTCTCCCCGGTGCCCTCCGCAAGGTAACCGTGCGAGTCGAGCAGGATCGCCTCTTCGTAACCGTCCTTGGCGGCGTCCGCCCCCGCGAGGTAGCTGTTGACGTAGTTTCCGGAGGCCTTTGCGAACGATGGGATCGCGTCCGAGTGGGGTTTCCGGAACGGAGAGATCTTCGCTCGAATCCCGTTCTCAGAGCCCTCGCCCAGGTACTTCCTTGCCGGGATGGCCGCGATCGCGAGCGAGACCTTGCCCTTGAGGTTCTTGACCCCGAGCGCCGGCTCTCCGCGATAGACGAGGGGGCGAATGTAGGAGGGGAGGACGTCGTTCGCCGCCTGCGTGTCGATGACGGCCTGCTCGATCTCCCGGGCGCTGTAGGGGATGACCATGTGGTAGACCTTGGCGGAGGCGATCAGGCGGGCAATGTGCTCCTTGAGACGGAACACCGCCGGGCCCCGAACCGTCTCGTAGGCGCGGATGCCCTCGAAGACCCCGACCCCGTAGTGCAGTGAGTGGTTCAGAACGTGAACCTGGGCAGTAGCGAAGTCGACTAAACGTCCGTCCATCCAGATCTTACGACCCTCCGCCGCCATCATCGTGATCGTCTTCCGAGGGAACTTGGGAGCTCCCCACTTTCTGAAGCCGATTCTCAGTTAAAGCACTACCTTCCCCGACAGGGGGTCCCGTCGGGGTCGTTCGCTCGGATCACGCTCCGAACGGAGGGTCGGCCAAGAGGGAGTTTGGCCGACCGTCCATCCGCGCGTCGGCGAGCCCCGAGCGCCGGAGCGCCGATTGAACAAGTGCAGGCCCCCGCCGGGTGTCGTCCCACCCTTCTATCGATACAGCCGGGCGTCAATCGATGTCTTGGACCGTCTCTCGGAGAGGTCTATCGCCCGGGTCGCGCAATCGGAAGCTACATCACGGGCCGTTCTGTACGCCACTGCGTGTGCGACCAGTGTGATCGACCGTTGGAGGCAGTGGCCCAAGGCAAGCCTGCGTGCGCTTGCGCGGCATGCCGAGCTCCAGGGTCCGTTCTGGCGGTGGCACGACAAGCCCCCCCATACCTGCTCAGCCCCTGGTGCGTTTCCTGCCAGCACTTCATTTTGACGTCCAGGGCTGGCCCGGACTGAGT
>JBARNH010000005.1:0-81079 GCA_049802875.1 Thermoplasmata archaeon | reverse complement strand
CGTCGTCGTCGGCGGGGCGGCGAAACCGCCGGGCGATCCGCGGCTCAGCTCGCGGCGTGTCCATGGCGCCCTTCGCGGGCACGGATCTCCTCCTCGTAGAAACGACGGGCGAACTCCGTTTCGACCTTTCCGATCCCGAGCGGACCCGACGCGGACTCCGCGAAGTACGTCAGCAGCGACGCCGCGGCGGCGAGTCGGACGGCCCGAGACTTCAGTCGGGGGGAGAACTTGGGGAAGCTCGTCGCCTTCAGTGCCTTCTCGGACACCGACCGGAGCTGGTCGTAGAGCGAGCGCTCTAGGCGTACTGCGCGGGATCGGAACTTGGCCGCGACGAGCGGATGGCCCGTCTCGATCGCGTGGACCAGCGTAAGGTGGTCGCGGATCTTGCCCGCCAGAGTGAAGTCCATCTCGCCCAGCTCGAGCCGTTCCGCGCTCGCTTCGACCGCACGGAACCGGTCCCGGGTCATCGGGTGAAACCGGAGCAGCATCCGGTCTTCGAGCGCCGCAAAATTGGGGTCGCCGATCGTCGCCCAGTAATCCTGGGCCCCCGCGGTCCGGACGTTGTAATTCACCGAGAAGAACGATCGGAAAGTGTACGGCCCGACGGTCCCGAAGGTCGTCTCCCACTTCACCTCGCGTTGCTCCATCACGAGCTTGAGCGGCTCGACCATCCCTCGGTACTTGAACCAGTCATTGAACTCCGGGACGATGAAATTGAACGTGCGGCCGGTGTACGAAGACCCGACCCTCAGGAATTGCACGGGGGTGATTCCCCCGCAGTACCGGTTGCGGCCCGCGAGACCGTGCGCCGGCACCCCCGTCCGGGGGTTGCCTCGCACGAGGTCATCGATCGAGAACGTCTTGCCCGTCCCCGGGGGGCCGAAGAGGGCGAGGTGAAACCCCGTCGCTCCCGTCGTTCGGCCGGTGGGTGCGATCAACGGGGCATCAGCGAGCGCGTACTGTTGGAGGAGCGAGATCAGGGAGTCGAAGTACAGCGCCTCGCCGAACAACCCGCGGAGGTAGTCCGCGAGGCGTTCGACGGTGAACGTCCGGCCAAACTCGACCGTGGCGTCGAGCCGCGTCCTCAGGATGTCCCGTAGGAGGTCCAAGAACTCCGAGTCCATCGAACGGATCTCCGCCGACTCGTCGGGGACCGGCTGGAGGGCGGACGGTTCGACGACCTCGGAACGAGCGACCTCGTCCAGCAGCAGCTGCCGGAGTTCCTCGGGGTAAGGTACTTGGTACACTTTGTCCCCCCGTCCCTCCGGGATCTCGAGCAGCAACCCGCGTCGCTTCAGACGAGTGAGGAGCCGGCCAGTGTCCTCGAACACCCGCTCCCGAAGCAGCCGGGTCCGGAACTCCGAATGACGGAATCGGGCCGCTTGGGAGGCGACCCCTCGTACGGTCCGCCGGCGGTCGGAGTCCGCGACGACGTTCGCGAGCACCCGCGCGACCGGCACGTCCGCCGCGACGATCTCGAGCGACGCGGGACTGGCCACGACGGCGCTACCGCTCGACCGGCTTATATTAAGCCGCCCACGGGAGTCCCACGACGTGGTCGTCCGGGGTTCCTCGGCGTACGAACGCGAGCTCCGGACCCTCCTGGAGGGGGAGCCGTCCGCGGTCCGGTCGTACTCCCGCGGGCTGCCTCCGGAGGAGCGTGCGGCGTTCGAGCGATTGATCTCCGAACCGTTCCTCGTGATCCGCGGCGCGGGGTCGCTAGGATTCGACCTCGTGGCGCTCCGGCGAGAGTTTGCGTTCCCGCTCGAGGTCAAGGCCTCCTCGGAGAACGTCATTCGGTTCACCGCGGCGAGCGGTCGGGCCGACGCGCAGCTCGCGGCCCATCGGCGGGCGGTCGGCCGCGTCGGTCTCACCGTGCTGTACGCCTACCGCCGCCTGGGCCACCGTGCCGAGGAGTCGTGGCGGGTCTTCCTCGCGAGTCCGCCGCCCGAGTGGGGCGTGCTGAAGTACATCTGTCGTCGGCTTCCCCCGGTGAGCACCACTCGGGAGGGACACGGGATCCTCCGGTGGGAGGAAGGAATGCCGCTCTCCCGGTTTCTCGAGAGCGTTCGGTTTCTGATGGAACGCCCCCGTGCGGTGGCGGCATGACCGTTCACGTCGCGGCGGTCGGCATGGGTCGCTTCGGGAAGCGCGCCGAAGGGATGGTCGACCTCGCGGCCGAAGCCGCGGGGCTTGCTCTCGAGGGAGTGGGCCGTCGTCCGATCGACCTGCTGGTCGCCGGGTCGATGTTCTCGCACGGACCCCACGGGCCGGAGGCGCTCCTTCCGCGACTTGCCGGTCGTCTCGGCCTCGAATCCGCGGCCGGATTGCGGGTCGACTCCGCGAGCGGGACCGGGGCGATGGCGTTCCACGCGGCGGTGTTCGCCCTTGAATCGGGACGCTACGAGCGCGCGCTCGTCGTCGCGACCGAGAAGATGACCGACCGGACCACAGCAGAGAACACTCGGGACCTGGCCGGGTCCCTTCACCCGTCGGAGGTGGCCGCGGGGGCGACGATGCCGGCCCTCGCGGCGATCGTCACCCAACGCTATCTCCAGAGATTCGACCAATCGCCGGCGATCTGCGATGTGGCCACCGTCCATGCTCGCTCGATGGCGGCCCACAATCCGTTCGCCCAGTTCCAAAAGCCCGTCACTCTGGAGGAGGTTGCCCGCAGCCGGTCCGTGGCCTCGCCCTTGCGTTTGCTGCACTGCTCTGCGATGTCGGACGGGGCGACCGCTCTCGTGCTCGAACGCGGTTCCGGACCCGCGACGGTGCTGGGATTGGGTCAGGGGTTCGAGTCCCTCCGCATCGTGGACCGAGAGGACCTGTCGACGTTCTTGGCGACTCGCGTCGCGGCGAAGCGGGCGTACGAAGAGGCCAAGGTCGCGCCGAAGGACGTCGGGGTCGCGGAAGTCCATGATGCGTTCTCACCGTTTGTGTACCTCCACATGGAAGACTTGGGACTGTGCGAAGTCGGCCAGGGGCCGGCCGCGTTCGAGGCTGGGGACGTTCGCCCCGACGGGCGGATCCCGATCAACCCGAGCGGTGGGGTGATCGGTCGCGGGCACCCGGTGGCTGCCTCGGGATTAGCGGAGGTCGCGGAGGTCGCCCTGCAGCTGCGCGGGGAGGCCGGTGCGCACGCGATCGCTCGACTCCCTCGGGTCGGGCTCGCGCAGGCAGTGAGTGGGATCGCCTCCCACAATTTCGTAACGATCCTCGGCCACGAGGCACCATGAACTCGACCTCCGAGGTGCTGGAGCTGAGCCGCTGCGGCACCTGCAAGGCGCGTTTCCTGCCGATCGATGGCGGCTGCCCTCGGTGCGGCTCCACCGACGTGCATCCGTACCCGTCTCCTGCGCTCGGGACCGTTCTGGCATCGACCGAGCTCACGTCGCCCGCCGAGGGGTGGCCGGCCCCGCATCGCCTCGCTCTCGTGGAGATGCCGGAGTCCGTTCGCGTGCTCGTGATCGTGGACGCGGCACCACCCGTCGCCGGAACGATCGTGTCCGTTCGCCGCGACGGTGAGGTCTACCGGGCTCGAACGGAACCCGGGACCTAGGCCCGAGCGGACGCGGGGAGGGGGACGCTCCGAGCTCCGGTCGGTCCCGGAACCCTTTTGAACCCCCGAGGTGAAATCACCACAGGATTAGCAATCCTGCGCCTTACCGGGCTGGGCCATCCCCGCGCGAGCGTAACGAGCCCGGTCGGCTCCTTAAGGCTTCGCTCTGAGGACCGCCGCACGCCGTATCCGGCGGAAAATCCCGGACGCGATTCGGTGGGAGACGGCCGTCCACCCGACGCAAGAGTTCAGATAGCTCCTCCGACAAATTGGGAGCGGCGATCGCTGTGTACGGTGGGGTCAACGCGGGCGGTGCTCCGAGACCCGGTCACTCGACCCGGTTCTGGGTCGTCCTCGGCGTCGGGATCGCGATCATGGTCGTTCTCGTTGTGCTGCTGGTCCTCCTCCTGGACGGTCAGTTCGGCTCGGCCGGCTCGGGTCCCCGACCGTTCTTCGGTTACTGGGGCGGCTTCTTCCTCGTCTTCCTGTTGATCTGGGTCACGTTCTTCGTGATCCGGGTCGCGTTCTGGACGAGTCGGGCCCGCGGAGGGTACTACGGACGCCAGGGATCGCGGCGCGATCCCGCCGTCATGGTCGCCCGGCAACGGTACGCCCGCGGGGAGATCACCCGGGAGCAGTACGACCAGATCATGACCGACCTGGGCCGACGGGGCCGCGGTCCGGGGGGACCCCTCTCGGGGGCGTAGCGTTTCAACTTATCTAGCGCGACCGCGTTCTGCGGGCGAGGTCCGCATGCGGGTCGAAAAGGCCGGAGTGGTCGGTGCCGGGACGATGGGGTCCGCGATCGCGGAGGTCCTGGCCTTCAACGGGATCGAGGTGGCACTCAAAGACGTCGACGTCGCCACCGTCGAGAGGGGCCTCTCGAAGGTCCGGTCGATCGTGGACGAGCTCGTTCGATATCAGGCGGGCCGGGCCCCCCAGGAGTTGGAGCGAATCGGCGCCCTCGCGGGCGAGTTAAGCGACGCGCAGCGGGCGCGAGTTTCCGAAAAGCTCGCGCCGAAGTTCTCCCGTGCTCGGGGAGAGGAGGTCGTCGCCCGAGTGCACGGCACGACGGAGTACGAATCGTTCCGCGACGCCGACCTCGTGATCGAGGCCGTATTCGAGAAGGAGAGCGTGAAGCGGCCGGTCCTCGAGTCGCTCGATGCGGTGGTGCCCGCGCATGCGGTCATCGGGTCGAACACTTCCTCGTTGTCGATCACCCGGCTCGCGCGGGGATTGAAACACGTCCGGGAGACGCTCGTGACGCACTTCTTCAATCCGCCGTACACTCTCCCCCTGGTGGAGGTCGCCGGGGGTGTCGACACGCGGGAGGATGTGGTCACGGATGCGATCGACTTTCTCCAGGGACTGAAGAACCACCGATATCCGCTCGTTCCGATCCGGGTCAAGGAGTCCCCAGCGTTCGTCGTGAACCGCCTCCTCGCACCGGTGCTCAACGAGGCGTGCTTCGCGTTGGAGTCGGGGGTCGCGTCGTCCCGAGACATCGACGCAGCGATGAAGGCGGGCGCGGGGATGCCGATGGGCCCCTTCGAGCTCGCCGACCTGGTCGGACTCGATGTTTCGCTCGACGTCGCGGAGACTCTCTATCGCGAGTTCGGGGATCCGAAGTACCGTCCCTCCACCCTCCTTCGCCGGCTGGTCGACTCCGGTCATCTGGGCCGCAAGACCGGTCAGGGGTTCTACGACTACCCGGGGAGCTGACGGCATCGAGGTGTTCTACCCGGGGCCCCGAGCTCCCGGCGCGGCGAGGGCTTTAACGCCCGACCGCCTGAAGGGTCCGTGCAGTTTCCTTCGGCCGAGTGGGCCGAGGCGTATCGGCGGGCCCTGAACGAGAACGCCGCGTATCGCGAAGCGGCGAACGCCTGGGTCGGCGACATCCTCTTGCGGGTCCGGCCGGCAGACCCCGCCGCGCCCGCCCCGGGGGTCCACCTCGAGTTGGCCCACGGCGAGTGCCAGAACGCCACGTTTCACGCGGACTCACGGGAGATCCTGTCCGAGTTCGTGTTCGAGGGAACCCCCGAAAACTGGGCGAACCTGCTCCGCCACGAGATCGACCCGGTGCGAGCGATCATGGACGGGACGTTCCGAGTTCAAGGGAATTTGGCGAAGTTGATGCGGTTCACGCGGGCCGCGAAGGAGCTCGTCGAGACTGCTTCGAACGTCCCCGGATCGAACGGAGCGGTCCCTCCGTGATTACGCAGAGGGGGCGGGGGCTGGCGGCCGAGCCGCCGCCGGCATCGCGGGCTTGGCGCTCACTCCCGAAGGCGGTGCGGCCGAAGTCGGAGTGGGCGGGACCCCGGGAGGGGTCGGGATCCTGGGGGGTGGTGGGACGAGTCGTTGTTTGAGGAATGCGAGGATCCGGGTCCACGCCGCCTCGGCCTGCGGGAGGTCGTAGGCCGGGACGTCCCGCGCCAGGAATCCGTGGCGGGCGCCGGGGTAGATCGCGACGTCGACCGGGACGTGCGCGGCGACGAGCTGCTGACGGGCCTGCTCGGCGGAGCGGTCGGCCGCGCCGGCCACGAAGAGGATCGGCGCGGTCACCAGTTTCGCGAGGTCGGCCGGCACGACTCGGTAGGGGTACGCGAGCGCCACCGCCGAGATCTTCGTGTCTTGGGAGGCCAGGACGAGCGCCAGGCTCGCGCCGTAGGACGCCCCGAAGATCGCGGTCTTCGCCGGGTCGACCATCTCTCGCGCCCGAAGGAACGCGAGGGCGTCGGTGTAGAGGTGGAGCATTTCGACGACCTTCTTCGATCGGAGGGAGACGCCTCCTCGCAACCGGGCCCCGGTCCGGAGCGCCATGTGGTTCCGGACCCCGATGCCGTCGGTCTTGGCGACGTCGGGGATCATCACCTCGAACCCCTCGCGGGCAAAGCGGATCGAGGCATCGAGGAGCGAGGTGGTGATCCCGTAGACGTCGGGCGTGACGAGGACCACCGGATGCCGGACGATCTTGGCCGGGCTCAGAACGATCGCGGGAGCGCGGCCGCCCGGGGTCGCCTCGGTCTCGAACCATACCCGGTCGCTCCGATAGAGCGGCGCCGGAGACCCGGGCTTCTTGTCGGATCGGATCCAGGTCTTGTTCAGGAAATCGGTGACGCAGAGCTTGTAGCGTTCCTTGTTGAGGATGATCACCGCCTGCCGGACGCCGCAGATGTCACAGATCCCGACAACGCCGCTGCCGAACTCGTTCGGCAGGTCCATCATCCGGTCGTCGTCCCGCATGCGGAGCCTCCCGGGTCGCCTCTACGAATCCGAGCCCGGCGCGCGTCTTAACGATTGCCGCGCGCAGCGCGGCGTCTCGACGATTTCTCTTCGCGGAGCGATACGATCGGAGTTCGGCGGGAACGCGTCGATCGCCCCGGTCGCAGCTCGAGTCGGTGGCGGTCGCGCGGCACCAGGATCGATATGCCGCATCGGCGGAGGCGTTCCTGGAGTCCCCGGTCGGACGTAACGACGATCGCCCGTTCGCGGAGCGCGACCTCCACGACGGCCTCGTCCCCTTCGGCTCGCGTCGGTGTGCGTGCAAACCTGTCCGCGAGCGCGCGCGCACCGGCCGCCGCCGGCGTCGCGCGATCGACCAGTCGATCGAGCTCGCGTATTCCGGACTCGGCGATGAGGATCCGAGCGCCGGGTACGAATCGGGCGACCTCGGCTTCCAGGGGGAATCCCGAGCGGATCGGGAGAAACAAGGCGTTGGTGTCGAGCAAGACCGCCGGGGCGGGGGCTCGACTGCCGGCACTAGGGCTTCCGGAGGACGACGCCGAGCTTCTCCCGGTCGTATTCCACTCCTCCGCGACGCTCCCGAAGGACGAATCGCTGGGATTTCTGATTCGCGGTCTTGGGGATCTCATCGATGAACTCGAGGTACTTCGGGACCATGAAGAACGGCAAGTGCTCCCCGCAGAACTCGAACAACTGCTGCGGGGTCGCCGTCGCCCCGGGCTTGAACTGAACGAATGCCTTGACGTCCTGCTCGCCGAGGGGGGACGGGACGCCGACGACGACCGATTCGAAGACGGCGGGGTGTCGGTTGAGCACCGTCTCCACGTCGTAGGGGGCGAGGTTCTCTCCGCGCCGGCGGATCACGTCCTTCTTCCGGTCGACGAAGTAGTAGTATCCGTCGGCGTCCTTCGTGACGTAGTCGCCGGTGTGGAACCAGAGGTTTCGCCAGGCCTCCACCGTTTTCTCCGGTTTCCCGAGATAGCCCGAGAACATGGTGAAGGGTGCGCGCGGACGCACGACGAGTTCCCCTCGGGTGCCCGGGGTCACGGGGCGGTCGTCGTCATCCACGACGTCGGCCTCGACAAACCCAAGCGGGGTGCCGATGGACCCGACGCGAACCGCACCGGGCGGGTTCATCAACGTCGTGCAACCGCACTCGGTCATCCCGTACAGCTCGATGATGTCGAGTCCGAACCGGCGTTCGAACTCGGGCCAGACCTCCCGGGTAGTACCCGCCGTGAGGGCCGTTCGAACCCCATGCTGTCGGTCCGTGGGTTTCGCGGGCTGCTTGAACAGGACGTTGATCATGGAGATCAGTAGGGAGACGTGGGTCGCCCCCATGCGCGCCGCGGACTCCCAGTATGTCGTCGCGTGAAATCGCTCGTCAAACGCGGCGGTCAGGTCGTAGAGCAGGGCCGTGAGGGCCGTCATCTCTTGGGCGTTGCAATGGAAGAGCGGTAGGGCCGTGAAGAGGACCGAATCCGGGGTCAGACGGCTCCGCTGGCCGATCTCCCACGGAGTGCGGAGGCTCTTCTCGTGCGGCACGATCGCTCCCTTCGGAGGGCCGGTGGTTCCGCTCGTGTAGAGGATCGACGCGGGGTCGTGCGGTTGGGGGGCCGCGAGCGCCTCCGTCGGTCGGTCGGAACGAAGCCCATTGAACTCGCCCGCGTCCGCGGGGATATCGTTCGAGCTCGAACGAGGTCCGGTGACCCACTCGTTGCGAAGGTCGAGTCCCTTGCGCAAGGGGGCGTAGGCCTCCCACAAACGTCGATCGATCGCGAGCCCCGCCGGAGCGCTGTCGCTCAGCTCGTAACGAAGTATCTCGCCCTTGAGCGCGGTGTTGAGGGGGACGAGCACCGCGCGGCGCTTCGCCAACGCGAACCAAAGGAGGGGGAGTTCCGGAGTGTTGAACAGGAGGGTGGCCACGCGGTCTCCCGGCCCGATTCCTGCCTCCGAGAGGCCACTCGAGATCCGGTCGCTCTCGTCGTCGAGCTCCCGGTAGGTGAGCATTACCCCCTCGAACTTCAGCGCGGGGCGATCCCCGTTCTTCGCCGCCTTCCCGCGGACAAGCGACGCGAGGTCGTGATACTGCTCGCCGGGGTCCAGCATCGCCGCGGGCGGAGGAGTTCGTGCCCTTTAACCTTCGGCCGGGCGGCGGTCCACGGAGACGTCTTAGGTGAACCTTGAATCCGCGAGAGGATGTCGCGGACCATCGAGGAGTATCGACCGGAGGCGCCGATCGTCCCCGAGCTCGCTGCTGGGGTCGTAATCCTGGCAAGCTCCGACGGGAGGGTGTTCCTCCTGCACCAGGCCGAAGAGGATCGATGGTGCCTTCCGAAGGGCCATGTTGACCCAGGGGAGTCTCTCGCCGTCGCCGCCCTCCGAGAGGTGCGCGAAGAGGCGGGATTCGAGCACGTCGAGCTCGAGGGGGAGGTCCGAGAGGTCTCCTACCGTTTCTACCATCCCCGCCGGGCGGTCAATGTGCACAAGACCGTCGTCTACTTCCTCGGCCGAACGAGCGAGCGGACGGCCCGTCTCGAACCGATCTTCGACCGATCGGACTGGGTCGACCTAGCGGAGGCGGCCGGGCGGGTCCAGTACGTGACCGACCGCGAGGTGCTCGAAGCGGCCCGGCATCCTGACGGGCATCAGCCGCGGCGCACCCCTTCCCGATGGACCGAGAAATAATTCGACGGAAAGGGTTGAGGTGGGTCCCGTAAGGGACCCACCGGGCGCGGACCGATCAGACCCGTCGCGGGGGGTCCTCGGGAGCGGTGGGGCCGCTCACGGATGGGCCCATCGGGCTCGGTGTGCTGGGAGCTCCCGCGGCGGGGGGAACGCCGCCGGGCCAGCTTTCACCGTAGCCGCCGACTAGGTCCTTTCGGTTCCGGCGCCGTGCGTAGGATCGCCACTCGACCACGGCTACTGTTCCGACCACCGCGACCACGGCGAGTCCCGCCACGACGACGAGGACTCCGGTGCCGATGACCGCCGAGGCCGTTCCGGAGCCGGAACAGCCGCCGGTAAGGCAGTTGTTCTCGGCCTCAGCCTGGTTGACGCTCATCGGAGCACCGACGACGGTCGCGCCGGGGGACGACGCCGCGGCCGGCGCGATGCCGGTCGTCGGGTCGGCCAGGGCGCTGATCGACTGGGTGTTCGCGCCGAACGTCGTCGACGCCGCGGTCACTTCGGGACCACGGACGCCGGGGTTGAGGTAGAGGGTCTCCGCCGAGATCGAAGCCGACCCGAGCGCCTCGGAATCGTACGCGTGCACTCCGCCGCCGAACAGGTCGAAGCCGCGGGGCACGAGGACGAAGCCGTCATAGTTCCCGAGCGGGCCCTGCACGATCAGAATGACCGCGTCGTGGGGCTTGGGGCCCGGGAAGGTCGGGATCCCGTAGGTTCGGGTCACGTCGTAGCCGGTGACGTTCACGGTGCCCGTCGTGCTCAAGGTTCCGTTCGAGTACGCGGTGCCGGAGCCGGTCAGTCCGTTGAACCCGTTATTCGCCCAGCTGTACGTGATGTTCCACGTCGCTTGCGGGGAGACCGTCGCCGTCGAGTTCCACATCGTCGAGTTCACGAGGTCCAGCGGGATCAGGCCCAGCGATGGGGTGAACTGCGCCGCGGTGTGGGCGGTGCCCATCACGTCCAGGCTCGCGGTCTTCGTGACGCCGTGGTTGGTCACCGAGATCGCTTCCGCGAGCGAGCCCGCGCTCTGAGTCGAGTCGTTGACGATCCCGAGCGCCGGCACCGGGACCCCGCCCTCGTACACCGTCGAAGCGTTCGTTAGGTTCGCGAACGCGACGTCCGCCTCCTGTCCGTGGTACGTATACGTGGCTTGGGCCGTGGGACTCGAGAACGTCGCGGTGAGGTCGATACCGACCGTCCGCTGCTCCTCGATCATCACGGTGTTCGCCGATGTGTTGGTCGCAGTGAAGATCACCGTCCAACCAAACGAGGCGTTCCAGGTCAGGGTATCTCCACCACTGACCAGCGTGTTGTTCGACCATCCCATCCCCCCGTAGGCCCACTGATTCGACGGCGAAATCGCCGCCGAGATCGGGGCCGGGGAGCCGCTCGCCGCTCCCGCGAAGGCCGGGACGACCGCGAGGGCCATCACGACCGCGATGCTCGAGAGCACGAGCCACCCTTTCGTTCCGCCGAGTTTCGCCATCCTTCTCACCTGACGGATGTTCCTCCGTCAAGAAGTCGAAGGTCCGAAACCCCGAGATAAGCGGGTGTTCCAGAACCGCGCGCGGGTGCTGGACGGGATGCTATGGCGTCGCAACTGGGCGCCTGTCGAGGTGTCGCTACCCCGCGCCGGGAATGCGAAACCGCGCGGTTCGAGCGAGGCGAATCGACTCGGGATACCCGGCATCGGCGTGTCGGGCGACGCCGATGCCGGGGTCGTTGTGGAGGACCCGCCCGATCCGCCGGCCAGCGTCCGACGTCCCGTCGGCGACCACGACGAGGCCGGCGTGGATCGCGTTGCCGATCCCGACGCCTCCTCCGTGGTGGACGGAGACCCAGCTCGCGCCGCTGGCGACGTTCAGCAACGCGTTCAGGATCGGCCAGTCGGCGATCGCGTCCGAGCCGTCCCGCATTCCCTCTGTCTCCCGATACGGACTCGCCACGCTCCCGGTATCGTGATGGTCCCGCCCAATCGCGATCGGCGCGGTGACCTTTCCATCGAGTACCAGCGCGTTCACGAGATGGCCGAACCGCTCCCGCTCCCCGTAACCCATGTAGCAGATCCGCGCCGGGAGCCCTTGGAACTTGACCTTCTCTCCGGCCAGGCGGATCCACCGGCACAACGGCGCGTTGTCCGAGAATTCGTGGAGGATCATCTGATCGATCGTCCGGATGTCCTCCGGCGCCCCACTGAGGGCTACCCAACGGAAGGGGCCGCTTCCGACGGTGAAGAGCGGCCGGATGTACCGGGGGACGTACCCGGGGATGTCGAACGCGTTCTCGACGCCGGCGTCCCGAGCTTGGGTCCGGAAGTTGTTCCCGTAGTCGAAGGTCCGCGAGCCCTTCCCCTGCAGCTCGAGGATCGCCCGGGCCTCGACCGCTATCGACTCCTTGACCTGGGACAGGTAGCCGTTGGGGTCGTGGGCGCGCAACTTGGCGGCCTCTTCTAGGTCGAACCCCCGAGGAATGTACCCCTCGCGAAGGTCGTGGGCGGCGGTCTGGTCGCTGACGATATCCGGTACTATCCCTCGACGGACGATCTCGGGGTAGACTTCGGCCGCGTTCCCCCGCACGCCCACCGACAACGCCCGCCGAGCGGCCGTCGCCTCCCGGACCCGTTGCAACGCATCGTCGAGGTTGGTCGCCGCGACGTCGAGGTACCCGTGCGCGAGCCGGCGCTCGATCGCGGCGGGGTCAACATCCACGACCAGCGCGACGCCTCCGAGCATCGTCACCGCGAGTGGTTGGGCGCCGCCCATCTCCCCCAGGCCGGACGTGAGCATCCAGCGACCCGTCAGATCCTCCGAGTGGAACTCGATCCGGGCGATGGACGCCAAGGTCTCGTAGGTGCCCTGGAGGATGCCTTGCGTCCCGATGAAGATCCAGCTGCCGGCCGTCATCTGGCCGTACATGGTCAGGCCGCGCTGCTCGAGATCCCAGAAAACCTCGTCCGTGGCCCACCGCGGAACGAGGAGGGCGTTCGCGATCAGAACTCGAGGGGCTTCGGGATGGGTAGGAAAGACGCCGACGGCCTTGCCCGACTGGACGAGGAGCGTTTCGTCGTTTCCGAGCGTCTTCAGCGCGGCCACGATGATGTCGAACGACTCCCAGTCCCGGGCCGCCTTCCCCCGTCCTCCGTAGACGATGAGTCGCTTCGGGTCCCGGGCGACCTCGGGGTCGAGGTTGTTCATCAGGAGGCGGAGGGCGGCTTCCTGGGCCCACCCCCGGCAGGATATCTCCGTGCCTCGCGGGGCCCGGACGGTTCGATCGGATTCGAGAGTCCGGCTCATCGGTCGGCCTCCGGGACGGAGGCGGCGGTAAGAAGCCTTCGTGAGACCCGCGGACGGAAGCGACGGAGCGCGGGCGCCCCGCTTTTTTTCCGACGGCCCGCCCCGCGGGTTCTGTCGCCTGCCGAAGGTTCTTATCCCCCCGCCCGCCGTATATAAATTGCCAAAGGCCGTTTCGGTGACCGACGATTTGAGCCCCGGGGGGGAAACTCCCTCCCAACAGGAACCCGACGCCGAGTTCGCGCAGCAGGCACGAGCGGCGGGCCTCGTCCTTCCTACGAAGGTTCGAGGGGATCCCTGGGGCGCGCTGGTCGTCGTGGTCGCGCTGATCGTCCTGACCGCGGGAATCGGGGAGGTTACCGGGTGGGTGAACCTGCGGACGAATTCGACGAGCGGCGGGAACTTCGAAACGCAAACGTGCACGGGTTCGCCCGTGCAGGCGAGCGGGGTCGTCTCCTCGGCCTACGACCCGGCCTTTGCCGCGTGGCTGGCAACGTCCGGCCAGCAGCTCTCCCAGGCGGTCGGGGGATGCTTCACGGTTCAACTCGGCTCGAATCCCGGCGACGGGTACCTTCCGATGTTGGGAGGGGCCAACTCCGAGTTCGCGGTCTCCTATGCTCCTCCGACCGCTGGCGAGATCGACCAACTGCCGTTCCCGGTCGTCATCGTGCCGGTCGCGCTCAGCGCGGTCGCGGTCATCTACAATCTGCCGGGGGTGCCCAGCGGATTGAACCTTTCCGGATCCGTCCTCGCGGGGATCTACAACGGGACCGTCACTTCCTGGGACAACCCCGCGATCGCTCAGCTGAACCCGAACACGAACCTTTCGGGACTTCCCGCAATAGCTCCGTTCCAGCTCGCGGGAACCTCGGTCTCGAACGAGGTCTTCAGCGCATTCCTCGCGGCCTCGAGCCCCTCGTGGAACGCGGCGGTCGGGAGTGGCCCGAGCGTGCCGTGGCCGGCGGGAGCGAGCGTCGGTTCCGACGCCGCGATGGTCAGTGGGGTCGCTTCCACGGTCGGTAGCATCGGATACCTCGATCTATTCGGCTCCCCTCCGACCGGGGTCGGGTGCGCCCAGATCGAGGATGCCGCCGGTGATTTCGCTTCACCGGGCGCGGTGGCCTCTTGGGTGGCCGCCGAATCTCTGGCCAACTCCTCCGAGGTCGCCAGCGGCAATTGGTCCAACTTTTCTCTGATTCACGCGACCGAACCCGGAAGCTACCCGCTCGCCGCCCTCGCCTACCTGGGGATCTTCCGCGACCTTGGCGTCGCGTACGGGGGTACGGTCAGCCTCGAAAACGCCTCGTGGCTGCTCACGTACGTCTACTGGCTCACGGGGGCGGCGAGCGTCGCCCCACTCCCGGGCGCGTATCAGACGAGCGCAGTGAACGCGCTCAACAACGAGACGTATGACGGGACGACGATCGTTCACCTCGAGAACGAGAACGGAGAGGGAAACGAAACCGGAGGTGAGACCGGTGAGTTCTAGTCCGGCCCCTCCTCAATACAGTCGGCTCACCGCGGCGCATGCGGAGCTCGTTATTCCCCTGCTCGTGGCCGTCGTGACCGTACTCGCGTTCCTCGGCGCGGGCCCGCGGGACGCCGCCATCGTCGCGGGAGCAGGGACGCTCGCGGCGCTAGTCGCCACGCTCTGGCTGGCACGGGCGACTCCAACGGGTGCCGCGAAGGACCCGTCGCCCTCCAACGGTCGGGCGCTTCCCGTGGGGTGGCGACTCTCGGCGCTGGCGGTACTTCTGATCGGAAACGGGCTCTTGGGCGCCTTCCTCCTTGTCAGCGGGTGGGTGCCGGCCGTCTCCGGCGTCCCGGCTCCGTGGGAAGGGCTGGTCGCGGTCGTAGTCGCGCCCGGATTCCTCTGGGTGGCGGGGGGCGAGATCCTAATCCTCGCGCTGCTCGCGTACCCTGAAGCGGACTCCCGCCTCCGCACCCTTTTGATCGCCCAAGGAGCGCTCGTGGCGCTCACTCCGACGAGCCTCCCGCTCCCGTGGTGGGCGGCGGCGTCGACGTACCTAGGGGCCGCGCTGATCGTCGCGATGTTCGTGACGGCGTTGCAATTTCTCTACCGGAACAAGCAGCTCGACTCGTCGGGGCTCGCGCTCCTCGTCCGTTGGCCTCTCGCCGCGATGGTCACCGGCGCCGCGTGGTTCCTCTGGGACTTCCAGGGCCTGTGGATTCCCCTCGCGGTCGCGGTGGGAGTCCTGGTAGGGTTCGCGTTGTTCACCGCTCTCGGGTCTCCGCGCCCTCGGACCGGAGAACGGATCCCGTGGCTGCTGCGCCCCTTCTCGATCTTCGAGATCCTCCTCTTCACGTTCCTGGCGGAATTCTTCCTCGGCGCCCTGCTCGATTACCGGATTGTGGGCCCGACGTTCCTACAGTACATTCCCTTTGTACCCGTCGGAGGAACGTCGCTCCACGAGGCGGGGGTGTTGGCCTACAACGGCCTTTGGTTCGCGGCGGCGATCCTGGCGTCTGCGTGGTTCCTCATTCTTCTCGGCTTCACGATGGGCCCGTTGGTCGTCCTCAAGATCCGGGAGACCCACGAGCGGGCCCAGAAGTACCGTCTCGGAATGACGATCGCCGCGTACGCCCTCGCGGCGATCTATCTTCCCAGCATCGCGTCCTCCACCCCCCTCGCCAACATACCGTGGCTCGCGAACATCCCGGTCATCGGATGGGGATTCGGGCTCCGTGACGGGGGGCCGTTCGAGTCCGGCATCTTCCTCGCGGTCATCCTGATGTACGTGCTCGTCGGGGCGCTGACGGTCCTCTTCGGCCGGAAGGCGATCTGCGCGGTGATGTGCGGCGCCGCCCTCATGTACCAGGGGACGGCGATGAACGAGATGCGACAGTTCAATCAGACTTCCAGGATCGGGAAACACTTCCTCGGAAGCCAGTTGTCGACCGCGTACGTCGTCATGTCCGGCGTCGCTCTGTTCTCCCTCTTCGCGATCTCGCTGCTCTCGGTCTTGAAGCTCCTTCCGGCCGTTCAGGTCGCTAGCGGCCAGCTCGACACCGCGGCGCTTCCGCTCCCGATAGAGCTGTACTTCGGGGGGATCTGGTTCGCGATGTTCGTGACCACTCCGTTCATCGGAACGTACAACTGCGCCACGACCGGCTTCTGCCACTGGGGCGCCCTCACACTTCCGTTCGCGAAGGTCGGGTTCTTCCGCCTCAAGGTCAAGGACAAGAAGGTCTGTCAAGCGTGCACGACGTTCGACTGCGCGAAGGCGTGCCCCGTCGGGCTCGTCGACATGCCGCTCTACTTCCGGAGGGACGGGGAGTACCGGAGCGCGAAGTGTTGCGGAGTCGGCGACTGCGTGGGTGCGTGTCCGTACGGGAACATGTACCATCAGGACGTACGGTTCTGGCTGCGCCGCAAGCTGAGTGGCCGGGACCCCGCGGCCCAACGCCCGATCGACCGGGGCATCCCTCTCCCGATGGTCCCGTCTACGGTCCCTGCGCGGGCGGCCCCCGCCCTAACACGGGTGTCGCCCGAGACGCGCTCGGACGCCCCGGTGACGTAACGAGCGCGGGCGCACCGACCGACAGTTTAAGTCGAAGGGCCGACAGGTACCGCCCCGGCGGACGCCGCCATAGCTCAGTGGGTAGAGCGGCTGATTTGTAATCAGCAGGTCGGGAGTTCAATCCTCTCTGGCGGCTGCCTCCGAACCGACGGCTCATCTTCGTGCGGTGGGCCGAGTTGGAGTCGGATTCCGTGGCCAGAGGGCCTTGCCTTAATCCGCGTTGATTGATTGCCGGCCCGAGGGATGATGGAAGATTGAGCTCCGCAACGGCCCGAGTCGCTCGGACGGTCCGCGAGTCTTATCGCAACGTTTCGCCGGTCCGACCTTCGAGAGCAGATCCCCGGTTTTCGATGACCCACCTCGACCGTGCAGCCGACCCAGGCTGGGACTTCTATCAATTCGCTGCGGGGCGCTGGATGGCTACTCACCCCGTTCCTGCGGACAAGACGATCTGGAGTGGCAACGCCGAACTTCGGCAGAGAAACTTCGCTCTACTCCACGGTCTTCTGGAGCACGCCGCGAAGTCCCCCACTGCGCGCGACCCTACCTCGGTTGGAAAGATCGGGTCATTCTACTCCGCCGCGCTGGACTCGTCGCAGCGTACGGCGCTCGGCTACCTCCCGGTCTCTCGAGATAGAAGCAAAGTCGAGGCGGTGAGAACCCCCGAGTCGCTCGTCCGAGTGCTCGCCGATTTCCATCAGCAAGGAACTCCGGGGATATTCGACGCCGACGTCGCCCCGGACGAAAAGAGAAGCTCCGTCTACGCCCTCTACCTCTCTCAAGGCGGGCTCTCGCTCCCGGACCGGGACTACTACCTTCTCGACCGATACTCCGTGCGTCGGGCAGAGTACCGCCGCCACATTCTGGGGGTCCTCACTTCGGCCGGAGAGAGCCCCGCCCGGGCGCGGGACTCAATGGCCGTCGTCCTCTCGATCGAGACGGCGCTCGCGCGGGCGAGCCGTAAGCGGGTCGACCTCCGCGATCCGCACAAGAACTACCATCGGTTCACACCGAAAGAGCTCATTCGGCGATACCCGCGCCTACGGTGGGCGGAGTACTTCCGGTCACGAGGGATATCGCGGCTCTCCTCCGTGGTGGTCGGCCAGCCGGAATTTTTCGATGCGGTGAACCGTCTGCTCGGCACGGTCTCGCTTCGCGACTGGAAGACGTACCTTCGTTGGCATCTCCTTCACGATAGCGCCCCATACCTGCATCCTCGCGCCGAGCGCGAGAACTTCGAGTTCTTCCATCGGCGACTGCTCGGTCAGGAGCGGCCGGAGCCACCTTGGAAGCGCGCGGCGAACCTCGTCGATCGATGGCTTGGCGAAGCGCTCGGCCGGTTGTACGTGGCGCGTTACTTTCCTCCACAGACCCGCGTTCGGGTGCTCGACTTGGTCGAGGATGTCCGAGCAGTATTCCGCGCCCGCCTCGATCGCGTTCCGTGGATGACCGCCACGACTCGGCGACGAGCGATCGCGAAGCTCGACCGCTTCACAGCGAACATCGGCCACCCCTCGCGGTACCGGAGTTATGCCAGACTCCGAATCTCTCCGACAGACCACTTCGGCAACGTTCGACGGGCACGAGCCTTCGAGATCGCGAGGAACTTCGCGAGAATCGGGGGCCCTGTGGATCGCAACGAGTGGCGCATGACTCCCCCCACCGTCAATGCCTACTTCCGGCCGACCCAGAATCAAATCTTCTTCCCGGCAGGGATCTTGCAGCCGCCGATGTTCGACCCGTCGATGGACGACGCGGTAAACTACGGGGGGATCGCGACGGTCATCGGCCATGAGATCACGCACGGGTTCGACGACCAGGGGCGTAAGTTCGACGCGACCGGAAACCTACGTGACTGGTGGAGCCCGGCCGACGCCAAGGAGTTCCGGGCGCGCGCCCGCAAGATCATCGCCCAGTACTCCCGATTTGAACCGCTTCCCGGCCTCAAACTCAATGGGGCGCTCACAGCGGGGGAGAACATCGCCGACCTCGGCGGGGTCAGCATCGCGTTCGAGGCGCTCTCGCGGCGCCTCGCGGACGGACGATCGAACTCGAGATCGATCGACGGGTTCACCCCCGAGCAGCGCTTTTTCATCTCTTACGGTCAAATCTGGCGCGCGAACTTGCGGGACGAGACGTTGCGATTGATGGTCGCCACCAACCCCCACTCCCCGCCCCGTTATCGAGTCAACGGGGCCCTCGCGAACCTCCCGGAATTCTGGGCCGCCTTCGACATCCCCTACGGGTCGGCCATGCGCCAGAGTCCGCGCCGGCAGGTCACCATCTGGTAGCGAGAAATCGTTCTCAGAAATCGATCCGTCTGTCGCTGGATCCGTGGCGCCCGTTCGCGAGCTTGTCTCGTCACCGGGTTTCTCACCTCTCGTCCGAATCTGCGAATCCCAACAGCGACCTGTCCTTAGGTCCTCGCTCGAGGGGCCGCGCTGCGGGGGAGCCGCGCACGGGTTGGGCTCGAGGGAGCAGCCGGAGTCGCCGTTCGGAGATTGGTTTCGCCCGGCGGTACCTCCCGGCCGAAGGACGCGGGGAAGCCGTACGCTTAGAGGCGGGCCACGTGAGGAATCGTTCCGAGGGACCGGACAGTAAGGTCGTGGGTCGTCGGGTGCATCCCCTGAGAAGTTGGGCTCCGATGGCCGATCGATAACCGGACCGCCCGAGGTAAATCGGAGCCTCGCCACCGTAAGGTTGATTATCTCCAATACGGATGAATACGTGGATGTCGAATCGCCGGTGGCGCCGCGGTGGCGCTCGGGGGGTGGCGCCGATCATCGCCACGATCCTGTTGCTGGCGATGACGCTCGTCATCTTCACGCTCCTATTCTCGTTCAAATTCATCACGCCCCCTTCGCCTCCGACCGTGAGCTTCGTCATCCACTCGGGAGGAAGCAACCCGGTGTGGGGAGATGGGACGGACACCCCGGGCGACGGCACGTACTCGTTGCTGAACACCACCCAGATCATTATCTCCAGCGTCTCCCCGACCAATATCCCTCTGTCCGCGATCGAATTCTCTTTCATCTGCGATAATTCGAGCACGGGAGGCAACTCGACGGTGCTCGTTCAGGGGAGCCTCGCCGAAATGACCTGGTTCCCGGGGCTCACCTCGAGTCCGCCCGCCGGCGCGCCAACCCTCGGCTGGTGCGCGAGTTTCCACGCCGGGGGGTACGGCGGTGGGTCGTTCTCGACGTACTACAACCGCCTCGGTCTCTTCATCCCGGTCTCCAGCCAAACCGATACCTTGCAGGCGGGGGACACCTTCCTGTTGTACATCCACAACGGGGGCTATCCTCTCGATTACGGCGACACGGCCAATGACTGCAACAACCATGTAGCTCACAAGCCCTGCCTGGACGGAGACGATTACCACGGCGCCCCTCCCTGGTGCTTCACGAACCCCGGCTCCTGCACGATCAATCTGGAGTACACTGGGAGCCCTGTCACCTCACTCGCGTCGATCCCCGTTTATTCGCTGGCTCCCCCGTCCTCGTGATCGTCCTCTCCCGTCTTCCGAACCTCCTCGCGCGGGGCCGAGGGTCCCTCGGGCGTACCCGAACCCTTGCCGTGCGGGCGCTTTTCCCCGCGCTCACACCGAGGTGACGCGGTGAAGGTCAAGCGGCGGCACCTCTGGACGATCGTGGTCGCCGTCGCGACCATCATCCTCCTCGTTCTGCTTTCGCTGATCGCTCTCGGCTATCTCGTCCTCCCCGGTGCCGCCCCGCCTGCCCCCGTGGAGGTGAACCAGATCGATTTCACGCTCGACCAGGGCACGAATTCCAGTGGATACGGGTGGTTCGGGCCGAATACATTCAACTACACGGGGATCGCCAACGGATACCCCTACAGTGTCGCCGGGGGCGCCGCGTTCACCGTGCCGTTGATCCTGGAGAACTACGACAACAACTCCCACCCAATCTACTCGATCTCGGTCGAAGCGCCGTTCACCCTGACCGGCACCACGCCCGTCCTGCCGGTAACGATTCCGGCGCTCCTGGACGACGCGTCGTTCCAACTTGACTTCCGGGCCCCCTCGAGCCCCGGCGTCACGCTCACGATGTTCGTCACGATCAACGCCGATATGCCGTCCTGAACCGTCGCGCCCCGAGTTCCGTACCTCCTCTCTCCGAGCGACGGTTCGGTCGCTCGCCCGGCGGCGGGTCTCCTGCGAGGCCGAACGGAGGGAGCTATAGGGCACGGGAGTTTCGACCCGAACGAGGCGCGACGATGGTGCAGAAAGTGACGGAAGTGGTGGGAACGTCGAAAGATGGGTTCGCGCACGCGGCCCAGAATGCGGTGGACACGGCGGCGAAGACCGTGCGGAACCTCCGTTGGTTCCGAGTCTCGGAGCTCGAAGGCGTGGTCAAGGACCAGAAGGTCACCGAGTACCACGCCACGGTGAAGATCTACTTCGACCTCGACTAGGGCGGTGCCGCCGCCCCCGGCGGGGCGCGCGCTCGTTCGAGCGCCCGTCGAACGTGGGGGCCCGGCATCATCCCCTGAACCACTTCCGCGACCCGGCCGTCGGCGCCGACGAAGAACGTAACCCGCTTGGCGAACCCGAGGAGTCCGAGGACCCCATACTGCTTGGCGATCGACCGGTCCCGGTCCGCGACCAGCGGGAACGGAACACCGCACTTTTGCGCGAAACTCTTCTGCTCCTCGACGGAATCGACGCTGACGCCGACCACGGAGATCCCGGCCTTCTGAAGCTCCGAATAATTCTCGGAGAATCCCCGCGCCTCCATGGTACACCCAGTGGTGTTCGCTTTCGGGTAAAAGTAGAGAACGAACGGTCGCCCGCGCAACGTCCCGAGGTCAAGTGGAGCCCCCTCCGCGGTCGTCCCGACGAACGACGGGGCGGCCTCGCCTACGGCAATCATAGTTCTGTAATCCCGCGCCGGTATTTCAGCCCGTTTTCGATTCCCGTCGCGCCACGGACCGTCAGGACGCGAGCGCGAGGATGCGATCGACCTCCCCCTCGGAGAGGGGGGGCGTGGATTCGGTAAGGGTCAGCTCGTCCATCCTTTCGGGGGACGGGATGGGAACGATGCAGGAGCAAACCCAGGGCCAGTGGAGCACGAACCGAAGCGCCGCTTGGGCCAACGTTCGGCGACGACCCTCGGTCAGGAACCCCAGCCGGAGGACGGGGTCGAACTCTCGCTGGAGCTCCCGCACCGAGTCGGGCCGCACGTCGGGGCGACGATGGGTCGCGGACCCGGCGAACCGGGTGCCGTCGAGCCTCCCGCTCCCGAACGGGTCCCGGGCGAGGAACCCGGTAGGGCCTTCCGACGCCCGCTCCGAGATCGGGAACAGCAGCCGCCGGTCGAGGGGGGAGAATGCTCCCGAGAGGAGCGTAACTCGTTTTCCGATCTCGTCCGGTGCCGCGCCGGTCAGGGATCCGTTCGGAGGGACATGAAGGACCCAGCCTCCGACGGCGCCTTCCGAACGAAGGCGGTCGAGAGCGTCGATGACCTCCCGCAACCTCACCGAGGAGTCGGGGTCTTGGCGCCATTCCAGCAACCCGACGCCCTGAGGATGCAATCGGTTCGTAGAGTCGAGGATCGACGACCGCAACCGTTCCACGAAGGCCCCGTCCGAGGGGGGATGGTCCGAAGTACCGTCGGACGCGAGCGACGCGAGGGAGCGACCGACCAAGACGAGGAGGTCGGGGTCGGCGGTAGGGAAGGCGGCGGCGATCAGGCGTTCGGCTCTACCGGAACCGGTTCCCGGAGCGACGTCGAACGTAGTGACTCCGAACGAACGGGCCTGCGCGAGGAGCGCGATCGCTCGCTGGTCCGCCGAGGGAGGCGCGGTGAAGGGCACGTCGATGCGAAAACCGATCGACGACGCGGACTGTACGGTTCCCGGGACCGGCCGTCGGGATATGCGGGACCCCCCGGGCGCTGCCACGTCGACCTCGAACACCCTGCGAGGGGCGGACCCTACTCAGCGTTTTGGTCGGCTCGCGGAACCGGCTGAGCGCGCCACGAGGGACGACTTAAGCCCGACCCGCCCTACCCCCAGAGTGTCGCCGAGCGCGCGCCTGCCGTTGTCGGAACGGCTCCGGCCCACCCGGCTCGGTGAGGTGATCGGCAATCCTCAGGCGCGAGCCCAGCTCCAGGAGTGGGCCGAGCAGTGGCGAACGGGGGGGCCGCCCGCCCAACGCGCGGCCCTGCTCTCCGGGCCCCCGGGAGTCGGCAAGACGAGCGCTGCATTGGCGTTGGCGGCCGACTTCGGCTGGTCCGTGGTCGAGATGAACGCCTCGGACGCGCGGAACGAGCGAGCGATCGATCAGGTCGCGGGACGTGCTTCGATCTCTCACACCCTCTTGGAGGTCCCGCACAGTCGGGGCCCTGCGCGGGCGCTGATACTGCTCGACGAGGCCGACTCCTTGAGCGGGCGGGCCACGGAGTCCGCTCGGACGACGGCCGCCCCCCCGATCTTGCGGGAGTTCCTTCGGGGCCGATACGGGACGGTCGCGGCGCTGAACGCCGCGTGGGGGCTGAGCGCGACCGCCAAACCTTCCGCATTCGAGTCGTGGGAGAACGTCCCCCGTTCCCCCGGCAATCATGCATGGGCACGCCTCCCGCCCGCGCGACGAGACATCGACGACTGGAAGGGGTCCACCCGACCTCGGGACATCTCCGACCGAGGTGGCCTCGCCGCGATCACGCGGCTCGTCCGGTCGACTCGGCAACCGCTCGTACTGACGGTCAACGACGACCGCACGCTGACCCGATATTCGCCGATTTTTCGGACGGCGGTCGCGCGCGTTCGATTCTACCGGCTTCGGGACCGGGAACTTGCCCCGCGCCTCGAGGAGATCGCCCGTACCGAAGGTCTCGACCTCGCGGCGGGGGCGATCGAGGCGATCGTACGTCGCGCGCACGGCGACGTGCGGGCGGCGCTCAATGATCTGGACGCGATCTCTCCGGTGCCCCGCGGACCGCTCCAACTCGCGCTCCTGGGGTCGCGAGACATGGCGGCGGACTTTGCGGAGGTCACGGAAGAAGTGCTCTCGACGTCTCGCTTCTACCGCTCGGTGGAGATACGGGACCGATTGGATGCGACTCCCGACGACCTGTTTCCCTGGATCGAAGAGAACCTGCCGCACTTCGCCCCGGATGCCCCGCACCGCGCGGCGGCGTTCGACCGGCTCGCGGCGGCCGATCGGGCCCTCGCACGGGCCCGGCGCTACCGGGTCTGGGGACTCTGGAGCTACGCCTCCGAGCTGCAGACCGGGGGCGTCGGACTGGAAATCCGAGATGCGCCGGTCCCGGTCGCCGGACGCGCTCAATTCCCCCGCTTCCTGGGGGACATGGGGCGTTCGCGGTTCGTCCGCGCGGTACGGGAGTCGGTGGTGCGGAAGTCCGGCGCACGGCTGCACCTCTCGCGGGCCAAGTCCCGCGAAACGGTGCTCCCGTTTCTCGAGAGCCTCTTCGGCGCGGTCCGGGGCCGTCGGAACGCTGCGCCGTCGGAAGGGGCGGCGCGAGCCATCGCGCGGGAGCTCGACCTCTCCGCGGACGAGGTAGGCTACCTCACCGACTCCGAACCCGAGTCCGCTATCGTTCTTCGACTCCTCGAACCTCCGGTCGGCGCTCGAGTTTCTGCGGTCGCCGGCTCGGCGAAGGCGGCGGAGCACCGGAGCGGCGCGGCCGGGCCGGCGGGGGCCGATGAAACCGCCGAGTCCGCCCGACGAAAGGTACAACGACATCTCTCGGACTTCGGTTCGCGATGACCGACCCTACGCCGACCCCCCGCCCGGACCGCCTCCGCGCCGTCGTCTCTTGGAGCAGCGGGAAGGACTCGGCCTTCGCCCTCCACGAGGTGCTTCGGGCCGGGGAATTAGAGGTCGTCGGCTTGCTCACGACCATCACCGACGCGTATCGCCGAGTCTCGATGCACGGCGTGCGCGAAGCCGTACTCGACGCGCAGGCTCGCGCGACCGGTCTTCCGTTATACAAAGTCTCGATTCCGTCCCCTTGTCCCAACGAGGTCTACGAACGCGCGATGGGGAGTGTCGTCGGTCGGCTCGAGGCGGAGGGAGTCCGTCGCATCGTGTTCGGGGATCTATTCCTCGAGGACATCCGCTCCTACCGGGAAGAGAAACTCCGAGGCACGGGGATCGACCCGGTGTTCCCGCTGTGGGGACGTCGGACCGACGAGCTCGCTCGGGAGATGATCGACCGTGGCCTCCGGGCCACGATCGTCGCCCTCGACCCTCGCAAGCTATCCCGCGCTTTCGCCGGACGGTCGTTCGACCGGGAGCTGCTCGCAGACCTACCCGCCGAGGTCGACCCCTGCGGGGAACGCGGAGAGTTTCACACGTGCGTGACGGCGGGTCCGATGTTCGACCGACCGATCCCGGTGGAGCCGGGGGAGGTCGTCGAGCGCGACGGGTTCGTCTTTGCCGATCTCGCGCTCGCGGGGGCTACTCGAGCCTCGCAGTGACGCTGACCGCGACGTTCCCCTTCATCACTCCGGAGATCGGGCACCCTTCGCTGGCCGCCTTGGCCGCGGTCTCGAATTCGGCCGGGGTCAGCCCGGGGACCTTCCCGACGACCGTGAGCTCCATCGTGGTGACCTTCCAGGCGTCCCCGACCTTGTCGAACGTCGCCGTCGCGATGGCGCCCAGTTGCTGGGGCGGCTTCTGCATGCGACCGAGGCCGGCCGAGAGCGCCATGGTGTAACAGGCGGCGTGCGCTGCCGCGAGGAGTTCCTCCGGCGAGGTGAGGCCGGCCACCGTTCCCGTCCGGGCCGCCCAGGAGACGGAAGTCTCAGGGAGTCCGCCGCTCGTCCCTTTCACGCGACCCTTTCCGTGCGGGAGGTCGCCTTCCCAAACTGCTTCGGCGGTGCTTTTCGCGGCCATCGTCCCGAGGAGTCGAGAAGCTGATTTAACCTCGCCGTCGCCCGCCCGTCGAACCCATACCTTTTGTGATTGGCGGGGGTCCGCCGGTCGTGGTCACCGCGCTCCGCGACCTTCCGAAGTACCTGGTGCTCAACCCGACCTCCACGGTACGGATCCAAATGCAACTCGAGGCGCCGGCCTGCGAAATCGACGTCGAGCTCGACAACCCTCGCGCCGGTCGATCCTTCGTTCTTCTGATCGGGCAGGCCGGCGGCCCGTACGTCCAGCGAGTCCGTCTCGCCGGGCGGGCGCGGATCTATTTCGACCCGCAGGCGCCCGGAGACTACGAACTCCTCCTCGCCAACCCTCAGCGCGAGCCGCTCGTCATCCGACTCCGGGGGCGTGACGTGGAAGAATCGGCGCGACGTGGCGGGTCGAAACGGCTCCGCCCTACGGTCCGGCGTCGACCCGCCGGCTCGCCGGCTCCGGTGGCTCGACGACACCGTGCCGCCCGACACCGGGCCCGTTCCGACCATCGAACCTAGTCCCTCGACTCCTTTCGGAGCGCGGCGGTTCGTCCGCGCCCCGTCCGGGCGGTCCCCGAAGGCTTGAAACCCCTCGAGGCTCCCGGGAGCGCTCGGAGAGGGGATTGGGCTGACCGACTGGTACGAGCTACTCGCCATCATCGTGACGATCTTCGCGATCGTGGACCCGATCGGCACCTTGCCGTTCTTCGTCTCCCTGACCGCCGGATTCTCGGAGGCCGACCGGAACATCATCCTGCACCGCGCGGTCGTCGTGATGGCCGCCGTCCTCGCCCTCTTCGCCCTGGTCGGGCGGTTCCTCTTCCAAGCGTTCGGATTCACGCTCGCCGCGTTCGAGATTGCGGGAGGCATCCTGCTGTTCATGGTCGCGTACGACATGCTCCGGGGGGAGGTCACGAAGGTCAAGCTCACTGCCCAAGACCAGGACGAGGCGATCGCCCGACGCGACGAGCTGTCCATCGTACCGCTCGGCATCCCGCTCCTCGCCGGCCCCGGAGCCATCTCCACCGTCATGATCTACGAGGGGAACGCGATGAACAGCCCGCTCTCCATTCTCGCGACGTTCATCGCGATCGGGATCACGACCGTCGCGGCGTTCTTCGTGCTGCGGTACGGACAACCGATCCTCCGGTCCCTCGGGCGGGTCGGAGTGATGGCGATGACGCGGGTGTTGGGGCTCCTGCTCGCGGCGGTCGGTATTCAGTTCGTGATCACCGGGATCCTCGCGAGCTTCCCGCACCTTTAGCTCGGGGTTTCCCGCGGGATGCCGGGCGAACCTTCTTGGCCCTCGCTGGCGGCGCTCGACCGGTCGCCTTTCTCAGCTGCTCCAAGACGACGCTTGAGGGAGTCCGCGGGTTCCGGTCGGCGGCCCACGCCTTCTCTCCGGCGCGGATCGGAACGGAGAGGTCGTTCTCCGCCGGAGGAAAGCCGCATTCGTAGTCGTCGGTGTAGGCGCAGTACGGATTGAACGCGCGGTTGAAGTCGACGTCGTACTCGTCGGCCTCGTTGAGCTCGAGCGTGAGGTACCGGCCGGGCCCGTAGGAGTCCTCGCCACTGGTCCGATCCCGGAACGGGACGAAGACCGAGGTCCCGACTCCCTCGCCGGCGTGGTACACCCCGAGGCTCAACCGCTCCCCGTCCAAGGTAAAGGAGAGGTCCCCGAGATATCGCATCACGGCCTGACCGTCGCGATTGGTGCGCAGATAGGCCTCCTCGGGGACGGCCGAGCGTTTCAGGGTCGCGTGGACCCGGTACTTCGCGTCGGGAGGAAAGTACCGGAGCTCGTGGAACGGGACGCGCCCCGCAACGAACGGCGACTCGGGATGCCGAGCCATGAACTCGTCCTTCATGCGTCGCTCGTTCTCGAGCTCGCGCTGCCACGGGTCGTTCTTCGGCATCGGCCGTACGAGGACGTGCGCCGCTTAACGATTCTCGTCGGTCGGGCCGAGGTCGAGCACCATCAGGTCCTCGTCGAAGTACTCGCCGTCGCGCAGCACGTGCCGGGGGACGGTCCCGATGTAGCGGAACCCGAACTCCTCGTACAGCTTGCGGGCTCGAACGTTGACCGAGAAGACCGACAACCGGACGATCTCGAATTTGGCCCGACACTGCGCGAGCGCGTGGGCGAGAAGAGCCCGGCCCGCCCCGGCGCCCCGATGGTCGCGATGGACCAGGATCCCGAGCAGCCCGACGTGCCCCGCTTCGGAGCTTTCCGACAGGCCGACCCGACGCACGACGCAGCTACCGACGACGTGGCCGTTCCGCTCTGCCACGGCGGCCACCGCGTCCCCCGACTGTACCGCTCGGTACAAGCCGGTGAACCAGCTGACCTCTTCGAAGTTCGAGGGGGGCGTGCGAAAGAGGGTGAGCCCGATGTCTCGCTGAACCTTTCGCTCTTCGTAGAGGAGATAGTAGAGGTCACGGAGCGGCTCAAAATCCGACCATCGGAGCTGTCGGACGATAAGGTCCGGGGGCGACGTACGATAGGGCGGTGTAGGGTTCGCTCCCGTCACGCGTAGCCGAATTGGCGCTTCGCGAACTCGCTCATCCGTTCGGGGCTCCACGGGGGGTCCCAAATCATGTCGACCTTCGCGGATTTGACGTTCGGGACCTTCTCGATCGCGGTCTTGACCTCCTCGGCGAGAATCCCAGCGACCGGGCACCCGGGGGCGGTCAGGGTCATCTTGAGCGTGACGTCATCCCCGGCCCATTCGAACCCGTAGATGAGCCCCAGGTCGACGATGTTCATCGGGATCTCGGGGTCGTAAATCTGCTTCAGGTTCTCGGTAATGAGCCGTTCCCGTTCGGCGTAGGGTCCCGTCGCCGTCGGAGGGCTGGGAGCCGGAGCGGGCGACGAGATCAGGGCCGGTGCCGCGGGAGGGGGGGACGCTTCGGTCATCGTGCCGACGACCGGTCAAGGGTGTATAAGGTCGCGGAGCGCCTCCCCGTCTCCCGCGGGCGGCTCGAGCAACCGTTTAAGGTGACCTCGAGTAGCTCGAACGATGAGGGACGTTCACGCGATGGCCCCCGCTCAGGGCCGACTCCAGCTGCGGTCGGTCGGGGTCTCGGGAATTCGCAAGCCCTTGTCCGTGCAGCGAGCGGACCGCGTGCACACCCTCGCCGCAACGTTCGAGGTGGGGGTCGACCTGCCGTCGAGTCGCAAGGGTTCTGATCTGTCGCGAAATGCGGAGGTGCTCGCCGAGATCGTCGATCGGACGGTGGAGCGCCCGGTCGCGAGCCTCGAGTCGGCATGCTCGACCATCGCGCGGGAACTCCTCGCGCGCCACGCCTACGCCACCGAGGCGACGGTCGAAGCGTCCGCCGAGTACTTCCTCCGGAAAGGGATCTCGGAAACGAAGCGGAGCTTCGAGGATTTCTTGTTGCTCGCCGAGGCTCGCGCGATTCGCGCGAACGGAGGCACGGTGGAACTCCGCCGGGCGATCGGGGCCGAGGCCGTCGGGATGACCGCTTGCCCGTGCGCGATGGAGACGAGCCGGGAGCTGCTCACTCGGGAGTACCCTGCGCTGTCCGACCCGCAACTCGCGACCCTCCCGATGATTTCGCACAATCAGCGCAACCGGACCCGCCTCGTGTTCGAAATAGGGGACGATACGGAGGTCGAGGTCGACGAATTGATCGGGGCGATCGAGCGAGCCCAGTCAAGCCCGACGTACGCGATCCTCAAACGGGGGGACGAGGGGCAAGTGGTGCTCGATGCCCACCGACATCCCAAGTTCGTCGAGGACGTACTCCGCGATCTGCTCGCCAGTCTTCCGTCGACGTTCCCCCACGTGCCGGACTCGGTGATCGTTCGCGCCCGCACCGTCAGCGAGGAGTCCATCCACAAGTACAACGTGGAAGCGTCGCACCGGATCACGTTCGCCGAGCTCCGTCGGCCCACGGTCGACTGAAGGAGTCGGGAGGGGCCGTGCGCTACGCGCTGGACGCGATCCGTCGTCGTCCGGGCCGCTCTGCCCTCACGTCGCTCGGCGTCGGGCTCGCGGTCGGGCTCGTCGTCTTGCTTCTCGCGATCTCCGCGGGAGTTCAGACGAGTTCCACCGAGCTCGCGACCGCAAGCGGCGTCGACTTGATCGCGGCCAGCGCCAACACGACCATCACGACCGGGAGCGTGCCCCCGATCTCCCACGCCCACAACCTGTCGAGCGAGATCCCGGCGGCGGACTCGAACGTGGCGGTGGCCAGCCCGTGGTTGATCAGCGAGCTGGTCTTCGGCAACGCGTCCCTCTACGCCGCGGCCAACGCTAGCCGCGTTCCGAGCGACTGGACCCCCACCGGCGCCGGGTCGGTCGGCTGGATCCCGTCCGACAATACGGGGATCGAGACTCCCGAGCTGTACAATGGGACCGGGTTCACCTTCGCCGGCGACCCTCACTACGCGAACGGCAGTTACCGCGGGCCGTTCACCCACGAGATCGTGCTCGACCAGGGACTCGCCGGGGCACTGGGCGTCGGGGTCGGTGACCTTGTTTGGGTCAACCCAGCCCAGGCGCCGAGCGCGTCCGCGCTGCCGGCGTGGTACGCGAACTCGACGGCGTTCCGGGTGGTCGGCATCTCCGGTCCGTTTTGGTTGATCCCCTCCGCCCAGCTCGCGTTTCTCTACCTCTCCGAACTCCAGGCGATCGTCGGCGGGGCTACCCCGTCCACCGACTACACGTCCTTACTCCTCATCCATCTCGTCGACCCCACCACGGCGTCGGCGGACCAGACTCGGATCGAAACGGTGTTCCCCTCTCTCACGGTGATCACGCTCGCGGAGGTACTCGGAGCGATCCAGCAGGTGGTCAACGTCTACCGTACGTTCGGGATCCTGATCGGGGCGATCGGAGTCATCGTGGCGGCGCTGTTCGCGACGACCGTGCTCCAAATGTCGGTGGACGACCGGAGCCGTGAGATTGCATTGCTCCGGGCCGTCGGCTTCTCGCGCGCTCGGGTCGGCGCCCTGGTCGCGGAGGAGGGGCTTCTCCTCTCCGTCGCGGGCCTTGCCGTGGGCTTTCCGATCGCCTATGCCGCCGCGTGGGAGTTGAACCGGTTCCTGCTCCATTTGATCGGCGGGCTCCCGGCCGGGTTCTCCTTCGTCTCGTTCGACGCCGAGGTGCTCGGGTTCGGGATCGCGCTCGTCCTCCTCATCGGCCTCGTCGCGGCGATCCTGCCGGCGGCCCGCGCGATGAGCCTACCCGTTGCGGAGGAGCTCCGCGCCCCATGATGCGGTTCGGGTTCGGCGCGAGCCTTCGCCACCTCCGACTCCAGCAGATCCTCGCCATCGCGGCGATCGGCACCGCGGTAGCCCTGCCGGTGGTACTCGTGAGCGTCGGCGGGGGTGTCTCCGCGCACGAGCTCGCCGACCTACAGAACGCCGGTTACCAGATCGTGGTGAGTGCCGCCGGAATTCACGGGATCACGCACGCACACAATCTCACTGGTCGGATCCTCGGGATTGCGTCGGTGGCGGCCGCCTCCCCGGTCCTGAGCGTCAGCATCAATGCCTACCCTCCCGGTGGAGGGGCGACACCGGTCTTGGCCGAAGGGGTGATTCCCGACCAGTTCATTCCGACGCTCGGGCCGGCCGAGAGCGACCTCTTCCCGAACCCGTTACCCCTAGGAGATCCTACCGACCTGGTTCACTTTGACAACGGTTCCTACGCAGGTCCCGCGGCGTACGACGTGCTCGTCTCCTCGCCGCTCGCCCAGTCGAACGGGATCGGCAAGGGTTCGACGTTGTGGCTGAGCCTCGCGGACAACCGGAGTCAGGCGGTCGCGTACAACGTGACCGGCACGTTCGGAGTTCCGCCCACGGAGCTGGGTCCGACGGGAGCGTTCGCGATCGTTCTTCCGCTCTCGGACCTCCAGGTGATGAGCGGATTTGCCGGCGGAGTCGGCACGACCGCTCCCGATGCGGCCGACACGGTCGAAGTGTCGGTCGTCGGTTCCGCGGCGTCGGACCCGACGACCCTCGACCTCGTGAGGACCGAGATCCAGGCGATGGTCCCGTACTACGAGGTGAGCTCGCTCGACCAGGAAGCGCAACAGCTCCAGTCGGCCAGCGGAGTGCTCACGGGCTTCTACTTGGCGCTCTCGTCGGTCGGCCTTACGGTCGGTCTGCTCTTCCTCGCGCTCGTCCTCGTCCGTCGAGTAGAATCGGACCGACGCGCGATCGGGATCCGCCGGGCCCTCGGTCTGCCCGGGCGATGGATCGCCCGCGAGATCGTCACCGACGGACTCGTGCTGGCGCTGCTCGGATCTGCCGTGGGGCTCCTCGGGGGATACCTCATCGTCGAGGCCCTCGCGACCTGGGGATCGGCCACCGTGCAGGAAGCGGCGCGATTGGCCGTATTCGACCCAGGGACGCTCGCCGCGATCGCCGTGGGCGTGCTCCTCCTCTCCCTCCTCGCGAGCGCCGTCGCGACCCGGTCCGCGCTCCGGATCGAGATCACCGAGGCGCTCCGATGACGGCCGTCCATCCGCCGGCGATCGAACTTGCGGGGGTCGGACGAACGTATCGTCTCGGCGGGCCCGAGGTGGTGCCCGCCCTTCGGGAGGTCAACCTCCGAATCGCCCCGGGCGAGTTCGTCTCGGTCGAAGGACCCAGCGGGTGCGGGAAGACCACTCTGTTGAACCTCTTGGGCCTCCTGGATTCGGCGACCGCCGGAGAGGTCCGTTGGGACGATCAACCGGTCGGCAGCCGCCCCGATCGCGAGCGGGCGCGGCTCCGCCTCGAGGGTGTCGGGTTCATCTTTCAGCGCTTCTACCTGCTGCCGACCTTGACCGCTCGGGAGAACGTCGAGCTACCCATGCGCGCGCTGCGCCTGCCTCGTGCGGAGCGGACACGCCGCGCGTCCGAGCTGCTGGGAGAGGTGGGACTCGGGGGAAAGGAACGGGCCTTCCCTCACCAGTTGTCGGGCGGCGAGGAGCAGCGCGTCGCCGTCGCCCGAGCGCTCGCGAACCGGCCGGGGCTCCTGCTCGCCGATGAACCGACCGGCGAGCTCGATACCACGAACGCCACCGCGATCCTCGACCTACTCGAGCGGGTGCGGGCCGACCGGGAG
Source organism: Thermoplasmata archaeon (assembly GCA_049802875.1). Lineage (GTDB taxonomy): Archaea > Thermoplasmatota > Thermoplasmata > Lutacidiplasmatales > UBA184 > Lutacidiplasma. The sequence continues at coordinate 48,786 of JBARNH010000005.1, read as the reverse complement.
GCGACCCTCGTCGTTGTCACCCACAACCCCGACGTGGCCCGCCGCGCGCAACGGCACCTCACCATGAGCGACGGCCGGATCTCCCACGACGTCCGGGGGGCCTAGGCGTGGCGCGCATCGCGATCCTGCTGAACGACCGGTGCCACCCGAAGGAGTGCCAGTGGGAGTGCCAGGCGTACTGCCCGCCGGTGCGCATGGGGCAGGAGTGCATCGTCGAGGGGCCGACGGGCAAACCGATCATTTCCGAGACGCTCTGCATCGGCTGCGGCATCTGCGTGCACAAGTGCCCGTTCGATGCGATCAAGATCCTCAACACCCCCGAGGCCGACCCAACCGAGATCGTCCACCGGTACGGATACAACGGCTTCCGGATGTACCGGATGCCGATCCCACCCGCGCGAGGGATCACCGGTCTCCTGGGACCGAACGGGACCGGCAAGACGACCGCGCTTCGCCTCCTCTCCGGACAAGAGGTGCCGAACCTCGGAGAGTACGAGACTCCCGGCGACTGGACGAAAGTGCTCGAACATTACCGGGGGACCGCGCTCCGTGCGCACTTCGAGCGGGTCGCCTCGGGCGAACTCCGCTCGGTCGTCAAGCCCCAATACGTCGACCGGATCGCCGACGAGCCGTTCACCGCGAGCGAGTACGTTGTGGCGGGGGGCGGCCCCGGGCGGTCGACGCTCGAAGCGGTCGGCCTCGGCCACCGCGCGGACCGGCGACTCAGCGAGCTGTCGGGCGGCGAGCTCCAGCTCGTGTCGATCGCGCGGACGCTCGCCACCGACGCCGACCTATACCTGATCGACGAACCATCCAGTTACCTCGACATCGTGCACCGGCTCGAGGTGGCGAAGATCCTCCGTCGACTCGGCGAAACGAAGAGCGTCCTGGTCGTCGAGCATGACCTCGCGCTGTTGGACTATCTCGCCGACCAGGCGCATCTGATCTACGGCGAGCCCGCCGCCTTTGGAGTGATCAGCCATCCGCTCCCGATGCGCTCCGCGATCAACACCTATCTGACCGGATACCTCAAGGACGAGAACGTTCGCTTCCGTACGGAGCCCGTCCGGTTCGTCGCTCACCCTCCCAAGCCGGCCGCCCGCGCGAACGTCCTCGTCCAATTCCCCGCTCTCGAGAAAGAGTATCCCGAATTCCACCTCTCGGTCGGAGCCGGGGCGCTCGCTCGGGGACAGACGGTCGGGATCGTCGGGCCGAATGCCACCGGGAAAACGACCTTCGTGCGCATGCTCGCGGGCGTAGAGCCGCCGACGCGTGGGACCCCGCCGCCGGGGGTCACCGTGAGCTACAAACCGCAGTACCTGAAGGCGACCCAATCGGCCAGCCTGCGAGAGCGTGCGCTCGCCCTCGCGAGCGACCCGACGTTCGATGCGAAGTTGTTCGACCGCGAGCTCGTCCCCGGACTTCACTTGGAGGAGATCCAGGACGTCGCGCTCACCGACCTCTCCGGGGGCGAATTGCAGCGAGCGGCCGTCGCCCTCGCCCTCGCCCGCCCGGCGACCCTGTACCTTCTCGACGAGCCGTCGGCGTACCTCGACGCGGACGAGCGGATGTCGATGGCACGTCTCATTCGTCGTCAGGTCGAGCGCCAGGCGGTCAGCGCCCTAGTCGTCGACCACGATGTCTACTTCCTCGACCTCGCGAGCGACGAGCTGATGGTCTTTGGGCCGGCGGCGCCCGGTGGGTCGAGCGGTCGGGGGGACGGTCCGTTCGCGATGCGCGAGGGAATGAACCGTCTCCTCGAGGGAGTCAGCATCACCTTCCGCCGGGACCCGGAGACGCTCCGTCCTCGGATCAACCGCGAGGGGTCGGTCCTCGACCGGGAGCAGCGCGCCCGCAAGGAGTACTACTACGACGCCCCCGAGTGACGGCCCCGAGGCGACGCCGCCCCACCCGCCGGCGTTGGATGCGTCGGGACGATTCCGAGCCTACGCTTCGATCTCGGTCGCCACGGTCGGGGCGTACGCCGTCGTGATCCTGCTGCTGTACTTCGTCGTGCTCCGCAGCTCGTACGACTCGAACCCGGACCTGATCTACCTCCTCATCCTGGGGACGCTGTTCCTGCTCTTCCGCTACTTTTCGACCTATTACTCCATGGACCACCGGTACCTTCACGCCCGGCGTATCCTGGGTGGGCGGCGCCTCACGTTGGCGCAGGTCCGGAAGATCGAGTACATGCGGCTCCGCGACCTCTCCCCCACCGGATTCTTCGGCTCCTGGGGCTATCGAGGTCGGATGTGGAGCCCGTTCATCGGAAGCTTCGACGCCGTCTATACCGACCCGACGGGGCTGCTGATCACGGCGGAGGGAGTTCCGCTCTTCATCTCGCCCCGGGACCCCGTGGCGTTCGCGCGCGAGCTATCTCGCCGGGCCCGGTCATACGCGGCGGAGCTGACCGTCGACGCCGGAGGGTCGTAGGCGGGTCGTTGCGGCGGCCCGGAGCCCCCCGTCAGTAGGTGGGGAGACTCGGGTCGACCTTCTGAGCCCACGCGGTGATCCCGCCGGTCAGATTCCGAACGTTCGAGAACCCGAGGTCGAGCAGGAGGCGGGTCGCCTGCGATGAGCGACCCCCCGTGCGGCAGTAGACGACCAGGCGACGCGCGCTCGTGAGCTCGTTGAGCCGGTCCGGAAGCTGCGCCCGTGGGATCAGGTGGGCTTCGGGAAGGTGGACGATCTCCCATTCGTTCGGCTCTCGAACGTCGACGAGCATCGGCGGGTCCGGGCCGGCCAGTTCGTCGCGGAGCGCTTCCGGGGAGATCTCGGGCAGCGTGGAATCGGCGGTTCCGTCCGCGGGGGCGAGCACCCCGCAGAACGCCGCGTAGTCGATGAGCCCCTTTTGCGTCGCGGCGGGCGAGCAGATCACGCACGTCGGATTCTTCCGGAGCTTCACTTCCCGGACGCGCATCGCGAGCGCGTCGTACAGCATCAGGCGGCCGATCAGCGGTTCCCCGACCCCGAGGAGGAGCTTCAGGGTCTCCGTCGCCTGCACCAGGCCGATCAGCCCCGGCAGGACCCCGAGAACCCCCGCCTCGGCGCAGGACGGAGCGAGCTCCGGGGGCGGTGGCTCCGAGTAAAGGCAGCGGTAGCAGGGTCCTCGCTTCGCGTCAAAGACGCTCGCCTGCCCCTCGAACCGGTAGATCGAGCCATAGACGTTCGGCTTTCCCAGCAGAACGCACGCGTCGTTCACGAGGTAGCGCGTCGGGAAGTTGTCGGTCCCGTCCACGATCACGTCGTACGGCTGTAGCACGTCGAGCGCCGTGGCCGCGGTCAATCGCTGAGCGATCGGTACCACCCGGACGTCCGGGTTCAACGCTTCGAGCCGGTCCTTCGCCGCGTCGAGCTTGGGCCGACCCAGGTCGTGGGTCGTGTAGAGCACCTGTCGCTGCAGATTGGAGAGTTCGATCTCATCGAAATCGACGAGCCCGATCTCCCCTACCCCCGCCGCGGCGAGGTAGAGTGCGGTCGGAGCTCCGAGCCCTCCGGCTCCGACCAACAGTACCTTCGACCCGCGGAGTTTCTTCTGGCCCGCGACCCCGACCTCGGGAAGGAGCAGATGACGGCTATATCGTCGGAGCTGGTCTCGGTCGAGCGAGTCCGGCGCGGCGTTCGGGAGGACCGGGAGCGGTCCGCCGGTGGTCTGGGCGCGAGAGGGAGAGCCACCCGCGATCGCCGGCACGATCGAAACCACGTCGCCGTTCTTTACCGGGGTCGCGTCCCGCTGGAGGTAGCGGACGTCCTCGTCGTTGAGGTAAACGCTGACGAAGTTCCGCAATTTTCCCTCCGCGGTGAACAGATGCTTCTGGAGCGCAGGATAGGTCTCTGTCACTCCGTGGACCATCGCCCCGACCGTGGCGCCCTCGGAGGCGACTTCGGCGAGCCCTCCCGCGAGCGGACGCAAGGGAGTGGGGATCTTCACGGTCCCGGTCGGCATCGGCCTCACCGTCCCCCGGGCGCTCTTAGGCTCTCGCTTACCTCGGCGTCATCGCCGCGGCCGACTTCCAAAGGAACCTCCCGGAACTCCCCCGACTCCGGGTCGAGTTCGAACGCTCCCACCGCGGGCACGCTCGTCGCGGTGACGGAGATCACGAGGTAGGTGTACCACGGCCATGCATGCTCCTGGTCGAAGGCGGAAGGCCGCGCCGGGTGGTCCGGGTGGGAGTGGTAGAACCCTCCGATCAGTCGGGAGGTGCTCTCCACGGAACGCTCGGCCGCCCGCAGCTCCTGGGGGCGAATGACGAATCGACGGCGGCGCTCTCCCTCGAAGTCATTCGCGGTCCGCCGGACGGAAACGATCGACCGCGGGCCGGTCGCGGAGGGAGGCTCAGCCAGTGCGACCAGAAACCCGCAACACTCGTCCGGGTATGTCTCGCGGGCGTGCCGGCGCATCTCGTCGACCAGCGATTCCGGGATGCGGACCGACCTCATCGCGTCTCCTCGGCGGTCGGTCGGTGGCCGCCGTCCGGCAGAAGGGTCACTACGACGGCGCCGGGGCGTTCCCGACCGACCTGAAGCGCGGCGACGACCGCAGCGCCCGAAGAGACTCCCACCGAGAGCCCTTCCTCCCGGGCGAGGCGTCGCTGCATCTCCTCGGCCGCCTCCGTATCGACGCGGAGCGTGGCATCCACCACGCGTTCGTCGTACGTCGTCGGACGGAGCGCCGACGGAAGATGCTTCAGACCCTCGATGCCGTGGATCGGACCGGCGGGCTCCACGCCCACGACCCGGATCGTCGCCCGTTGCTCCTTCAGGAACCGCCCCGTCCCGGAGATGGTGCCGCCGGTCCCGACCCCGGCGACGAAGTCGGTGATACGGCCCGATGTCCCGTCCCATATCTCGGGGCCCGTATGTCGATAATGAGCGAGGGGGTTGGCCGGGTGGTTGTACTGATCGGGATACCAGTACCGAGTCGGGTCTTCTTCCGCTCGTCGACGCGCCTCCCGTTGGGCGCCGTCGGTCCCTTCGCCCGGATCGGTGAATACGACCCGCGCGCCGAAGCTCCGGACGCGAGCGACGCGCTCCGGGTTGGCGTTCCGGGGCAGGCAGAGTTCCACGACGAAGCCGAGTCGGGCACCGAGCATCGCGTAAGCGACCGCGGTGTTGCCGCTGGAGGCGTCGAGCAAGGTCCGGGACCCGCCGAGGAGTCCGTCCGCGAGGCCCGACCGGACGATCTCGAGCGCCGCTCGATCCTTGACGGATCCGCTCGGATTGAGGAATTCGGCTTTGGCCCACAGCTCGAATCGGCCTGCGGCGACCTCGGGGAGTCGAGCGAGCGGAAGTAGCGGTGTACCGCCGATCGCCCGCAGCAGCGGGTCGAGGAGCGCCGGATCCCCTGAACGATCTCGAGCAGGGGTCCCGGCCCGGACTACCGGAGCTGGATCAGATGCGAACATCGCATCCCTCCGCGTCCGATCGAGTCCTCGAGGTCGACCCCGACCTCTCCGAGCAGCGCTTCGGTGAGGTTCTTGTCGAACACGTCGCACAGCAGGTACGGGTGCGCGAGTGCGCTGTGGCGGAAGATGCAGTTCGTGCGGACCACCCGGAGGTGGCCTTCGGGGGTTTTCTCGACGGTGCAACGGAACCCAAGGTCGTTCAAGGCGATGACCAGGCGGTGGGCTTTCTCGTCGGTCGTCCCTCCCTTCGGTATCTCCTTCACGATCGCGCCCGCCATGCGGCGTGCGGATTCGGCGAACAGCGCGCTGACGAATCCCTCGCCCTCGCGAGCGAGCAGCTCGTCGACGATCGCGTCGAGGATCAGGTCGTACTTCTTCGGGAACAGGTCTTGACCCTGTCCGGTCAGGACGTACCGTTTCCGCGGCCGGCCCACCCCTTCGCGACGGAAGGACGGGAGCACCAGTCCCTTCTCTTCCATCCGGTCGAGATGCCCGCGGGCAGCGCTCTCTTGGATACCGAGCTTCTTCGCGAGGTCGCGTGCCGTCCGGGGAGCGGTCGCCAATTCCTCAAGGATTCGTCCGCGCGTCCCCTCGAGCGAGCCGCTGTCCATCGCACTCACGGAGTTCTACCCTCCCACCGGATGACCCGAACAGTCTACTGGGATTTACACACCGCGCCATGCTTAAATAACGGTATCGGCTCGTAATCGACGAAGCACCCATGCCGTCCTCACCGGAGACGCACACCCTCGTCGTCGAAAACCTGCACGCCGAAGTGGGGGGCAAGGAGATCCTCAAGGGGGTCACTCTGACCCTCCGCAGCGGCGAGTTGACGGCGCTGATGGGCCCGAACGGATCGGGGAAGAGCACGCTCGCCTACGCGTTGATGGGTCACCCGAAGTACAAGGTGACCAAGGGCAGCGCGCTGTTGGACGGAAAGGATATTCTCAAGCTCCCGGTCGACCAGCGCTCGAAGGCCGGCCTTTTCCTGGGTTTTCAGTACCCCCAGGAAGTTTCGGGTCTTTCCCTCTCCAAATTTCTCTGGACGTCGTACATGATCCGACACACCGCTCAAACCGCCGATGTGGCGACGTTCGACCGGGACCTGAAGACCCACCTCTCCTACCTCGGGATGGACGAGTCGCTCCTCAAGCGCTCGCTGAACGAGGGGTTCTCTGGGGGCGAGAAGAAGCGGGTCGAAGTGCTGCAGATGGCGACCCTATCGCCGCGCTTCGCGATCCTGGACGAACCGGATTCTGGGCTCGACATCGACGCCGTCCGCTCGGTGGGCGAAACGGTCGCCAAGCTTCGCCAGCCCGACGCCGGCATCCTCGTCATCACCCACTATCAGCGGATCCTTCAGTTCCTGAAGCCCGACAGCGTTCACGTGATGGTGGACGGGGTGATCGCCCTGTCGGGGGGCCGCGAGCTCGCCGAAGAGCTCGAGGCCAAGGGGTACGACTTCGTGAAGGTCGGCGCGGCGAGCTCGTCGTAGGCCGCCCTCGACCCCTAGGAAACGGGCGGAGATGGACGTCGAACGAATCCGGGCGGACTTTCCGATCCTCGACCGGTCGTTCCACGGGCATCCGCTCGTGTATCTTGACTCGGCGGCCACTTCTCAGAAGCCCGTCAGTGTCCTCGAGGCCGAATCGCGATTCTACGCCCAGACCAACGCCAACGTCCACCGCGGCGTCTACGCTTTGAGCGTCGAGGCGACCGACGCCTACGAAGGCGCTCGCGAACGGGTGGCGCGATTCCTCCATGCGAAGGACCCTTCCGAGGTCGTTTTCGTTCGCGGAACGACCGAAGCGCTCAACCTCGCGGCCTTCAGCCTCGGAAACTCGGTGCTCCGTCGGGGGGACCGGGTCGTCGCGACCGTGATGGAGCACCACTCCAACATCGTGCCATGGCACTTTCTTCGCGACCAGCGAGGGATCGAACTCGAGTTCATCGACATCGACGACGACGGTCGTCTCCGTTTGGAGGAACTCGACCGCCTGCTCGGGCCGGCGACGAAGGTCGTTACGGTGACCCATGTGTCGAACGTCCTCGGCACCGTCAACCCGATCCGAGAGATTGCCGACCGGGCGCACGCCGCCGGAGCGCTGGTCGTGGTCGACGCAGCCCAGTCCGCTCCCCATCGCCCCGTCGACGTCCAACGGCTCGGGGCCGACCTACTGGCGTTCTCGGGTCACAAGGTGCTCGGCCCGATGGGGATCGGCGTTCTGTGGGGTCGCAGCGACCTCCTCGCTGAGATGCCGCCGGCGTCCGGAGGAGGAGAGATGATCCAAGAGGTCCACCAGGATCGGGTCAGCTATCGAGAACCGCCTGCTCGTTTCGAGGCGGGGACTCCGAACGTCGGGGGCGCGGTCGCACTCTCCGCGGCGCTCGATTACCTCGAACGAATCGGGTGGGATGAGATCGCCGCCCACGAGCGTCGCCTCCACGCGCACGCCCGGGAGGAGGCGACCCGTCGCTTCGGGGACGCGCTCCGGGTCTACGGACCGGCCGACGATCACGATCGGCAGGGACTTCAGTCGTTCGCGCTCCGCGGGGTGCATCCCCACGACGTCGCGAACCTGCTCGACGCCGACGGTATTGCCGTTCGTGCCGGACACCACTGTTGCCAGCCGTTGATGGAGCGCCTCGGCGTTCCCGCCCTCACCCGGTCCAGCCCGTACATCTACAACACGGAGGCCGAGGTCGACCGTCTCTACGATGGTCTCGAGAAGGTCGCCAAGGTTTTCGCCTAGGCGAGGTCCGCGATATGGCGCGACGTGAAGTTGTAGCGGAGCGACCTACAACCAACGCGTTCTCTCGTTGTCCCACGGCGTGGAGTACCGGTGTCGCTACGGGGGCGACCTCTCATTTAAATACACCGGGGTGCTCGAATTGACCGAGGCATTCATGGCGCAGACCGCTCAGGAGGTCACTCCGCTCGACTACACGCGGTACGACTTCAAGGACCCCGAGACCTACCGTCTCCGAATCGCCAAGGGTCTCTCTCGAGAGGTCGTCGAGCAGATCTCGAAGTTCAAGGACGAGCCCGGCTGGATGCTCGACTACCGGCTCCGCGCCTACGAGCACTTCGTCCAGCGCCCGATGCCGGACTGGGGACCGAGCCTCGACGAGATCGATTTCGACGCGTACACGTACTACGCGAACCCGATGCTGGAGGGAGAGACCAAAAAGAGCTGGGACGACCTCCCCGCGGACATCAAGAACACGTTCGAGAAGCTCGGTATCCCCAAGGCGGAGCGCGAGTACTTCGGGGGCGTGGGTGCCCAGTACGACAGCGGCACGATGTACCACAAGCTCCGAGAGGACCTCGCGGCGAAGGGTATCATCTTCTGCGACACCGATACGGCGGTCAAGGAACACCCCGAGATCGTCCGGAAGTACTTTGGAAAGATCGTCCCGTACAACGACAACAAATTCTCCGCCCTCAACAGCGCCGTCTGGTCCGGAGGGAGCTTCGTCTACATCCCGCCCGGCGTCGAATGCGGCATCCCACTCCAGGCGTACTTCCGTATCAACGCGAAGAACGTCGGACAGTTCGAGCGGACGCTGATCATTGCGGACAAGGGCGCAAAGGTGCACTACATCGAAGGCTGCACCGCTCCGGTCTATTCGACCGACTCGTTGCACGCGGCGGTCGTCGAGGTCGTCGCCGAGCCGTACGCGAAGGTCCGCTACACGACCGTCCAGAACTGGTCGAAGAACGTCTACAACCTCGTGACGAAGCGTGCCGTCGCCTACGAGCAGGCGCTGGTCGAGTGGGTCGACGGGAACATGGGCTCCAAGGTGACGATGAAGTATCCCTCCGTCTACCTCAAGGGGCGCGGGGCCCGCGCCGATATCCTCTCGGTCGCCTTCGCGAGCGAAGGCCAGATCATCGACTCCGGCGCGAAGGCCGTGCACTCGGCCCCCGACACCTCGAGCAAGATCATCGCGAAGTCGATCGCTATCCGCGGCGGGCAGACCAGCTACCGGGGGCTCCTCCACGTCGCTCCGGGGGCGACGGGAGTGAAGGCGGCGGTCCGGTGCGACGCCTTGCTCCCCGACGAACTGGGCCGTTCGGACACCTACCCCTACAACGAGATCCACGAAGAGGACGCGACGATCACGCATGAGGCGGTCGTCGGCAAGATCGGCGAGGAGCAGATCTTCTACCTGATGAGCCGCGGCCTCAACGAGTCGGACGCGATCCACCTGATCCTCATGGGATTCCTCGCCGAGTTCGCGAAGGAGCTGCCGATGGACTACGCTCTCGAGCTCAACCGGCTGATCCAGCTCGAGATGACGGGCGCGGTCGGCTAGACCGGCGCGCCTCGTCCTCCGCGGCGACTGCCTCGTACCCATCGTACAGCGATCGTCGCCCGGACGTACGTTCCACCGGGGAGTACCCGCTCGTGTCGGGACCGTCGGTCCGCTAGCGCAGCTTCGCGTCGAACCGCCATTCGGGGGCGCTCTCGGTCCCCGAGACCTCGAGTGCGGGGAGCGCCGGGTACGCGTCCGAGGTCCACGCGATCTCGTGGCCGTCCCACCGGGCGGCCAGGGAGGGGTAGATGACGTCCCGCAGGCGGGCGATCGGCGCCCGGTCAAGGACGTACGAGAGGAACCCCTCCCCGATCATTCGGATCGAGTCGGAGGTCGTGATCCCTCGCGACTCGAGGTAGAACACCTTCTCCGGGTCGACCGGCGCGACCGAGGTCGAGTGGGTCGCTTTCACGTCGCGGCAGAGGATCTCCAGTATCGGGATCGTATCGGACCGCGCCCCGCGGGAGAGCAGCATCGCGTGTTCGGAAAGGAAACTGATCGTCCGCCGGGCTTCGTGCTCGATCCGAACGAGCCCCCGGCTCATGCCGCGGGCGTCGTCCGTGAACACCCCGCGCGTGATCGACTGACCGTGCGTGTCCGTGGCGACGTGGGTCATATCGACGGAGCTGTCGAACGCCTGGTCCTTCGCGCCGTAGAACGACTGGAGGTCGTCGACGTTCGAGCCCACGCCCGAGAGGACGGTCCGGTTTCTCATTTTCGAACGGAACCCTCCGAGGCCGTTGAACATCCAGGCGAGCCGCCCCGCGTCGCCTACGGTGGCCGTCCGTCGGTAGATGGATACGGCCCGGAGGTCGGGCGCGTGGACGGTGAGGAACACGGTCTTCGAACGGGCGCCGAGGTCGAGGTCGGTGCTCGACCCGTAGACCCGTTGCGGTCGGTTAGGCCCCGGGGTCGAGTAGACCTCCTCGGTGAACAATAGCTGGGTCGACGCGCCGGAACGGATCGACCGACGGACCGACAACGCCTGGTGGGGGACCGAGAGAACGGTGATGTCCTGGACCCGTACGGGCGACGGATAACCGTCCGGGATCTCCAACCGATAGCCGCGATTCAGGAGGGTCGTCGCCAGGGCGGAGAGCCGGTCCACGGGCTCTTCCGCGCCTCGGAGAAAGGCACCGACGCCGTCCGCTGGCCCGGACCAAATCTCCGGCAACGTTCGAACCGAGAATCCCGCATCCCTCAACTCGGACGGGAGATGCACGTGAGTCCCGCCCGCATCCTGGACGATCCGAATGGCTCCGGGCAGTGGTGCCGGCGTCGGGACGGCGGAACCCGACGCGGACGGTTCCAGCTGAGACAGGTCGACGTTCGAAAAGTACCCGTATCCGCGGTACAACGGGTTCGGTTCGATCGGTAAACGTTGGAATCGGTCGAAGGCGTCTTCCCGGACCTGACGGAAGGCGGGGGGGTCCGACTGCGCTTGGGAGAGCTCCCGGACCTGTTCGGGGGAGATCCATTGATCGAACCGGGGAGCGGCAGCGGCGGCCATTGGATTTACACACTCAAGTGTGTTTATAAGAAATGCTCTCCGTGGAAGCGGCAGTACGGCACGCCGTTACTCGAGGTTCACCGGGCGGCTCGCCTTTATACCGCCCACCGGTCACTCCGGTCGAGGGGAACGGAATATGGCCTACGACATGTATCAGGAGGTCATTCTCCAGCACTATCGCGCGCCCCGGAACTTCGGTCCGCTGGAAGGAGCCGACCGGGTCGGAGAGGAATCTAACCCCCTCTGCGGAGACCACATCACCCTCCGGTTGAAGCTCGACCCCACCTCCCAGAAGATCCAGGAGGTCCGATTCCAGGGCGACGGCTGCGCGATCAGTGTGGCGAGCACGTCGATGCTGACCGAGAAGGTCGCCGGCCTCTCGCTCGACGAGGCCGGACGCCTCTCGCAAGAAGAGGTACTTCAGTCGTTGGGGATTCCACTTTCCCCCGTCCGGGTCAAGTGTGCGCTCACAGGGTATGCGGCGCTCGGCCACGCCCTGCACCCGACACCGGTGGCCGCAAAACCGTAACGGGACGGGAAAGGATCCGGGCCCACCCCCGCCGCCGGCTTCCCGCGGTTCGCTCGCCGGCAGGTGCCTTTAATATGGCGGTGCCGGTGGAACGGGCGGGAGCGCATTCCCCGCTTCCACCGATGGAACGTGATCGACGTCGACCCGGACACCTGCGTGCTCTGCGGTCTTTGTACGGGCGTCTGCCCTCCCAACGCCCTAGAACTCAATCCGACGCGCCTCGAAGTCCTCCCGCACTGCACGGAGTGCGGGTGGTGCGTCCCGTACTGCCCGGTCGGGGCAATCTCAGGGGGTCGCGCCGTGCCGCGGCGACGAAGGGCCGATGACTGAGCCCGTCCGCCCCGGAGTCGGGAGCACCCCCCGGGTGCTCCTCGTCGACCCGTACGTCGCTCGGGAGGACCCGATGGAGCGGAAGTACGTGGAACTCTACCCATCGCTCGGCCTCCTCACCCTCGGTGCCTACCTTCGGGACCATGGGATCGAGGTCGCGATGGTGGACCTCACCTTCGCGCGGGACTCACGACCCGTCACGACGCAGATCCGGAGTTTCCGTCCGGACGTCGTCGGAGTGCATACCAAGACGCTGACGCACGCTCGGGCCGCCGAAGTCGCTGAGCGGGCGCGCGTCGAGGGAGCGTTTGCCGTGGCGGGGGGCCCCGACGCGGCGACTCGACCACTGGAGTACCTGACGGCCGGGTTCGACGCCGTCGTCCCCGGCGAAGGGGAGAGCGCCCTGGTCGACCTTGCGAGAAGCGTCCACGACGGGCTCGACCCGTCCGGCATACCGGGACTGACGGTTCGGCGGGAAGGTCGTCTCGTGCGGGGACCGCCGCGTCCGTTCCTCCGTGATCTCGACGCCCTTCCCCTCCCCGCCTGGGACCTGGTCGACATGGAAGCGTATCTCGGACGATGGCGCCGCGCGGTGGGCGAGCGACGGGCGGCGGTCCTCACTTCCCGGGGGTGCCCGTTCGATTGCTCCTGGTGCTCGAAGCCGACCTTCGGCCGGACGTACCGGCAGCAATCGCCCGAACGCGTGATCGCGGAGCTTCGTTCGCTGAAGGAGAAGTACCGTGTCGATTACGTCCGCTTCTGCGACGACGTCTTCGGAGTCTCCCGACCCTGGATCGACCGTCTCCTCACCCTCCTGACGGAGGAGCACCTCGACCTTCGGTGGGAGTGTCTCGCCCGGGTCGACCTGCTCAAACCCGACCTGCTCCGCCGGATGAGGACCGCCGGGCTCGAACGCGTCTACGTCGGCGTGGAGTCGGGCAGTCAGAAGATGCTCGACCTCATGAACCGGGGGACGCGTCTCGCGCAGGTCGAACGCACCGCCGCGGCACTGCGGCACGAGGGGATCCGTCAGTTCTGGTTCCTCATGCTGGGCTATCCCGGGGAGACCCTCGAGGACATCGAAGCCACGCTCCGCCTGTTCCGGCGGTTCAGCCCCGAGGAGTACTCCGTCTCGATCGCGGTCCCCGTTCCGGGTACCCGTTTCTACGACACCGTCAAGGATCGGTTGATGGGGGGCGGGAAACACACCCACCGGTCGGGAGGCTCGACCCTGCTCTACGAGGCCGCGTACCCCGAGGGGCTCTACCGCTGGCAGCAGGCCCGCTTCGATTTCGAGGCCGCCCTAGGAAAGGCTCGAGAACACCTATCCCCACGGGTGGTGGAACGTATCGGCCACGCCGCGGACCGGTTTCACGAGAGGGTGGCGACTCCGCTTCTGGTCGGAAAGCGTCCCCCGGCTCGAGCGGCCCCTTAGCCCGGGGGCCGAGGGTGCGGTAGCGAGTTCCGCGGGTGGACCGGACACGGCCGGCCGAGCCGACAGAACCGGCACTTCTCCGGAGGTACCGGCGGGATGGGTTTTCGCAGGCGGCCGTACTTCCGGCGAGGCATGGGGAGGACGGGTTGGGCAGCCCCGCGACGCGTTTCAACGTGACGGAGGGGCTCCCGGTCCCCCTCGTTGGTCTACCTTTTGAGCGACGTTGCCCCCTAGCCGACTATGGGCCGTCTCGCCGGACTCGCGAGCCCAGAAGGGACCGCCCAATTTCGCTCCCGAGGAGTTGACAAGCGACGACTTCCGGCGAGTCACTTCCGCGAGGCGCCGGGAGCGCTCGCGGTGAGCTCGCTCGGGCTCGGAACGTACATCGGGCCGCCCGATGCGGAGACCGACCTTGCGGTGGAGCACTCCGTGGCGGTCTGCTTGACGTCGGGGCGCGTCAACGTACTCGACACCGCGATCAACTATCGATACCAGCGCGCCGAACGCAGTATCGGTCGCGCGCTCACGCGCCTCGCCGAGAAAGGGGAGGTCGAGCGTGACGAGGTGTTCATCGCCACCAAGAGCGGGTACTTCGCGCCCGATGCCGAGTCCCGGACCCCGGCCGACCAGTGGGTCCGCCATGAGCTGATCGGGCCGGGGGTACTGAAACCGTCCGAGATCGTCGACAACTGCCACGCCATGACGCCCCGCTACCTCGCCGACCAGTTCGAGCGCAGCCGCAAGAACCTGGGCATCGAGGCGATTGACCTGCTCTACCTGCACAACGGTCCCGACGCGCAGCTTCCGGTGGTCGGTCGGGAGGAGTTCGAGCGTCGACTCGAAGCCGCCTTCGCCTACTACGAAGGTCTCCGCACCGAAGGTACGCTCGGGGCGTACGGGATCGCCACCTGGGATTGCCTTCGGGTCCCACGAGGCGATCCCGGATATTTCTCGCTCGCTTCGGCCGTGCGGATCGCCCGCAAGGTCGGGGGCGAGGGTCACGGCTTTCGATTCATCCAATTCCCGTTCAACCTCGCGATGACCGAGGCGGCGACCGTCCACAACCAGATCGTCGCCGACGACCGGATGACGCTCTTCGGCGCCGCTCACCGGCTCGGGGTCGCGTGCTTCTCGAGCGTGCCGCTGCTGCAGGGGCAGCTCGCGAAAGCCGGCCCCAAACGCCGCGGACTGAGCCCGGCTCAGACCGCCCTTCAGTTCGCCCGGTCCGCGCCGGGCACCCTCGGACCGCTCATCGGCCAGAAGTCCTCGGAACACCTTTCGGAAAATCTGGAGGTCGCCTCCGTGCCCCCGTGGGACGCGGCGGGATTCGCCGACGTCATGACGTAGGGGGTAGTCCGGCGGGACTCGGCTCCGACTCGAGCGGGGATCTCTTCCGCGTGGGTCCGGGTTCCGTCGCGGGGAGGGACGCGCCGGCGCTGAGGACCGACGCCCCGTCGACCTTTTCGACCCGCACGACCCGGTCCGCGATGCCGGCGAGTTCGTCCTCGTGCGAGACGAGGATCACCTGCGGCAGCGCGAGCTCGTCCAACAGTTCGCCCATCCGTACCACCTGCTCGGGCGAGAATCCGTCCGTGGGTTCGTCCAGCAGGATCGTATCCAGCCGGAGGTTCCCGAGCGAGCGAACGACCTGCGCGAGCGCAAGGCGGAAGGCGAGGGCGAGGCTGGTCCGCTCGCCGCCGCTCAGCGCCTCCGCCGGGGTCCACTCTCCCTCGATCGCGACCGCGGGGGTGAACGCGACGTCGGTCCGGGCGACGAGCCCGGCGTCATCGATGAGGGCGGCGAAATACCGGGAGAAGTTCCGCTCGAACGCGGCCTGGGCGTGCGCCAGCAGCTTCTGCTCCATCGTGAGAACCGCGACCCGGAACGGGCCCGAGACCCACGCCGCCTTGGTTTCGAGGTCCGCGGCTTCGCTCACTCGACGCGCGCGCTCCGCCCGGCCATGTTCCGCTTCGGTGACCCGACGGACCGCTTCGTCGAGACGCGTATCGACCCTCACGAGCGCCCGCTGGTCGTTCTCGGCCGCGGCCTCTTCGGACCGGAGCCGTGCTTCGGAGTCCCGGAGGAGTCGGGCGCTCGGTTCCGCGCCTTCCACGAGCCGGCGCAGGGCCTCGATACGACGGACCCGCTCCTCGCTGCGGCGACGGAGTTGGGCGGTCTCCCCATCGATCCGCGCGACCTCCGACGCGAGACCTTCGGCGGCGGCCGATTCCATCCGAGTTCTCTCGGCGGCGAGGGCCGCGCGTTCGACCCCTTCGGCCGCGAGCGCCCGGTCCCGCTCGGTCGCCTCGAGTTCCGTCCGCAACGCCCCTTCCCGACTCTCCGCCGGGGTCCACTGCTCGATTCGACTCCGGGCGTCCGCGACGGCGTTCATCGTCTCCGCCAGCGCCGTGGTGGCGGCCAGCGAGTTCGCCTCCGCGACCCGAACGGCCGACCGGGCGGACGCGCGTTCTCGCTCCGCCTGGAGCCAGCGCTCGTGGGCTCGCTCGTACCGTTCCCGGGCGCGTCGTTCCCCTTCGACCCGAGCCCTTTCCGCCGACGATCGACGGTAGTGTTCCTCGGCGTCCTCGGATTGGTGCAACGCTTCCGCGCGATGGGGCTCGAACTCGGCCGGCCGCACCGTCTGGCCGCACCGGGGGCAAACACCGGCGTGCAGCAGCTCCTCGAACTCGTGCAGCGAACTCTGACTTCGGGTGACGGCCGTGAGGGCGGTCCGTTCGACCTCCCGAACTTCCTCGAGCTTCCGGTCGAGTGCGTCCAGGGTTTGGGAGGTCGGCGACGGCGGCTCGTGGCTCGGGCCCTCGTGGGCAATTTTCTCGAAGGATTGGACCGTGGCGTCCTGTTCCGATCGAGCCCGGGTGACGGCCTCCTGCGCCGGCCCCACCCGCCGTTCCCCGGCGGTGAGGTCGGCTCGGGCTTGGTGGAGCCGGCGCAGGTCCGCTGCGAGGCTGTCGAGCTCCGAACGTCGTCGAACCCGCTCCGCGTCGCGCATCACGAGCGATTCTCGTCGATGCTCGAGGTCGCTCGCCTCCCCGCGTGCGGTCTCCGCTTCCCGTCGGTGCTCGTCGATCGCGGCCAGTCGCTCCGCCCGGACCCGGCTCCGGGCGGAGAGTGCGGCCGCATCGGCCTCGTCTTCGCGGACCAGGCTGCTCAACTCCCGTTGGTCCGCCTCGGCCTGGCGCACCGCCCGATCCGCCTGGGCGAGCTGCTCGCGCGTCGCTCGCAAGAGGTCGCCGTGGCGCTCGATCGCTTCGGCGAGCGCTGCCCGGTCGACCCGAAGTCGGTCCGACTCCTGGGTCGCCGACGCGAAATCGTCATCGAAGTGTCGCAGCAGTTCCGACTCGGCGCGCCGGCCGTGGGCGCTCCGTCGTAGATCCGTCGCGAGGTCTTGCGCGTTCTCGGCGGCGGTTCGGTATTTCTCGACCCCGAGCGCCTTTCGGACGGTCTCGAGGCGGTCCTGGGGCTTCGCCGCCAGGATGTCGCGCATTCGTTCCTGAGGGACGTAGACCGCCCACCGCCAGAGGTCGGAGTGCGCGGTCGGACTCGGGTTGTCCGGGAAGCCGAGCAGTTCGATGACCCGTTGGCGGAGCTCGGTCGCGGAGTACTCCGTCTTGGCCCCGTCGACCGAGAACGAGGTCGTCTCCGGCTCGAACGTCTCCTTCCCGCGCCGGCGGACCCGGCGAAACCGTCGCGAGATCTCGTAGCGGTGCTCGGCGTCCTCGAAGGAGACCGCGACCTCGGCGTGGGCCGCGCGGTGGCGCACGAGGTAGGCCGCGTCGACCTCGGAGGTTCCGAAAAGCGCCATCTCGATGGCGTAGAGCAGGCTGGTCTTGCCGGCCCCGACGTCCCCCGAGATCAGGGTCGTTCCGGCGCCGAAATCGAGCGCTCCGGACGAGTAGCTCCGGATGTTCTTGACCCGAAGATGGCGGAGTCGCATCGCTCCTCCTACGTCGCGCCGTCGAGTCGGACACCGAGGAGGCGGCGAGCCGCCCCCAACCGGGCGCTCGCGTAATCCTGTCGAGATTCCCCCTCCGACTTCGGGATCCCGAGCTCGCGCACCAACTCCCGAACCATCCGCTCCCCCTCGGGCCCCTCGAGCCATGGGGCATTCGCGCGTTCCCGAGCGATCAACCGCCGGACCTCCCCGGACTCGACCTCCGACTCAGTGGTCGTTCCGCCTCCCGGAGCGCCGGGAAGTTCCAGGTCGCTGACGTCCCAGTGGACGGTGCCCGCCGTACGGCCGGCCGTCCGAGCGACCTCGGTCAGTGCGAGAGCGGCCACCGTTCCGTCGGCGAGCGTGCCGCGGATCTTCGGGAACACCAGGACCCCGGGCCGATCGTTCGCTTCCTTTACTCGGGCCGCGACGGTTCGATGCGCCTCCTCCGCGCTCTGGTCCGATACGTCGATCTCGAGGAGACGCACGGTGTCCGGCGGCGCCGTGTCGACGAACTCCACCTCGGTCGACCGGCCCTCCACCGTCACGAAGACCAAGCCTTGGTGCGTCCGCCCGGCGGCCGCGTTCACGAGATCGGTGCGGCTCGTCCCGAACACCGCCCCGGGATTGACCAGCCGCCCTCCCTCAGGGCCTTCCCCCTCGTAGGTCGAGTGGATGTGTCCTCCCGCGTAGTAGTCGCACCCCGACGGCAGGTCGGCCTTTCGAATCCCCCGGATGTGCTCCCGTAGCGAGGGGGGAAGGTACTCTTCGACCGCGGCGTGGAACTGGAAGATCTTGAACCCGGGTTCGGAGCGAAACACCTCGGAGTCCACGGCCCGGAAGTAGTCGCGGTCCAGGCCGTGCGAGCGGCCCGATATGCCCGCGATGCGAGCGCCGGTCGGGGCATCGACCAGGAACGGGAGGGTCCAGCGCGTCCCTTCCGTGCGGACCGCTTCGGGGGCTACCTTGAGGAACACTCCGGTCTCCGCGAGGACATCGAGCCAACTCGTCCGGCGGGCGACGTAGTCGTGCGACCCGTAGATGACGTAGACCCGACGGCCCTGCGCGATGAGGTCCCGCAGCGCGGCCGCCACGGGCGCGACCTCGGCGGGGTCGGGGACCGGGGTGTGAAACAGATCCCCCGAGATCAGCAGAAACTCGGCGTCCCGCTCCGATACTGTGCGTAGCGCGCGGAGAACGCTCTCCCGCAGGGCGGTGCGGACCGCGGGGTCTCTCGGCCAAGCGCCGACGTGGGCGTCCGCGAGGTGGGCAAAGACGAACCGCTCGGACGCCATTCCCCCACCCCTATCGGGAGGCGGTGCTCGGGGTCGAGCGTCCGTTCCCGGAGGGGGCGGGAGGCGACGCATCACCGATGCGTTTTGAGAGGGCTGCGAGCAGTCCCGCGCCCGCCCCCATCGCGAGGATCCCGACGAGCAGGAGGTCGTCTCCGGAGGAACCGACCGCGGGCGCTCGCGGAGGTGGGACGGCGGGGCCCGCGCCGGCCGGCGGCGGGGGGGTGGGAGCGCGATACGCCGCGGTCCGGGCGATCTCGCTCGCCCGGGCGAGCATCGCCTGCATCAGGGTGAACAGCTCCGTCGCTTCCTCCATCGTGAGCTGTCGGTTGCGCAATCGCCCGACGAGGTAGTTGTACCGCTGGTTCCGTGCGCCCGGGTCGGTCGACCCGGGGTATCCAGACGGAGACGCAGCGTTGGGAGGGGGTCCGTACACGGTTTCGGAGCTCCCCAACCCACGCGGCCTCTTCAAGCATCGCCCGGGGACAAGCGCTCGGACGACACCTTATAGCGGCGTCCCGTCTTCTCGAGACGATGACGGCCGAAGACGCTCCGGGGGCCGACGAAAAGGACCGCCACCTTCACGTCCGTCTGGCCGACGACCGCTCCTCGATCTATGACCTGGTCACCGAGTACCTCCAGGCGTCGGGGAAGGCGCCCGACTGGTACTGGCGGACCGCCGGCCGTCTGGAGGGGTCCGATGCCGACAACCTGGAGGAGCTCTTGTCGAGCGCGTTCGAGGCCGGCGCGTTCGTGGCGCACGAGCACCCGGAGGACCTGGAATTTCTGTGGGTCACCGAGGAAGAATGCGAGAAAGAGCGGCGCCGCGAGGAGCACGGGGAAGAGCGTGAGGCCGCGAAGAAAGAGCGCTCCAGCCTGAGCCACTACGCCTAGGGCGCTACTCCTCGGAACCGGCTCTCCATCGCAGGGAGAGCCCCCCGTCGACGACCAGGGTTTCGCCCGTAAGGAAGCGAGCCATGTCCGAGGCGAGGAAGACCACCGCCGCCGCGACGTCGTCGGGTTCTCCCCACCGCCCGCGGGGGATCCGACGCTGGATCGCTTCCCGAGTCGGAGAGTGTTGGTGTGCGCGCGCGTTCATGTCAGTGCGGACGAAGCCGGGGGCTACGGCGTTGACCCGTACCGTCGGAGCGAGCGCCAGGGCAAGGCTCCGGGTCATCGAGAGGAGTCCCGCTTTCGCGGTAGCGTACGCCAAAAGGTCCGGGTCCGCCAGAAGGCCGGAGATCGAGGAGATGAGGACGACCGACCCCCCCCTCGCGGCGAAGTGGGGTCGTGCCGCACGGACGAGGGAGTACGGGCCAAGTAAATCCGTCTCCAAGGTCTCCCGCCATCCTTCGGGCGAGACCGACTCCCATCCTTCCGGTCCCGCGATCCCTGCGTTGGCCACCGCGATATCGATCCGACCGAGGGCCGCTCGGGCCTGTTGGACGAACGCCTCGGTCTCCGACGGCGCCGCGGCATTACTCTCGACCGCCAGCGCCTTGCGCCCCAGTCGCTCGACGGCCTTCGCCACGTCGCGGGCGGCGCGCGCCTCCTTACGGTAACTGAAGGCCACGTCGGCTCCCTCGCCGGCCAAGGCCATCACGATGGCTCGCCCGATCCCTCGAGAGCCGCCCGTCACCACGGCGACCTTACCCGCGAGCGGGGGGAGCTCGCTCACCGGTCCCCCAGGGGGATCCCGCCGTCAACCCCGAGCACGAGACCCGTCACCCAATCGGCTTCCAGGCTCAACAGATACCGGACCACCGGCGCGACATCGTCCGGCTCCCCCCAACGGCCGAGCGGGGTCGCGGCGGCGATGAACGAGCGGAAGGCGGGGTCCTCGTGGCCGCCCCGATTCATGTCCGTGCGAATGAACCCCGGGGCGACTCCGTTCACTCGAATGCGGGGCGCGAGTTCGAGCGCGAGGGCGCGGGTCGTCTGCTCGACTCCGGCCTTGGCAGCCTGGTAGGCCACGCCCCCGACGCCCGGGTGGGCGCCGAGCACCGAGGAGACGGTCACGACGGCGGGCCGAACGCTTTTCCGAAGGAACGGCAGGGCCGCTTGGATCGTGCGGAAAGTCCCTTCGAGGTCGGTACGCAGCACCAGCTCGAACGCCTCCGGGCCCGCCGAGTCGGTGGAGTCCCCCCGGAAGATCCCCGCCGCCGTTACGACCCCGTCGAGGCGGCCCTTCCAAGCGCCGGCCTCGCCCACGAGGCGGGCACACTGGGCTCGGTCCGAAACGTCTCCCGCGACGACGAGCGCGTCCGACCCGTTCTGGAGGACGGCGTTTCGAACCTCCTGCGCGGCCGCCAGGTTCGTGCGGTGATGGACGATCACGTCCGAACCCGCACGACTGAGTTCGAGGGCGATCGCTCGGCCGATCCCACGCGAACCGCCGGTGACAAGTACCACGCGGTCGGAAAGGTCGAACACAGGTACCTGATGGTCCGCCCGGCGGAAAACTCTTGGTCCGAGGTACCGGGCGGCTCAGCCGGGTCCGGGCGGGAACAGCGCAGGGTAACGATCGGAGCGTCGGCCGCGGGGCGGCCGAGCCGACCTTACCCTACGGCTCCTTCTTGTCGTTACACCCGCAGGTGTCGCACATCGGAATCCTCAGCAGCGATAGAGCGAACCCCCTTATGAAGCCCGCACCCGCGACGCGGGGGAGTCGACTCAGATGGGGATGAAAGAGTGGGCGACGATGAGCGCGATGAAGAGGATCGAGATCGTGTTCACGACCTTGATGAGCGGATTGATCGCGGGACCGGCCGTGTCTTTGGTCGCATCTCCCACCGTGTCGCCGACAATCGCCGCCTTGTGCGCTTCGGAGTGCTTTCCCCCGAAGTGGCCGCTCTCGATGTACTTCTTCCCATTGTCCCACGCCGCGCCGCCCGTGGTCATCGTCAGCGCCAGCGGGAAACCCGAAACGATCACGCCGAGGAGGAGGGCCGCGAGGGCGACGGGCCCGAGGAAGAAACCGACCGCGAGCGGGGTCGCGACCGCGATGATCGCGGGGACCGCGAGCTGACGGATCGCAGTGATCGTCACGATGTCGACGCACTTTCCGTAATCCGCCTTCGCCTTCCCCTCGAGAAGCCCGGGGATGTCCTTGAACTGGCGGCGGATCTCGAAGACCATCCGCTCCGCGGCGATCCCCACCGCATTCATCAGAAACGACGTGAAGAAGAACGGCAGGACGGCTCCGATGACGAGGCCCGCGACGACGAGGGGGGTACTCAGGGTCAGGAGGGCCGTGAACACGGCCCACGGTTGACCCCAGTGCGAAGCGGCGGCGAACGTGTACGCCGCGAACAGTGCCAGGGCCGCGAGGACGGCGGAGGCAATCGCGTATCCCTTCGTGATCGCTTTCGTGGTGTTCCCGACCGCGTCGAGGGGGTCGGTGATCGCTCGCGCCTGCTCGGGGAGGTTCGCCATCTCCGCGATCCCGCCGGCATTGTCCGTGATCGGTCCGAACGCGTCGATCGCGATGATCATCCCCGTCACGGAGAGCATGCTTGCGGCGGCGAGGCCGATCCCGTACAGTCCGAGGTAGGCATCGGGGGCGGTGACGGTTCCGTTCCATCCGGCGGCGGCATACGCGATCAGCGTGCCGGAGACGACGACGATCCCCGGCATCCACGCCGACTCCAGCCCTACGGAGAGGCCACTGATCACCGTGGTGCCGGCCCCAGCTTGAGCGGACTCGGCGATCTTGTGGACGGGTCGGTAGCTCGCGCTCGTGTAGAAATCGGTGATGACGACGATGAGGATCATGACGATGAGGCCCACCGCCGTCGCGACGAAGATCCCGAGGTTGGCGTTCATGAAGTAGTAGTCCAGGAGATAGAGGCCGACGACCCCGACGGCCGTCGTAGCTCCGAGTCCTTGGTAGAGCGCGCCCATGATCGAAACGCCGGCCCGCATCCGGACGAACAGCGTCCCGATGATGGTCGCAACGATCGCCCAGGCGCAGACCAGCAGGGGGAACAGCACGGCGTTGGGGAACAGGACGAGCAGCACCGGATCCACCGAGGGTGCGCTGATGAGGTACGCGAGCAGCATCGCCGCCATCGCGGTCACGACGTACGTCTCGAACAGATCCGCCGCCATCCCCGCGCAATCGCCGACATTGTCCCCGACATTGTCCGCGATGACCCCGGGGTTCCGAGGGTCGTCCTCGGGAATCCCCGCCTCGACCTTCCCGACGAGGTCGGTGCCGACGTCAGCCCCCTTGGTGTAGATCCCCCCGCCGACCCTCGCGAAGAGGCTCATGAGCGACGCGCCGAACAGGAGCCCGACCATGTCGAGGACGTTTCCACCGAACGCCCAATAGAATCCGACGAGCTCGAGCAGCGCGAGTCCCGCGACCGAAAGGCCCGTGACGCTACCGCCCCGGAAGGCGAAGCTCATCGTCGAAGGGAGGTCTCCGCCGCGGGCACGGGCGGCGGTCCGAACGTTCGCTCGGACGCTGACGAACATCCCGACCGCTCCGGCGAGCGCGCTTCCGGCGACCCCGAAGACGAATCCGACCGCGAGGAGAGCCCCGGCGCCGGTGATCCCGAACGCGACCGCGATGACCACCGCGAGGACGACCGCGACGACGAAAACTACCGTGTACTCTCGCCGCAGGAACGCATTCGCGCCCTCCCGGATCGCCCCGGAGATCTCGCGCATCCGTTCGTCGCCCTCGTCCTCCCGGAGCACGAGGGCCGTCTGGACGCCTGCGTAGGCCAAACTGAGGATGGCCGCGATGAAGACCAGCAGCTCGAGTTGACCGGTCGACAGGCCCATCGGAGTACCTCTAAATTCGAGGGCCGCTGAACGGGGCGATTAATAAAGCCTTCTGGAGGGCACCGGAGGACGGGGCCGCAGCTCGAACAGTAGGGTTATACTCGGGGAGAATCCAGACTCGTTAGGATGATCCCCGCCCCGACCCCCGGCGACGCGAACGCCCGTCGATCCCGGGTAACGTGCGCCGTGTGCGGGCGGGCGGTCGAACTGGCCCGTCTTCGGGAGCACCTCCGGGCGGAGCACGGGTCGAACAGTGCCGACCTCGACATGCACTACCTGAACGCCCGGATCGAGGCGAAGCGGACCCGTCGCTCCCAGACCCGTTAAGGATCGTACGCTCGCGTGCGGATCCGCTCGAGAACGTGGGCGGTGAACTCCGCGCGCGAGCGGCTCTGGGTTTCTTTCGAGCCGCGCGTTCGGACCGTCACCGTGCTTTCCGCCGCTTCCTTGTCCCCCAGAACGAGCACGTAGGGGATCCGGTCGACCTCGGCATTGCGGACTCGCTTCGAGATCGACTCCTCGGCCGCCGCGAGTTCGACCCGGATCCCGTCGGCACGTAACGCGTCGGCCAATCCCAACGCCGCCTTCTGATGCCGGTCGGCGATTGGCAGGACTCGGACCTGGACGGGAGCGAGCCAAGGAGGGAACCGGCCCGCGCAGTGCTCGATGAAGACCCCGAGGAACCGCTCCCAGCTCCCCAGGATCGTCCGGTGAATCACCACCGGGGCGTGCATCTGCCCATCCGCACCCTGGTACTCGAGTCCAAAGCGCAGGGGCATCTGGTAGTCGAGCTGGATCGTGCCGGTCTGCCACGGTCGGCCGAGCGAATCCCGGATGTGGATGTCGATCTTGGGGGCGTAGAAACCCCCTTCTCCCGGCGAGACGCGGTACTCGGTCCCGGACTCTTTGAGCACCTTCTCCAACGTCGCTTCCGCCTTGTCCCATACCGCGGCTTCCCCGAGGAAGCTGGCGGGTCGGGTCGAGAGCTCGTACGACCAAGAGAGGCGGAAGGTGGTGAACGCCTCGCGGATCCAATCGAGCAGCTGGCGGAGTTCTCCTTCGACCTGCTCTTCGGTCACGAACAGGTGCGCGTCGTCCTGGACGAGTTCCCGGACTCGAGTCAGACCGTGCAGAGTGCCGCTCGCCTCGAGCCGGTGCAACGGGGCGAATTCGGCGAGGCGCATCGGGAGCTCACGGTAGCTTCGCGAGCGGGAGCCGAAGATCAACATCGAGCCCGGGCAGTTCATCGGCTTCCAGCCGAATGTGCGCCCATCGACTTCGGTGAGGAACATGTTCTCCCGGTAGTGTTCCCAGTGACCGCTCGTCTCGTAGACGGATTGGGCGAAGAGGAGCGGGGTCCGGATCTCAGAGTAGCCCGAGGCTCTCAGATGCTCGGTGACGAATTTCTCGAGCTCTCGGACAATCACCATACCTTTGGGAAGCCAGAACGGGAACGCCGGGGCCTCGTCGACGAACATGAACAGTTCTTGCTTCGCACCGACCACTCGGTGGTCGCGTGCCTCGGCCTCGATGCGGAGCTTGAGGTACGCATCTAGATCGGAGCGTGTCGGGAATCCAATCCCTCGGATCCGCTGGAGCGACCCTCGTGCGTCGCCGCTCCCGTGCTCGATTCCGGAGAACCCGAGGATGTAGATGCCCTCCAGCCAATGGGTGTCCGGGACGTGCGGGCCCCGACAGAGGTCGACGAACGCACCGGTCTCGTAGACCGACACCGGTTCTCCCTCAGGGACCTCGGCGATGTACCGAAGCTTGTGGGGATTGTTGGCGAACAGTCGCTCGGCGTCTCCCTTGCTTATTTCCCGGCGTACGAATCTCTCTCGTTCGGCAATCGATCGCTGCATTCCGTCCCTCACTTGGTCCAAGTCGACGGGGAGCAATGGGCGCACGTCGAAGTCGTAGTAGAACCCGTCCTCGGTCGGGGGACCGACGGTGGGTTTGGCGTCGGGGATGACGTTCACGAGCGCCTTCGCGACCAGGTGGGCCGCCGAGTGTTGGAGAATGTCCCGGCCCGCACGGTCCTGGAACGTCAGTGGCGCGAGCGTCGCGTCGTGATCGAGGGGAGTCGCAAGGTCTACCGGTCGACCGTCGAGCACGGCCGCAAGGAAACCTGACGCCCGGTCCGCGGCCCATTCGCTCAACACCGTCGATGCGGTCGTCCCTCGCGGGACTCCTCGTCGAGTCCCGTCCGGCAGGTGGACGACGATATGGGCTGTGCTCACTTGGGCGAAGCCTCCGGGCGCGCGGACTTCTCGGGAGCCTAAAACCTTCGCTGAGGAGCGCGCCGGTCACCTACTCGTACGAGAGCTCGGATCGTAGATACGCCCGGACCGCGAGGTAGAGGAAGACGACGGTCTCGACTGCGAGCACGATCAGCTGGTATCCGTCCGTGGGAGTCAGTGACCCCGAGTAGGCGCCCCGGACCGCGTCCGCCACGTAAGTGAGTGGGTTGATTCTGAAGAGGACTTGCAGTGCGATCGGAAGTCCGCTCGATAGTGGGTAGAAGACCGTGCTCGCGAAGTTCACCACGAAAATCAGCAGGATCTGGATGCTGTTGTACGCCGTGTTGGATTTGACGAGAGCACCGAGGAACAGCATCAGCGCCCCGAAGAAGATCGAGCCGACGACGATCACGCCGAACATGATCCCCAGAGCGACGACGGAAGTCGGTCCAGTACCGAGGAGAGCCCACGCGATCGCCAGCATCACCGCGGCGCCCCCGAGACCGAACAGGAGCGAGGTGAGCATGATGCCGAGCAGGTACTCGAGCCGCGTGAACGGCCCCGAGAGGAGCTGGGCGAACATCCCCCACCGGCGGTCGGCCCACAGGATGCTCCCGCCCACCGTGCCCGCCATCACCACTTGGAACGAGAGGATCCCCGGCGTGAGGAATGCGAGGTAGCTGTTCCCGCCCCCCGAGGCCGAGAGCGATTGGAACCCGAACCCGAAGAAGATCAGATAGAGACCGGGGAGCCCCACGAGGATGATCAGACTGCCCGGGTCGGTGTTGACCAAGATGTTCCGGTAGATCAGCCGGAGAAGTCTAGGGAGTGCCATCGACCCCCCCAGCTCCACCTACCGATCGGAGAAAGACGTCTTCGAGGGTGTTGCCGCGCACTGCGAGCCACTCGAGCTGGGCGTTGAGCGACTGGGCGAGGGCCGCGATCGTGGAAAGCGCCTGCTTCGGGTCGTCGGTGAGTATCACGCCGGACGCTCCGTTCACCGTGACCGAGACGCCCGGTCCGAGCTCGCGGGTCAGTGCCTCGAAGAAGTCCGCCGCGTGACCGTTCCCGACGGTGAGGTCGATCGTCTTCTTCCCGCTATAGAGCCGTTTCAGGTTCTCGACCGTGTCCAGGACGAGGATCTTCCCCTCGTCGATGACTGCCACGCGGTCGCAGAGGTAGTCGGCCTCCTCGAGGTTGTGGGTAGTGAAGACGACCGTAAGGCCTCGACGCACCTCGGCCCGGACGGAGTCGAGGAGCGTGCGTCGCATGATGATGTCGAGGCCGACCGTCGGTTCATCGAGAAAGAGAACATCCATGTCGTGCATGAATTCCTTGGCGACCTGGACGCGCCGCTTTTGGCCCCCCGAGATATCGAACGCTCGGCGCTTGCGGATGTCGATGAGACCGAACTTCTCCAGCAGTGCCTCCCGTCGCTTGCGGCGTTCCGCTCGCGGGATCCCCCAGAGCATGCCGTAGACGTCGAGGTTCCCTTCGACCGTGGTGAAGTCGAACGACTCTCCCTGCTGGACGACGCCGATCCGGCTGCGAATGCGAGTGCCGTCCCGGGCAGGGTTCATTCCGAGCACGCGGAGCGTTCCCGACGTCGGCTCGATCAAGGTGGTCATCGCCTTGATCAGCGTCGACTTACCGGCGCCATTCTTCCCGAGAAGTCCGAACACCTCGCCGCGTCGAACGGAGAAGCTCACTCCATCGAGCGCAAACCGCTTCTTGTCGTACGTATGCCGAAGATTATCGGCGTAGATGACCGGCTCGCCGATCGGTTCCGCTCGCGACGTGGGAAGGGACGAGGACACGAACGCGATTCATGGCGGGGACTATTAAGTCATACTCACGCCAAGGGAGTGCCGGAGAGGTTTGGATACTTCCGGAAGAGTTCGAGAGGGGACGGCCCCCTCAACGAGGGGCTGTGCCTACCATCCCCCCCCGCCTCCGCGGGCGCTCATCGTGGTCCGACGTCGACCCCACGACGTGCGGGCCCGGCGCTCAGACAGGTACGCGCCGGTCTTGGTACGAGGGCACCCCGCGAGTTCACACGGTAGCGAACTCAATTCCCCTGCGGGCCCCCGTCCAACGGTTCGACGACCCGCGCCCGAGACCCGTTCTCGCCGCCCCCGAGGACCGACACTCCCCGGCCGGGGCGGAAACCGACCGAGATGCGCTCAGCTCGCCCATCATTCATCATGCTTCAGCTGGTTCTGGTTCTCATCATCGCGCATCGCTCGGAATTTCGGCAGGGTCCTCTCGGTCCGGTCATGCGGCGTCCATCTCCGCGAGGACCGAATCGATATGGAAAATCCCGCCCGCGGCGCCGGCCGGCCCGAGTTGAGGCGCGTCGCGAAGGGAGAACGTTCCGTCGACCCAAGTGGGACCCCCGGCGGCGAGGCGAGCGACCATCGACCAGTCGGGGTCATTTTCACGAGGAGACACGACGACCGATTCGACTCCGATCTCCCGTGCGATCCCGACAATCGCCGCCGGGTCGGTCGTTTCCCAGCCGGGATCGACCTTGCCCAACGTCCCGTCGACGGTCTCCAACTCGAACACCAGCTCGGTCGAGAGCTTCCACGCTCGCCGAAGTTCCCTCGGCCCGCGAAGGTACGCGCTCGACAGTACGGCTTTCTGGGCCCCCGCGACGAGGACGTCAATCGCCTGGTCGGATTTCCGCACACCGGAGTCGACCCAGAGCGGCATGTCGCGCGAGAGCTCCTGAACGTACTCGAGTTGCGGATTGTTCTCTTCGAGCCCGTCGAGGTCGGCGAAGTAGAGCAACGAGTAGTTCGGCGAGAGTCGGTCGATGATGTCGAACACGTCGAATTCGCCTCCCGACTGTCGACGCGCCCGGACCGGCCCGTCCGGACCGGGAAGGCACACCTCTCCCCGGCGAAGAAGCAGGCAGGGGACCAGCTGAGGGCCCGCGGCGGACGGGCCGGGAGCGGGGGCGCGCCGGCGGGCAGGCAAACTCACGCAACGGCGACCCCACGGGGGTTCTTCCCCCTTCCCCGTGGGCGAGCGAGGCTATTTGGCACCGGAGCTGCCTCTGCCCCTTGCCAGGAGGTGGAGGGCAGCTGACGGTGGTCCGCGCCGGCAACGGCCGGCCGCTGAGGAAAGTCCCCACTTCGGGGAACACGGGGTCGGGTGGGAACCCGACGGGCGAGAGTCCGAGCTCCGGAGCAGCAACGACACAGCCCGGTGGTACGGTGAAGGTGATGCACCGGAGGTTCCATCGGGACATGGTGAAACGGCCGCCTCCCCGGAAGCAAGCCCTAACCGGCGGGGTGAGGTGTTCCCCTGACCGTCGAGGAGAGCGCGCAGTCGAATGCTGCCTGAACCAGAATGGGGCTTACTACCACGACCTGGCCGCTCCGGCGGGCAACCGCCGGGGCGTTAGCTTCCCGGTCTCCTAGTCGTTCAGTCGCCCGGCCGCGCCGAGAACGAACAGGGCGTCGGTGGTGACCCAATCGTTCGGGTGCGTGCGCGTGGGCGTACCCCAGTTTACGTACTCGGCTCCGGCCTCGTAGCGATCCGACACCCGAAAGAACCGCGCGTCCGCCGGCCAGCCGCCGCTCGGGAGCTCTCGACCCTCGAGCCAGTCGAGCGCCTCGCGGCACCGAGGGTCGGCGATTCGCCCGACCTCAGCCATCCCCTTGAGGCCCCCGAGGACGTCGTAGTGCCAGTAGAGCGGGTAATGCAGCTGCAGGAACCCGGAGCGGATCACGGACCCGGTCGTTCTTCGGCGAAACAATCGCCGCTCGAGGAAGACCTCGGCCGCTCGCTCTGCGGTCCGGAGCGCTGCCTTCGAGCCCGTGCGATGGGCATACGCGGCGAGACCTCGCAGCGGGGTGAGAGTCTCCATGAACGAGGAGACGTGCGCCGAGGGCGAGCGCGCGCAGTTCCATCCCCCGTCGGGCCACTGCCATTTCGTCAGGAGGTCGGCGAGGTGGTCGGCCCGCTCGTCCGGGGCGCCGAGGCGCGAGGTGTAGAGGAGCGCATTGCCCTGCTGGGAGGCGCACCGACGGTACCGTCCGCGAAGGATCGTGACACCCTCGAGGGTGGCGCGGGACCCCCCGGAAGTGACCTTTACGGTCCGGTCCAACCAAGGCTGCGTCCACATCGCGAGCGCGCGGTCAAGCAGCGGGGAGAGACCCGGATCCGCTCCCGGGTACCCGATATCGGATAAGGTGGCGAGCGCCCAGTGGATTCCCTGCCAATCGCGGTAAATCCCACCGAACTTTCCCGGAACGAAAGGGTCGCGTGCCCGCGTCAGCAAGCGGTGGACGAACTCCGAGCGCCGAATCTCTCGTTCGATCGCCCGGACTCGGGGACTTCGGGGCGAAGCGTCGAGGACACGCACCGCAGTTCGCCAGCGTAACGATGGGTTCGGCGAACGTGCCAAACGCTGGAGCAACTGTCGGCGAATTGGCCGAGAAGCAGACATCGATCGTGCGAATCCGCGAGGAGAGGGACCCGGCGGTAATGGAGCTTGCTGCCGCGCCCTGCCCGGCTCGTCAGTAAACTGGCGAACCGCCCGCCCAAGGAAAACCTGTTTTTGCGCGGGGAAGTGCGGCACCTCTGGTGATCTACGTATCGCGCCAACTCTTTCGCCGACCTTGCTCGACGCTCCGTTCGGTCCTCCATCGATAAGGAGCCAACCCTTTCCGCTCTCGGGGAACCCCTGGGGCGCAGCCATATCAAAAACAGCGTGGCGGGCGTCGGCGGGGCGCCGAGCCGCTGTTCAACACAGAACGGACGGCCGCGATCATGGCGCGGACACGCGGCTCCATCCTCCTCGCGATCACGATCGACGCCTACGCCGCTGCAGTCCGGTTCGGTTGTCCCGGCCAGCAATGGACTGGTGACATCCCGACGGAGGAATGTCGTCGGTACCTCGCGGGAGTGTGAATTTGGTGAGGTCAGCGTGGGCCGAAGGTCGATGCGGACCTCTAAGTCGTGAGCCGAGCCGGCCGTGAGGCGGTATTCGCCTAGCCGGGGTCGCTCCGGAGCGTGCACAGTGGCCGGCCGGGGTTTCGAGACCGAGCGACGCAGTGTCGCAGGCCAAAGTACCCCGTTCACCCGCGCGCGAGCGCACGTATCCGGGGTCGTCAATCACGCTTGACTGCCCGTTGATATCCGCGCGCACGATCCTCGACCTCGAGGGGAGTAACATGCGAGCTTTCGTGATGGACGGGATCGGTCGGGTGTCGTTAAAGGAGAAACCGGTGCCGGAGCCGGGTCCTAACGACGCGGTCGTGCGGACCACCGCGGCGATGGTCTGTACTTCCGACACCCACACGGTGCGCGGCGCGCTCGGGGACCGTCACGGACTTACGCTCGGCCACGAATCGGTCGGGGTCGTCCACCGCCTCGGCTCCGCCGTGGAGGGGTTCCAGCTGGGCCAGCGGGTTGCCGTCAACGCGATCACGCCGTGTTACGTTTGTGACAACTGCCAGCGGGGGTTTACGTCACAGTGCACCGAGTCGCTGGGCGGATGGAAGTTCGCCAATATCAAGGACGGCGCGCTCGCCGAGTACTTCCACGTAAACCAGGCGATGGCGAACCTCGCGCCGATCCCAGATTCGGTGCCGGACGAGAAGGCGGTGTACGCCTGCGATATGATGTCGACCGGTTTCATGGGCGCGGAGCATGCGGCGACCCCCCTCGGTGGCAGCGTCGCGGTCTTCGGCGCCGGTCCGGTCGGCCTCATGGCCATCCAAGGGGCCCAGCTCCTCGGAGCCGGTCGGATCTTCGCGGTCGAGAGCGTCCCGGCGCGACAGGAGCTCGCCCGACGGTTCGGGGCCGATGAGGTCGTAGACTTCTCTCGCGTGGACCCGGTCCAAACTCTGCTGGATGCGACCGGCGGTGACGGCGTCGACTCCGCGATCGAGGCGCTCGGGGCGGAGGAGACCTTCATGAATTGCGTGCGAGTTACTCGGCCCGGGGGCACGGTCTCGAACGTCGGGTATCACGGGAACGGTGATTTCGTCCGGATCCCCCGCCTCGACTGGGGCGTGGGCATGAACGACAAGACAATCCGCACGGGACTCTGCCCCGGCGGCCGCGAGCGGATGCTCCGCCTCATGCGGTTCCTGCTCCGGGGCCGCGTCGACCCGACCCCGATGACCACGCACCATTTCCGGTTCGACCGGATCGAGACTGCGTTCCGGTTGATGGACCGAAAAGAGGACGGAATCATCAAGCCGCTGATCCAGTTCTAGGTTCGGCTTTTGAACTGACGGTCCGCCGTAACGGAGCCCGCGGAAGCGTGCGGCGTCAACTCCGGTTGACCTGTGGTTCAAGTGCGAGTTCCACCGTCTTTCTCTCGGGGACCATGACGCTCGAGACCGAAACGGTCGAGGACTGGACCGCTGAGGGAGATTGCCTCTTGGAGCTCCGCGACGGGACTGCGGTCATCGTCCGCCCGGCGCGTGCGGGGGACCGGCCGGAGGTCGTCGAGTTCGTTTCTCGCGTTTCGCGCGACTCCGTCGAACTTCGATTCGCGGGACCCGCCCGCGAGGAGGCCGTAACACGAGAGATTCTCGGTTCCCCGCGCTCGAACGACCGCCTCTCGTTGTTGATGGAGACACTCGAGGAGGTCCCCCGAGTGGTGGGGAACGCCGAGTATGTCCAGTACCGGCAGGACCCGACCCGCGCGGAGGTGGCGTTCCTGGTCGCGGACGCCTTCCAGGGACGGGGGGCAAGTACGCTTCTCCTGCACGACCTGGCCCGTCGCGCCCGGGCCGTAGGGATCCGATGGTTCACTGCGGTCGTGATGGCGGAGAACATTGTGATGCGGGACGTGTTCCTGCGCGGGGGATTCCCGTACCGTGTGGTCTTCGACTGGCCCACAATCCTCATCGAACTCGACATCGGACAGGCGGTCGCGCCTCCTCCCGGGCGGGATCTGAACCAGTTCGGCCGGCTCATGCCGGTCGCGTGAAGCGGAACAGCGGATTGCGTGCCTGTCGTGACTGGGCCCTCACCGGAGGTCGTGCGGGTCGTCCGAGATGAGTTCTCGGATTAGAGCGAGGAGCGATTCGCGTGCGAGCGGCAGCGGCACGACCTGGGCGCCGGGAACGGCCCGTACCACGGGATCGCGGGCGCCGACCACGACGAGCTTCGTGCCCGGCAGCTCGCCCCGGGACCATCGCCGGGCGGTTCGACAGTACGGTTCGTTGCACGCCACGACGATCACGGGCGACGGCCCGGTCCCCCAGGACTTGAGTTCGCGGTCGCAGAGGTCGGTGACGAGATGGCACGGGATGCCTTCCGCGAGGAGGAGGTCGCCGATGGAGCGGCCAAGGCTCGCAGTCTCCCCGACGACCACAACGGCCCGGGAATTCATGTCGAACGGAGGCTTCGCAGAGGAGATAGGGCGCGCGTCAGTTTCAGTTGACGGTTCACCTCCGTCGCCGTCGAAGGGGAAATGAGCCGCCGGTCGATATCCCTACCGGATCGTGACGAACGAAGCGCTGGACCCCGACCTGGCCCTGACTGCGCTCGAGACCGCACCGATGGCGATCGCCGTTATCACCGCTCCCGGAACCATCTCCTGGGCAAATCCCGCATACTTCGCGACGACCGGCCGGTCGCCGGACCTGTTGGGCAATGATTTCCACGAAATTCCGGAGTCAGATGGGACCTGGTCCCCCGCGATCCGCGCGGCCGTGGACGCCGCCCTGCAATACCGGACCGAATCCACATTCCCCGCGGTGAACGCGCGGTACCGGAAGCACCGGAAAGGAGTGTTCCTGGATGTCGACATACGGCCGTTGCCCGACCGCCCTTCGGCCCCGCGTCGGGCGCTCCTCGTGATTCGGGATGTCACGGACCGGGTCTCCGAGCACGAGCAGTCAACGGTCTTCCATCAAGCATTCCGGTCTTCGACGAACGCGATGCAGCTGACCGACGCGGACGGCGTCATGTTGGACGTGAACCCCGCCTTCGAACGAATCTACGGGTACTCGAGAGCCGAGTGCGTGGGCCGCAAGCCGAACCTCGTGCGCAGCCGGCAAACGTCGAGGGCCATCTACGAGCAAATGTGGCAAGGACTGCTCGACCCCGCAGTGGGGTCGTGGTCCGGAGAGCTGTTGAATCGCGACCGAATGGGGCGAGAACGGCCCGTGGTGCTGACGATCACGGCAATCAGGAACGATCAGGGAGGCATCACGCATTACCTCGGTGTGGCCGTCGACGTATCCGAGCAGCGCAGCTGGGAGCGGCGCGCGGCCCACGCAGACAAGCTTGCTTCGATTGGTCAGCTCGCGGCGGGGGTGGCGCACGAGATCAATACTCCTCTAGCGAACATTGAGCTGGTGACCGAGAGCCTGCGCCGGCGCTCACAGGACCCGGCGACCCTCGCCCGACTCGACACGGTCAGCGAGCAGATCGAGGCCGCTGCGCGCATCGTCCGCGGCCTGCTCGACTTTGCGCGCCGCGAGGAACCGAGCCCGGTCGCGCTCGACCTGACTGAAGTCGTCCGTGGGGCCGTCGCCTTCCTACGTGGCAAGCAGTCGCCCGACGTGGTCATCGTCGAGGAGTACCCCACGGCGCCCGTTGAGATCCTCGGGGAGCGTGGCCCTCTCACCCAGGTCGTGACCAATCTGCTGAACAACGCTTACGACGCAATGCGCGGCGTTGGGTCGATTCGGATCACCGTCGGGCGGCAGGGGGAGTTCGCGGAGATCGAGGTGGTCGACAGCGGTCCCGGCATCTCGAACGAGTCACTTCCTCGGATCTTCGAGCCGTTCTTTACGACGAAGCCCGAGGGAGAGGGGACGGGCCTCGGGCTCGCGATCTGCCACGGGATTGTACAGTCCCATCGGGGCGCGATCACGGTCCGGAACGTCCCGGGAGCCGGCGCAGGGTTCCGGGTCACACTCCCGATCGGCCGACCGGCGGGAAACACCCCCCCGTAGCCCCTCCGTAGGCGCAGGTCTCGTCAACCCGAATTTATGGACGGTGGAAATACTCCGTCCTCAGTCGAAGGGGTCGAGGAACGTCCATGCGAACTCCCGGTGACCGACCGCAAGCGACAAGCGTCCTATTCCGAACGCGCCCGGCCAACTCCGAGGCGAGGTGATCATCGATGACGTTCACCGACGACCTAACGCTCGTCCTCGACCTGCTGATCCTAGTCACAGTGGTCACGTTCTACACCGGTGTGATGGTCTGGTTCGAGATGCGTCGGAACGACCACGTCCGGGCGCTCAGCCACTTGAAGGAAGGGACGTTCCTCTTGGGATGCCTCGGGGCATTGCTCGGGCTCATCGCTCTCTGGGGCGAATTCACGTGGCCGCTCGGTCTCGTGGTCAACGGGACGAACGTCCTCGCGGCGTATGACCTACTGTTCTTCGACTCGCTCGTGATGCTCGCGTTCGTGCTGGTGTCGTTCGCGATCGCGGTCCAGTTGAAGCGCCCCACCCACATGGTCGGGCTCGTCGCGGGAATCGCGGGCGGAGCGATCCTGTTCTACGGGTACCGCGCGTACAACCTGTCCCTGACCCTGGACCCGCTCCCCACCTTCTTCCTGTTCCTAGGTTTCGGGGTTCTCGCGATCGCGGTGTACCCGATCTCGCTCTACATCGACTGGTTCGTGGTGGGTCCTACCGATCCCGGAGCGGAACCGGTGCCCAGCGCACAATCACCGAAGTACCCGTGGATGTGGCGAGTCTTTCTGGGGGGATTCCTCCTCCTCGTGTTCCTCGCGGGGGTTGCATCGCTTTACTACGGATACAACACCGCGTGGGCCCACCTGGGAGCTCCTCCGTAATCCGGAGGGATTCGGTAAGGTAACCAGTTCCCCGGCGGCCACGGCAAAAGTGTGGCCGCCGGTTTCGATCGACGGAGAAAGGTGTAACTCCTTTGCGACCCTTCACGGGTTGTGCGCCTCTTGGTGGTCGACGACGACCGGGTCTTCCGGGAGGAGTTCGGGGAACTCCTGCGCGACGAGGGTCACTCGGTTGCGATCGAGAGTTCTGTCGCCAAAGGGCTCGATGCGATGGCGGCCGCCGAGTTCGACGTCGTCCTGACTGACCTCAAAATGCCGCGCGCGAGCGGAATGGAGCTCCTCCGGGAAGTCCGCTCGAGATGGCCCCGCACGCTGGTCGTGATGATCACGGGATTTGCAACAGTCGAGACCGCACTCGAAGCAATGAAGAGCGGAGCCTTCGACTATGTTCGGAAGCCGTTCCGCATCGAGCAGGTTCGAGAAACCCTTCGTCTGGCGGACCAGGAACGGGAGTTCGAGGCCCCCGAGGGAACGGCGCGGGACCCGGTCACGGAGGCGCGGAACCTTGCCGTGGGCGGGCAACACGAGGTCCTGTTCCTGGGCGACCCTCCGCCGGCCGCCGAAGCTCACATCCACCCCGCCCGGCTCGAGCCGGAGGACCTCGCCGGCATAGCGGACCGGTCCATCGCCTTCCTGGGCGACCACCCCAACGGCGCGGTCGTTATCGCGGGGGCCGAACGGCTCGTCGCCGCCCATCGCCTGGAGGACGTTGTGGCCCTTTTCTCGAAACTTCGCGAGGCCCTTGCTAGTCACGGACCGCTGCGCGTCGCGTTCAACCCTCGTCGGCTCCCGCCAGTCGTCGCAACCGCGCTGGCAGGTTCGATCGCCCCGGGTGAAACGCACTCGACACTCGAGGCGTTGGCAAACCCCATTCGCCGGGAAGTGCTCCTTCGACTATCCGTGGGGTCCGCAACCTTTAGTGAAGTGATGCGCGCGGCCGGGCTCGACGACTCTCCGAAGATGTCCTTTCACCTGCGGAAGTTGGTCGATTGCGGACTCATCCGCCACAACGGGGAGGTCTACCTATTGACGTCGAGAGGGGAAGCCGCGGTGGGACTACTCCGCGACGCGGCGTTCCTACCTCCATCGAGTCACACCAACAACCTCGTCTTCCCGCGCCTGGTCCCTGGTTCGCGGCGACCGCCCGCGGGATAGCTGCCGCTGATGCGGGGGATCCACGCGGGCTCGTCGAAGTGCGTGGCGATCCGACCAGGGTGTGGTAGTTCTGCTTCCCGATTCCCGCTGACGTGCTGAACACCTCCGGGATGCCCTAATCCGCAAGGTACTCGAGAAATCACCGCAGACGATTTACGCGTGATCGCTCGACCGGCTTCGCTGCTCCCGGTAACCTGACCAGTACCTCTGTTCGCCCAATCGACCGCCGCTGGTCTTCGGACGCGGCGTTCTCTGATCGGGCGCAAGAGGAGAGTCGGTATAAAACGTCGATTTCTCCCGAATGAGATATGGCGCAGCCATCACAAGAGATCGGATGTTGGAAATCTAGCGGCCATTTAATGTCGGGATACGTTCAGGGCAGTGGGAAACAAGACCCTGCACGAATCCTGTTCTTTCCGGACGATTCCGAACGGGCTTCGGAGGACCCCACCGAGGTGGAGTTGGCTCCCCGATCCTTCTGGAGATCGGCAGAGTATCTCGCCCGTCTTTGCCCAAAGTGTCGACTGGTAGTGTTCTGGTATCCGGGGCCGGAGTAGCGAGGCGCTCCCTAAAGGCGCTGAGAGTGCGAGGCCGACCGGTTCGCCCTGGGGCGCGAGGCCCCGATCAGCCCTTCGCGCGTCGCCGCGACGCCCGGTACTCCTTTTCCATCGCGATCCCATAATTCCTCCACATCGCGTGAAGCTCGGCGTTCAGGGTCCGTTGGGAAGGATTCTGCTGGCTCATGAACTGCGGGCGACGTACTCCGTGGAGCGTGAACTCGGTCCGTTCCTCCCCCAGGCTTCGGAGGGTGTAAACAAGGTCCCAATGCCGATAGTTTCCCTCGGCGACCGCGGTCCAGCGGTTGGGCGGATGAAGGGTCACCGTTTGGCGGCTCCACATCCAACCGTTTGGGCTCGGATAGAGGTCCTCGTACACTACCCTGCGAGAGGAGCGCCGAAGGATCTGGCGAGAGTTTTCCCCCTGAGACAACTTGCCGTCCTCGGGGGTGAAGTCGGTGCACCATCGGTAGGCGAAGTCTGCGGGAACATTGAACGTCCGGCGTATTTCGTACACTTCGGTCGGTCCAGTTGGGGTCATCTTCGGCGCCGTGCCGTCCAAGTCGGGTCGACTTATAATCCACGTGCGACCAGCCCCGCCCGTGGGGCACGGAGAGACAAAGGAGGGGAAGCAGCGGCTCGGGCCGCCCCAGGAGGTATAATCGGGCCCCGAATCCTCCGCTACCGGGGAGGATTCCGGCCTCGATGCCTCGGAGTCGGCCCGTTGAAGCCCGCGCGTCCCGCCGCCGTTCCCGCCGGCGGTCGGTCCATCGCTAAGTTGAACTGTGCACGGGCTCCATGCGGGATTGGTCAACTTGATTGAGTTCCGTTCTGCGCGACCGCGAGGGGAGGTCGTGGCCCTCGGCGCCGTCGGTGCGCTCCTCATTTTCGCCGAGGGAGTCGAACTTCTCGTGGTGGGTGCGTACTTCTCGACGACCCCCGGAGCCGCGGCGGCGATCGAACCGGTGGCGGCCGGTCTGTTGAGCATCGTCTTCGCGATCTTCCTCGGGTGGCTCTTGTTCTCCTACGATGTGAACCCGGAAGCCCCGGGGCCGTGGGGGACCGGGATTGTCATTGTCTCGGCCATTTCGCTTTGGGTCGGCGGTGGATTCCTTGTCGGCTCCATCTTGGGACTCATCGGTGGAATCGTGGCTATACTCGCGCCGATTGACTGGGAGGACAGCCCGTCAGCCGCCCCCGCTCCGGCGTACGGAGAATCGGGAGCGGCTCGATTGTCGGCGGTTCCCCCATTTGCCGAGGCCGGATCCCCGTCGAGGCAGCCGGGCCCCGTGGTCCGATATTGTCCGAGCTGTGGAGCGGTCAATGGACCGGCCAACCGCACGTGCATGAAGTGCGGTGCAGAGTTCCCCGTTCGAACCGCGTGAGCGTTCGGACCGTAGAGCAGGCCCCGGGGCGAGCGTGGGTGGTCAACCGATCGAGGGGGATTGTCTCGATTGGGGGTCCCATCGCGCGCGTCCGATGCCGTAAATGCTGACCAGGACCAACCCCACCCCCGCCAGCTGGGTTAGTGAAAGACGCTCCCCGAAGTAGGCGGCGGAAACCCCGAGAGCGACCACGGGGACTAGGAAGAGGAAAGCGCTGAGCGTCGCCGCCCGAGTTCGACCAAGCAGCAGGGTCCAGATCGCATAGGCGAGGGCGGTACCGACGACCCCGAGCCAAACGACGGCTCCGACGAGCGTCGCGGTGGGCTGGGGAATCGGAGTCGGGGTCAGTAGGAACGTAGCCGCGAGCAGTGCAACGGTCCCGCCGATGAGTTGGTAGGCGTTCGCCTCCATCATCTGCTCGCGGGGAAAGCGACGCTGGAACAGCACGGTCCCCATCGCCCACGCGACGGCGGCGGCGAGGAGTTCGAGGATCGCTACCCATGCTACCCCTCCGGTTCCGTTTTCTCCAATCTGGGAGATCAGGGCCACCCCGGCGAAGCCGATCGCCACCGAGACCCAGTGACGCGCGGTCAGTCGGCTCCCCAGGACGGGATTCGACAGTACGGCGACCCAGAGCGGGAACGTGTAGATCACGACGGCTGCAATGCCGGGGAGCACGCTCCGTGCCGCCCAGAACCAGAGACCAAAGAAGAGGGCGGTGTTGGGGAGCCCCAGCAGCAGGCTGTCTCTTCGACCGGCCGCGTCGAGCGTCCCCCATCCTCGGAGTCCTGTGACGATGACGAGGGTCGCGAGGGCTCCGAGGCCCGCCCGGAGCGTCGCGAGCCAAAGCGGGCTAGCGAACGCCAGCCCTACGTTCACGAAGGGATAGTTCAACCCCCAGAAGACGACGAGGAGGAGGAATAGTGCCCAGATCCTGGGGGACCAGGGAGAGTACGCCACGGAGCCTGTCCGAACGTCCGCGGCCCTTAGGCCTTACGCGACGCGCTGAAACGACTCGGGAGTCGCCGGCGCTCAAGAAGGACTTAAACAAGGGGCGTACCTCGCCGCTCGAATGCCGCTCCACGGCCGGGACCTGATCTCCATCCGGGACTTGACTCGACCCGAGATTGAGACCCTGCTCGCCGCGTCCCGACGGATGATCCCGTACGCGGAGGGCAAGAAGGTGACCCATTCCCTCGCCGACAAGATCGTCGCGATGGCGTTCTTCGAGCCGTCGACGCGTACGCGTCTCTCCTTCGAGTCGGCGGTCCAACGATTGGGGGGTCGGTGCGTCACGATCGCCGACCCGCTGGTGAGCTCGGTGCGCAAGGGGGAGAGCCTGTCCGATACTATCCGGATGCTCACGGGATACGCCGACGCCATCGTGCTCCGTCACCCGAACGAGGGGTCGGCCCGACTCGCGGCCCGGGTCTCCGCTCGACCGGTGATCAACGCGGGGGACGGCGCGGGCCAGCATCCGACGCAGACACTGCTCGACCTCGCGACGATGCAGGAGGCGTTCGGCACGCTCTCCGGGCTTCGCGTGGTGCTCCTGGGCGACCTGAAGTACGGCCGCACGGTCCATTCACTTGCGTTCGCGCTGGCGCTCTTTGGAGCGCAACTGGTCCTCTCTTCCCCACCGACGCTGCGCCTGCCGGACGAGGTCCGCGACCAGCTCGAGCACATGGGGGCCAAGATCCAAGAGGAGGACCAGCTCCACCGGGCGATCCGGGACGCCGACGTCCTCTATGTGACGCGAATTCAGAAGGAGCGGTTTCCGGACGAGGGCGAGTATCTCAAAGTGGCGGGGTCGTACCGTATCGACAACGGGGTCCTCGCGACGGCCAAGGCCCGCCTTATCGTCCTGCATCCGCTGCCCCGAGCCGGCGAGATCGCTCCCGAGGTCGACGCGACCCCGCACGCTGCGTATTTCCGGCAAGCGTTCCTCGCGGTTCCGGTGCGAATGGCCCTTCTCGAGGCGCTGCTCGGCAACCCCCGCGGGAAGAAGAGGGGGTGAAGACCGATGCGCGAGCTCAAGATCACCCCGATCAAGAACGGCACCGTCATCGACCACATCGGGAACGGCCTCGCCCTGGAGGTGCTCCGCATCATGGGGGTGCAGTCCCTCGACAAGGACTCGACCGTGAGCGTCGCACTGCACGTACGTTCGGGCAAGTTGGGTTGGAAGGACATCGTCAAGGTCGAGAACATGGAGCTGTCCCCTCGGAAGGTGAACGCGATCGCCCTGATCGCCCCGACGGCGACGATCTCCATCATCCGCGAGTTCAAGGTCCGGGACAAGCGGGTCGTCGACCTCCCCGAACGGATCGTTGGGGTCCTCCGTTGTCCCAACCTCAACTGCATCTCGAACCAGGTAGAACCCGTCGAGAGCGAGTTCGAGGTCGCCGAGCGCCGGCCGGTCGTCCTCACGTGCGTGTTCTGCGAGCGGCGCGTCGACGACTTCCTCCATCATCTCGCATAACGGGGGGCGGCCTCCGTGGACTTTGGCAGCCTGAGCGGGTTCCTCATCGTCTTTGCGGTGGTCGCCGGCTTCGAGCTGTTCGACCGTACGAGCTTCGCGACGATGGCCCTCGCCTCGCGCCACCATCCGACCCCGACGTGGGCGGGGGCGGCGCTCGCATTCGTCGGGAGCAGCGCCATCGCAGTCACCGTGGGCGCCGCCCTCGTCGCGTTGTTGGGACCGGGCCGGATCGGCCTGGTTCGCGTCGCCGCGGGGTCGTTTCTGATCGCGTACGCCCTCTATCTGGCGTACCGGGGACCGGACGTAGAGACCGGCAATCCGGTGTCGACCCGCGCGGCGTTCCTTGCGGCG
Source organism: Thermoplasmata archaeon (assembly GCA_049802875.1). Lineage (GTDB taxonomy): Archaea > Thermoplasmatota > Thermoplasmata > Lutacidiplasmatales > UBA184 > Lutacidiplasma. Next base: position 7,241 of record JBARNH010000005.1, on the reverse strand, counting down.
TTCGTGACCGTCTTCTTGCTCGAGTTGGGGGACACGACCATGATCATCGAAGTGCTGTTCGTTACCGATTGGGGCTGGCTGATCGTCTTTGTCGCCGGGGCGCTCGCCCTCATCGCCGTCGCGGCGTGGGCCGCCTGGCTCGGCAACCGCCTCGGGACCCGGGTAGAGCCGCTCTTACTGCACCGGATCGTGGTGGGGATTCTGATCGCCGTCGGCGCTCTGACGATCGCGTACGGGCTCGCGCCGGGAGCGTTCTCTTTCCTGACCCTCTCGACGTTGGCTTGAGGCTCCGACCGGCAGCGGGGCTCCTCCGTGTTCGCTCTGGGCGGCAAGCCGTTCGAGGTCCGATAGCTCGGCGACCCATTCGCTCGGCAGTGCGGAGCGGACGTCCGGCGCTCCCAGACGGTTCACGTGGGCGGCGGCCAGATCCGGGCGACCCGAGCTATACTCCAATAGCGCGAGCCGAAGCAGGGCCTCGGCTCGGAGACGAGGGATCCCGTTGGCCGGCGTCTCTTCTGCGACCACTTCCCACCGGTCCCGGGCTTGGGTCGTCTCCTCGTTGAGCGCACGCCGGCGGCCTTCCAGCACCCACAGCCGGAGAAGGCAGGGAGAGGGGGGGATCAGGTGGAGGGCGTCGACAACCGCGTGGGCGCGATCGAGCGCATCGTCGACCCCGCTCGCCGCACGCCGGTCGAGGAGGCCGGCGGCGATCCCCAGTTGGTGGTACAACTCGACCGAGAGGAGCTTCTGTCGTTGGAGCGCGGGTATGGCCTGCTGTCGCAGCTGGAGTCCCTGGGCGGTCTCGCCCCGGACCTCGAGGAGCCGCGCCTCCAGGTCGCCCGCCAGGTGGTCGAGCTCCCATCGACGAGACCTACTGAAGAGCAATCGGGCCGACTGCAGAAACCGCGCCGCGACCTCCTGTTCTTCGGGGGTCCCTTCAATCCGCGCGAGGCCGACCGCCAGGAGCGCGATCGCCTGCAGGTGTCCCGGCTGAAGGCTCTGAGCGAGCGTGGCCGCCCGGCGCGACTCTTCTCGGGCCTTGTCGGTCTGATTTCGTTCCCAGTCGAACTCCGCGATCAGCGACTGGAGGAGGATCTCGATCTCGGTCCACTGGGCATCGTGGCATCGATCGGACAGCTCCTCGAGCGTCATCGCAAGGCTGACGCGGGGGCCGACGACTCGCATGGTCAGGAGGAGTGGCTCGATCCACTCGGCCACGACTTCCACCGCGATCGAAGCCCGAAGGGCGGCCGCGAGACCTTCCCGTAGCGCGGTCTCCCCCTCGGCGAGCCGGCCCGCGCAGAATAGGGATTGCGCATGCAGCATTCGCAGTTCGGGTTCCGTCGTCGAACGGTCCGGCGGCGTCAACGCTGGTAGGCAGGTGATCGCCTCGGCGAACAGTTCCTCCGCGGAGTCGAACAAGAGCAAATGCAGACTGAGCTCGCCGGCTTCGAGAAGGTGCTTCAGGGCCATCGGTCCCGGGAACCACTTGAGGTAGTGCCGGGCGAGCTCGATGCGTCGCGCGAGGGTGGGTTCGGGCGACAGGGCCTGGAGGGCGTTCGCGATCTCGAGGTGCATCTCGCGCAGCTGCTTTTCCGGGATCAGGTCCGCCGTCACGCTGATCCACGCGACGTGCGGGATCAGGACCTTGCCGTCCTGGACCTTCACGAGCCCCACCCCGGTGGCGGGCTGCAGCGTCTCCGCGAGCTGGGAGTGGTTCAGACGCGCGACGCGGGAGAGCACGACCTCCCCGACGTTGCCGTGGAGGAGGGCGACGAAACCGACCACCCGCTGGGTCACGGAGGGGAGGTCATCGAAGATCGCCTTCAGGCGGTGCGCTTCTCGGGCGTCCGCGACTGCGTCGGGGATCCGCACCCAGTCGACGTCGCTCCGGCCGAGGAACGAATCCTCCCACGCGACGAACCCCGGTACCGAGGTATCGAGTACGCAAACGATCAGGAGCGGGCGAAGGCGGGCCTTTTTCGATAGGGCGACGATAAATTCCCGGCTCTCCGAGTCGAACAGCGCCCCGTCCTCGATCACGATCACGACCGGCCGCGCCGGCGTTGCCCGGAAGTCGGTCAGCAGCTGTTGCCAGTACGCTTCGGGGTCTCCCTCGTTGGCGGAACGCCCCCGCACGGGCTGGCCCAGGAAGCTCGTACGCGCTCGCTCGCCGCGGCTCCGCCGGCTGCGCGGGAGCCGGTCCGGCAGATAGGCGATCGGAGCCATCGGCACGTCCGCACTGACCTCGGCTCCCGCGGCACCCTCCGTCCCCCCCTCCTCGGAGACTGGGCCCCCGCTCAGGAGGCTCCCCGAGTTGAGCCCGTCGAGCGCGCCGTAGGGTACCGAGCGCGCGCGGTAGCTTCCCCGAAGTTCGACGATGCGCGCGTTCATCTCCTTCGCCATCGCCCGAGCTTCCTGGAGCAGGGCGGACTTGCCGCTGAGTGGCGGTCCGCTGACCACGATCGTCCGGCCGGAATTCTGCGTGAGCGCTTGCCGTGCTCGGAGCAGCGGAGAAGGTAACGAAGACACCCGGAGTCCTCGCACTAAGTCTGACGCGCCGGGATTTAATAGTCCCTCAAGGGGAGGCCCGCGTCCGCGAGCGGTTAAGAAGTCGGCGGCTGTCGTGCCGTCGTGGTCCGGTCGGTCTCGTCGCGGCGACGTGCGTTCCTCAAGAAGTCGGTCGTCGCCGTGGATGTGACCCGGGGCGGGAACCTCGGGGACCTGCTCCAGCAGTTCCAGTCTACGTCCATCCAGGCCCGGAATCTCGGCCGGTGCCTCGAGGTTTGGGAGAACGCCCTCCGCGACCGGAAGCGGCCCACGATTCTCCTCGGCCTCTCCGGGCCGTTGATCGCGGCCGGCCTTCGCAAGGTGTTGCGCGACCTCGTCGACTGGGGGGTCGTGGACGCCGTGGTATCGACCGGCGCAGTGCTCTACCAGGACCTCTACCAGTCGATCGGGGGTCGGCACTGGATCGGGACTCCGACGGCGGACGATGTCGAGCTCCGTCGCCTCTACCTCGACCGAATCTACGACACGTACGTCGACGAGCTCAAGTTCGAAGAGACCGACCGGGTCATCGGAAGGATCACTGAGAAGTTCCCTCGTCGGCCTGCGTCGTCGCGCGAGTTCCTGGAGTTCCTGGGGTCCCGGTTCCCGGATCCGAACTCGATCCTCTCCATCGCCTCGCGCCGAGGTATCCCGGTCTTCTCTCCCGCCCTGATCGACAGTTCGATCGGCATCGGGCTCACCCTGTACTACCAAGCGAACCGAAATCGTAAGGATCGATTCATCCTGGACGCGGTGCGGGACAACTACGAGCTCGTACAGATCCTCTCCCACTCTCCGAGAACCGCGGTCATCTACATCGGTGGCGGGACACCCAAGAACTGGATCAACGACGGGATCGTGATGGCCAACTACGCGTTCGGCCGGGAAGGAGAGGGGCACCACTACGCTCTCCAGATCACGACCGATGTACCCCACTGGGGCGGGCTCTCGGGCAGCACGCTCGACGAAGCCCAGTCGTGGGGAAAGATCTCGGCGACCGCCACGCGCGCGATGGCCCACCTCGATGCCTCGATCGGGCTCCCGCTGCTCGCCGGGGCTCTCTGGGACCGCCGAAGACGATGGCAACCCCGCACTCGACTTCGCTACGACTGGTCCGGCGACGAGGTCAAGATCCGACGGGTCCGCGGATAGACCCGCCCCATCACGAACAACCCCAGCTGTTATCGCGCGGTTCGCCTCCAGGCAGGCGATGGCGGAGGGACTTCCTCCCGGGCAGATCCTAACGAAGAGCTGGCCGGTCCTCCACGCCGGTTCGGTCCCGGCGGAGCTGAACGCGACCAATTGGACCCTGTCTCTCCACGGAGAGGTCGCAGCGCCCCAGACGCTTTCCTTCTCCCAACTACTCGCCCTCCCCCAGACCGACCTCACCTGCGACATTCATTGCGTCACCTCATGGTCTAAGGTCGGAATGCACTGGAGCGGCGTGGCGTTCTCGGGGCTCTCGGCCCTCGCCGCACCCAAACCGGGCGTTCGCTTCGTCATCATGGAGTGCGAGCAAGGGTTCACGACCTCGCTTCCGATCGAAGCGCTCGACCGGCCGGACGTGCTGGTCGCTCACTCGGTCGAAGGAGGTCCGCTGGCAGCAGAACACGGGGGCCCGGTCCGCATGTTGGTCCCCAACCGATACTTTTACAAGTCAGCGAAGTGGTTGAGGGGATTGAAGTTCGTCTCGGCCGACGAGCCGGGATTCTGGGAGGTACGCGGTTACTCCAACATCGCTGACCCTTGGGCCGAAACCCGGTACGATGTGGACGATGTGAAGGTCATCCACCGCATGCGTAAGGCCTCCCTTTTCCACCCTTTGTCCTCGATGATCGATCCGGTTCCCGAGCCCCCGGCGCGATAACAGAAAACCTATTTTTCTCCGTATAAGCACGCATGGATACGGGCGGTATATCTGACCCAGTTTTCTGACGTGAAATCGACTCGATTAAATACACCCGATCCGGGGTGCGGGTCGGAGGTGTACCTCGAATGTCGTCCTACATGCCTGTTGGTCCGGTTGTACCGCGCGAGCAACTGTAACCGTCCGGTTACGGGGGGCCACTCGGCCCTGCTCGCCTAAGTCGTCTCGGTTCCAGGCTGGGATCCGAGACTCACGTTCTCGCCAGTGGGTGGCACCACTGCACCAAACTTCCCTCCGAGTTCGGATACGATTGCTGTCTTGAGACGTCCGAGATTCAGCTTGTCGCAGAGTTCCAGAGCCATTTCGTACTCTCGAATCGCCTTCTCCCTCTGTCCAGCATAGAACCACGATTCTGAGAGAATGCCACGGGCGTATACAATCGCTTCAGAGGGGGGCAGGTGAGAAAGCAATTCTACACTTCGCTCCCCATGCCCTATGGAGTCTTCGAGAAGCTTCGGGCCCCCGCCTGCGCGAGACTGTCGCAATTCGGTGGTACAGAGTAGTGCGAGTGTGTGCCCCAAGACGAGATCGTTGCCGAGGCGCTCAGCCAATGCACAGGCCTGCTTGGCGTATGCTACAGCCTCAGTCCAACGCTCTCTTTGGATCGCAGTGGCAACCAGACCGTTGAGAGAATAGTTGAGCTGATTCAAGTAGCCCAGCGATTCGGCTTCGGCTCGAACCAACTTCATTTCGCTCTCGGCCGCGTCAACTTGGCCCATACTAAAGTAGGCCCGCGCGCGAATCAACCGCAGGTTGAACGCGATGTCCAATCTACCCGATTGTCGAGCCTCCGGAAGCGCGGCAGCGATTACCTGAACCACGACTTCCGGTCCACTTTCGAATTCCTCGAGGCGAGACCAGGCAGCAATGCTCTCCAGGGAAAGGTCCGAAATCTTGTACCTTCGGGCAAGCTCGAAGGCCTCCTGGAACTTCGACCTTGAGAGTTGAATTTGACCTCGGGCCTCTATCAACCTCGCTTCAGAGAGCAGGAAGTACACCTGCAACCTTCGGGTGACTGGTCCAATTGCATCAGCCTGTTCGAACTCCTTCGTCGCTTCGTCTAGGTGGTGAAGCTTTAGCGAAAGATCAACGATTGCAAGATGTGCCTCGCAGGTTACTTTCGGTTCATCGTTTGATTCGGTAATCGCTCTACGAAGGGCGATTATCGCCTCGCCATAGTCGGAGTGATGGCGAAGTAGGGTTGCTTCGCCAAGAAGGACCCGGACCTTGGGTGGCCCCCTCGGAAGTGAGTTGGCGAGGTGTCGGAAGGCTCCGCGCAGGGCTTCAGAAAATCCGAGCCCCAGAAGGGTTCGTTCCTGTTGCTGAAGCAATTGTGAAGCAGGTTTCCAGGACTCGCCCTCTACGAGATGAAGGAATCGTTCCCGGAGAGCTTCAGGTCGGTGGCTGCCGGAGTAAAAGTCAGCAAGCTGCAAGTGGGCCGTACGTTCGTCCTGGGGACCGACCCGTGCCAGTAAGGCGGTTCGAACCACCTGAAGAATCTCAATCCGACCCTGCAGTGTCTTCTGAACGACCCCCATTCGGATCACTTCGATTAGTCTCGCGGGGGACATCGATTTCGTATCGGCGACAAACCCCAATGGGAGCGGCTCGTTCGATAGAGCGATGGGAAGAACGGCCCGGATGTCTTCGATCGAGAGCCGCTCCACCACCCGGCTAGGCAGGGTCGTCGCGTCGGCCTCGACACCGGGGTTAGCAACCGCCAGCTGCAGTAGTAGGGGGGATCCCAATGTCGACTGGAAGACAGATTCGAACCGCTCAGCCAACCCCCCCCTGCGGTCTGTTAGGTCGTGAGCTGCGGATCGGTCGAGTCCGCCGACCGACATTCGAGAGGTCGGGGCACCAGCGGGGTCGAGCGGGAGGGTCTCTTGGCCGACGAGGTACACTTGATCCTTCCTGCCACGGACCAAATCGGTCACAAACTCCGAGAGGAACTTGCTAAGGTCTGGGCCGGCCAGCTGGACGTCGTCGATAACTACCGCCAGCTCTCGATCTGCTACGGCCCGAGTGGTTAGGTCAGCTACTTCGCGAGCGGCCGGGGCCCTCGGCAGTTGGGAGTAATACGCCAGCTGAGGGGCGCCGAGGAACGACAGGGCGTGGGAGAGCGCAGATACGAATTGGCGGGGGGAGCTCGCGGGTCGGACAGTGAACCAAAATGGTATCCTCCCCCTCTTTACGCGACGAATGTGCCTGCTCACGAGGGCCGTCTTTCCCATCCCCGGAGGGCCGTCGACCAGCATGATGGCCCCACCCTCTTGCGCGAACTCGGCTAAGCGAGAGAGCTCGTCCTTCCGCCCTAGAAACGGGTTGGGGGGTGGTGGGAGTGCCCCTGCGAGAAGCGGTACGTGCTTTGTTTCCCGGAGAAGTCTGGATCTTCCCCCTTCGGTCAGCCGATAAACTATCTGTTTACGCACCCCGTCTCGAACCGGCCCTCGCTTACTGACTAGGTAACCATCTCGAACCAGCGCCTCCAATGGACGAGACATGGAGCAAGGGTGGTAGCCGAGCGCCTTTGCGAGTTCCCTCTGACTGATCCCATACGGGGAGTCCTCCGGCGGGGCGTGGGTTTCGACGTAGTCGAGAACCTCAATGGGAAGGAAGCTCTGTCCCGCCATCCTACCCTCAGCAGTGAGGTTCGACTACTTAGAATTAGTTTGTACAAAATAGTGCTTGAGGTTTAAGTAGCATGTTTCCCCCATCTCTCTCAAGAGATGAGCGCGGAAGAGGAGAGCGGTGCCTACCTCGG
>JBARNH010000004.1:0-7289 GCA_049802875.1 Thermoplasmata archaeon | reverse complement strand
CCGTTGGCCCCACCACCTCCTCGACCGCAGCACCGGAGTCCGCCCCGCCCATGGAGTCGCCCACGGCCGCGGCTCCCGTTGTCGAGGCCCCGGTTCCGGCCCCGCCGAAGGCGCGGCGGCGCGCGGTTCGAAAACGGAAGGCACCGCAAGTGATCTCAGGGACGGCAGGAGATATTCCGCCCGGGGTCCTCGGGGCGACGACCGCCCCCACCCCGGAGCGTCCGACGGAAGAGTCTCCCCCGAAGGAGGTCGAATGACGATCCCCGCCCCGAACCTGATCCAGGCCCGCGTCCCCACCGGGATCCCCGGGCTGGACCGAATGCTCGGCGGCGGATTGATCTCGGGACGACCGTACCTCGTGACGGGAGCGACCGGCAGCGGCAAGACCCTCCTGAGTCTCACCTTCCTCCTCGAGGGGCTACGTCTGGGGGAGGAGGTTCTGCTCGTCGCCGTGGACGAGCCGCCTTCGGAGATCATGGAGAACGTCCGGTCGTTCGGTTGGGACCTGTCGGCGGTCAAGACCCTCGACGCGAACCCCGGAACGCGGGCGATCAAGCGGCAAGCGGCGGTGCAGGAGATCCGCACGATGACCGACCTGAAGTCGATGCGCGACCTCGCCGCGTTCGACAAGCGGGCGGCCGAGATCGAGGACATCTCGATCCAGTCGATCTATCTCAAGCTCCGACAGCAGATGGCCGACGTCCCGTTCCGGCGGGTGGTCGTCGACTCGATCACCTCCGTTCGGCGTTTCGCGGTCAAGTCTTCGCAAGACCCGCAAGCCGAGCGTACGGAGATCCAGTCGTTGCTTCGATTCCTCTCGGAACAGAACGTCACCGCGCTGATCACGGCGACCCCCGGCAATCCGGGCGTTCTGACGCCCGAGGAAGTGCTCACTCGCGGCGAGATCCTGTTGACGCGCAAGTGGATCGGCGACCGCTCCGTTCGCCAGATCAAAGTCGTCCGAATGCGCGGCGCCGCCCACGACCCCGAGCGTCGTCCGTTCGCGATCACTCCGCAAGGTGTCGTGCTCGGCTGACCCGACCCCGGTACGGCTCCGACACCGTTACGAGCGGCCGGGGGTGAGGCGGTCATGGCCCGCTGGCTGGTGAAGTCGGAGCCGAGCGTCTATTCGTACGCGGCCCTAGAGCGCGACGGGCATACCGAGTGGGATGGCGTCCACAACGCGCTCGCCCTCCAGCACCTGAAACGGATGCGCCCTGGAGACCGACTGATGTTCTACCATTCTGGCGCGGAACGTGCGGGGGTGGGGATCGCTCGCGTCGCGTCGATGCCACACCCGGACCCGACGGACGCCCGGGGTTCCTGCTCGGTCGAGGTCCGTCCCGTACGACGGCTGCAAGGCCCGATCCCCCTCGCCGAGCTCCGGTCCGACCGGGGGCTCGCCGGTTTCATCCTGCTTCGATTTTCTCGGCTCTCGGTTCTGCCGGTGACCGCTGATCAGTGGGATCGTGTCCTTTCTCATGAACCGGGGTCTGCCGGGGCGCGCGGTCCCGCTCGTCAGGGGAGCGCCCGCGGATCTCGCTCTAGCCACCGGGTCGCCGCGGCACGAAAGCGCGGCGCCACGTAGACGCTCACTGGCCAGTCCGCCGGAGGCCGGTTCACGAGCGCGTGCCACGGACCGGAACCACGGAACGGATACGTCACGAGTCGACCCGCGGCCAGTCCAACGTCCGCCCAATCTTCGGCGGGATCCCCCCGCGGCTCGACGCCGGCAAGGTCCAGTAGGACGGATCCCGCGGGAGCACGCAGATGATCCGCGATCTCATCTTCCAGGGCGCGACGCGCCGCCGGGTGATGGGAGATCCGGCGCCATCGCGCGAGGGTCGGCCGATCCAGCTCGCGCCAGCCGTGGGCTCGCTTGTGAAGGCGTCGTTCGGAGATCGCGTGAACGAGCTGTCCGCTCGGGCCCCCGACGTCGCCGAGGCGCACCAGGAGCTCCCCGTCGGTCCACCCGAAAAGGGATCGCGCGCTCTCCGGATATCCGGGTTGGCGCTCGACCGCCCCCTGAGCCATCATCTCCGCCGCGCGGACGGTCTTGTGAAAATATACCGTGGAATACATCAGCGCCCGGCCGACGAGGAAACCTTCCACGGCGCTCCGGCCCTTCTCGGCGAAAACGAGACGTCCGGAGAGCACCCGGAGCGTGTCGAGGAGGCGAACGGCATCGATGGCGCCGTGGGCCACGCCCGTGTAGTGGGCGTCGCGCTGGAGATAGTCGATCCGGTCGGCGTCGATCGCGCCGTGGAGTATCGCGCCTAGCCACTCGGACGGGTCCCGCCGGCGAGGGTCGACCATGTCGGCGATCTCCGTCGGGTCGAGTCCGTGCCGACGCAGGACGGACGGCACGGTCGGAAAGGACCCCGCTGGCGCGCCCGACGGCCCCTCGATCCGTTCGCGCGACACCGCTTCATGACCGTGGCCCAGCACTTCGCGCATCGGCCCGTCGAGCGTGTGAGAGAACGGTCCGTGGCCGAGGTCGTGCAGGAGGGCCCCGGTGGTGACGCGTCGCGCGTCCCCGGGATCGAGCCCGAGGTGTTCGGCGAAGCGTGCCGCAACGGAGTACGTTCCGAGCGAATGCTCGAGTCGAGTGTGGTTCGCCCCGGGAAAGACGAGGTGGGCGAAACCGGTCTGCCGGATCCCCCAGAGCCGCTGAAATTCGGGGGTCCCGATCAAAGCGAGCGCGAGGGCGTCGAGAGGGATCGGCCCGTGAACCGGGTCGAAGATCGCCTTGCGGGACGTGGGGCGACGAGTCCGACGAGGCACGCGGTTCCCGAGGCGCGAGGGCGGATAAAGCGACGGCCGACCTCAGCGCATGGCCCTCGCCGGGGGTTTCGACTCAAGCGAATATAATTAGGCCGAGAGGTTGGTCAACGTGGGGAAGATGTCCACCGCGCCCGCACCCGACACCGGCACTCCCCCCGTGGCCCTCGACGAGGTCCGCCGAACCTACCGCGGGGCCCTCGATGCCGAGAGCGGTGCCGACCGCGACCAGTACGCGAATGCGCTCAAAGCGTTCCTCGCCGCCGTCGAATCACACTCGAAGGAATTGTCGGACGCCGGCTCGGAGATCGCTCCCTGGCTCGACGACGCGGCGATGGCGTTCTATCGGTCCTCTCAGCCGGAGTTCGCGCGCCGAGCGGTCGACCTGGGCCTCGAATTCACTCCCGCGGCGACGTCGCTCCTCCATCACAAGGCATTGATCCTGCTTGCCCAGAACCGGGACCTCGCCGAGGTCGTCGCGCTCACCGACCGGGCGATCGAGGGGAATCCGCACGACAAGGGGCTCTGGGCCACTCGGGGCGATGCGCTCAAGCTCCTCGGGCAAACGAACGAGGCCGCGGAAGCGTACCTGCGAGCGCAGCAGCTCGACGCGACGTCGATGCAGTACGTCGACAAGTCCCTCAAGCTAGTGCCGGACAACCCCAAAGCCCTGCGGATGAAGCTCGAACTCGCCCGCGCTAACGGCGGTGAGCTGCCCGCGCTCGCCGCGTGCGAAGAACTGCTCAAGGCGACGCCGGACGACGCGGAGCTACTGCTCGCGCGGGCGGACCTCCTCGCCGCCGTCGGACGACTGCCCGAAGCGCTGGACGCCCTCGAGCGCGTCCACGCGGTCGCTCCGAACGACCCGCGCGCCACCGTCCTGCACGTGCGGGCGCTCTTTCGGCTCGACCGCAAGAGCGAAGCCGTACCGATGGCGAAGGGGATCGTCGAAGGAACGGTATCTCCCGATTCGGCCGCGCTCGAGGAGATCGCCCGCGCGGTCGAGACCGATGCGCCCGACCTCGCGGTCGCGGCCCGCGAGCGGCTGCGGGAGGTCGAACCGCGCAACCTCCAGAACCTGATCGAGCTCCGGGACCTCGGTCTCCGCCTCGATCGGGTCGACGTCGCGCTCGCCGCCTGTCGGGCCCTGTTGGTCGCTCAGCCGGACCACTTAGAGGCCCTTCGCGGGATCGCCGAGCTCGAACTCGCCGAGGGGCACCCGGACGCGGCGATCCACGCCTACCTCTCGCTGCGCGCCGCGAACCCACACGCGGTCGCCGACCTGCGGAAAGCGCTCGAGGTCGCGCGGCGCGTAGGCGACGACGCCGCCGTGAAAGAGTTCGCCCAGGCGATCCTTTCGGAGGAACCGACGGACATCGGAGCCCAGGTCGAGCTGGCCCGAACGCTCTCGGCAAGCGGCGACGCCGCGGGGGCGCTCCGAGCCTACGATGCGCTCCTGGCGGCGCATCCGGGGAAGCTCCCGTACCTACTAGAGAAGAAGGAGGTCGTCGCGCAGACGAACGACCCCGCGCAGCTCGCTCCCGTGCTCGACGAACTGTTCCGACTCGACCCGACCCGGACCGACGTCGCGATCGAACGCGGCAACCTCTACCTCGCGCTGGCGTACGACCGCGCCGAAGGCTCTTCCGAGCGCGACCAAGCCGCGAGAACCGCCCTCGTCTCCTACGAACGGGCATCGACGGACCCCGACGCAGCCCCGGTGAGCGAGCTCGGGATCGCGCGGGCTTCGCGACTCGTCGGTGACCACGACCGGGCGATCCAGGCCTACCAGGAGTTCCTCGGACGCGAGTCGAACCGAGCGCGAAATGATGTGCTCAAGGAGCTCGGACATGCGCTGCGGGAGACCGGCCGCAACTCCGAAGCGACCGAAGCGTACGCCCGCGCGATCGCGGGTGGGCTCGAGGACCCCGACCTCTTCTGGGGCGCGGTCGAGGTGCTGGCGCACACGAACCAACAGGCGCGCGCCCTCCAGCTGGTCGAGCTGCTGCTCCAGCGAGAACCGAACAACCCGATGTTCCTACGAAAGAAGGGGCAGCTGCTCCTCGAGGTAGGGCGACGGCCGGAAGCGTTGACCGTCCTGCAAACGGCCGTGCAGAGCACGCCGAGCGACGCGCACGCATATTTCGAGGTCGCCGAGGCGTTGCGGGCACAAGGGGCGTACGCCGACGCGATCGTGTACTACCGCCGCGGGCTCGAGGTCGATCCGAAGAGCCGGCACGGTCGCCTCGCGCTCGCGGAGACGCTGCTGCTGGCCGGCCAATACCCCGAGGTCGTCTCGATCGCGGACCAACTCCTCAAGGAGGACCCGAACGAAGTCGCCGCTTGGAAGGCCCGCGGCGACGCCTGGCGAGAGCTCGGTCGACCGTCGGAGCTGCTCTACTCCCTGACCGCGATCCTGCTGCTCGAACCCGATAACGCCCCGGCGCTCGTCGAGAAGTATCGTCTGCACCGCGACTCGAACGAGTCGAAGGAGGCGTTCGAGACGCTGACCAAACTCCTCGCGACCGACGGGGCGGAGGCGCACGACGCGACGCTCCACTTGGAGCGCGGCGACCTTGCGGCCTCCCTGGGGCTCGGCGAGGACGCGAACCGGTCGTACGAGCGGGCGGCGGAGATCGACCCGATCTATCGGGTGGAGATCGCGATCCGACGCGCCCGCCTACGGCTGAGCTCGGGCCGACCGGACCTCGCACTCGAGGTCCTCGACGATGGATTGAAGGCTTCGCCCACCGGCACGCCAGCGAACGTCGCGGCGCTTCTCCTGCGCGCCGAAGTATTGAGTGCCCTCGAGCGACCCGCCGAGGCGCGGGCGGTGTACGACGAAGTGCGGCAACGCGAGCCGCGCTCCCCGCTCGCCATCGCGGGAACGGCCCGGTCCCTCCTCGACGAGGGTCGGCACGCGGACGCCCTCGAGCTCCTTCGTCAATCGATCCCGCAGGTCCCCCCGCAGGAGACGTTGTTCCTCCTGCTCGCCGAGGCGGAGAGCGGGCTCGGGCACCTTGACGCCGCGTCGGATGCGCTGAAGAAAGGCGTCGAAGTCCTCCCCAAGAGCGTCGCCCTCTGGGTCCGCTGGGGGGAGCTCGGGGTGGCGCGGCAGGCATGGACCGAGGCGGCGAACGCGTTCGCTCACGCGCTGAGTCTCTCACCGGCCGCGGTCGACGTCCTGCTCCGCGCCGGATTCGTCGCCGAGCGGCTCCATCATCCGAACGAGGCGTTGTCGTTCTACGACCGGGCGACCGAAGCCGACCCGGCGAACAAACAAGCCTGGACCAGCCGAGGGCTGGCGCTGCTCGCGACCGGACGTCCCGTGGACGCCCAGACGAGCTTCGACCGCTCCCTGGCGCTCGATTCCGACTTCGCCGCCGCCAAGGACGGCAAGAAACTCGCCGTGCAGAAGACCCGGGACGCGGAGATCCAGCGGTACGGCCGGGAGGCGCTGCTCCTCGAGGCGAAACTCAACCGGACCGTCGCCAAGAACGACCTGTTCGTGACGCTCCATGTTCCGTTCGAATTCCTCGAGCCGGTCCTTGCCGCCATCGGCCGGCCCCCGGACCTCAAGCTCGACCGGGTCGAGGAAGCTGAGGTCCACGACCTCGAGAACGCCTCGTACCACCTCGTGACACAGGCGCTGGAGCGCCGCCCGTCGGGGATCGAGCGACGAGGGTTCACCATGGCCGATGTGGCGGCGCTTTCGCCGCCAGGGTACACCCTCGACCAGATCCAGCGGCTGTTCGGATATCTCAAGGCCGTACTCGAAGCGGACCTTCGACCGGAGAACCTCCAGCTGACGCCCGATGTCGAAGAGCTGGCGCGTAAGGCGCTCCTCCTTCCCCCCGAGCAGCGGACGCTGTTCCAGCTCGTGCGCAACCTTCGGGTCGGGATCTACAAGGCGCGGCTAATCAAGGTCGTGGAGGAGGCGGGTTCCGCCGTTCATGCTCCGCTCCCCTCCCTCGACTTGGGGGCGTACTCCCCGGAATTCCGGGCGAGTGCCGATACCGGGGCGGGAACCGACGCTCCCGTCGCGGGCGACGAATACTTCGCTCCGGAAACGAAGCCCGCGCCCTCTCCGGGCGCCGCGGCGGTTGGGTCGGCACCGTACACCCCCTCCACCGTCGCGGCGACGCCGGCGTCCGGGTCGACGAGCGCCCCGGCGCCCCCTCGGTGCGTGGGGTGCGGCGGGATCGCGTCCGCGCTGCATTCGTGCGGGGCGCCGCTCTGCCAGCATTGCATCGGGTCGTTCCCGAAGTGTCCGAAATGCGGTCAGCCGATCACCACGGACAACACCCGGGCCGCCACCGGCAGGGAGCTTCACTCCGCCAGCGGGCGCGTGCCCTCGACGGGCAGCGGAGGCGGGATCCGCGGGGTCTTCCAACGGTCGAAGTCCCCCGGAGCCAAACCGTCGGAATCCGCCGCGGCGAAGAAGGACCACTCGGGCGGGGCGAGCCGGCCCGCGGCGGACCGAAAAGCCCCCCTAACGACGAGCGCCC
>JBARNH010000003.1:0-13125 GCA_049802875.1 Thermoplasmata archaeon | reverse complement strand
ACCCGGTCACCGGGATCGGTTCCCCGATCGTCGACGCGCTGCTACCGGACCTCGCGACCCCGCCCGGCGTGATATCGAGTCTCGGTGTCGACCTCAACGCCTCCGCCACCTCCGGGGTGGCGCCGCTTGACGTCACGTTCTCGGTCCGCGGGACCGGCGGCTCCGGCCAGTACCCGGTCCGAGGAGTCTACTTCGGTGACGGCACCGCGGCGTTTGCGATCGGGGGGATCGTCAACCATACCTACTCCACCACGGGGGTCTACTCCGTTCAAGCGTACGTGGTCGACGGTTCGGGGAACTTTTCGATCTCGCTCCCGTCCGTTCTCGTTGTGGGAAGAGGGAGCGCGCTCTCGGCCAACTTAAGCGTCTCGAACCCGTCTCCCGCGGTCGATGCCCAGGTGACCTTCACCGGGGCGGCGACCGGGGGGACCGCCCCGTACTCCTACCTGTACTACTTCGGGGACGGCACCTACCAGAACTGGACCAACGCGTCGTCCGTCGAGCACACCTACGGTGCGAGCGGCTCGTTCTGCGCAGAGGTCGCGGTGCGAGACGCGGCGGACGCTCCCGACGGAGGGTCGAGCGCTGCGGTGCCGGTCGCGGTCGGTCCGGCGCCGGCACCGGACTGTACTTCCTCGTCGCCCTACCTCGAAGTCGGCTACAACGCCTCGGCAGGGATCCGGGACGCTCCCGCGGAGTTCCCGTCGATGTTTACGGTCTCGGGAGGACGGGGTACGGTTAGCGAACAGTACACCTCGACGGACCCGTACGTCTCGGCGTGCGGCTGCGAGGTGTTTCGCTCCCCCGGCGACTATTCGGTCTGGCTGTACGCGAACGAGAGCGCCGGCCCGTCGATCGTCGCGGAGACGAACGTCACGGTGACACCCCCGCTCAACGGGACGTTCACCGCGAGCCCGACGTTCGGCCCGGCCCCGTTATCGGCCGACTTTGGCGCGACCGTGTCGGGAGGTTACGAAGCCGACTCCGGGTTCACTTCATGGACGTTCGGGAACGGGCAATCGGCCGTCGGTGCCACGGCCTCGGAGGTTTACCGGACCGCCGGAACGTACTGGGCGGTCGGTCAGTTGAGCGACCACGGTCACGGCAACACGAGCGAGGCGTTCCTGATCGATGTCGGCTCCTCCGCGCCGTCGGCCCCGTCGTACGTCGCCGCTGCGGTCGCACCGGCGGTCGACCTTCCGTCCGGCAGTACGGTCCACTATTCGGCGGCGGCGTACTCTGCGAGCGGTACGCGCACGGAAGCGAACTTCACGTGGCGACTCGGCTCCGGCGTTGCGGGGTACTCCCCCGAGTTGAACCGAACGTACTACGCCCCCCCGGAGGGGGCCGCCACCTTCTCGGTCACCGGGAACCTTTCCGTCAATGCCAGTGGAGGAGGGGATCTCACGACCACCTTTGGATTTGCACCGTTCTTCGCTGTAGAGCCGGGCGGATTCGTCCCCCGCGCGAACGGGCTCGTCCTCACCGACACGACCGGGCCCGCCTCGGGGCCGCCCCCCCTAGCATGGGCCGGCACCGCGAGCGTCCGAGGTCCGGGAACGATCGCGGTGTCGTGGACGTTCGGGGACGGTGCGAGCGGGTCCGGTACGACGGTGACCCATGAGTACACCGCGGTCGGGGAGTACTCGGAGGTCGTTCGGGCGACGGACTCCTGGGGCGACGTCGCGGTCGACGCCGCCGGGGTCGATGTCGCCGTCCCGCCTCCGTTTGTGCTCAACGCGGGTCCCTCCGTCGACTCCGGCGTCGCCCCCCTTACCGTCTATTTCGCCGCGACCGCCTCCGGCGGGACCGGCGGGCCGTTCACCTACCTTTGGCAGTTCGGGGACGGAGCGTCCGCCGGGACGGGGAACACCAGCCACACCTACGAGCGCGCCGGCACGTATACGGCGAACATCACGGCGCGGGACCCGGTCGGGTCCGCGGTGAACCGGTCGTACACGATCCTGGTCTCGGCCCCCGCGAGCGGCGGTCGGCCGGTCCTCGGATTCCTCCCGGGCTGGGTCTCGCTCGGGCTGCTGGTGATCATCGGGGGGATCGCCCTCGGAGCGGTCCTGGCCATCGCCGCTCGCCGGCCTCCGCCGGCGACCCGCGGGCCGCCTACCCCTTGACGACTCCGAGGGGGACCAGGCGCGCGACGCGTCGAGTGAGGCCGGCCCCTTCCGCGACCTTCACGACCTCCTCGACGTCCTTGTAGGCACCGGGCGCCTCTTCGGTCACCCCTTCGCGCGAGGCGGACCGGACGACGATTCCGCGGCTCGAGAGTGCGCGAGTGACCTCCTCGTAGCGGAACGCCCGGACGGCGGCGTGGCGGGAGAGTCTCCGGCCCGCGCCGTGGCAGGAGGAACCGAACGACCGGTCCATCGACGTCGCGAGGCCCGCGAGGACGTAGCTCGCCGTCCCCATGTCGCCGGGGATGAGCACGGGTTGGCCGTACGGGCGATAGCGCGCCGGAACCTCGTCGCGGCCGGCGGGGAACGCACGCGTCGCCCCCTTCCGATGGACCAGGAGCTTTTTTCGCCCACCGTCGACCGCGTGCTCCTCGACCTTCGCCATGTTGTGGGAGATGTCGTAGACCACCGACAGGTCGAGCTCCTCCTCGCTCCGTTCGAACACGCCCGTGAACGCGCGCCGAACCCCGTGGGTGATCGCCTGCCGGTTCGCCCAAGCGAAGTTCGCCGCCGCCGCCATCGCCCCGAGGTACCGCTGCCCGGGCTCCGAGGTGACGGGTGCGCAGGAGAGCTGGCGGTCGACCAACGAGATCCCCTGCCCCGCGAGCCCCCGGTCCATCTCCTGGATGAAGTCGGTGGCCACTTGGTGGCCGAGACCGCGAGAGCCGGTGTGCAGCATCACCACGGCTTGACCGGTGGTGAGGCCGAGGACCGGTGCGAACGTCGCGTCGAACACCTCGTCGACGGCCTGGACCTCGAGGAAGTGGTTCCCCGCCCCGAGGGTCCCCAGCTGCTTCATCCCCCGCTTCCGGGCTCCGTCGGAGACCGCGCCGGGGATCGCCCCGGGGAGGCACCCCTCCTCCTCCTGGACCGGAAGGTCCGACGGCCGCCCGAGGCCGTGGTCGACGGCCCAACGTGCGCCGCCCGCGAGCACCTCGTCCACACCCGAGGGGGAGAGGGGGTGGCCCCCGCGCGAGCCGACGCCGGACGGCACCTCGCGGTACAACCGCTCGACCAAGGCCCCGAGCCGGGGGCGTACCTCGTCGGCGGTCAGTGAGGTCCGGATCAATCGGACCCCGCAGTTGATGTCGTAGCCGATCCCGCCGGGCGAAACCACACCCTCCGCGAGGTCGAACGCCGCCACCCCGCCCACGGGGAATCCGTAACCGAAGTGAATGTCGGGCATCGCGAGCGCATGGCGCTGGATCCCCGGAAGGGTCGCGACGTTCGCGAGCTGGGCGAGCGACGGGTCCCCGGCTACGCCGGCCAGCAGCGCCGAGTTCGAGAACAGCCGCCCCGGAACGTGCATTCCGGCGCCCGCGTCCTGCGGGATGTCGTAGGTGAACTCGTCCCGCTGGATGAGCGTCGGCACGTTCGGCACGGCGGGCGCTTACCCTCGGGCGCTATTAGAGTCGCTCGGCGGCGAGGCGTGCCGCCGCCCCCGGGTAGGCGAAAGGAGAAGAGCGCGGGGGGGCTATTGGTCGTCGGAGACGGGTCCGACCGATGCTCCTCAGGACGCTGCTGACCCTGGTCAACTTCGGCACGATCGCGGCGGCGGTCGGCGTGCTGCTGGCGTACCCCCAGTACGCGGGGGTGGCGTTCTACATCCTGCTCGGATGGATGTTCGGGAGCCTCGCCCTGATCTACTCCCCGTGGGCGAACCGACGGCTCGGATCAGCGACGAGCCCGGCCAAGGGCCCTGCCGCCGACTCGCCGCTCTCCTCCGCGGCGGGGCATGAACACGCGAGCTCGCTGGGATTCTGCATGTACTGTGCCGCGCCGCTCGCCCCGGGGACCGACCGATGCCCGACCTGCGGACACAGCCTACCCCATTTTTCGTGAGGAACGAATCGTGGAACCGGGAGCTTTCGGACGGGTTCCCTTCGCGGTGATCGCGGTCGCCGTCGGAGTGATGGCATTCGGGTTCGTCGCCCTCGGGTACGAACTGAAACTCGGGATCTACTCTCTGGCCCTTCTCGCGATCCCCCTGGTAGTGGCGATGGTCTACCTCTCCCAGTATTCGCGCCGCCCGTACGAACCGTGGGCCGGGTCGAGCTCGAGCGATCCGGACGTCGCGGTCGACGAACCGTTCGATGACCCCGTCGAGGAAGCGGACCTCATCTCGGGTCAACCGGTCCCCACGGACGGCGACCCCGCCTCCCCCGAACCCGCGCCGTCGGACCCAGCGGATGCCGCCGATGTCCCCCGACCGAGCGATTGAGCCCCCGCTCAATCGGGCACGACGAACACCATCGGCTCGCGGGCGCGAGCGTTGCTCCCCGAGCTCACCCGAAGGCCGCGCACTACCCCATCGACCGGGCTCGTGACCTCGTTCCGCATCTTCATCGCTTCGAGCACGAGGAGCACGTCGCCCTTCCGGACGGGGTCGCCGTCCTTCACCCGGACTTCGATCACCTTGCCGGGCATCGGCGGCACCACGGGCACCCCCCCGGGTCCGCCCGGTGGAGGACCGGCCGGAGACGACGGGCTTCCTGCCGGAGGTGGGACGAACTTCGGGGAACTTGGCGTCCCCGCCGCGGTCGTCGTCTCCCGCGACACCCCGACCCTCCATCGCTCGCCGTTGACGTCCACTGGGCCCGGGGGATCGGGGAAGTGTTCGGGCCAATTCTCCACCACCACTCGCTCGCCCGCGATCTCGAGCTCGACCAGCAGGCCGGTCGTGCGTACGATGGAGACCGGGTACCGTTCCGTCCCGATCGTGACCGCGTCGACCCCGGGCGCGACGTCCACGATCGTCGTCTTACCGTCGCGTTCGATCGTGACGCGCATCGACCCACCTCCGTTGCGATTGAAGGCGCGTTCGGCCCTCGTGAGCCCAGGGGCTCAACCCGCCGGCGCCCGAGACCGCGGGACCCGGAGGGGCCGGAGACCGTGCCGGGGCCCGGAGCGCCCCGACCACGCCGAGGGCGGCCGAGGTGAGCACGTCGGAGGTGAGACCTCGGCTGACCGCCGCCCGGTACGATCGGTAGACCGCCGGAAACAGGGCGTAGGAGAGCGCCTCCGCGTCATCGGCGGCGGGCACGAGCGCCCGTACCTCCCCCAGCATCTTCTCGAACTCCGGCGGCAGGAGGTCGGCCGGGCGTCCCGTGATGGCCGGGGGCCCCGCCGAGAGCACCTTCGCCTTCAGGTCGGCGTCGACGGGGGCCGGCGGAGTCCCGTAGAGCCCCCGGACGTAGTCGCGAACCTCCTGCGTGATCTGGCGGTACCGTCCACCGGTGAGGACATTGAGGACCGCCTGGATCCCGACGATCTGGCTGGTCGGTGTGACGAGCGGTGGGTACCCAAGATCGGCCCGGACCCGGGGGACCTCGGCGAGGACCTCGGTCAACCGGCCGAGCGCCTCCTGCTCCTGGAGTTGGGAGAGGAGGTTCGAGAGCATCCCTCCCGGCACCTGGTGGGTCAGGATCCCCGGGTCGGTCTGGAGCGAACGGAGGTTGAGGAGCGGACGGTAACGGTCGAGTACGGTGCCGAAATACTCCGCGAGGTCGGCCAGCGCGTTCAGGTCGAGCTTCGGGTCGAGGGCGGAGTTCCGCATCGCCCCGACGAGCGTCTCGGTCGGCGGTTGCGACGCGCCCCCCGAGAACGGGCTGAGCGCGCTGTCGACCGCGGTCGCGCCGGCCTCCGCGACCGCGAGGCAGGTCATGGTCGACATCCCGCTCGACGAGTGGGTGTGGACGACCACGGGGAGGCCGACCTCCTTCACGAGCGCCCGGACGAGTTGCCCGCCCTCGGTCGGCGGCAGGAACCCCGCCATGTCCTTGACGCAGAGCTCGTCCGCGCCCATGGCGGCGAGCCGCCGGCCGAGCTCGACGAACGCGGGGAGGGTGTGGACGGGAGACTGGGTGTAACAGATCGTCGCCTGGGCTCGCGCGCCGGCCCGGCGGACCGCGTCGAGCGCCACTTCCATGTTCCGCGGGTCGTTGAGCGCGTCGAACACCCGGAAGATGTCGATCCCCTGGCGGGCCGCTTCGGCGACGAACTTGCGAACGACGTCGTCCGCGTAGTGTCGGTAGCCGACCAGGTTCTGCCCGCGCAGCAGCATCTGGAGCGGAGTGTCGGGCATCGCGCGTTTCAAGAGACGCAGTCGTTCCCACGGGTCCTCGCGCAGGAACCGCAGACCGACGTCGAACGTCGCGCCCCCCCATACTTCGAGCGAGCGGTAGCCGATCGCGTCGAGCCGCTCGGCGGCCGGCAGCATGTCCCGCGTGCGCATCCGCGTCGCGATCAGCGACTGGTGGCCGTCGCGCAGGACGGTCTCCGTGATGCCGACCATGACCGACGACCCTGAGCTAGAGCGGGATGTTCCCGTGCTTCCTCGCGGGGCGGTCGTCGCGTTTGGAGGAGAACATCTTCAGACCGGCGACCAACCGGTCCCTCGTCTCCGACGGGTCGATGACGTCGTCGATGTAGCCGCGTTCCGCGGCGAGGTACGGGTTCAGGAACTCGGTTCGGTACTCATCGGTCAGTCGGGCCCGGACCAGCTCCCGCTCGCCCACCGGCGTCCGGTCGATGTCGCGTCGGAAGAGGATGTTGACGGCGCCGTCGGCCCCCATCACCGCGATCTCCGCGGTCGGCCAGGCGAGGTTCAGGTCCCCTCCGAGGTGCTTCGAGCACATGACGTCGTACGCTCCTCCGTAGGCTTTGCGCAGGATGACGGTCAGGAGCGGGACGGTTGCCTCGGCGTACGCGTACAGGAGCTTCGCCCCGTGTCGGATGATCCCGCCGTGCTCTTGGGACGTTCCCGGAAGGAAGCCGGGGACGTCCACGAACGTGACGAGCGGTAGGTTGAACGCGTCGCAGAACCGAACGAACCGCGCGGCCTTCGTGGAGGCGTTGATGTCGAGCGTGCCCGCGAGCGAGTTGGGGTTGTTCGCGACGACGCCGATCGAGTGTCCGGCCAGGCGAGCGAGCCCGATGACAATGTTCGGTGCCCACTCCGCCTGAACCTCGAGGAACGAGTCCGTATCGAGGACCCGGGCGAGGACCTCGTGGACGTCGTAGGGAGAGTTGGCGTCCTCGGGGACAACGCCCGGGAGTTCGGTCGCTGCCCCGTCGGACGGCCCCGCGGCGACCGACATGGGCGCCTCCTCCAGGTTGTTCAACGGAAGGTACGAGAGGATCCGGCGCGCGAGCTGGATCGCCTCCGGGTCGGAGCCGGCCGTGAAATGGGAGACGCCGCTCAGCGTGGCGTGGGCTTCGGCGCCGCCGAGCGCCTCCAAGGTGACCTCCTCGCCGGTGACCGCACGGACCACGTCCGGACCGGTGATGAACATCTGGCCCGTCCCCTTCGCCATGATCACGAAATCGGTGATCGCGGGGGAGTAGACGGCCCCCCCCGCGCACGGGCCGAGGATGAGCGAGAGCTGGGGAACGACGCCCGAGAGCGTGACGTTGCGGAAGAACACCTCGCCGTACCCCCCGAGGCTCATCACTCCCTCCTGAATCCGGGCCCCACCGGAATCGTCGAGCCCGACGATCGGCACCCCCGCCTTGCGGGCGGTGTCCATTACCTTGACGATCTTCATCGCATGGGCTTCGCCGAGCGCACCGCCGAAGACGGTCGCGTCCTGAGCGAACGCACAGACCGGGCGTCCGTCGACTTCGCCCCAGCCGGTCACGACCCCGTCGCCGGGAGGGCGGCGGTCCGCCATCCCGAATTTCTCGACGCGATGCGTGACGAACGGGTCGATCTCGGTGAACGTGTCGGGGTCGAAGAACGACTCGAGCCGCTCGCGGGCGGTGAGCTTCCCGGCGGCCCGATGCTTCGCGACCCGGTCGGCTCCGCCCCCCTCGAGGGCCTTCCGTTTCCTTCGGGTCCACCGGTCGAACGCCTCGCTCATGCGACCTCGTCCACGCGAACCTCGCCGGCTCTTATCGCCACGCGCTCGGAGCCTTGGTCGAGGAGGAGCTCGCCGTCATCGCCCAGGCCGGCGATCGTCCCGGCCGGGCGCCCGTCGACCGAGGCCCTTCGACCGACCCCATAGAGCCAGCGACGGCAGAGTCGACGCGTCGCTTCGACGCCACCGGGACCTCGGAGCCCGATCGCGGCCCGCAGGGCGCTTCGGACGACGATCGTCTCAACGGCGTCTACGGTCGGCGGCGGGGTCGCCACCTCGGCGAGGGAGACCGCGCGGTCCCGGAGCTCAGGGGAGAACTCCGTCCGGTCGGTCGTGACGTTCACGCCGATCCCCGCGACGGCAACGGAACCTGAGCCCGGAGACTCGACGCGGTCGACGAGGATCCCCGCGACCTTGCGGGCCGGGGACGGCGGAAGGGTCACCAACACGTCGTTCGGCCAACGGACCGCGAACGGTACCCCCCACTGACCGTGGAGCTCGTGAGCGAGCTCGGCCCCCAGCGCGAGGGGAAGGAGGGTCACGTGTTCCGCGGGTGTACGGAGCAGGATCGAGAGGTAGAGGCCACCGGGAGGAGAGGCCCATTCGTGGTCGAGACGACCGCGCCCGTGGGTCTGACGGAGGGCGACGACCCGGGTTCCGTCGGGCGCGCCGCTCCGGGCACATTCGATCGCCCGGTCCTGGGTCGAGGAAATCTCGGAGTGAAACTCACGAGGACCCATCGAGGCGCCTCTCGGTGGCGAGCGAGGGGCGTGGCCCCTTAACGGTTTGGACGCGACGTGCGTTCGCGGGGCCGACCGGTCCGGTGCGCCTTCCGGATCCGGGCGAAGCGGCTGTGGTCCCGTCGGCCGACCCGTCCGGTGGGAACGTCCGGGAACGACGCGCCGACGGCCCTATATTCGCGTCGGTCTCGGCGGACCCGATGAGCTGCATCGAGCGTCTGTTGCGGGAGACGGGTCTCCGGTTCGAACCGGAGCTGAAGAACCGGTTGAACGGCCCGTTCGGCGGGTTCGTACGGACGTATTTGCCGCAGGCTTGGGTCTTTGCGACGGACGACGGCATCGCGTCGCTGCTCGTGGATAAGTCCGGGGCGGTGTCGGTGGTGGCCGGCGCCGCCCCGCACCCCGACGTGACCCTCACCATCCCCCACGATCGCCTGGTCGCTGCGCTTCGAACGCGGGATCCGGCTTCGGTGCCGCCCGGGAGTCTCGCCGTCACTGCCCACTCGGCGAAGGGGAAGACGGCGTTCGAGTACCTTCGTAGCCGTCTCGGTCTCTAGCAGGCTCCGTGCGTTCGCCCGTCTTTGGCTACGGACCGGGTCGGGGGCGAGGGCGCCCGCCGGACGACCGGCCTATCCCAGGTCCCGGAGGCGTCGGACCATCTTGACCACCGCGCGGACGGCATTCCCCGCGTTCTCGATGCGGTCCTGGGCCTGGAGCCGCGTCTCGCCCGGTCCCGAGACGCCGAGGCCGAGCGGCTTCCCGAACTCCACCGAAAGGTCCGTGAGCTTCCGGGCCGCCTGGTTCATCACGACCTCGTCGTGGTTGGTCTCGCCCTCGATCACGGCCCCGAGCGCGACGACCGCGTCGATGTCCGAGCGGCCGAACAGCACCTTGACTGCGAGCGGCATGTCGTAGACGCCGGGCGTCTTCACGACCGGTCCCAGCGTTGCGCCGAGGAAGTCGACCTCCTCCTTGGCCCGCTCGAGCATCATGAGCGTGATGTCGTAGTTGTACTCGCTCGCCACGATCGCCACCGTCACTCCCTTTCCCTCGTTGGTTCGTTTCGCCATCGTTCGTTCTCCGTTGGATCGTCAGTGGGACCGCCGCACCGGCCCCGCGTCCGCGAATCCCTGTCGCAGTCCCTCGCCGGCGCGACGGGAGAGCTCTTGGGGCCGGAAGAGTAGGGCGAAGGCGTTCAGCGCGTGCTCCTCTGCCCGTCGCCGCGCGAGGGTTTCGAGCTCCCGCGCGTCCCGCGCCTCGCCCTCGAACACGAAGCATTCGAGGATCGGCTTCGCCTCGAGGACGCCGGTGAAGAGGAGGCCCATCGACGCTTCGTGGGCGCAGGTCTTGTCGTACTCCGCCTTCCCGGGCATCCCGAGGACGAGGCAGAGGTCGACCCGTTCCTCGAGGAACAGCTGCCGGCAGGCGACCGGGAGGTCCTTGATCCCCGGGACCGTCCGGCGGACGATCCGGAACCCTGTCCCCCGGCCCTGGAGCGCCCGGACGGCGTAGGAGGCCATGTCGACGCGCGCGAACGTCGTGTCGACGACACCGATCTTCTTCACGGACTCGCCTCCTTCGGCCGGCCCGCGATCTCGAGGATCCGCTCGACGATCCGCCGGGTCGCGAGCTCGTCGTGGGGGATCGGTCCGATGCGGACGACCTTGACCGGAACGCCGCGACGGGCGCATTCGCGTTCGACCTCGGCCTCGTTCCAGACCTGGTTGTATCCGAGCGCGATGATCGACGGCCGCTCGTTGACCACGGTCTCGTAGATGTCGGTCGTCGAGCCCAAGATCGCTCGGTCGACGGGCTTCAGGGCTTCGACCATCTCGCGGCGGATGTGCTCGGGGACGTACGGCTCGTGCTTCAGCCGACGGGCGGTCTTGTCCCGGGCAACGACGACCACGAGCTCGTCGCCGAGCTTCCGCGCTTCCGTGAGGAAGTAGACGTGTCCCGGGTGGAGGAGGTCGAAGACCCCCGTCGCCATTACGCGGACGACCATGTCCGCCAGGCCCCGAGGAGCGTCGTTCCGTCGAGAAATTCGAACCCGTGCGCCTCCGCGTACCGCCGCGCGGCGTCGGGGGAGCGCGCGCCACCGGAATCGCCGAGCATCTCGCACACGGTCGTCGATTCGGAGAGACCGGCCATCCGGGCGAGCGCAACAGAAAGTTCCGTATGACCCTTCCGTTCGGAGAGGAGACCGGGGGCGGCGTAGATGATCGGAAGGTGGCCCGGGGAGCTGAACTCGGACGCGAACCGCGCCCGGAGCTCGGCGTCCGAGAGCCCCGCCGCGGCGAGCGCGATCTTCCCGAGCGCGCGGATGGCGGTCGCGCGGTCGTTGTCGGGGATCCCGGTATAGGTCGAGCGATGATGGACGTGGAGTCCGAACGGACTCCGCGCGTCGTACCGGAGCTGTTCCCGCCGGAGGTCACGGAGGATCGGGTAGTCCGCTGCGCTCCCTTCCAGCAGCTCGGAATAAAAGGGCAGACCGAGACGGCATCGGAGCTCGTCCGAGATCGCCGTGCAGATCCACCCGCCCGCGTCGCGGCGGAGCAGGTGGACGAGCTCGGGCGTCGCCCCTTCGGAGAGGATGACGAGATCGGTCTCCCCTTCCCGGTCCGGGGCGTCGAAGATCAGCACCGGCTCCCCGTCGGCGAGCGCGCGCGCCGCCGGGGCCAGGACGGCCGGCACCGGCCGGACCCTAGGGAGGGAGAGCATGCTCCCGGAACCCGGACAGGGCTAATAAATTGGTTGTAGATACCCAAAAATGGGTTGATGGCCGATAGGAGAGAAGAGACGAGCGAAGTCGCGTCAGCACGTCGGATCGCGACCCGAACCACCGACCGGGACGGTCGGCGTTCTTAGGAGGTGATCCATCTGCAGGTTCCCCTACAGATACCTTGTTACGACTTAGTCCCCCTTGCTGAACCGAAGTTCGAGCGACCCAAATGAGTCACCCTCACTCCGACCCAACTCGGATGACTTGACGGGCGGTGTGTGCAAAGAGCAGGGGCACATTCACCGCGGGATGTTGACCCGCGATTACTACGGACTCCATTTTCACGAGGGCGAGTTACAGCCCTCGATCCAGACTACGATGGGGTTTCAGGATTGCCTTCCCCTTTCGGGGTCGGATCCCATTGTCCCCACCTTTGTAGCGCGCGTGTTGCCCGGGAGATTCGGGGCATACGGACCTACCGTAGACCTCTCCTTCCTCAGCCTTAGCGGCAGCGATCCCTCCAGTGTGCTCTCACGATCGCTCGTGAAATTGCGACTGAAGGCGAGGGTCTCGTTCGTTATCTGACTTAACAGAACGCCTTACGGTACGAACTGACGACGGCCATGCACCACCTCTCGGAGAATCGGGCAAGGTCTTCGGCCTGGCTTTCATCCCTCCGTCGCCCCCGGTGAGTTTTCCGGCGTTGAATCCAATTGAACCGCACGCTCCGCCCGTTGCGGTGCTCTCCCGCCAATTCCTTTAAGTTTCAGTCTTGCGACCGTACTCCCCAAGCGGCAGACTTAACACCTTCGCTCCGGCACTGGGAGCCCACGCAGGACCCCCAACACCAAGTCTGCAGCGTTTACACCCTAGACTACCGGGGTATCTAATCCCGTTTGCGCCCTAGGGCTTCGTCCCTCACTGTCGGATTCGTTCTAGGTGAACGCCTTCGCCACTGGTGGTCCCCCCCGGATTACAGGATTTTACCCCTACCCAGGGAGTACCTTCACCCTCTCCCGATCCCAAGCCGAGCAGTGTCTCCGGAATTCGGACGGTTGAGCCGCCCGATTTACCCGGAGATTTGCCTGGCCAGCTACGGACGCTTTAGGCTCAATAATAATGAGCACCACTCGGGCCGCGGGTATTACCGCGGCGGCTGGCACCCGTCTTACCCGGCCCTTACTTCTCGAGCTTTTTAGGCTCGAGAACAGCCTACACAAAAGTGTAGGCACTTGGAGTTCCCCCATCGTGGTTGCCCACATTGTGGAGGTTTCGCGCCTGCTGCGTCCCGTAGGACCTGGATTCGTGTCTCAGAATCCATCTCCGGGCGACTTCTCCCAAAGCCCGTACCCGTCTCTGGCTAGGGGGTCCGTAAAACCCCCTACTACCTGATAGGCCGCAGACCCATCCTCGAGCCCCGCAGGATTTGGGCCTGAGAGCCTTCCATCATCTCAGACCTATCGGGTATTATTCCCAGTTTCCCGGGGTTATCCCCGTCTCGAGGGCAGATTGTCCGCGTGTTACTGAGCAGTGCGCCGAGGGCTTACCCCTCTCGACTCGCATGGCTTAAGCGAACTCCAATAGCGGTGCCCGCCGGCAGGATCAACCGGATTTGT
>JBARNH010000002.1:0-4746 GCA_049802875.1 Thermoplasmata archaeon | reverse complement strand
AAGGCCGCAATACTCCCTGCGATCACTACGATCAGGACCAGAATTATCGCTCCGACCATCGAGGACACGCCGCGCGGACTTCGGACGTCGCTCATCGGGTCGCCAAGACCCGGAAGTGCGTAAATACCCTAGCGATAAGAGATATGATAATTGTAACAGATATAATTGTAACAAAATGGATACTCGAAAGGTCGGGAGGCCCCAGATGGAGCGGCTGTTTCATGACCCGATGAGATCGGGAGGTCGACGCACAACTGCACGACTTGTGCCCTCCACCCGACAGAGAATTACCCCACTCGATGAAGAGTCGGTTCCCGAGGACCCTTGCGCAGTTCGATCGCACTAGGGGGCTGCCCAGCACGTGCCCCGGGGCAGAGATCCTACCCGGAGTCATCCGAGGTGAGACGCCCGAGGGGCGCAAGACGGGTGATCGTAGTCTGGGACTCGTGGAGGTTCATCCGAACAGCACTCCATCGGATGCACCGCCGCCTCCGCCCCGTAAGGGCCGCAAGGTAGCTGTGATCGCCCGGCCCTAGACTCGTTGCCCTCTCCGGAGGAGCAGCTTATCGTCGACGTACAGGTCGGCGCCCCGTATCAGCGCGTACTGTGTGAACGACCCCGAAGTGCGTCCGCCAAAGTAGTCATTGCGACCTATCGCAACAGTGACAACCCCTTGCTCTTGATCTTCCGTGAGCGGAAAGTCTCTCAGCTTCGGATTAAGTCCAATTTGTAGCACGGCAGGACGGTCCCGCTCTCGGCCGGCGTTGCGGTAAGCAAGTTCGAAGAGTCGTCGTCCGGTCCTGACTTCATACCGGACGAGACGTCCGTCTCGGAAGGTCCAGGTGTACCCGCCGCACCGGCCGTTGCGAGTGCTGAGTATTCGGTTAGAAACGATGCGACCTTCGGCGATTTTCTCATCGACCGCGACGCCGAGGTACCCTCCGGGAACGGCGGTACCGCCCCATCCGTCTCGGAGGTCACGTTCATCCACTTTCCCGTCGTCGATGAACGGAGGCCGCCCGAGCAGTCCGAGCTCCAAATGAGTCCCGTTGGGGTGCGTGATCAGCACGCGGCGACCCGCTTCTAGCTTTCGGGCCAGGGGTTTCGCTGCTCGTCGAAGAACATTGGGAGAGACCAAGCTCCCCTGGAGGCTCTCGCGCTGCCACATCCCATAATCAACGCCGAGTAGCCGCGCGGCGCCCTTGGACACTAGGGCGGCCAGTAGATTGACGCACGGGACAGAATTCTGCTTTAGTACTCGACTCCACGTGTGGACAGTTTCATGGTAAGCCCGTTGATAAGACTCCGGCAGTTGTTCCCGACGCTGGATGTTTTCGATGCTCTCCGGAACAAGGATGTAGCCGTCGCAGGCCGCTGCGGCCGCGAGTTCGACCCTCGAGATCGCGTTTGCATCCGTCGCGCTCGCGAGCTTCTGCGACTCGAAGAAGGCCCACTCGGGCATGTAGAGAATCATCGGTCGGATCCCCAAGCGCCTCGCTTCGACCGTGAGCACCTCGGCCGCCCACATGGAGGGAGGCCAAGAGTCGATGATTACGCTCTGCCCCCGGCGAAGTCCCAAGGAACTTTTCAGAACAAAGGAAGCAATGCGGCGGAACGGTCTTACTCTCGGATCTTCGCGCACGCTGCCCCCTAACTCCGCCGTATCGAGAGGGTTCCCGCGACGATTCGAGAGCAAACCCACGGCTGGTAATTCGCGGTCCAGTGAACTGGATCGGCTGATTTACCCGACGGGCACCGTCTGACCTTCGTCACGGGTCGGGAACATCTCCAGAGGACTGAGCCCATCGAGCCCTCGTCACCTCTGCTGGTTCGCGAAGAGCAGCCGAGAGGTTTCCTTCGGCGCGGGAGGGCGCGCTTCGGGGCGCGGGGTCCCCGGGTTCTGGTTGGTGGTCAAGAGCCGTCGTATGACTTCATCATAGCTTTCGCCCATACGACCGAGTGCCCGCAACTGATCCCTAGTCTCGGTGGCGATTCGTACCGTGGTGTAGGCCATCGACGTACATTATCCATAACGTGCATAGATATTATGGTTGTGGCATTCCGTATTTATATCGGCAACCCGCTCGGCCGACCACACATCGAATATTTCGCTGGTGATGAGAATTGCAACCGTGCAATATCGAGCCCACCGAGATTGAGGGTCGAGGCGCGAAGGTCGATCGAGCATGAGGAATCTGAGAATCGTAGTATCGAGCGGGAGTAGAAGATTGCCCGCGTCAATGGTCCTTCCCACCGGGGCCGTTCGCGCCGGGTTGGTCGCACTCAACCCTGCCGGAGACCAGTCCAAGGATCAGATTCTGATGCGACATCTCTCCCAAACTCTTCCGCCGCTCGGGATCGCAATCCTGCGTTTTGATCGGCATCCCAAGCTCTACGGTTGGAGCGTTTCTCTGGCGGATCAGGCAGACGATGCGCTCGCCGCGATCAAGGAACTCACCGCTCGAATCGGAGACCCGACACTTCCGGTGGGGATTTGGGGTTGGGACGAGGGAGCCAGCGCGGCAACGGTTGCGGCGGCTCGATCGGCGCTCGTAAGGTTCCTCATTCTGATCGGCTGCAGCGGCGTCAGCCCGGCGGAACAGATGCGCTACGGCACGGCGGAGCATCTACGTCGAGCGGGATTTGGAGCGGACGCACAGGCGGAACTTCTCGAGCTCCGACTTGCCTTTGAAGGTACGGTACGAGGTACAATTTCAAGATCGGCGACGCAGAAGTTGGTCGCGCGCTACGTCTCCCGTCGATGGTTCCCCCTAGCCTGGGTGCCTCGGCGAATCCAGCCCCGACTGGTATGGCCTGACATGGACTTCGTCCCACGGAAGATCTTCGGTCAGATCGGTGTCCCCACGCTACTCTTCTACGGCGAAACCGACGAGTGGAATCCGATTAATCCAAGTATAGAGTCCTGGCGGGTTGCTCAGGAAGAATCGCAGAACCGGGACATTACGATTGTCCGGCCGAGGGGGACCGCCCACGTCCCCACGATCGGGAGCGGAATGAACGCGCGAGCCATCAGTCCAGATTACACCCACGCGATGATCGATTGGTTGACGACCCGGATCGCTCGCCTGTCGCCTCCTCCGCGCCTCTCGTCCGAGGCACCCGAGTCCGAGCTGGTAGAAGGCGCCACGGTCGAACGACGCTTCCAAAACCTCGCGAGACGCACCGTGAGTCCTACGGTCTGAGGGGACGCTTGCCGTCGCTCGAAGGCAGCGCGCACTCTCCGCGAGTCTGATTCTGAAGGCCAGTTCCGCGCGGACATTGTCATTGCAGGGGTAGCGACTCGGGCCCCCGCCGCCATACGATTGGGCGGGCGATCTACGGCCGCCTCGGCGTTCGGCAGCTGCATCGAATCGGGGGATTCCACTTTCCCCCGTCGACTCCGACGCCTTGAGTGTTCCAAATCCCCGGAATCGATGCCGGTGGCCCTCTGGGTCAAGTCTGCACACTGAACTCCGCTGAAGGCTGTCGATTGCAGTCCCCTTCGCCGCGCCTGCCATCAAGCGCAAGTAGAGCCGCTAGGATCCCCCGTCAGAACCAGCGCCACTGTCGGGCTCTTCCGGAGACGCCTACCACAGCTTCGACCTGATCCGGGGTAGTTTCGCCGTTCGACTACCTAGAGAGGAGTATGCACAGACGGGTTAACCCCTCGACTTCAGTGAACGGTCCGTCGACGCTTTCGGCGACCAGGATCGGCAAGCCTCGGACCCTTTGAACATCGAAGGAGGGGCGCAGCTTGCGATACCTATCCGCGAACTCTGCGCCAGCCATGGATCGTCCCTCGTCCATGCAACGAACGAACTCTTGGAGTCGTCGGCTGGGCGCGAATCCCGAGAATGGGGGATAGTCGGCCACCCTGATGTTGCGGAGCTCCGAGATACCGAAATGTCCCCTGAACCATGCTAGCCTGAGGGCCATTAGCTGAACAACATAGTCACCACGAACCGCGATGGCCGCCGCGAGAAGGTTGGCCCAGTCCTCCTTCGTCATCGCGCGCCGATCATCGGTCGTCAGGATTCTCAGAAGTTGAGGCTCGAGCTCCGCTCTCCAGCGGTTGCCGTGATCGGTCGGGCTATCGATTTCTGCGTAGCCAAAGTTCCACAATACCTCCTCGTCTGAGCTCGGCGTCCATTTCCTCTTGGCGAACATAGGGTTCCGGGTAACAGGGCGGGACTCCGACGCTCACTAAGCCGACCAGAAAGTAATCGGGTTTGCGCCCATCGAGACGAGAAGCGTCACTGATAGGACCTGCGATGGATGAACTCGGCAACCGTCTATAAATCTGAAGCACGTCCATCCAGCCGACGCGCCCACCCTCTTCGGAAGCGCGCGGTAGGACGAGATTCAGCTGCCACGGCTAGGGGACTTTCGACGAATTAGGCGGGCTTGGAGCTGATTCTTCACGGGCTAGAGTGTCGGGAGCTTGCTGCGCATTAGGCTCCCGAGAACAGACCAGCACCGACCAAGTCGGCCCCCTCTGCCCGCAGCTGCGATAGTCGGATCCGACATTCCTAGAATCCTGCATCATTCCATTGGTGCTGAGCTTGAAAGGGTTCCGGCCCCCGGGGCTTCGGAGGCCGGGCGGAGTCGCTCCGCATCTGGTGCGCCTTACGACGACGTGACCAGACCGTTCCCCGTGTCCAGGTAGAAGAGGTCGTCAAGACCTCCGCTTGCGGACGTTAGTTGAGTGCTAAAGCTGGACAGGTTCATCCACGGCGCGACGTTCCA
>JBARNH010000001.1:0-21441 GCA_049802875.1 Thermoplasmata archaeon | reverse complement strand
AGCCGGCTGGCGCTCGCCCGACGCTGTCTGGTCTTGGCGTCTGAGTCTCCCGAGCTTCCGACCGCCCTCGAGCATGCCGGCCGCGGCGGAGCGTCGGCGGCCGTACGCCGGCTGGGAAGTCCTTCCTCGGGCGCGGCGGACGACGCGGTCCTCCGTGCCGGGCGCGCCTTCAAGTCGGGCGGGGGAACGATCGATCTGGACCACCCCGATCGTCGCTTCTGGCTCGCCCGGGGGGCGGACGGGACGGACCGACTGTTCGAGGAGGTCGCCGCCGTCGACCGTCGGTCGGCGTCGGCGCGTCGGATGCCGACCCTCCCCTTCCAACGGCCCGTCAGCCTACCGCCCCGGTTGGCGCGCGCCGCGGCGAACCTCGCCCGGGTACGTTCCGGGGATCGGATCGTCGACCCCTTCGTGGGAACCGGTGCGTTGTTAGCCGAAGCGGGCCTCCTGGGCGCGCGCCTCTACGGGATCGACCGGGACGCGGAGATGGTGCGCGGAGCGCTTCGCAACTTCACCCACTTGGGCGTCACCGCGGAGGAACTGGTGGTGGGCGACGCGGGCGAGGCGGAGTTCGGGGGGAGTCCGGTGCCGTTCGACGCGGTCCTGACCGACCCGCCGTACGGACGCGGATCGAGCACGGGAGGGGAAGGGAGCGCCGAGGTCGTGGACCGGGTCCTGCCCCGATGGGCCGCTCGGGTGCGGCCCGGGGGCCGGCTGGTCGTCATCGTTCCGGCCCCGGTAGAGGACCCGGGCCCCGAATGGCACTCGGTCGTGACGGTTCCCGTACGGGTGCACCGCAGCCTGACCCGAGAATTTCAGGTCTACGAACGCGCCGGGGTCACAACCAGGTCGGAGTGAACGAAGTCACCGCCGAGCCGCCCGACGACGGCGCGCAGAACTCGCTGGTCGACCAATCGATCGTCGCCTGGACCGCGGCCTCTCGGTTCGAGAAGGTGATGACGATCGTCGCCGCGTGCGCCACGCTCGTGCCGTTGATCGTCACGTAGTCGTTCGTCGGGACGATGACCGCGGCGCCCGTGAGCGTCACCGCCCCGCGTCCGGGGAGGTAAAAGACCCACGTCGAATTCTCGGCCCACGCGAGGAGCGCCGGCCCCTCGAGATACGACGTCGATGTACCGTTCGCCACGGTGACGTTGACCACCGACGTCGAGAACAGGAATCCGTGCGGGACCGGGTCGCCGTTGACGACCTGAACCGAAAGATTCGCCGCGATCGCGGCGCCGGCCGGCGGGGGACTCAACGGGGTGATCGACTGCTGGTCGAGGTTGATGAGGCCGGGCGGTGTCGCGATCGGTGTGACGACGAACCCGGTGATCAGCACCGCCGCCACGCAGGCACCGACGAAGTATCGCTTCACGTCGAGCGGCGAGGAGTCGTTGAGCGGCGGCGGATGGCGCGCGCCCAGGAACAGGATCAGGATCGCGAAGAAGATCCACCCCGTGTAGAAGTACAGCCCGATCCCGAGCAGCAGGACCACGACCGCGTAGCTGAGGAAGCGCGAGCGGTCCCCGAAGAGCGCGCGAAACACGTGGCCGCCGTCGAGCTGCCCGGCGGGCAGCAAGTTGATCGCGGTGACCAGGAGCCCGACCCACCCGGCGAGCGCGAGGGGGGAGAGACTCACCAACGAGGGCGGGAAGAACAGCGAGAGAACGTACCAGAACAGCGGGGTGCCGATCAGGAGGTTCCCGTAGCTGACCCCGAAGAACGACGGCCCGCAGTAGGTCAGCGGGAGGACGGGAGAGTGCGCGCTGAGGTAGAGTCCGGCGAGCGCGATCGGGATCGACGCCGCGAACCCGGCGAGCGGGCCGGCAGCGCCGATATCGAAGAGGGTCTTCTTGTCGGGGAACGGCTCGCGGATGCTGATGAACGCCCCGAAGGTGCCGAAGAGGAACGGGGGCGGAACCGGGATGAAGTACGGCAACGACGCCTCGACGTGATGCCAGCGGGCCACCACGTAGTGGGCGAGCTCGTGGAGGCCGAGGATCGTCATGACCGGTAGGGCGAAGTAGACCGTGCCCCAGCCGACGTCCCCCCACGTGAGGACGTTCCCCCCGACGTACGCCAGCCAGATCAACGAGCCCGCGAACGCCGTGGTGGCGATCGTCCCTGAGAGCAGGAGCAGGTTCACCCAGATGCGGGACGGCTTGAGCGTCGGGCGACGGACCACTTCGATGAACTCTTCGCCCGATTGGCGGCGCAGCAGGGGGACGAAGTGGAGCGCCCAAAGCTCTCTCCGGAGGCCGTCGAACTTCGACTCGAGCGTCGCGGGGTCGACGTGGATCGCCAGGAGGACCGACTGCGGCCCCACCCGGGTCTCGTACACGGGGAAGTACGAACTGACGATGGCGCGCAGCCGATCAAGTTCGGTCGACCCCCCGGACGAGGGAAGGGGGCTCGCCCCCGGGGTGCCCATCCGTCACTCCTCGCCGGAAGC
Source organism: Thermoplasmata archaeon (assembly GCA_049802875.1). GTDB lineage: Archaea > Thermoplasmatota > Thermoplasmata > Lutacidiplasmatales > UBA184 > Lutacidiplasma. Next base: position 18,986 of record JBARNH010000001.1, on the reverse strand, counting down.
TGCCCGGGCCGACTTCCGCAGCCGTCGAGCCCGCTCCTTCGCTCCGAATCCCGTCGTCGCCTCGAGGAACTTGTTGTAGCGGGCGATCGTCTCGGCGGCGACCGACTCGTCGACCTTCGGGTTCATCGTGAGATCCACCGCGAGTTCTCGTCCGTCCCCGCGCACGGACAAACGCTGGATGGCCCCCCACCTCGCGGTAATGGTCCCCGAGCTCTCCTCGGCGGTCTCGAAATGGGTCCGAGCGAGGCTGACGAGAACCGCAGGGTCGAGGTTCTTGCGGTGGCTCGGCCGGACGGGGTACTTCTGCACCGTGGCCGGTCGAACTCGATGCGCGTTAAAAGCTCTCCACGCGAACTGTTCGCCGGAGCGCCGTCGACCGCCGGATCAGACGGTCTCGATCTCGATCCGGACCCGGTAGCCGCGCAGGCGACGAGAGATCTCGTCGGAAAGGTCGAGGATCTGTTCCCGATTCGCGGGACCTTGCCAGTCGTAGACGAAGTCGTAGTTGCCGTGCGTCGGTAGGAACCCCGAGGTTCGAAGTCGGTCGGCGATCTCCGACGGTTTCGCCCCCTCGCTGTCGAAGGTCACCCGCAGGTACGTCTCCATCGCGGGCGCTAGCTTCGACCGGGGCTATATCGCTTCGCTCGATCGGAACGCCGGAGCAGCGCGGCGAGTGGGGCCGACAGGCGAACCGAGGGGCGACGAGAGACCGTCTGAGGCTCGAGCGCGACATCGGCCGACCGGACGGCCACTGCCCACTGGCGGGACGACGGCCGGGCCACGGCGACGCCCAACTCTCCGGCGCCGGCGGCGAGGCGCGCGGCGTTCCGAAGACGGGGGGCGATGCGCCCCGGCGTTCGAGGGAGTTCCACCGGCACGACTCGCCCTCGCGGGAACGCGCGCCGGATCCCTTGGGAGGCTGCCGGCCGATCCTCGGGGTGCTCGACGGCGAGCCCGACCTTGATCGCGGTCCGTCGACGGCCGTCACGGTCGATCTCGCCGGATCGGATCCGGCGGGAGCTCACGGGTCGCAGGTCGTCGGCCAGCACGAGGGGAACCACGAGCACGGGCACGGTCGGCAGTCCCCGCCGACCTCGTTCCCGGTTGACGGCGTCGGCGCCGGCGGCCGTGTCGGCGGAGACCACCAGCGCGTCGACCCCCTCGCGGACCGAACCGCCGAACCCGTCATCCAGCGGAACGAGGGTCCACCGAGTCGCGGGGTAGCGGGCCGATAGCCATCGACGGAGTACGCGACGACGATGAGAGAACGGTTGGATCTCCGTTCCCTCGGGCTTCGGGTGCCCGGCCAGATATCGCTCGGACGTGAGGCCGATCGCCACCGACCTCCCCGCGCGGAACGCGGTCGCGAGGAGGGCCTCATGGCCCACATGCAGCCGGTCGAACGTCCCTCCGAGGACGACGCGTCCGAACCGGCGCACGGTGGCCGTCCCGCTAAATGCGAGCGTAGGAGGCGACGAGGAGGATCAGCAGCAACGCCATGACGCCGTAGAGAAGATAACTGTAGGTCCGGCGGGTCTGGGCGGCCTGCTCGCGCTTGACGCGGCAGGCCTTACTGCACGTGTCGGAGTCGGCGGCGCAGACCTTGCCGCAGACCTTGCAGTGGTGGTGGTCGTCGGTCACAGTGGACCGACGAGGTCGGTCGGAGGCTTAGCGTTGACCGGGCGGGCTTCCCTACGCGGTCCGTCGGGACCGTCGCCGTTCCAGCGGCTCGGATTCGCTCGCGTCGGGGGTCGGGTCCATCGGATTGACCGGGTCCTCCTCGAACCGTGCGAACGTCGGTCGCGGGGTCCGGAGCGGCACGACGCGCGGGTCCGTGGACGCGGCGGCGTTCCGCGCGCGGTGCAGCGAGCGGGCCGCCGCGTCGGCGGAGGGGGCGTCCACGTCGTCGGAAGCGGCCATTTGTCGAACGAAGTTGAGCCAGATCCGTCCTTGATGAGCGATCGCGCCCTCCATCCGGTCCCTCAGCTCGGTCGTCTGTTCGAGCATCTCGCCCTCGAGCCGCCGCAATTCGCGGCTGAACTCTCGGCGGAACTCCTTCAACCGCGCGTCGGCGGCGGCGGACGGGCCGCCGGACCGCTGGAGATCGTCGACCTTGAGCCAAGTGTTCCGCACGAGGGGGACCATCCGGTCGGCCATCACCTGGAGCCGCCGGTCGAGCTCTTCGAGGTCGCGTCGCACGCTCTGTTCGACCTCGGAGATCGCGGTCTCGCGCTCCCGGAGCCGGGTCTCGACCTCGGCGAGGCGCGTCGTCCCGGATTCCATTTGAGTCTGCAGCTTCGTCCCGAGCTCTGCGACCCGGAGGTCGAGAGCCTTCTGGTCTGCGGGGCGAAGCGACTCGAGCGTGCGAAGGACCCGCTCCCGGACCGCCCGGTCGAACTCGGCGGAGCCGATCGTGTGGGCGAGACCCTGGTCGACCTCCGTCTTCAAGCGAGCCAGGAGCTCGACGTACTTCTCCCGCTCGCTGCCCTGGTCCTCGTGCATCCGCTGGTCGAAGTAGGATTGAAGTCGCACCTGCAAACCCGCGAGCGCCTGGGTCTGGGCCTCCGAACTCGACGCCAGGCGGGCGTCCTGGGCGAGCGTGAGTCGACGTTCGAGCTGGGCGACCATTTCCTGGTCTTTCAGGGCGCTCTGGGCCCCCTTCTCCTTCGCCCCGGCGGTGAGGCGGGCTTCGAGGTCCTTCGTCCGCCCGTCCATGAGCAGACCGAGACGCTGCTCGAGGTCCCGCACTTCGCGAGCCCGGCGCTGGTCGAGGTCGGCGAGGCGCTCCTGCAGTACATCGCGAACGCGACCCTCGATCTCCTCGCGCAACGCGGAACCCTGTTCCTTCGCTTCTCGGAGCTCGATATCCATCTGGGCGACGAGCGCGGAGCGTAGCTCTTCTTCGGACTTGGAAGCGCGCGCCTGGATCGCCTCGAGCGACTCGGCGATCTGGGAACGGAGCTGCACCGTCTGAGCGTCGACCGCGCCCTGGAGTCCCAAGCGTGCTTGCTCCCCCAGATCGGCGATCTTCGGGTCAACGGTCTCTCGGAGCTGCCGCGCCACCTCATCGTAGACGGCGTTCGGGGGGACGACCGGCCGCGCTTCGACAGCGGCGAGGCGGGAGGCGAGGTCCGCCTGGAGGACCGAGAGCGCGCGGGACTGTGCCTCGGAGGCCTCACGAAGCCGGCGGTCGAGCGTCGCGGCCGAACGCGCCTCCACGTCGAGCCCGGACGCGTTCAAACGCGACTCGAGCATCTTGGGGTCGGGCGTCGGCGGGATCAGAGCAGCGAGTTCGCGAAACCGCTGGTCGACGTACGACCGCAATCGCAGGTCACCCTCGGGCGCAGCGACGACGGCGGTCGGTACGACCACCCCCCCGATGGGGGGCGGCGGAGGCGTCGCGGCATCCGGCGCGGGGAGCGGAGCAGGGGCCGAGGCCCCCGCGGGGAGCGTGGAGGGGTCGTCGCTCACAGAAACCGGAACGGCGATCGGACCGGGCGAGGGGATGTTCACCTCGGGCGGGCGCTGCAGCCACGGGGGAACCTGGCTCCCCGCGCTCGCGAGGACCGGCTCGGGCGGGGAAGCCATGGGAGGAGCTCGAGCGGCCGCCGCCGCGGCGGAGGGGTCGGCGTCGGGATGGGCCTGGACGTACTGGTTGGCGCGCTTCGCCGCCTCGCCGGTCATCGGGATCGACCGCCCGCGCGGACGAGCGAGGAGGAGTGCGGCGCTCTCCATCGCGGTGCCGATCCGCCACATCTCCTTGCGTCGGTCTCGCCCTCCCTGGCGTTCGGTGTCCTCGAGATGGGTACGAAGTCGCGATGCCTCGACGAGGTCGACCCGCCGGCTGACCTCAAGGATCTTCTCGTCGGCGTGTTCCCGGACGTACTGGAGGACCAGAGGGAGGGGATCTTTCCCTCGGCCGGGCGGGGACTTCGTCAGGTCGTGCAGAGCGACCGGGGCGGCCTCCCAACTCTGGATCCGCTTCGCGTGGCGGTCGCCGAGTGCTTCCCGTTCGGGTACCCGCATCACCGCGAGCGCCAGTGGGATCTGCTCCGCGAACTCGTGGAGGTTGACCTTCCCCTCCGGGAGGAAGTACGGGAATACCAGGAATGCGCCGAGGGCGGTGAGCGAGGTCGGGAGCGTCCGCACGAGCTCGCCGATCGCATCGATCGCGCTCTCCCACTGGTCGCCGGCCACGATGACGACCGGTTCGGTAGTCCCTCGGTGGAACAGGAACCCCTCCCCGACCGCCTGATAGACGGCAGGATCCGGTTCAGCCCGCGGACGCTGGCCCCCCGGGCGGCCGCCCATCGAGGCCCAGGCCTGGAGGATCGCGCCGCCAAAGTCGCCGCTCGCGACCAGCTGGGGGGTGTCGAGGACGAGCGTCTTCATGCCGAGGCGCGGTCGGTCCTCGGTGGAGAGGAACATCCGACCCACGCAGGTGTACCGACCGTTCCCGGCCGGGTAGAGGAAGAGATTCGGATAGTAGGAGAGGGTCTGAGCGGGATCCGGGTCCCAATAGTCGTGGGTGTCGGCGACGTTGACGGTCAAGTTGCCGACGAGCCGGATCGCCTCCAGGGTCTCGCGACGTGCGGGGAACTCCTCGGGGATCGTGGTGTATCCGGGGCTTTCCGCCTCGTTGTCGACCTGTCGGCACCAGACCACGGCGACCGGGGAGAAGCCTCCCGACAGTCGGACGTCGGCCGCGGCCATCATCCCCCCTTGGTCGCCCGACGCTGCAGGATCCGCTCGCACGCGCGCGCGAGTGGAAGGGTGGTGTTGACCATCACCGGCACGCCCATCGTCTGGGCGCCCATCGAGGGGGCTTCCTGACCGGCCTCCCCGATGAACAGGGGATGCCCTTCTCCCGTGGAGACAGCGCTCGAGACGAGGAAGACGTCGTCCTTGACCGAGATCCCCTGGCCCTCCTGGGCCACCAGGATCGTGCCCATGCCGGCGCCGTCACGGCGCAGCAGGAAGTCCACGGGGTCAAAGGCGCTCCGGAACGTTCGGTCGCGCACAGACTGTTCGACCTCGGTGAAGAACTCCTTCAGCTTGTCCGCCTTCGACACGGCGATCACGAGGGGAGTGTTGTGGCTCTTCGCGTAACGGAAGACCCCGCGCGCGAGGTTGACCTGTTGTGCCTGGTCCCGCAGGGATGGGAGGGAGGGGGAGAGCAGGAGGATGATCGCGTCCGCCCCGTGGACAAATCGTCCGAGCAGCGTGAGTCCGTGGCGCCAGAGGTCCCGTCGGTCCGGACGCCAGGAGTCGAAGTGCGGAATCACCCGGCAGCTCTTCTCCGAGACGTCGCCGTCCGACGACTCGAGCCAGAGCCGGTCGTAGGTGAAGTAGTCGGCGATGATCCCGCCGGCCTCGTCGATCGTGTTCAGCTCGAGGGGCCGGGAGCCGTCGCCCCCGGGGGCACCGTACCGGAATCGAAGCTTCATCTCGACGAACTGGTTGAACTTCGTGGGCAGAGGGTACTTCGTGAGGACGCCCTGTTCGTCGCGACCCGCGGAGAGCTCGACCCAGAGCTTGCGTCGGTCCTCCATCGGGCGGTTGACGTAGAACCGGGTCGTCGTTTCGAGGCTTCCCTCAGGGTCCGTGGGGTCCGTCGTTTCGTAGGTCGTCTCCTCGAGCGCCACGTCGTTCTCGAGGTCGCCGTAGAGCGGGAGCTGGCCCCCGTCCGCCCGGGCCGGAATGTAGAGGATCGGCAGGTTGAGGCCGAAGTGCCCGGAGAGGAACCGGAAGTACGTCGTCTTCCCCGACGCAGGGATGCCGATCACCGCGATCCGAGCGGTGTCGACATTCGACTTGACCGCGCGCTTCGTCCCCGGCGCTCGCCGGGTCTTCGTGGTGACCTTGACCGCCGGCATCCGATTTCCCCTACCTCATCTCCGCGAGGCATATCTCGATGAAGTCGAGCGCACCCTCCACCGCCGGCCCGTTGGCGGAGAGGTCGAGGCGGGCGTCCTGGAGCAATCCGAACACCTGGCCGACCGCCTCTTCGTGCTTGACCGCGGCGTCCTGGAGGTCCCCGGTCTCGGCGATGCGAGTCAATTGGTAGGTCCCCCGCAGCTCCATCAGTCGGCCGAACAGGCTCATGAGACGTTCCCTCGTCGCATCGTCCGCATTGCCGAGCCGGTGCTCCGTGTCGTCAATGAACCGCACGAGGGTCTCCGTCTCTTTGTCGTTCTGCATCCGGGCTTGGAGCAGCGCGAGCCGGCGCAGGATCTTGGGCTGGGTCGCGGGCGGCAGCTTCTCGGCTTCGGTCCACGCCTGGAGCAACGAGCGCGCGGCCTCGACGACCGAACGGTTGGAGTATTGAATCCGAGCCTCCCAGTAGAGCCGAGTCACGGGCGGCAGAACGGGCGCCGCCTTCGCGAGGAGCCCGAGGGCGACGTCCGGCTGGCCGCTCATGTACGCCTCGACCACCTCGCCGAGCGGGCCGTACCGCTCCTTGAGATACGCCGGGGTCGTGCCGCCGGTCGTCGTGACGACGTCGACCTCGATGTCCGGAGCTTCCGAGTAGTTCACCTCCGGAGTCGCGCGGGCCACGCCCTGGCCCGAGTTGATGCGAGAGACCGTGGCGTGCTGTTGAGGTTCTTTCAGTGCCTTGGCCGCGTTGGCCGCGTGCCGTGCAAGTTCCTCGGGATGCAGCTCCTCGATCGGCCGATCGTCCTCGTAGCCGACGTCCAGGAACGCGTTGACCATCTGGGCGAACAGCTGGGAACCGGTGGTGACCTCTTGGAAGCTGAAGACCGCCGGGAGCCCCGTTTCACCGGCGCGAATTCCCATCTGCGAGATCAGATAGTTCATCCGGGCCGCGTCGACGCCCTTGTCCTTCTCGTCGCCGCTCCCGATCCCGATGACCCGCAGCGAAAGGCGAGACCCGGCGGGGAGCATGTAGGACACGAGATCGATCCGCCCCGGGGCCAGCTTGGGACCGGACGGAAGCTGGACGTCGAAGCGCGTCGAGGCGTTGTCCCAACCGTCGGTGACGAGCACGAGGTTCCCCTGTACCCCCTGCGTACCCATTCGCAGGAGGTCGGCCCCCACGGCGAGCGCGTCCCAAATCGCGGACCGGCCGCTCGGGGTGAGGAGTGAGATCAGGTTCTCGATGTACGGGAGGTTCTCGCGGTGGATGTCGACCAGCGGAACCGCGACGCGGACGGTTTCGGTGAACGTGACGAGGCCGAAGAGCGCCCCGGAAGTGCTGGCGTCCTGAAGGATCCGAAAGACCGCGGTCCGCGCGACTTCGATCTTCTGCCGGTCGGGCTGTCCCACGACCGCGTCGGGCAGCGGCGCTAGCATGCTCTTCGAGAGGTCGAGCAGCAGAACGTTCCGTTCCCGAATCGGCGGGTTAGCGGGAACGGTTCCAGAATCGTCGGCCATGGTGGAACGGGGCGAGCGCTACCGTACGGACGCCACCGGCCGGTCAGGCCGAAGGAGCCTCCCGATCGATCCCAACGCAGCGCACGAGCTATGTTAGCCTCGGGAAGGGTATTTGTGGCTTCCGACGGAATAGAGCAGTTGCGTCCGCCCTTCGGCGGAGCTCCGGGCAACGGTTATAAACGGCACCTGGGTCGGCCCCGCCCGAATGGGCAATATTCGACAGACGTACATCAAGCGGGTCGCGATCGAGCTGGTCCGCCACTATCCGGACGATTTCACCGGCGATTTTGCGCACAACAAACAGAAGGTTCTCGAACTCACGGACCTCGGCGTCGTGGTCGACGGAAAGCTGCAAGTGACCCACAAGAAGCTCGCCAACCGGATCGCCGGATACGCTGTCCGCTACGTCAAGCGAAAGCGCGGGACCTGAAAGCGACGGTCCTCGGTTCGCCGTCCGTCCCGTCACTCGAAGATCTGCAGGCCCTCCTGCAGGTGGCTGATCTCCACGGCCGTCGTCGGTCGGCCCATGAGCAGGCCCCTCGAGTTCGCGACGACACAGGCACCGACGATCGGCACCCCGAAGTTCGCGGTCGATCGGTGGACGGGGACCCCGAGAACTTCACCCGCGAGTGCAACTTCGCGTTCGGTCGCCTTCGGATGAACGACCGCTCCGCGGTTCGTCGCGAGACCGGCCATCCCGACCGTTCCGAGCCCGGCGAGCGTTCCGCGTCGGACCGGTACCCCGAGCGCGGCGCCGATCGCTTCGAGCGCCCCATCAGAGAACTCCGGGTGGACAAGCGCGCCGTGGTCGTTCGCGAGAACGTTGTTGCCCATCGCGTTCTGGCGCTGGCGGACGACCGAGACCGCGCCGAAGTCCTCGAGGGCCTTGCGCTCGACGGGGTCGAGATCATCTCCCACCACCACCCCGTGAGAGTTCAGCGCCACTAACGAACCGACGACCTCACTGTCCGCGACGTTGGTCCGGACGATCCGGACTCCGAGGGTTCGCTCGACCTCCCGTTCGAGCGGCGCTGGCGCGGAAGGTGGGACGAGAGCGGTTCCTTCGGCGACGCGGAGGTACACGCCGAGGTAGGGGCTTCCGCCGAAGAGCGTTCGACCGACCGGCACGCGAGGGATCTCCCGCGAGGGGTCTCAGTCGGCCGCGAGAAGGTCGACCTCAATGAGGCCGTCTTCGAAACGGATCGCCTTGACCCGGACGTATGACGGGATGTGCTGGATGCCCCGCTCCCAGATGTGCTCGTTGAGCCGAGGGTCGATCCAGACGTCCTCGGACTTTCCTTTCATGTGACGGACGACGAATCGACGGACCGTCTCCAGCGCGTGGCCCGCACGGCGCCGTCGGCTCGGCTGGTGCATGCTGGCACGCAGGGGGATGACGTACTCGCGTTCGAGCTCCTCGCCGCGTCGCTCCGGGGTCTTTTTCGTCGCCATTCCGATGTCTCCGACCCCGGGTTACTTGTGCAAGTGACCCCTCTTCCAGGTGTGCCGTTTCGGGTGGCGGGTCACGGAGCGGTTCGTGCGTTGCATGACCCACGCGGGAACGCGACGGTTGCCGTTCACGATACGGAACAGTCGGGTCTTGCGCGCGAGACTCTTTCTACGGTTCGCCAAGGACCCTCCCGTTCACCGTCGAGTGATGTTGATCTCGCGTCGTTCGGGCATGATCCGCTCCAAGAGAGCGCGCAAGGTCGCGTCGTCGACCTGTCGCTGGAGTCGACCTCCCGCGGCGAGTTGAAGGAGTTGCTGCTCGACGGACGCGGCGATATCCGGCTTCGCGAGCCGAATCCTTCCGAGCCGCTCGCGGGCCTCGGGAGTGAGGATCCGACGAAGCGCGTCGGCCCGCTCCTGTTCCCGACGTTGCATCTCGGCCTCCTGAGCAGCGTACGCCTGCGGGTTCTGCGCCTCGGCCATCTGGGCCTGTTGGAGTTGGTGCAAACGGCGGCGCCGCAACTCGTTGAGTTCGGAATCCTCCCCCTGCGCCATCGACCACCTGTCCGCTCCTACGGTACGGTCGTCACAGATACTTGGCGAGTTCGGGTCGGTCGGCGGCGAGGGATTTGAGGACGTCGCGCGAGACCGTGTCGAGCAGCCGGGCCCCCTCGGGGCTGACCCGCCGGCCCTTGGTCTTGTAGGCCTGGAGAAGGCCGGACTTCTCGAGCTGGTGGACGATCTCGCGCAGGACCGATCGGGAGCCGCTCCGGGCGTGATACGGCGCGCTGCCCCGGTCCTTCTTACCTCCGTATTCGGCGCTGAGGCGCTGGATCCCGACGGTCCCCTGGAGGTAGACCTTCCGCAGCACCGAAGCACTGCGCAGGTACCACCAATCGGTTTGAGTCGGCGCGCGCTCCTTGTGCACCCCGGTCTTCACGAACATCGCCCAGGGCGGTGGTTGGACTGCTTGCCGGGTGCGCAATTCGGTAGCGAGCCGGGGGAGGAACGCCGAGGGCGGAACATCGTTCGGGTGGGTCATGGAGCGGCGCGCCCACTCGGCCGGGCTATTTAAAGGGACGGAGGCGCGCGACTGACGGGTACGGAACGGACGTCGCCTCGGCCGATTCCGGGACGTCGGCCGGGTCGTGGAAGCGGCTCCGTCCGGGCGGTTCCTTAACTATTCGGCGGGGCGTGACGAACGTGGGGAGATGCGTACGCGTCGAACCACGGAACGATGAGCACGTCGGCCCTCCTTCTCACTGGCGGGGCGTCGACCCGCTTCGGGGGGTACCCCAAGGCGTTGGTCAGCGCCGGTGAGCGTACGGCGATCCGTCGTATGGCCGAGATGAGTCTCGATGGAGGATACGATCCAGTGGTCGTCGTCGTCGGCCCGCACCACCACCCGATCTCGGACGAGCTTCGAGGTCTCGGGGTCCAACTCGTCGACTCCGAGCAATGGTACGAAGGGCGCACGGCGTCCATCCAGTCCGGACTTCGGGCCCTGCCGCCCGGAACGGACGTCCTACTGTGGCCGGTCGACCACCCGTTCGTGTGTTCCCGAACCCTGGAGCTCTTAGGAGCTGCTCGGGACTCCGATGACCTCGGACTCTGGTTCGTACCGACGTACCAGGGAGAAGGGGGTCACCCCGTGCTGTGGAAAGAGCGGGTCCGGCCCGAAATCCTCGAGCTCCGCCCGGACGCACCGATCCGCGCGCTGATGCCGGAACTCGGGCCTCAGGTTCGGCGGGTGGCGGTCGACGACGCGGGCATCCTCGCGAGTATCGACACTCCCGAGGAGTACCGAAACGCCTTCGATGCGTGGCTCGCGCGCCGGGAGGATTGATGGATCGTCGACTGACCCGCGAGGCACTCCGCCTGATGGAGGCGCATCAGCCGTTCGTCCGCGCGACAGTCGTTCGAGCGACCGGCTCGGTGCCCGGCAAGCAGGGCGCTTCCATGCTCGTCCGTGCGGACGGCTCGTGCGTCGGAACCGTGGGCGGCGCGGCCTTGGAAGAGCGCGTCAAGGAGCTCGCGCAGCGGTCATTTGCGGCCCGCACCGGCGACCTGCATCACTTCGACCTTCAGGCATGGAAAGAGGGCGGCCTGCCGAGCCTGTGCGGTGGATCGGTCGATATCGCGCTCGAGTACGTCGCGGCCCGACCGAATCTGCTGCTCTGGGGAGGAGGCCACGTTTCTCACGCGCTCGCGACGATACTTCCGACCCTGGAATACGACTACAGCGTCGCGGACGACCGGCCGGACTGGGTCGGCGAGGACCGGTTTCCAAGCGCGGAACGCCGAGAGGTCGTCGCTCCCGACCGGTTGTGGTCCGTGTTCGAGCCGACGACGTTCACCCATCTCTTCCTCCTAGGGTATGACGCGAAGAAGGACCTCGAAGTCCTGCACGATTCGATCGGGCGCTTCCCGAACACGATCGGACTGATCGCGAGCGCAGCGAAGCGGGAGCACATGTTCGGAAGTCTTCGGGCGCAGGGTGTGCCGCGCGAGGCGATCGCTCGGATCCGATCCCCGGTCGGCCTCGAGATCGGCGCCCAGAGCCCGCCCGAGATCGCCGTCAGCATTGTCGCGGAGATCGTGCAAGGCATGCACCCCGCGTCCTCACTCACCCCAGTGCGGGCGCACCGTGCATCGACCGCGGAGGGCGATGTCGTCTCCCGACCCTCTTAAGTTTCGACTGAACGGCCAACCGGTCGAGACGCCGTGCGAGGCGTCCCGGATCCTGCTCGACCTTCTCCGGGAAGACCTCGAGCTGACCGGCACCAAGCGGGGATGCGACCTCGGGACGTGCGGATGCTGCACGGTCCTGATCGACGGCCGCGCGACCTTGAGTTGCCTCTCACTGGCCCGTCTGGTCGAAGGCCGGGAGGTCACGACGATCGAGGGGCTCTCGCCGCCTCAGGGCCTCTCCCCGATCCAGAACGCGTTCGTCCAGCGCGGCGCGACGCAGTGCGGCTTCTGTACCCCCGGGTTCGTCGTTACCGCCACCGCGCTCCTGCGCGAGAATCCGCATCCGACGCACGACGAGGTCGTGCGCGCGATCTCGGGCAATCTCTGCCGATGCACCGGCTATACAAAGATCATCGAGGCGATCGAATCGGTCGCGCGTGGCGAGGCGTGATGGAGTCGACCGAGCCCTCGCAGTATCGACTGCTCGGCCACCGTATTCCGTACATCGAAGGACCCCTCAAAGTGACGGGTCGGGCGGAGTACACCGACGATATCCGCCGTCCCGGGATGCTGGTCGCTCGATTGCTCCGGAGTCCGTGGCCCCACGCTCGCCTGCGCGCGATCGACACGAGCGCTGCGCGTGCATTCCCCGGAGTCTACGCCGTACTCACGGGAGAGAAGTACCCCACCCCGTTCGGGGTCCTGCCGATCACGCATGATGAGACGGCGATCGCGGTCGGAAAGGCTCGGTACAACGGCGACATCATCGCCGCCGTCGCTGCGAAGGACGAAGTGACCGCCGAAGCGGCGCTCGCGTTGATCCGGGTCGACGTCGAGGAGCTGCCGGAGTACGCGGACCCCCGCATCGGGCTCTCCAAGGTCGCCGAGCCGATCCACGCCCGGGGTTTGAACGGGACGAACATCCAGAAAGAGGTCGTTCAGCATTTCGGGGACGTCGATGCCGCGTTCGCCGGGGCGGCCGAATCAGTGCGCGTCCGGGGCACGTTCGCGGGGGTGACCCATGCGTTCACCGAGCCGATGGCGACGGTCGCGGAGGCGACGCCGGACGGTCGGGTGACCGTATGGAGCGCGACCCAGGTGCCGCACTACCTTCACCGATCGCTCTCGGAGGTCCTGGGGATCCCGATGCACCGGATCCGGGTCATCAAGCCTGAGGTCGGGGGCGGTTTCGGCGGAAAATCGGACCCTCTCCCGCACGAGATCGTGTGCGCGGCGCTCGCGATCGAAACCGGGCGACCCGTGAAACTGCTCATGGACCGGGAGGACGTGTTCTACACGAACCACGGCCGGCACCCGACGCAGAACGACGTCCGGATCGCCGTCGACGCGGAAGGCCGGATCCTCGCGTACGATATCGAGGCGTTGATCGAGGGGGGAGCGTGGAGTTCCTTCGGGACCGTCACGACCTACTACAACGGCGTGCTGTCGATGGGCCCGTATCGAGTGCCGAACTTCCGGTACAAGGGGCGTCGGGTCTATACGAACCGACCGCCGTCCGGCGCGATGCGAGCGCACGGCGGCACGAACATCCGATACTCCGTCGAGGTCGCGCTCGACCTCCTCGCCGAGCGGTTGCACCTCGACCCGTTCGACCTGCGGGCCCGGAACGCGCTCCCTCCGAACTCGACGACCGTCAACGAATTTCGGATCACCTCCACCTCGTTCCTGAAGTGTCTCGCGGCTGCTCGGGAAAAGAGCGGCTGGGATTCGAAGTTCCGACACCTCCCCTACGGCAAGGGGGTCGGCCTCGGGTGCGGCTTCTACATCTCGGGGTCCAACAGCCCGATCCACTTCACGCCGAAGATGCCGCAATCGACCGTCCACCTCAAGGTCGACATGGACGGCGGGATCGCCGTCCACTCGATGCAGGCCGACATCGGGCAAGGGTCGAACACGCTCCTCGCGGCGATCGTGGCCGAGGTGCTAGGGGTCGACCTCGCGCGGGTGCACGTGCAGCGGGTCGACTCCGACGTGAGCCCGATCGACCTCGGCTCGTATTCGAGCCGGGTCACCTTCATGATGGGGAATGCGGCGCGCGCCGCGGCAGAACAGCTGCGGGCCGCGCTCCTGGCCGGCGCCGCGGAACTGCTCGGTCGGCCTTGGGAGACGCTCGAGGTGGCCTACGAACGCTTCCAGGTCCGGGGCGAACCGGCGGTCGGGGTGGCGTTCCTGGATGCTCTCCACAAGGCGATGGAGCGCGTGGGCGCGCTGACGGCGAGCGGATCGTACGACACGACCCCCAAGGGGGGGACGTTCAAGGGGGCTCGCGCGGGCACGGCCCCCGCCTACTCCTTCGCGGCGTACGTCGCCCAGGTCGACGTGGACGTCGACACGGGTGAGTATCACGTCGAAAAGATCTGGGCCGCCTTCGATTGCGGCCGGGCGCTCAATCGACTCGCGGTCGAAGGGCAGGTCGAAGGGTCGATCCACATGGGACTCGGCCAAGTGATGGGCGAATCGATGAACTATCGCGGTGGGCGGCTGTTCAACGCGTCGCTTCTCGAGTACAAGATCCCGACGCCCGAGCAGATGCCCCAGGTCGAGATCCTCTTGGTCGGGGACGACGACCCCGAAGGGCCGTTCGGCGCGAAGGAGGCCGGGGAGGGTCCGCTGATCGCGACCCTACCTGCGGTCGGGAACGCGCTCTACGATGCCATCGGGGTGCGTTTCACCGAACTTCCGATCACTCCCGACCGAGTCCTCCGGGGGATCGACCAGCGACGCAAGGAGGGCCGGCCCTGGAAGGGGTCGTAGGTTTCATGCACCTCGACCCGTTCGAACTGCATCGCCCCGACTCTCTCGACGCCACGGTTCGCCTCGCGGCCGACCTCGCCGGCCGGTTCGACTACCTCGCGGGCGGTACCGACCTCCTACCCAACTACAAGATGCACCTCAACCTCCGCCCCCACCTGATCGCCCTCGACTCGGTCCCGGAACTGCGCGGCCACTCGGTCGACCGGCTCGGCGCGATGGAGACGTTGGGAACGCTCGAGCGCGATGACGCGATCCGGGATGCGTTCCCAGGGCTCGCGGACGCGCTCGGGGAGGTCGCGACCCCGCTCGTTCGTGCGAGCGGAACGGTGGGCGGCAACCTCCTGGTCGAGACGCGTTGCTTCTTCTTCAATCAGAGCTACTTCTGGCGGGCGAGCCTGGGATTCTGCCTCAAGGCCGATGGGGACCGATGCCACGTCGTCCCCCAGAAGGAACGGTGCTACGCGACGTTCTCCGGCGACCTCGCCCCCGCGCTGCTGACGCTGGACGCCGACGTGGAGGTCGCGGGGCCGGGCGGACGCCGCCGGATGCCCCTCGCCGACCTCTACGATGCCGCCGGCGACGGGATCAAGCGCACGAAGCTTGGCCCGGGAGAGGTCGTGGTCGCGGTACACCTCCCCCCAACGGCGCGAGGTCTTCGGGGGCGGTACAAGAAATTGCGAGTCCGTCCGTCCTATGATTTCCCCGAACTCGGCGTCGCGGTCGCCGGACGCTGGGAGGACGGCGGCCGGGTCGAACGCCTTCGGCTCGCGATCGGCGGCGCGGAGACGTATCCGCGTCGGTTCGACGAGCTGACGGACGCGCTCGCGGGGGAAGACCTGACCGACGATCGAGTCCGTGAGCTCGGCGAAGCGATTGCCCGGCTCGTGCGACCGGTCCACAACACATTCCTCCTGCCGGACTACCGCCGTCGAATGGTCTCGGTCTACGTACGGCGCGCGATCCTCGAAGCCCGGGAGGGGCGGGCCGCATGACGGAGGCCGCGGAGTTCGCGCTCCTCCCCCTCGCCGCGCTCCGCGCCCACGAGCAGGTGGTCCCGTCCAAGGTGCGCCACCTCGAGACGGAATTGCGCCGGACGCAGGTCTTCGAGGATCCGATCTGGGTCGCGCGAGGGTCGGACGTGATCCTGAACGGTCATCATCGAGTCGCCGCCCTCCGGCGCCTCGGGGCCGTACGCGTCCCGGCGTGGGTCATCGATTACGAGAGCGACCTTCTCCGCGTCGACCGGTGGAATCCGGGCCCTCCGATCCCGAAGCCGGAGGTCGTCCGCCGGGCCCGCGCGGGCGAACTATTCCCGCCCCAGACGACGCGCCACCGACTTTCGTTCGACCTGCCCCATCATCCCACCCCGCTGGCCGACCTGATGGGAGGGGACCGCTCGACCCGGCCGTCGGCTCATTCCCGAAGCGCCGGTTCGGCCGGCCGGTCTCGCGCCCGGTCGTCGCCTCCGGGGTAGGGCAGCGGGATCGAGCCGTCGGCGAATCGACGCAGCGTCGCGACGAGCAGGGCGATCTCGACCGGACGCAGCCGCTCTCGGAGCGATTCGGGCGAGTCCCCCGGAACGACCGCCATCCGTTGTTGCGCGACGGTCGGTCCGGCGTCGACCGCGTCGGTCACGAGGTGAACGGTGGCCCCGGTCTCGGTGTCCCCGGCCGCCAGAACTGCGGCGTGGACCCGCCGGCCGTACATCCCCCGTCCGCCGTAGCGGGGAAGGAGCGACGGGTGGAGGTTGATCGCGCGACCGCGCCACCGCTCGATCCATGACGAGGGGAGGATCGGAAGAAAACCGGCGAGCACGACGAGGTCGACGCGGTGCGACTCGAGCTCGTCGGTGAGGCGACGGGACCACCCTTCCACGTCAGTCTCATCGTACGGCACGAGGGTCGTAGCGAGACCGTGGCGTCGCGCCCGTTCGATGGCCGGCACCCCCCGCCGGTCGGCGATCACGAGTTGGATCTGGAGGGAATTGGAATCGCCCGTGATCGCGCTCGCGAGTCCGTCGAGCGTCGTGCCTTCTCCCGACGCCAGAACGCCGAGCCGGAGCGGCGAAGGCATGGAGCGGACGACCCGCGGGGTTAGAAGAGGGTAGCGGAGGTGAATCGGAACGATCGGGTCAGGAGTGCCGGGCACGTCGTGGCGAACACCCCGCGCTCGTCCGAATTGTGGACGCGTCGCGCGCGGCCGACGAGTTCGGCCCCGCGCAGGGTCGCAAGAATGCTCTCGGTGAACCGAAGGTTGCGGGCCGGGCCGACGACCTCTCCGCCCTCGATGCGGTAGGTGCCGTCGCGCGTCATCCCCGTGATGATCCCCCGACCCGGGTCGACGACCCGAACGTAGTGGAATCGGGTCACAAGCAGGCCACGTCGCGTGGCCCGGATCAATTCCTCCTCGCGCGCGTCGCCGCCGGCGAGGAGCAAGTGCGAAGGGACCGGTCCCCACTCCCCGGACGGAGATTCCGGAGGGAACGCGTGGCCGGTGAGCCGTCGGCCGAGCCGGCCCGACGTCACGACATCGGTGACCGCCGGCCCCGCGACGCCGTGGTCGATGAGCGGGAGGGCCCGGGTCGCCACTCCCTCGTAGTCGATGGCGGCCGGCAGCGTGCCGCTCGAACGGGCGTCGTCGACCAGATGGACCGCGTCGGGAGCGATACGGCGACCTCGTCGTCTCCGCAGGCAGCTCCACCCCTCCTGCTCTCCGTTCCCTCCGAACCCGAGATGTCCCAGAAACTCGAGGACGCTCGCGACCGCGGAGTCCCGGAGCACCACCCGGTACGCCCCCGGCGCCACCGATTGCGGCGCGGTCGTCGCCATCCGTTCGGCCGCCTCGAGTCCCAAGGTTTCCGGCGACAGCCGCGCCGCGTCCCAGTGGGCCGCATCGGACCATCCCGAGACCGGCGGTTCGCGCTCCGGTCGGTCGACCAGCACGCTCGCCTGGGCGGCCGACGACCGGGCCGTTCGGTCGAGGCCCTCCGAGTTGACGACCCGAAGCTCCTGCATCCCGACGTTCACGGCACCGGCGATCCGTCCTCCGGGAGCGCGGTCGCCGGCGGAGGCGAGGATCCGCTCGGCGATGCGAGTCACTTGCTCGGGGCCGAGCTTCGCGGTCGAGCGCGAGTACGGGACCGTCGCCGGTCGACGCGAGGAGTCGGTCGGAAATCCCGGGAACTTCGATTCGACCGGGGCGATCCGGGCCATGGCGCGCGCCGCCCGAACGACCGAGGCCACGCCCTCCGGGGAGAGGTCCACCGTCGTAGCGGTCCCGAGTCGCCGTTCGTCGGCGACGCGGAACGAGAGGTGCGTCGTACGCTCGAAGTGGGGTTGGTGCACCCGCCCGTTCGCGAACCGGATCGTGGTCCACGCCGATCGGGTCAGCCGGGCATCGGCCGTGACACCGTCCGGGAGATCTCGAACGGCCGCACCGACGGGGTCGTTCCGAGCCGACCGACGTCGGACCACGGCTACCCGCCCCGCACGGCGATGCGACGGAACCGCGCGATCGGCGCGCCGTGGCTCACGCGTGCCGTCTGGCCCGGTTGGCCCTTTCCGCAGTTCGGGACCCCCCAGAGCTGCCAGGTCGACCGGTCGCCGACCGCGTCCATCGAGCTCCAGAACTCCGGGGTCATCCCCGAGTAGATCGGGTTGCGGATCAGCCCCCCGAGCTCGCCGTGCTCGATCCGATGGCCCACCTCGGTCCCAAACTGAAAATTGAGCCGCTTGTCGTCGATCGACCACGACCGGTTGGTATCGAGGAAGACCCCCTCCTCGATGTCCTCGAGCAACTCGTCGAACGAGAGCTCGCCCGGACCGAGGTCGATGTTCGTCATTCGGATCAGCGGCGCGCGGTCCGGGCCGTCGGCTCGAGCGGTCCCCCCCGAGCGGGCCAGCCCGAGCCGCGCGGCGGATTCCCGGGACGAGAGGACGCCGACCAGGGTACCGGACTTCACGATCGGGACCCGCTGGGCGGGGACTCCCTCGTCGTCCCATCCGAAGGTGCCCAGCCCTCCGGGCTCCGTGGCGTCGGCAGCGACGTTCATGAGTTCGCTACCGTACGTGAGACTGCCGATCCCGTCGGGCGTGACCCAGCTGGTGCCGGCGTACGCCGCCTCGCTCCCATAGATGCGGTCGAGTTCCACCGCATGACCCACGCTCTCGTGGACCTGCAGGGCAAGTTGCGAGGACCCCAGCACGAGCGTGGTCGTGCCCGTCGGGCACGCCGGGGCGTCCAACAGTTGGACCGCTTCCGCGCCGACGGACTCGGCGCGCTCGTCGAGCTCAAGCCCGCGCACGAACTCGTATCCGGCCTGGCGGTACGCACCGCCGAACGACGCGGGAGCGCTCCGGTGCTGGACCATCGCCCCCCGGACCGCGGTCGCCTTGAGACCCGCCCCCACGTGAATGATGCGCGAACGGAACGCGACCCCGTCCGAGGAACGGAACCGCTTCGTCTCCTCCCACGCCTGGAACGACGCGAGACCGCTCTTCACCTCGGGACCGACGTGCAGCCGCTTCTCCGCGTCGGTCAAGAGCCGGATCGTCTCCTCGCGGGATACTTCGAAGGGGTCCTCCCGCAAGGGCGTGATGTACCGACCGTTCGCGGGGCCGAGCTCCTCGGTCAACCGAAGCGGTTCCGGCGCGGTCCGGCCGGCCGCTCGCGCGAGC